>JANOQM010000092.1:0-113307 GCA_031422295.1 Rhodobacterales bacterium | reverse complement strand
ACAACCGCCGCCTTCTCGGCCCCATAGGATACATCCCACCCGCAGAAGCACAGGAGGCGTGTCTCATGCAAACCTGAACTCACTCGATATGGTCGCATAGTCATTGAACAAATCACCCTCCGGTAAACCCGGGGCGGTTCACTTCTGTCATCCGTCGCCCCCCTCACGGGGGCGTGGATCGAAACTGCCGTATCAAAACACGGACGGTGCCAACCTGACGTCGCCCCCCTCACGGGGGCGTGGATCGAAACCAGATACAATTAGCGGCGATGCGGCACCACTAAAGTCGCCCCCCTCACGGGGGCGTGGATCGAAACTTTAATGCCGTTCGTCGCGGCCCCTTCCTGACCTCCGGACGGGGAATGCGCAGCGGCATGGGTTGCTGGACATTCTGGTAATTGCGCTGGCGGCATCGGTCTGCGGCGCGGAGACTTGCGTGGACTTTGCCGAATTTGCCGAGGACAGGGAGGTTCTCTTGCGGGAATTTCTCAGCCTTGAGAATGGCTTGCCGAGCCATGACACGTTTAGCCGGCTGTTCCGGCTGTTGGACCCTGTGGCATTCGGGCAGGTCTTTGCGGCGTTTCTGGATGATCTGCGGGCGGAGGGGCCGGGGGTTCTGGCCATTGATGGCAAGACCTTGCGGCGGTCGTTCGACCGCGCGGCGGGGCGCTCGCCGCTGCATGTGGTCACCGCCTTCGGGACCGATGCGCGGCTGGTGATCGGGCAGCGCGCCGTGCCCCGCGACGGAACGGAAGGCGGCAGCGAGATCACGGCAGCGCGGGCCCTGCTGGAGACGCTGTGCCTGAACGGTGTTCTGGTCACCGCCGACGCGCTGCACACCCAGACCGCGACGGCGCAAATTATTCTGGATCGTGGCGGCAACTACCTGCTCGCGCTGAAGGCCAACCATCCCCTGGTGGTGCACGAGGTTGCAGAGTATTTCGCCGATCCAGCACAGAACCTTGTGTCTTATCAGACGGTTGACGGTGATCATGGCCGGATCGAGACGAGGGTCCACCGTGTCAGCCACGTGGTGGACTGGCTGTTCTCGGACCGCCGGTACAAAGACGAGCCCTGCCTGCCGGGCCTCGCCTGCATCGGCCGTGTCCAATCAACCCGCCAGATCGGAGCTGTCACCACCACGGCCACGCGCTACCATGTCGCCTCCACCTCGCTGTCGCGTGAAACCTTCGCCAGTGCCGTGCGCGCCCACTGGTCCATCGAGAACAGCCTGCATCGGGTCCTCGACATGGAATTCGACGAGGACCGCGCCCGAAACCGCAAGGACAACGGGCCGGAAAACCTGACAATTCTGCGAAAACTAACCCTGAACCTACTCCGAAAGACAAGACCCAACCTCCCCGTCTCCCGAAAACGCAAACGCGCCGGATGGTCCGACGACTTTGCAAAAACCGTCATCGGCCAAATGCGATAGCCCTGTTCGAAATCCTTTGCCCGGGTGACAGGTTTGACCCGGCAGCTTATCTTGAAGCGATGTGCTTTGCTCTGCAGGAGGTTGCCGAGGGAAGAAATACGCGGCTCATAATTTCTGTCGCACCCCGGCACCTGAAAAGCATCTGCGCCTCCGTTCTGTTTCCCGCCTTCCTGCTCGGACAGGATTCGACCCGCAAGATCATGGTAGTGAGCTACGGCGGCGAACTCGTGCGCGAACACGCCGATTCATTCCGACGCCTGATCGAAAGTGATCTTTACAAATCCCTTTTTCCAGAAACGCGTATTGATCCAAAGGCAAACCGCGCCGAGCACATCAAGACCATTCAAGGCGGCGGCAGAATGCCATCTCACTGGGTGGAGGCATCACTGGTTTTGGAGCGGATGTGATTGTGCTCGACGACCTGATTAAGGCCGGCGAGGTCAACTATCCGGTTGCGCGCGAGCAGGTCAGGACCATGTTCGATCAGGTGCTGCATTCCCGTCTTGATGACAAGAGGACGGGTGCCATTGTCTCGGTGGCACAACGGCTGCATGCGGATGACATCACAGCCTATCTGCTTGAAAAGGAGGTATTCCGGCATCTTTCACTTCCGTCGATTGCCCAGTCACCCGCCGAGATCCCACTTTATAACCGCCGGTTTTTCAGCCGGATACCCGGTGACGTGCTCAACGCCACCCGCGAGCCGCGGGATGTGCTGGATGGCATCCTTGGGTTGATTGGCAGCTACGCTTTCCATGCGCAATATCTGCAGAACCCCCGACCAGGCGAAAGCAGTTACCTGAGCATGACGGACCTGCATCTGGTGAATGCGCTTCCGCCCCTTGAAAACTTCGTGCGCCGACTGCAGAGCTGGGATACTGCAGCCAAGGACGGCCCCCGCTCCGCCTTCTCAGTCGGCATGACGTTCGGATGGACCCACGAGGATGAGTGCTGGTATCTTCTCGACGTGTTCCGCGACCGGCCGGACTATTCAACGTTGAAGGACCGCATCATAGCGATGCAAAAGCATTGGAAGGCCGAAAAAGTTCTCATCGAGGATACAGCGATGGGCACCGCACTTCTGCAGGATCTGCGGCAGGATGTCGGTGGCCCGTACATTTCGATTCAAGCAACCGAAAGCAAACTGGACCGCTTTTTGCCGGTCACAGACTGGCTGAAGCAGCGAAGACTCGTCATACCCACCAATCTGCCTTGGTTCGACACCTTCCGTCGCGAACTTCTGACTTTTCCGAATGATACCTATGCGGATCAAGTCGATGCGCTGGTTCAGTTCATGCATTGGGAAGTGCGCCGCGGAGGTGCTTTTTTGGACACTGATCCGGTTACGGGCAGACGGCTAGGCCTCTCTCGGCGCCAGACCATGGCACCGCGCGATCGCGCGCCGCGGCGTAACGTGTGATTGGGCTGGTGGATTTGCCGTAGTACTGTGAGAGCGATGGACATTGAGGCGTGCATGGCGGTCGGGTATCCTCGCGATATAGGTTCTGCGATGGCGCAATTCGGGTCGTTCCGTGTGTCACTGTCCTTCCTTAAGCTGTCTCTCCGACCTAAATCCGAATCCTGTTTGGGCACTCGCTGTTCGATGCGGCCACTATTGCGATATCGATTACCGGCTTCATTGCGTTGTCAGGTAATTTGCTTCGCAACCCGGTCGTGATGTTCAGTCTCATCTGCAAGAGTTCAGTCAGGCCATAAAGTAATATGTCGACAGCGCCAGACCAATGGCGATGACGATCCAGCGCATCACCGCCTGCGGCACGCGCCGGGCGGCCCAGACGCCGCCATACTGCGCAAGCACGGCTTTGAGGTTTCGATGCGCGGAAAGGGCAACAGTTACGATAACTCCGCCGTCGAAAGCTTCTTCAAGTCGCTGAAAGCCGAACTGGTCTGGCGCCGAAACTGGCAAACCCGCCGCGACGTTGAAATTGCCCCCTTCGAATACATCAACGGCTTCTATAATCCCCGCCGCAGGTACTCAGCAATCGGCTGGAAATCCCCCGTGGCTTTCGAACAGAAGGCCGCCTAACGTGAGCACCTAACCGGAACGAAACCGGTGCAAGTCCACAAACCACCCTCCGGTAAATCCGGGGCGGTTCAGGTTGGGTGGTGCGGCAAGCGTCATGCACCCTCAGGCGCGGCCCAGCATGAACGCGTGCAGCGTGGCCGCAAGTCGCTCAGGAGCCTCGAGCGCGAGGGAATGACCGCAGGCCTCGAACACCGCCGCCCGCTCGACCCCGTGCGACAGACGCGCCATCTGGTCTTCGACCAGAGAGCCGAAGAATTCGGGGGCGCCAATGGTCATGATGGGCAGTGTAAGCTTCTCTTGACTCAAGCGCCGGTTGATCGTGGCGTTCTTCAGTCCGGCGCGATAGGTCTCAAGGCAACCGCGCAGGCCGCCCGGGGCGGTCAGGCAAGAGATCCATTCGTCCAATGCCTCTTGCGAAATGGCGTTGGGATTCCAGGTCTCGGCCTTGATCCAGAACTCCCAAAAGGCACGCTCCTTGCCTTGAATCAGCATCTCGGGCAGGTGCGGGATCCAGAAGAATGGGATGTGCCAGACCCATACGCCCTGCTGGCGGAACTGTGCGCCGATGTTGTCGGGTGTGAAATTGGACCATTCCTCCAGCCCCAGACCCGAGAGCAACATCTCGCAGAACGACAGCGTCCGGACCTGCGCGCGCCGGGTGGCGGCAAGCACATAGGCAAATTCTGCACCACGGTCCTCGCCATGGACATGATAGGTTTCGTGCCCGAGCTGGGCCATCAGTTCGGCCACATCGGTGGCGTTGGTCTCGGAATCATACCCCTCCGAGACCGGCGGCTTGTCGGTATAGCCAAAACCGCGCAGGTCGGGGGCCACGACGGTGAACCGCTCGGTCAGCAGCGGGAACAGGCGATGCCAGTAAAAGCTGGTCTTGGGGGTCCCGTGCAACAGCAGCAGCGGTTCGCCCTGTCCGGCCGTCACATAATGCATCCGGATGCCGTTCACCCGGGCGCGGCTGTGGTGCACGGGTGCTCCGGTATGGTCATAGATTTCTGCCATGGCTGTTCCCCTTTGCATTGGTTGCTGCGGGCCGTCGCAACGCGCCCGGTTTCATCCTCGTTTGCGGCGTGTGGGGCCGGGCATCCGTTCAAGCGACTTGGGGCGCACCGTTCCACACTTTCCGCATCACCCCGGCAATGACCCCGCAGGCGGCTGTGCGGGCTACGGTTTCATCAACGCCACTGAGCACCTTAAGGGTTCAGCCCTGGGTTCAGGTGCTTCTGCGCGGACCAACTCGGTCAGAGCCTTGCGTACCACCGCCCCCGTCGTGACCTCCGGATGAGCATAAGTTATTCCAAAAGATACAATGATCGAAGGTGCTTGACAAGCGCTCTGATGAGCATTTCGGCGGTTCATCTTTGCGCGCCGTCTCGCCGTCTGCGCTGCTCCGCAAGGACGATTTGGCCAAAAAATAGAATATTATCTATTAATTTCAATATAATACCGTAAAAACATCAAACGCCGATACCATCTGAAACCGTTCTTTATCAAAGGTCAATCGAACGCGAAATGTGCCGCACGACTAGACAGCCTGCTAAAATGGCATGCCTCATAGCGAAACATATATAAATTGTCATTGACAAATGTTCAAAGGAGCAGTTAGCCTGACGTGGGAGGTCGAGGCGGTTTGCCGCGACACAGGTGAGGAGAAGCTGTCGATGAATAAGTTTGCAATGTTGCCGCTCGTGAGCGTTATCGGGATGGGCGTTTTCGGTCATGCTGCTGGTGCACAGGGCCTGACGTTTGCCACCGCCTATGATCCGACTCCGGACGCGGTTCTGAACGACCCCAACTACATGAACCTTGACGCGATCATGGCCAAGTTCAACGACGGGGTAACTGCTGGCGTCTACGGCAATGGCGACCCGATCACGCTGGCATTCTCGCAGGTGGTGATGAACCACCCTGTCCGCATCAATATGGTCGAAACCTTCAAATCCAACTGCGAGAAGTTCTCGAACGTGACCTGCTATGTCACCGAGGGCACCGGCGAGGTTGGCGTCGAGCTGGCCAATATCGAAAGTCTGGTCCAGCGCCAACCCGATGCCCTGATCATCAGCAGCCTGTCGGGCACCGCTGTCTACCCGGGCTATGAGGCGGTGATTGCCGCAGGCATCCCGCTTTTGATGAACAACTCGGGCATTCCGGACGATACCGCGAACATCCCCTACACGTCGTTCATGAGCCCGGACGACTGGGAAAATGGTCAGCTTCTGGGCCAGTACATGGCCGATCAGCTTGAGGGTAAGGGCGACATCATCGTCATTGAAGGCGTGGCCGAATCCTCCAACTACGAATTCCGCCTTGGTGGCTTCATGGAAGTCATCAACAAGTACCCCGATATCCATGTTGTGGGGCAGCAGTCGGGCGCTTGGATCCGCATGCCGGCAATGACCGCAGCGGTCGACCTGTTGCAAGCCAACCCGGAAATCGACGGCATTTATGCGATGAATGACGAAATGGCGATGGGTGTGCTTGCCGCACTGCGCAGTGCGGGCCGTGAAGAGGAAGTCGTCATGGTCAGCGTCGACGGTCAGGAAGACCTGGTTCAGGAAATTCTTGCCGGTTCCGCCGCCAAGGCCAGCGTGTATTGGGATTCGGACATGGACCGGGTCGTCGCTGCGGCGCTGGCCGTCACCGAAGGTGCCATTGTCGATCAGCATATCTGGTACCACGAAACGCTGATTACCCAAGACAACGCCCAAGCCTTTCTGGACCGGATCGCGCAGTAACGCGAACCCGACCCAGCCTGGCGATTGCTGACCTGTGCGAACCACAGCAAGGCCATGCAGGCAAAAGCCGGGTGCCCTGATCAGGGGACCCGGCACACCACGCGGGCAAACCGCCCCTATGCGCTGCCCCTGCGCACCCCTACACTAACGATCAAGGGCACCGGATTTTTAGACAAATGCGATGTTCCCCTGCGTGACCGGGCCGGTTCTGCCAAGGACCAGCCAAGGACCGCGCGGGAACGGGTCCGGGCAATCGGACCGCGCGGCGCAACAGATGACACCGGCAATGTGAGGAGGAACTGAAATCATGGCGACATCACTCGACAAATTCGCAGACCGCAAGCCCGGCTGGGACACTCCGCTGATCGTGGAGTCCCACCTGAACGGCGAGCGGACCAAGGCGATGAACCCCAATACGCCGCGCACCTATGACGAGGTGATCGAGGACGCGCTGCGCTGCTGGGACGCCGGGTCCTGCGCGATCCACACGCACAACACCAACTTCAACCTGAAAGGGGAGGAGGCCGCCAAGGACTACCATCCTGTCTACGACGAGGTGCTGCGCCAGCGGCCCGACCTGACGTGGTACCCGACCACCTGCAACCGCGAGTTGCTGACCGAGGACGAGTTCGGCACCGAGCATAGCGGGTTCCTGAACAAGACCCACAACGTCAACATCTCCTGCATCGACACCGGCATCAACCTGTTCGCGTTCGACGTGAACGAGAAGGGCCATATCGAGGGCCGGGAATACGGCTGGAACTACAAGCAGGTGGCCGGCCAGGTCGATCAGGCGCTGGCCAAAAAGATGAGCATCATCTGGGGCGTCTACGAGCCCGGCCAGCTGCGTCTTGCCATGCACTACATCAACCGCGGCATGTCCACTCCGGGCTCGTTCGTCGACTTCTACCTGATCGGGCCCTACGCTTTGACGTCGACGAAGCCGATCGGCACCTCCGGCATGGAGCCCACGCGCGAGACCCTCTATTACTATCTCGACATGATGGAGCAGCTGAACCAGACCGGAAAGACGCCGAACTGGTGCATCGCGATCTGGGGCGAGGGCGACCGCGACACCCGCGACATCATCAAGCGCACCATCGAACTGGGCGGCCATGTCAAGACCGGGCTGGAACTGTTCTACGATCCGGCGCGCAACCCCACGAACCTTGAGTTGCTGCAAGAGGTTCAGGCGATTGCCCGCGAAGTCGGTCGTCCGCTGGCCACCCAACAGCAGGCGCGCGAAATTTACGGTATCGCGGAACAATCCGCCAAGGGCTACCAGCCCGCCTGATCCAGAGGACCGGGATCAGTCCCGGCCTCCGGACCCTGCGCCGCGTCTTGCGTGCGCGGGGTCCGACTGCCTCACATCTGTGTCCCATCGCGCAAATCCACGCGCGGGCTTGAATGGTCGGGACGCACCACAGGTTCACCCTTGCAGGACAAAGGATGCGGAACACCGATGCTGACCACCTTTTCCCGGAAATCGTTGTTCGGCTGGCTGGGTGAGCACCGGTCAGAGTACATGCTGGTGCTCCTGATCACGGCTGCCTTTGCGCTGGCACCGCTGTTCACCGAATTCTTTCTGACCGCAGACAACCTGTTCAATCTAAGCCGGCAGGGGTCCTATCTGGCGATTGTGGCTGTCGGCATGGCGCTGGTGCTGATCATTGGCGGCATCGACCTGTCGATTGGGGCCGTCATGCAGCTTGTCGGGCTTTCGACTGTCCTGCTGCTGGGTGCGGGCATGTCGGCCGGGACCGCATTTGTGCTGGCGCTGCTGCTTGGTGCCGGTCTGGGTGCGCTGAACGGGCTGCTGATCGTGTACGGCCGGATGCAGCCCTTTATCGCCACGCTGGCGACGGGCGGTGTCATGACCGGGGTGGTGATGACCTATAGTCAGGGCAATGCGGTGGCCCCGCGTGATATCGACCCGCTGTTCCGGGCGATTGGCGGCGGCGCGGTCGCGGGTATTCCGGTTCCGGCGCTGGCGATGTTCGTGGTCGTGGCGCTGTTCTGGTGGCTGATGAGCTTTTCCACCTATGGCAAGAATGTCTATGCGACCGGGGCCAATGAAAACGCCGCCCGGATTGTCGGGGTCAATGTCAACTGGATCGAAGTCTCGGTTTATATGGTCAGCGGGTTGCTGGCTGCGCTGGCGGGTTTCCTGACCTTTGCCCGGGTGGGCACATTCCAGCCAGCCACCGCCGCCACCGGCGGCACGCCGGTCGAGGTGGTCATCATGGCCATCGCTGCGGTGGTGCTGGGCGGCGGCAGTCTGGTGGGCGGCAAAGGCACGGTTATCGGTGCCTTCCTTGGTGCGATGGTCAGCGCCGTGATGCTGAACCTGCTGATCCTTCTGGGGATGGGCATCTGGTTCCAGCGCTTTATTCTGGCGATCATCATCGTGGTTGTCGTGGTGCTTTCCGCCAGGAGCGAAAGAAGATGACCGATGCTGTCAACACTCTGGAGATCAAGGGCCTGTCCAAGAGCTTTGGGTCAAACCGGGTCATCACCGACCTTGACCTGATGGTCCGCAAGGGCGAGGTCCATGCCGTGATGGGCGAAAACGGCGCGGGCAAGTCGACCCTGATCAAGATCATCTCGGGCGTTTACCGCGCCGATGAGGGGGTCATCCGTCTGAACGGCGCACAGATCGCCTTTGCCAGCCCCTTTGATGCGCAGGTCGGCGGCGTCGCCACCCTGTTCCAGGAGATTCAAGAGATCCCCGATCTGACCGTCGCCGAAAACTTTTACGCAGGCAACGAGCCCAAGAAATACGGCATGCTGATCGACTGGAAGGCGCTGTACAGCGGGGCCCAGGCGGAGTTTGATGCGCTGGGGCTGAAGATCGACGCGACAACCAAGATGCGTCATCTGACCCCGTCGTCGCGCAAGATGGTCGAGATCATCCGGGCGGTGCACAAGGATGGCGCATCGGTCATCATCATGGACGAGCCGACCGCGAACCTCAATCAGGGCGAGATCGACGCGCTTTTCGCGATGATCGGGGAGCTCAAGAACCGTGGCATCAGCATCATCTATGTCTCGCACCGGATGCGCGAGATCTTTCAGATTGCCGACCGGGTGTCGGTGCTGCGCGACGGCCGTCTGGTGCGAACCGAAAGCATCGGCAAGATCACCGAGGACGAAATCGTCAAGCTGATGGTGGGCCGCGACCTGCCCGAGTTCTATCCCAAGCGTCCGCCGCCCAGCGATACGGTGCGCATGAAGGTGCGCGACCTGAGCGTAACCGGCGCGCTGGACGGCATCAGCTTTGACGTGCGTCATGGCGAGATTCTGGGGATCGCCGGGCTGGAAGGGTCGGGGGCCACGACGGTGATCAAGGCGTTGTTCGGGCTTGTCAGGCCCAGCAGCGGCACGATTGAAATCGACGGCACCACGGTATCCATCATCAGTCCCCGGCGCAGTATCGAGCAGGGGCTGGCCTATGTGCCCGAGGACCGAAAGGCAGACGGGTTGTTTCTGAACAAGACCGTCGCGTTCAACATCATCGCAAGTTCACTGCGCAGTCATTTTTCATGGCTTGGCTTTCTGGTCCGGCGTCGGGCTGGCGAGCAGGCTGCCGACGATGTGTCCCGGCGGCTGCGGATCAAGGCGGACGGACCCCTTGCCAAGGTTGGAAGCCTGAGCGGCGGCAACCAGCAAAAGGCACTGGTCGGACGCTGGCTTATCGGGTCCCACAACGCGCTTCTGCTGGAGGAACCGACCCGTGGCGTGGACATTGGCGCAAAGGTCGAAATTTACGGCGAGATCAACGCGCTGGCGCAAAGCGGCCTGCCGGTGATCCTGTATTCGTCCGAACTGCTGGAACTGATCGGCATGTGCGACCGCGTGGTCGTGATCCGCAGCGGCAAGGTCAGCGCCATTCTGGCCGGTGGTGACATCACGGAAGAAAGAATTCTTGAAAAGGCGCTGACCAACTAGGGGCGGGACGCACGGGCCAGCGGGGCGACGGACCCTGAACACGGTACTGGCGCGATCCCGGTGAAGAACGGAGAAGGCGAGATGACAACCGACGACATGCAGGGTGCCACGCCCATCGCGACACGCCGCAGCGTGGTGAAGAAGAAAGTCTCGCTCGCGGAATACGCGCCAGCGCTGATCGTGCTGCTGCTGCTGGTGATCGGAACGCTCAGCTCTGAAAGATTTCTGCAGGGCCGGAACATCTTTAACATCCTGCAATATGCCGCAGAGCCCGCCATTATCGCTGTGGGCATGATGTTCGTGATCCTGGCCCGTGGCATCGACCTGTCGGTCGGCTCTGTGATGGGCATCGGCAATGTCACGGCGGCGATCCTTGTGGCAGCGGGCTATGGCGTGGTGGTGTCGGTGGCGGGCGCGATCCTGTTTGGAGCGGTCTTTGGGCTGATCAACGGCCTGCTCATCACCAAGGGCCGGATGGAACCGATCATCGCGACGCTGGCCACCATGATCGGTGCGCGATCGGTGATCTATTTCATGACCGGCGGCGCACCGATGTTCGAGGGCATTCCGCAAGAATTCAAGGCAATTGCCCAAGGCAGTCTCGTGGGGGTGCCCAATGGCGTGTTGTTCCTCGCCATCGCCTTTCTGGGCGCCTATGTCGTACTCAACCACACCCGCTATGGAAGGCACGTCTATATCGTCGGCGGGTCCGAGGAAACGGCGCGCCTGTTCGGGATCAAAGTGACCTGGATCGAAATTTCGGTCTATGTCATCAGCGGCATGCTCGCCGCGACCGCAGGCGTCATCGGATCAAGCCGGCTGGGCATCGGCGACCCGAACGCAGGGGTCGGCTATGAGTTGGTTGCCATCACGATGGTTGTGGTCGGCGGGGTCCGGCTTGCGGGCGGGGTCGGCACGGTATTTGGCGTGCTGTCGGGCGTGCTGATCGTATCGGTTCTGGGCAATATCCTGCAATTGAACAATGTCAGCACCCACGCGCAGCACATCTTTCTGGGAGGGGCCATTGCCGGGATGATGCTGTTCCTGTCCTGGCAGGACAGGCGGCAAGGGTGAAATCTGCGGGCGGAGGGGCAACATGGCCCCTGCCTGACCCCACCGTCTTTGCGGTCAATATGAATTCAGATCCATAAGACAGGCCCGTCACGCTGGAGGCTGGTCCACGCAAGTTACGCGGCAAAATGTTCACAAGGCGTGGCCAAAAGGGTGCTTCTGTCAGGCTATTGGGGAGGAGCGCATGCGATACAATTGCGCCGCAATGGGGTTCTGCACGTTCGACTGCCTGCGGTGATGTTGCCCGCAATCACTGGGTTCTGCTCGAATCGTAGCTTTGGTTCCGACAAACAAAGACTGCTTTCACACTTCACGCGGGCTGAAAATTTTTTTACTACTTTTTTGCAGTTTAACATATTGAATTATATAATTTTTTATAAAACCGCTTCTGGGGTGTGAATTTTGGGGATTGCCAAGTTAACGCCATTTGATACAAAAGATTACCGCGTGATCATATGTGCCAAGCTGACGGGAGGTCGGTTTCACAATTGGTCGCCGGGGGGCGCAACGCAGCTAATAGCGAACAATAACCCGGCCGGAACATCGCGGCGATCCGTGATTGACCGGCAGGAAGAGTCACTTTTCGGGGGGAAACATGCGCGTTCTGGAAGATATTGAACCTCGGGATGTGATGTTCTTTTTTGAAGAACTCAGCCAGCGGCATCGCTGTTCGCGCCACGAAAAGGACGCGACGGATTACATCGCCGATTTCGCGGCCTCGCGCGGGTTGGTCCATCACCGAGACGATTTGCAAAACATCATCGTCAAGAAACCCGGAACCCCGGGCTACGAATCTGCACCCGCCGTCGTGCTGCACGGGCATCTCGACATGGTCTGCAAGATCGAGCCGGGCGTCGCCCATGATTTCAGCACACAAGGCGTCACGCTGGTGGTCGATGGCGACCGTATCCGGGCCGAGGGCACGACGCTGGGCGCGGACAACGGGCTTGGGATTTCCTACATGCTGGCGCTGCTCGATTCCAAGGATATCCCGCATCCGCCGCTGGAATGCGTGATGACGGCGATGGAAGAAATGGGCAAGGTCGGTGGCGCGGGGGTTGATCTGACCCTGCTGTCGGGCAAGCGGATGATCGACTTCAACTGGATCGACGACCGCCAGCTGTTGGCGGGATGCTCGGGCGATGTGTCCTGCCGCACCGATATTGCCGCCGGGTGGGAAGCACCCGCCCCCGGCCATATCGCCCTGCTGATCGACATGCGCGGGTTGCGCGGGGGCCATTGTGAATTTGACATCCACTTTGACCGCGCCAACGCGATTACCGTGCTGGGCCGTCTGCTGCGGCGGGCGATGCAAGCGGGGGCGGTGCAGATCGCCACGGTGTCAGGCGGCGTGCAGAACAACGTGATCCCGGCAGAAAGTGCTGCGCTGCTGCTGGTCGCACCGGCAAAGGTGGATGCGGTTGAGCAGGCCTTGCAAACGCTGATCAAAGAAATCAAGGCTGAATACCGCCTGGCCGACCCCGATATGCAGATTGCGGTCAGCCGTCCGGACCAGACCGCAGCCCGGGTGTTTTCGGCCCGTGCTGCCGCCAATCTGGTGCGCACCATCGGCCTGCTGCCCGACGGTATTCTGCACCAGAACCTTGACGTGCCCGGTAACTGGGAAACCTCGAACAACATCGGTTTTATGGTCACGACCGCAAAGGGAGCCGAGATCACCTGCACCATCACCAGCGCCGTGACATCGCGCAAACATGCGGTGCTGGACCAGATCATGCAGCTGGCCGACATGGCGGGCGAGGGCGTCAGCGCAACGCAGATCGGGCTCGACGCGCCGGAATTTCCGTGGAATCCGCAATCCTACATGCTGTCGGTGGCCAAGCAAAGCTATGAACGCGTGATGGGCGTGCAGCCCGATGTGCTGGTGTCGGTGTGCAGCCTTGAACTGGGCATGTTCACCCAGCGGATCACCGGGCTGGACACCATCGGCATCGGGACCAACCTGTATGACCTGCATTCCGCGCGCGAAAGCATGGATCATACCTCTGCCGCGCGGGTCTGGCCGCTGATCAAGGATGTAATGCGTCATCTGGACCGCTGACAACAAAACACGCGCAACCAAGCGCGGACCCCGCATTCGGAAAACCTGACTTCAACCTTCAAACAAGGAGAAAATAATGCAATATCTTTCGGAAACTCTCGGGACCAAGACCGCACGCGCGGCGCTGCTGACATCGGCCATGGTGATCGGCCTTGGGTCGTTCGGTCAGGCGATTGCCGAACCCGTCGCCAAGGAAGACATGGTACTGGTGGTGTCGGTGATCAACACTACCAACCCCTACATGATCTCGAACATCGAAGGCGCCGAGGCGCTGGCTGCGGCACTGGATATCCCGCTGGAAATCGTCAACTCCGACAACTCGTCGCAAACCGGCATTTCGAACATCATGGCCATTCTGGCCAGCGGCAAGACCCCGATCATGTTTGTGAACACGGTGGCAAGCTCGGACGCGCCGACAATCGTGAACGCAGTGGAACAGGCCGGCGGCTTTGTCACCATCTGGTGGAACAAGCCCGATGATTTCAGCCCGCAGGCTGAAGGCGACCATTTCGTTGCCTTCCAGAAAATCCCCGGCGTGTCCTCGGGCCGTTGCGGCGCGCAGGCGCTGGGCGATGCGCTTGGCGGCGTCGGCAATGTCGTGATGCTGCCCGGCGTGCAGGACAGCACCACCAGCCAGACTCGCGTGGCCGGGTTCGAGGCCGAGATGGCGGAAAACTATCCCGGCATCACCATCCTGGAATCGCGCCCGTCGAACTGGGATCCGCAGCTTGGGGCCCGCAACGCGCAGGATCTGATCGTCAAATACGGCGAAGAGATCAATGGCGTGTGGAGTGCGGATGATGGCATGCAGATCGGCGCAATGCAGTCGTTCGAAAATGCCGGCATGCTGGACAGCGTGAAATTCGCGTCGGACGGCCTGTACCCGACCACGATTGAAGACATCCTGTCGGGCCGTGGCAACAACGCCATCGTCGGCGAGACATTCCACCGGGGCTACATGGCGTCGGCGGTTGGGCTTTACACAGCCTACCTTGCTGCAATCGGCGAAATCGTGCCCAGCGAACTGCCGCCGGAACAGCGCGACAGCCTGTTTGCGCTGAGCTGCGTGAACCCCGGTAACATCGCCGAATACCTGCAATATGACGAGCCGGATGCTGCGGCAAAGTTCGTCGAGCGCCTGCTGGTGAGCGGTCCCTGGGCAACCGAGCCGATGCCGCTGGTTGCTGGCGGGCCGGAAGTGATGCCGTAGTCTGACGGCGTCGAAAGAACAGGTTTACGGCCAGAGCGGATTGGTTCTGGCCGTAAAACCGAGTTAACGTGCTTTGCAACGGGATGAGGTAGGCCATGGGCAGTGCGATTGGCGGGAATCATGACAAGAACAACCGTGCCGGTCATGCCGCCTTGTCCGCCAGCGGCGGTCCGTTGCAGCATTTCATCAAGACCCACAAAGCCCCGCTCAGCCTGATTTTGGCGATGGCCGTGCTTTTCGTCATTTTCGGGTTTCTGAACCCTCGGTTTGCCAGCGTCCTGAACCTGCAGAATGTATTGTTCCAGATTTCGGTGCCGCTGATCATCGTGGTGGGCACGACAATGGTGATCCAGATGGGCTCGATTGACCTGTCGGTGCAGGGGGTCATGGCGGCGTCGGGGATGGCCTGGATCCTGCTGTCGCCCAACACCCGGCTCGAGTCGGATATCGGGATCTGGGCCTGGCCCGTGGCGCTGGGTATCGGTCTGGGCATCGGGCTTGTTACCGGGGTGATGTATGCCAAACTGCGGGTGCCGTCGTTTGTTGTGTCGCTGGGCACATTATATGTCGGCCTTGGCATCGGGATTCTGCTGTATGGCAATGAACTTTTGCCGACCCTAACCAATGACGTGCTGGCCCGCTGGCCGACCCGGTTGACCCTTGGTTTGCCGAATTCCTTCTGGCTGGCGGCGGCCATCATTCTGGCTGGCGTGCTGGTCGCCCGCTACACCCGGCTGGGGCGTGGGCTTTTGGCGATTGGCAATAACGAATCCATCGCCCGCCATAGCGGGCTACCCGTCAACCGCTACAAAATCGCGGCCTTTGCGATTGCCGGAGCCCTGAGCGGGTTGGCGGGTATTCTGGCCACCATGCAGCTTGGGTCCGGATCGCCCGATATCGGGCTGGGTCAACTGTTCACCGTCATTCCCGCCGCCGTGATTGGCGGCACCGCGCTAAGCGGCGGCGAGGGCGGCGTGATGCGCTCGGCGCTTGGCGTGGTGCTGCTGATCGTTCTGAACAACGGGCTGGTGCTGGCGGGGGTTGACCCGGATTACCAGTCGGCGGTGTTCGGATCGATCCTGATTGTCACCATCGTGGCCGTCGCATGGCCGCAGCGCGGGCGCTTGAAGGTGGCAAAATGACGATCACCTCTCCCACTGTCCTCAAGCTCAGCACTATCAGCCGCAGCTTTGGCGCGGTGAAAGCCATCGAATCCGTGTCTCTTGAAATCCGGCGGGGCGAGGTTGTGGGTCTGGTCGGCGAAAACGGCGCGGGCAAATCCACGCTGTTGAAGATTCTCGCCGGGATCGAACAGCCCGATCAGGGCACGATTGAGATCAACGGCAAACTGGTCAAATTCCGCGGGCCGCAGGACGCGCTGGATGCAGGCATCGGCGTCGTGCATCAGGAACAATCTTTGTTCACGAACCTGACTGTTGCCGAAAATATCGACACCCATAATGCCGGTCGTACCGGGGCCAGCAGATACGGCTTTCAGGATTGGGCGCGCCTGAACCGCGAAGCAACCGTCGTGCTGGACAAGATCGGCGTCACTCTGGACCCCAAGGCGCGGGTCGGTGATCTGACCTTTGTCGACCGCCAGATGGTCGAGATTGCCCGCGCTGTCCGGGTTGATGATACCGCCAATATCACGCCGCTGATCATTCTGGATGAACCGACGGCGGTGCTGGAACAGGCCGAAACTGCGGTGCTGGAGCGTGAGATTCGCAAGCTGCGCGAATTCGCCAGCGTCATTTTCGTGTCGCACCGCTTGGATGAAATCCTGCGCATTTGCGACCGCGTACTGGTGATGCGCAGCGGAAAACTGGTCAGTGACCGCCGCACGGGTGATATCACCAAGCAGGACCTGTTCGACGCCATGGTCGATGAACCGGCCCATATCGAAACCCAACCGCGCAGCACAGCGCCTTTTACCGGCAAAGCGGTGGTCGAGGTGCGGGCCTTGACCCGCAAAGGCGCCTATAACGACGTGTCCTTTGCCGTGCGTCCCGGCCAGATCGTCGCATTGGTCGGGGCCAGCGGATCGGGGCGCGAGGCGCTGGTCAGAACGATTTTCGGGGCTGAAACCCACACTGCCGGATCGATCATCATCGCCGGACAGCCGGTGTCGGGCTGGTCGATCCGACGCGCGGTGCAGGCGGGCCTTGCCTATGCGCCCGCAGAACGCAAGGTCGAGGGGATGATCGGCGGCTTTTCTGCCGCGCGCAACATCGCACTGGTGGACCCCGGCAAGGTGGCGACAGGGCCGTTCCTGCGCTTGCGTCGCCTGTCGCAGATGGCCCAATCCTGGATGACCAAGCTGGATGTTCGGCCGAACGACATTTCGCGCCCGCTGGCGCAGTTTTCCGGCGGCAACCAGCAAAAGGTAGTGCTGGCAAAGTGGCTGCATACGGCGGGGCTAAAGGTTCTGCTTCTGGATCACCCGTTGCGTGGCCTTGATGTCGGGGCGGCGCGCACGCTGAACATCCAGATCAAGCAGGCCGTCGAAAACGGTGCGGCGGCGATCCTGATCCCTGATACAATCGAGGAGGCGCTGGAAATGGCGGATGACATCATCGTCATGCGCGATGGCAGGGTTTCGGCCCGCCATGACCTGCGACAGAACAGCCATATAACATTGCATGATATCGTGGCGGAAATGGTATGACCGATAACAGCACGCACGCCGCATCTGCGTCCAACACGCCCGGCACCGATAAGCCCCCGGTGTTTGTACGCCTGTTCAAGGCCGGGTCGCTGAACACGCTGGCCCCGCTGCTGGTGTTCTGCGCGATGGTGCTGGTGGTCGGCGTCTTGAACGCCAACTATCTGGGGCCTTTCGGCATTTACTTCGTCACTGCATCAGCCGCGCCGATCTTGCTGGTGGCGCTTGGGCAGGCGATGGTGCTGAATATCGGGTCAATCGACCTGTCCAACGCCGCAATCGGACTGGTTGGCACGATCCTGATTGCCCTGACGCTGCCGACGCTTGGCGTGTCGTCGATCTTCCTGATCCTGCTGGTGGTGACGCTGATCGGGGCAGTCAACGGGGCGATTGTGGCCTATACCCAAGTGCCGTCCTTTGCGCTGACGCTGGGCACGCTGGGCATTCTGCAAACCGTGGCGCTGATCACCAGCGGGTCGGACACGATTTATATCACCGAAAACCGGGAACTTTTGTCGGTGCTGTATGAAACGCAGCTGGCCTTCGCCCCGCTGACCTTCTGGATCGGTGTGCTTGTCGCGGTGATCTATTGGTGCATCCTGCGCTTCACCATCCTTGGCCAGAACATGACGGCGGTGGGTAAGAATGAATCCGGGGCGATCTTTTCGGCGATCCCGGTGCGCCGGATCAAGACGCTCACCTACGCGCTGTCGGGCTTTACCGCAGGCTTGGCGGCTTTGGCGATTTTGGCACAATCCGGCTCTGCCTCGTTCAGCGGGCTGGGCAGCAACCTGCTGTTGCCGGGCATCGCCGCCGCACTTGTCGGCGGCACCAGCATTTCGGGCGGGCAGACCAACCCGATCAACGTGGTGTTCGGGGCGCTGACCGTGGCCTTCGTGCCGACTGCAATCCAGGCCTCTGGCTTTGGCGCAGAGGCGCAAAGTCTGGTCTACGGGATTTTCATCATCATCGTTGTCGCCCTGACAACGACACGGTCGCGCGATGCGGTGATCAAATAGACCGCTCGGCGCATATCACAGACCCGGATATCACAGACCCGGATACCGGAAGCGCGCCGTTTGCTGGGTGCCTGCATCCAGTAGCAGCGCAATTTCGGCAGTAGCCTGCGGTGTGGCGTCGCCGTCCAGCGCGATGCTGGTGCGGCGGCGCAGCAGGTCTTCGGCGGTTTGCGCGCGCTCAAAGCGGATCAGATGGGCGATTTCCTGCTGGCTGTAATCGGGAAGGGTTTGAAGCGGGATCTCGGCGGCGCCATTCAGACTGGCGCAATACAGTGCGGCACGGGTGCCATAGCGGGCCAGCAGCTGGGCCGCACGGTCAAGTGTCAGGCCGCCGGTCTGGGCGAGGCTGCGCAGCAAGGCGGATTTCTCGGCGGCGGTGCGCGGGAAATCGCGGCCCCCACCGATGGGCATCCCGGCGGTGCTGCACTGGCGGGGCTGGTTCAGATGCGCCAGAACCGCATCGGTCACCGTTTCCGAAAAGCCGCGAAACGTGGTCCATTTGCCGCCGATCAGGCACAGCACCGGGGTCGACGTGCCGGGCAGTGTGTCGGTGCTGATCGAGTGATCGCGGGTCACCGCCGCACCACTGGCACCCGAGCGCGGCAGCGGGCGCACGCCGCTATAGCGGTAGACGATCTGATCCTCGGTCACCGGCAGGCCGGGGAATATCTCGGCGACAGTTGCGCACAGATAGGCGGCCTCGGCCGGGGTGCAGGTGGCAGTGTCGGGGTCGGGATTGGCAATGTCGGTCGAGCCGATCAGCACGTTCTGGCCCAGCGGATAAAGCAGGTTCACCCTTCCATCGGCGGTGCCGAAATACACCATCCGGCCCTTTAGTGCTGCCAGCAGCGCCGGATGGCGCACCACGACATGCGCGCCCCGGCTGCCGCCCATATGCTGGCTGGCGATGCCAAGGTCGGCGTTGATCTTGTCAATCCAGGCCCCCCCGGCATTGACCACGACGCGGGCCTGCACGGCATGATCGCGGCCATTGGCATGATAGTGGATCACGCCATCTGCAGCCCCCAGCAACGTGGCATGGTTCAGCGCAAGGCTGGCAGGCTGCAGCGCCTCGCCGTCCAGCACCAGTTCCAGCCCCAGCCGCTCGGCCTGCGAAATCTGCGCCTCGTAATACAGCCCCGCACCTTTCAGGCCGGGGTCAAGGTCGGGCATGTCGCGGCGCAGAGCGCGGGCGGTCAGCATTTTGTGGCGCGGCAGGGCGCGGAATTTGCGGCCATAGAAATCATACAGCGCCAGCCCCAGCGCCGTGATCGCAAAACCCCGGTCATTGAGCGGCGCGTTAATCCGCAGGAACCGCGCGGCGGAACCGATGATACCGCCGAAATACGACCGCACCGGCACGATGCAGGGCAAAGCGGTGACATAATGCGGCGCGGTTTGCAGCAGCATGTTGCGCTCGGTCGCGGATTCGCGAACCAGCCGGAACTCGCCGGTTTCCAGATATTTCAAGCCGCCATGCATCAGCCGGGATGACCCCTGCGAGGCCCCGGCGCAGAAATCATCCCGCTCGATCAGCAGGCATTTGACACCCTGCGCACACAGATCACGAAACGTGCCGCAGCCGTTGATGCCGCCGCCAAGGATCACCACGTCCCAGGTTTCAACCGGGTCAGTCGTCAAGGAACGCCACCTTCATCGCAGCCCCGCCTTCGGCCATCGCAAAGGCCGCATCCAGCTGATCCAGCCGGTAGCGGTGGGTGATCATGTCAGAGGTGTCGATCCGCTGATCCGCCACCATCCGCAGCGCCGTGGCATAATCGAGCCGCGACAGGCCGAAGGACCCGGTCACGCGCAATTCGTCATAATGGATCGCGTTCACGTCCAGCTGGCCGAGCTCGCCCTTGGAGAACCCCGCGAACAGGCTGACACGGCCGCCGTAACCTGCCAGCCCGATGGCCTGCGTCGCCAGCGCCGGAATCCCGATGGCGCAGATCACCACATCGGCCCCAAGCCCACCAGTCGCCGCGCGGACTTCGGTGCGCAGGTCGCAGGCGGTGGGGTCAATGGCCAGATCGGCCCCGGCGGCGATGGCAGCACTGCGGCGGGCGGCGTTGGGTTCGCTGACGATCACCTGTGCCGCACCGCGCAACCGGGCAAGCTTGACATGCAGCGTGCCGATTGGCCCGGCCCCCAGCACCACCACGGTATCGCCCTGCGTCAGGTCAACCTTGTTCTGGCCGTTCAGCACACAGGCCAGCGGTTCGACCAGTGCCGCGTCGGCGTAACTGATCTGATCGGGCAACAGATGCACATTCCCCAGCGCCACGGCCCGGGCCGGAACCCGGACATATTCGGCAAAGCCGCCGTCAATCTGATAGCCCATCGCCTGCGCATCGGGGCACAGATTCTCGCGCCCGCGCAGGCATTGGGCACAGCGGCCACAGGGGATCGCCGGGCATACCCCGACCCGTTGGCCGGTTTGATACGCCGAGCCGCCGCCTTCGACCACCTCTCCCGAGAATTCGTGGCCGATGATCGAGGGGTAGCGGATGCCCGCAGTTTTGCGCCCGCGCAGGATGCGGATATCGGTGCCGCAGATGGTTGACGCCTTGACCCGCAGCACCAGATCACCGGGTTCGGGGGCGGGATCCGCGGCCTCGCCATAGGTCATCTGGTTCGGGGCGGTCAGGATTGCAGCTTTCACAGGGCGACTCCGGTGTGAGCAAAAGATTTTCGTATTAGTAAAACGATCTGGCATCATTAGGCAAGCAGGAAAGTTTTTAGCCTGAATTCCCAGCATAAAATGGGTTTTCAGACGAATACTGACCGGATATTCGTGATTCGTAGTAAACAAATGTGTTGACCAAACTTGGAATGTTCGCCATCCTCTGCCGAGCAACAGGGCTAGGTCCGGCGGGGGAATGTGATGCGGTACGACTATGCGGCGGCCGGGTTCCATACGTTTGACTGTCTGGGCTGGCCGTTTGACACGGTGCCAGCCGGCGGCGGGACGCATCTGATTCAGGATCTGACCATGGCGGTGTCCGGTGCGGCCGGAACGGCGGTGATTGCGGCGGCCAAGCTGGGGTTGAAATGTCAGGCCATCGGCGGGCTGGGGCAGGATATGATGGGCGACTGGGTGGACACCCGGCTGCAGGGGTTCGGGATAGACACCAGTGCGATGCAACGGCTGGCCGGAGTGCCGACATCCAGCTCTATCGTGCTGACCCGGGCAGACGGGTCGCGGCCTGCGCTGCATCTCAAAGGGGCCACCGGGGCCTATTTCGTGCCGGAAGCCGATTACGATTCGGTGACTGATACCCGGGTGTTTCACCTGGGCGGCGTCGGGCTGATCGATGCAATGGACGGCGCGCCCAATGCCGCCCTGATGCGCCATGCCAAAGCCCGCGGCTGTATCACCACGGTCGATGTGTTTGCCGGGTCCGCCGACGATCTGCCCGATGTCGAGGCGGTGCTGCCCTGGACCGATTATTTCATCCCCTCGGTCGAGGAAGCGCAGGCGCTCAGCGGGCTGACCGATCTGGCACAGATGGCCCAGTTCTTTTTGGATCGTGGCGCGCAGTGCTGCGTGTTCACGCTGGGTGCGGACGGGGCCTATTACCACCACCGCGACGGCACGATATTCACCGTGCCCGCCTTTGCCATTGATGTGATCTGCACCTGCGGCTGTGGCGATGTGTTTAACGCGGGCTTTGCTGTCGGACTGCTGCAAGGCATGACGCCGCGCGATTGTGTCCGGCTGGCGCAGGCCTGCTCGGCGTTGAATGCGACCGGGCTGGGCAGTCAGGCGGGTCTGGTGTCGCTGCCGGGGACGCTGGAGTTCATGAATACCTGCGCAGTGCGGCCATCCCGCACCTGACGCGACCCACGACACGACAATGAAATATGGAACAGGAGGATATTCCATGTCTGCACTCTTTCGCCGGGTGACTGCCGCAGCGCTTTGCAGCGTCGCCCTTACGGCCTTTGCGGCGCCGACATACGCGCAAAACCAGCTTGACCTGATCACGCCCGTCGACGGCGAGCTGACCTTTGTGTTCATCCCCAAGGTCATCCATCCGTGGTATGATGTGGTGCAGGAAGGCGGCGCCTATGCAGTCGCCGAACTGGCGCAGGAAGGCATTATCGTCAACATGATCTGGGATCAGCCGCCGCAAGCCGATGTGGCCGATCAGAACCAGCGGATCGAGGCGAATATTGGCCGCGCCCCCGATGGTCTGGCCGTGGCCTGTCTGGATCAGGCGACCAATGTGCAGCTGTTGGAAGAGGCGAAAGCGGCGGGGCTTAACGTCTTTACCTTCAACTCGTTCTGTTCCGAGGATTTCCCGTTTGTCGGTCAGAAAAACAGCTATCAGGATGGCTATGACCTGGGGATGTTTCTGGCCGAACATGTGGGCGGCACCGGTGAGGTCGGCATTCTGGCCGGCAGCCTGACCGCGACCGACCATGTCGAGCGGATCAAGGGCTTCAAGGACGCGCTGGCCGGGTTTCCGGACATGACCATCGTGTTCGAGCAGCCCGATAACGATGTTCTGGAAGAAGCCGTAACCCTGACCGAGAACGCCTTGCAGGCGCATCCCGACCTGGTCGGTCTGTTCGGGTCGAACGCCTCGAACCCGATCGGTGCGGCGCGCGCCGTGTTTAATGCCGGTCTGGCAGGCAAAGTCGCGATTGTCGGTATGGATGACCTGCCGGAAGCGGTCGAGTTTGTCTGCAACGGCACGATCACGGCGCTGAAGGCTCAGCGCCAGTGGGATATCGGCTATTGGACGGTGCGCTACATGGTGGCGATGAACCAGAACCACACCTATCCGATGGATCACAACACCGGATCGCGCTTTATCACCCAAGCTGACTGCCCGTCCTAACCCAGTCTGGGCCCGCGCGGTGACATCCCCCGCGCGGGCCTATCCATTCAGGGGAGCCCGCAATGCCGATCATCTTTGAGGCCCGCCAGATCAGCAAAAGCTTTGGCCCGGTGCACGCGCTCAGCGATGTGTCGGTCACGCTGCATGCGGGTCAGGTGCTGGGGGTCATCGGTGAAAACGGCGCAGGCAAATCGACGCTGATGAATATTTTCAGCGGCAAGATGTTGCCAAGTGCGGGCGCGTTGCTGGTCGATGGTCAGCCGGTGCAGTTCACCTCGCCGATTGTGGCACAGCGCGCCGGAATTGCGATTGCACCGCAGGAAATCAATCTGGTGCCGCATCTGTCGGTAGCCGAGAATATCCTGCTGGGCGCGCATCAGACCGGCCGCTTCGGCATTGACTGGCGCGCCACCAACGCACTGGCCACCCGGCATCTGCACGAGGTGGATGACCGGATCGACCCCGCCACCATTGTCGGCGATCTGTCCAAGGCGCAGCAACAACTGGTGCAGATTGCCCGCGCGGCGGCCACTTCGGCCCGCATCCTGATCTTTGACGAACCAACCGCCGCTTTGACCCACCGCGAGACGGAAAAGCTGTTCGCCTATATCCGGCGGCTGAAAACCGAAGGCCGGGCGGCGTTTTATATCTCGCACCGCTTGGATGAAGTGTTGGCGCTGTCGGACCAGATCACCGTGCTGCGCGATGGCAAGGTCGCGGGCGAGTTGACGCCGCAAACCGCAACGCGCGAGCAGATGGTGTCACTGATGGCCGGTCGTCCGGCCAGTTCGCTGACCCAGCCGGTACGGGTGTTGCCCGACAATGCGCCCGAGGTGTTGCGGGTCGAGGGGCTTTGCCGGGCGGGCGAGTTTCAGGATATCAGCTTTACCCTGCGGCGCGGGGAAATCCTTGGCGTGTCGGGACTGATCGGTGCGGGCCGGACCGAAATGGCGAAATGTATCTTTGGGCTGACCCGCCCCGATGCGGGCCAGGTGTTTCTGGATGGCAAGCCCGTCCAAATCCGCTCACCCTTGGAGGCGATCAAGGCCGGAATCGTCTATCTGCCGGAAGAGCGCAAAACCGAAGGCATCTTTGCCTTGCTCTCAATCGCCGAAAACGCCGCGCTGCCGAATATGGACCGGTTCCGCGGTCTGCTGCACCTGCGCAACGGCGCGATGATGGCCGAGGTGGACCGCCATCTTGCCCAGATGAAAACCAAGCTTAACGCGCCGCGCGACCTGATCACCACATTGTCGGGCGGCAATCAGCAAAAGGTCATCATCGCCCGCTGGCTGATGAGCGAGGCGCGGATCCTGATCATGGACGAGCCGACCCGCGGCATCGACGTGAATGCGAAATACGAGATTCAGTCGGTGTTGCGCCGCCTGACCGAGGAACGCGGCGTGTCGATCATCCTGATTTCGTCCGAGATGGAGGAGGTGCTGGATGTCGCCGACCGGATTCTGGTGATGCACGAAGGCGTGGGCAAGGGCATCGCCCCGGCGTCGTCCCACACCCAGGAGTCACTGCTGCATCTGGCGATGAACTGACCCTGCTACAGGGGCAAACGAAAGGACGCTGACATGACGGCCCATGACATTGCGACGACAGAACGGCACAGCGGGCGGCGGCGCGAGTCAGCACTGGTGCGGTTCTGGCGCTGGGAGGCGAGCGGGATTCTGGTGGCGCTGGTCGTGCTGATGGTGCTGCTGTCACTGGCGACGGAAAACTTTCTGTCGCCCTATAACATGTCGGTGGTGGCGCGGCAGGCAGCCTTTGTCGGGCTGGTCGCACTGGGTCAGACGCTGGTGCTGATGGTCGGCGGGATTGATCTGTCGGTGGGGGCGGCGGCAGGGCTGTCGGCAATGATCGGATCCATTGCGCTGACCCAATGGGGGGTGCATCCGTATCTGGTGATCCCGTTTACCATGGCCTTTGGCATGGCTCTGGGGCTAATCAACGGGATTTTCGTGGCCGGGCTGCGGCTGAACCCGTTCATCGTGACGCTGGCGACATGGGAGATTTTCGCCGGCATGACGCTGGTGATCACCGAAGGCTATCCGATCCGCCCGCTGGGCGATCAATTCGGCTTTTTCGGCAAGGGCACGATCCTCGGGGTGCCGGTGCCGGTGGTGCTGTTCATTCTGGCCGGTGTCGTGTTGATCTGGATGCTGCGGCAGACCCGGTTCGGGCGCAATATCTATGCGGTTGGCGGCAACCACGATGCGGCTGTGCTGGCCGGTATCCGGGTGCAGCGGGTGCAGTTTCTGGCTTATGGCCTGGCGGGCATGTTTGCTGCCCTCGCGGGGATCCTCTATGCCAGCCGGATGGATGCGGGCCAGCCGTCGGTCGGCGAAGGCTGGCTGATGGGCGCGATCACCGCTGCCATTCTGGGCGGCACCAGTCTGCGCGGCGGTCAGGGGTCGATTATCGGCACGATGCTGGGCGCGCTGTTGCTGGCCGTTCTGGCAAGCGGCACAGTGATGATGAATGTTTCCGGCTTTTGGGAGCGGGTAATTGTCGGCGCTGTCGTCCTTGTCGCAGTGCTAGTGGACTTGCTGCGCCGCACCAGTCGCTGATAAGGGCTGTTGGCGCGATTAAATCATGGATAATGCGGGGCGTTTCGCAGTTTCACATCGTCCATGATGGAATACTCTGAACCGGTTGCCGGGGGAAAGTTTGATGATATCAGAAGACGTGACCGAAGACATCAAGACCCGGATTGCCTGGCTTTACCATATCGAGGGCATGACGCAGGACGAGGTGGCGCGCGCTGTCGGGTTGAACCGCTCACGCGTGCTGCGCATCCTCGCCGCCGCCCGGCAGGATGGCACCGTGCAGATCCGCGTGACCACCCGGATGTCACGCTGCACCGCATTGGAACGGCAGTTGGAGACGCGCTGGGGCCTGACCCGCGCCATCGTGATTCCGGAACCGCAATCCGAGGCGCGGATTCCTGCCATTGTCGGCGCGGAACTGGGGGCGTATCTGTCCAAGGCCGTGACCAGTGCCATGACGATCGGCCTTGGCTGGGGCAAAACCCTGTCCAGCGGACTTGCGGCAATCGAACCGCGCGGTGCGGATGGCGTGCGGGTGGTGTCGATGATGGGCGGGCTGACGCGGGTTTCTGCGGTCAACCCGTCGGAATTCGCCTGGCGGGTGGCCGACCGGCTGGCAGCGGAATGTCATCTGATGGCCGCCCCGGTGTTTGCCCCCGATGCCCGCACCCGCGAGGCATTGATGACCCATCCCGGTATTGCCGAGGTGTTCGGGCGGGCCAAACAACTGGATATGGCGATCATTTCGGTGGGCGACCTGACGCCACATTCGATTTTTACCGAATATGGCCTGCTGACCAAGGATGAGGTGACATCGCTGGAACGGGCTGGTGCTGTGGGCGATATCCTGTGCCATTTCGTCGATGCGACAGGTCAGGTGGTGGATCATCCAGTGAATGAACGGGTACTGGCCGTGCATCCCTATGACCTGCGCGACACCCGCAATCTTGTGCTGGCCTCGGGTGGCTGGAACAAGGTCACGGTGATCCGCGCCGCATTGCGGATGCTGAAACCGGCGGTGCTGATCACCAACGAAACAGTGGCCGAACGGCTGGCGGAAGGGGCGGATTAGGCGCCGATCCGAAAGAGCCGGGCCATCTGATCCGCCCGGCCCCAGCGGATCGCGGCGGGTGCAAAGCCCGGCTGCGGCGATCAGGGTCCGCGAGCCGACCTGACGGGGATTATCGGCCTGACCGGCTGCAAACATCCGTCAGAGACGATGGACCATGTGCCGGGTCACGGGATTGCGTCGCTCTTGAATTGAGCAATGGCCGGCGGATCGCCCATCCGATAACTCCGGGAACATTCCCGGCGTTTTTCGTTTGGAGTGAATGGCTTACGCGACCAGGTTCATCGGGCTTTCGAGGTAGGTCTTGATCGAAGTCAGGAATTGCGCACCCAATGCGCCGTCGATGACGCGGTGATCGACCGACAGGGTGACCGACATGATTGTCGCCACCACAATTTCCCCGGTTGCATCGCAAACTGGCTTCCTGACCCCCGCACCCACCGCCAGGATCGAGGCGTGCGGCGGGCTGATGATGGCGTCGAAATTGTCGATGCCCATCATGCCGAGGTTGGAAATGGCGAAACTGCCGCCCTGATATTCGTGCAGGGCGAGTTTGCGGGCGCGGGCGCGGGCGGCGAGGTCTTTCATTTCGGCGGAGAGTTTCGACAGCGATTTGAACTCGGCGTCGCGCAGCACCGGGGTGAACAGGCCACCTTCGATGGCGACGGCAACCGCCACATCCGAGGCTTTCATTTTCAGCACCCGGTCGCCGGCCCAGACGGCGTTGCAATCGGGGTTGTCTTGCAGGGCCAAAGCACAGGCCTTGATGATGAAATCGTTGATGCTGAGCTTGATGCCGCGCGCCCCGACCGAATTGTTAAGCTGGGCGCGGAAAGCCATGAGCGCATCGAGCTGGATATCGCGGCGCAGATAGAAATGCGGGATGGTCGATTTCGCCTCGGTCAGCCGGGCGGCGATGATCTTGCGCATGCCGTCAAGGGCGACTTCCTCGAATTCGCGTCCGGCGTAGATTTTGCGCAGGGATTCGAGGACGGGCCCGGTAGGGGCGGTGGCGGGGGCGGCGTCCGCCTGCGCTGGGGTGACAAAGACAGGGGCGGGCGTTGGCGCGGCGTCCGCTTTCACTGCGGCGGCGAGGTTTTGCACCGCCTCGATATCGGCACGCTGAATGCGACCATGCGGGCCGGAGCCAGCGATTTTCTCCAGCGCAATCCCCGCTTCGCGCGCCAGACGGCGGGCGAGGGGGGTAGCCCGGATCCCCACCGCATCCGAACCGCTCCGGGAGGGGAGACCGGCATCGGACGCGGGAACCGGAGCCGCAGACCCTGAGGTCTCTGCTTCGGCGGGATGGGGATTGGTTGAGGGTGCTGCGCCAACCACTTCGCCCGCAGCATAAATCCACCCAACGGCGGTGCCGACGGCCACAACCTGACCGGGGCTGGCACTGATATGGTGCAGATGGCCCGTCGCGGGGCTTTCGACCTCCATCGCGGATTTGTCGGTCTCGATATCGAACAGGGCTGCACCCTTTTCGACCAGCGCGCCCTCGGCGATATGCCAGACGGCAAACGTGCCGCTGACCATATCCATGTCGACTTTGGGCATGATCACTTCAATAGGCATCAGACCTGCCCCCGGACCAGACGGCGGGCCGCGATTTCGATCTTGTCCGTCTGCGGCACGGCGGCGCGCTCCAGATCGGGGTTATAGGGGATCGGCGCTTCGGCCCCGCCCAGCCGCATGATCGGCGCATCAAGGTAATCGAACGCCTCGCTTTCCGCGATCAGCGCCGAGATTTCGGCCCCGACACCCAGCGTGCGGACCCCCTCGAACACGCACAGCAGCTTGCCGGTTTTCCGGACGCTGGCGATGATGGTCGCGCCGTCAATCGGGCGGACCGAGCGCAGGTCGATGACTTCGGCCTCAATCCCTTCGGCGGCCAGCTTTTCGGCCGCCTCCAGGGCGCGGTGCACCATGATGGCGGTGGCAACGATGGTGACATCGGTGCCAGCACGCCGGATCGCGGCCTTGCCGATCGGCACGGTATAATAGCCCTCGGGCACCTCGCCCTTCATTTTATACAGCAGCTTGTGTTCAAACACGATCACCGGGTCAGGATCGGCGAGGGCCGCCAGCAGCAGCCCCTTGGCATCATGCGGGGTCGAGGGTTGCACCACTTTCAGCCCCGGCACATGGCCGAACCACGCCTCGAAACTTTGGCTGTGCTGCGCCGCAGCGCCAGTGCCAGAGCCTGACGGCATCCGGAACACCAGCGGCACTGACGCCTCGCCGCCCAGCATATAACGCATCTTGGCGGCCTGATTGACGATCTGTTCCATCGCCAGCGTCGCGAAATCCGAAAACTGAAATTCAAAGATCGGGCGCAGGCCGGTCAGCGCCGCGCCCACCGCCACACCGGCACCGCCCAGTTCGGAGATTGGCGTATCCATCACCCGGTCCGGCCCGAACCGGTCGATCAGATCGCCCGTCACCTGAAACGCGCCGCCATAGACGCCGATATCTTCGCCCATCAGGATCACGCGCGGATCGGTTTCCAGCGCAATCGCCATGGCTTCGCGCAGCGCCTCGGAATAGCTCAGGATACGGGGTGGGGTGGTCTGGACGTTCATTCTGCGGCCTCGGCATGGACATAGCGGGTGACGTCATCGACATGCGGCGCGGGGCTGGCCTTGGCGAATTCGATGCCAGCGGCAACATCGGCCTCAGCGGCGGTCAGCAGGGCGGCGGCGGAAGCGTCGTCCAGAATCCCATGGGTGATCAATTCGGCACGGAACCGTTCAATCGGATCGCGGCTCATCCAATCCTCGATTTCCTCTTTGGTGCGATAGCGGTTGCGGTCGGATTTGGAATGGCCACGCCAGCGGTAGGTCAGGTTTTCCACCAGTGACGGCCCCTCACCGGCACGCGCCCGGGCAATGGCAATATGCAGCGCCTCGGCCACGGCAGAGAAATCATTGCCATCGACGGTGACACCCGGCATCGAATAGGCCACGGCGCGGTCGGCGATATTGGCCACAGCGGTCGAGCGTTCGGTCGAGGTCGACATGCCGTATTTGTTGTTCTCGCAAACGAAAATCACCGGCAGCTTCCAGATCGACGCCATATTCAACGCCTCATGGAACGCGCCTTCGTTGTTGGCCCCGTCGCCGAAGAAACAGATCGTCACATCGGATTTGCCCAGACGCTTAGAGGTCAGCGCCGACCCCACCGCAATCGGCAACCCGCCGCCGACAATGCCATTCGCGCCAAGATTGCCCTTGGTCACATCGGCGATATGCATCGAGCCGCCGCGCCCGTGGCAATAGCCGGTTTCCTTGCCGAAGAACTCGGCGAACATCCGGCCAACGTCGGCGCCTTTGGCGATGCAATGGCCATGGCCGCGATGGGTCGAGGTGATCTTGTCGTCGTCCGACAGCTCCATACAGGTGGCCACCGCCGACGCCTCTTGTCCGATCGACAGGTGCATGGTGCCGTGGATCAGGCCACGGGTGTAGCTATCCTCGGCGCCTTCTTCAAAGCGGCGGATCAGGTACATTTTCTTCAGCGCCGCCCGCAGTGCTTCGGGGGTGAACTGCTTGATTGCGAACGGGCGGTTGTCGGTTTCGGTCTTGGCCAGAGTTGTCATCGCGGGTCCCCTTATACCTTCGCCAGCATTGCGTCTTGCCGGGCGCGCAGCTCGGCAATCCGGCTGCCCGCAGGCACTTTCGCATTTGCAGTGGTGATCAGCGCGCCCTTGGCAATCGGTGCAGTGACAACCGCCCCGGTCAACAGGCCGCAGGGAATGGCCTTGGCGGCGACAGCTTCCGGCACCGTCATGATCCAGGCGCGGTAGCAATATTCGCCGATCTGATCGAGGACATCGCCCACCGCCAAAGCCTTTTTCGCCACGGCACAGACCTCGGCGACCGGACGGGCCATCGGCACCATATCGGCCTTGCCATACAGCACCGCACGGGCGCAGGTCAGCGGCACCTCAAGGCTGGTCAGGTGATAGGGGCGGAAAAAGGTGAAATACGGGCCTTTGCCCATTTTCAGATCTTCCATCCGCTCGCGGATGCGGGGGTGATCCATTTCGGCCACCACGAACACGCCGGGGGCCACACCCTTGCCGATGGTGAAATCGACCCGTCCTTCGCCGGACGACAGCAGCCCACCCGCCGATTTCGGGATCAGCACCGACGACAGTTCGTCGCGCGAACAGGCCGGGCCGTGCATGCCGGGGCGGTCGGGGATCAGCCCGGTGGCATTGGCAATCGCCGCCATCTCGACCATGGTTTTCGATCCATCGACGAATTCGACCAGCATGCGCGGGTTCATGTGGCGTTCTTTGGCCTCGGCCTCGTATTCCGCCGGGGTGGCATCGATATTCAGCGGATTGTTCTTGCCCTTGCCTGCGGAAATGATCCGGTGGCCCATGGCGGAAACAAATTCGATCAGTTCCATACAGCTTGACGGCTCATCGCCCGCGCCCAGCGAATAAACCACGCCAAGACGCTTGGCCTCGGCCTGCAGATACGCGCCGATGGTCACGTCGGCCTCGACATTCATCATCACCAGATGCTTGCCACGTTCCATCGCCGCCAGACCGATGGCAGCGCCGACCGCCGGAATTCCGGTGGCATCAATCACCACGTCGATCAGACCCGATTCGAGCAGCGTGTTCACATCCTGAGTCACGGCGATCTTGCCAGCCTCAATCGCGGCGTTCATCGCGTCGGTGGTCGTGGTGGCCTGCGCCCGGGCGGCATCGCCGTAAGCAATTTCCACAGCCCGCGCCCCGGCGGTGGGGTTCAGCTCGGATATCGCGCCAATTTCAATGCCCTGCATCTGCGACACGCGGGCGACAATATCGGTTCCCATCTCGCCCGCGCCGACCAGACCAATCCGGATCGGACGGCCAGTTTCGCCGCGTGCGGCAAGGTCACGGGCAAGGCCGGTCAGGGCTACATTGCTGGGCATCAGGGAGGCTCCTCCGGGATTTCTGTTGGCTTGAGCATATTTGAACTAATGTTATTTGGTCAATACCAAAGTTCTTGCCGCAATGCAGAAAAATGCTGCAAACGCATGAATTATGGGCGTTGATAGCTGATTGAATTTGAACATATGATAAAAAAATACTACAAAGTTCAAGTTACGGCTCAGCTGTGCCACAGCGGGCGCACTGCGGCGAGGGTTTCAAGGTAGGTGGCAAAGCCGCGCTGATAGGGGGCGGCCATGTCGTTGCGCGGGGTGATCAGCCCTTCGGGTGCGGTCCACAGATCGGGATCATAGGCGATGCCGACCACATCCATCGCCGCGATCGCGGCCCCGCGCGCGCCCACTTCGGGCCGCCGCGCGATCTGCAGCGGGCGTTGCAGGACATCGGCGATCATCTGGCTCCATGTCGCCGAATTTGCGCCGCCGCCGCAGACCGACAGGGTGCCGGTCACCTTGGCCGCCTCGATGCAGTGGCGGGCGGCATAGGCCACCGATTCGCAGACCGCCATCACCAGATCCGCAGGCGTGGTCGCGGTATTCAGCCCGGACAACAGGCCCCGGGCGTTGACATCGACAAACGGCGCACGCTCGCCCGTGGCCGAGAAATAGGGCAGGGCGGTCACGCCGTTGGCACCGGGGCGGCTTTGCTTCAGCAACGCGTCGAGCCCTGATGCCTCTACGTTGACGATGCCCAGAATCCAGTCCAGTGTCGCCGTGCCGACCGTGGCCGGAAAGGCGCGCAGCCAGCGGCCCTGTTGCGGCATGCACAGCGTCATGCCGACCGGCGCGCACTCCGTATCCACCCGGTCCACCATGACCTGACAGGCCAGCGTCGTGCCGACAATCACCAGCCCGTCGCCCACTTTGCGCACCCCCGCACCGATGGCGCAGGCGGGCATGTCAAACGGGCCGGCATGGACAGGAATACCTGCGGGCAAACCGGTCAGCCGGGCACCGTCAGCCGTCAGCGGGAACGCCTGACCGGGCGCAGGCATCACCGGGGCCAACAGCCTTGCATAGCGGTCCAGCCCCAGCAGGCGCAGAATCTCGGGGTCATAGCTGCGCGTGCGGGTGTTCAGAAATGGCAGCGACGTATCGGATGCATCCGCCACCCGGACCCCGGTCAGCCGTTGCAGGATCGCGTCCTTGAGATAGCTTGCCGTCGCTGCCCGCTCCAGCGCTTCGGGATTGGTCCGCGCCAGTGCGGCCATCAGCGGGGCCTGACTGCCCGGAAAAATCGCATTGCCATTGCGCCGAAACACCGCCTCGAACACGCCGCTGTCGATCCAAGTTTGCAGATAGGGATTGCCCCGGTCATCAAGCCACGAGATCGCCGGATGCGCGCTACGTCCTTCGGCATCCAACAGCCACAGCCCGTCGCTTTGTCCGGTGATGCCGATGGCGCGGGGCGGTTCGGGGCATGCGGCACAAACCTCGGCCACCACTTCGCCGACCGAGGTGACGATGGCCTCAAAATCCTGTTCGATCCGGCCTTCGCCCAGATGGTTCAGCACAGTACGGCGTGACGCCGTGGCAAGGCATGCGCCGTTCATCGAAAAGCAGACGGCCTTGACCATCGACGTTCCCAAATCGATGCCAAGGATCATGTCGGGTCCATTCCTGCTCTTTTCCCGCATGGGGCGGAGATTGGGTTGAAAATGCGCTGGCGCGGAGCGGCCAAGCCACTCATTTCAACTCATTGGAGCATATGACCACTAGTTAAACAAGTGTGTCAACTGGCATTGGATGCGGTTTTGCGGGTCATCGGGCAACAGGACCGGCGGGCGATCCGCGCCGCATCATTCCGCCAGCAGGGCCGCAGCGATCCGCTCATCCGTGACCAGATGGGTTGCAAACCCGCCACGCAGCGTCGCGCGGATCACGTGACGCTTGGACTCGCCGCCCGCCACCAGCAGGCGATCCGGGATCTTGCAGATATCCTCCAGCGAAATGCCGATCGGGTTAATGCTGGCAGGCAGATTGACCGCCTTGCCGTCCTTGTCGATCCAACGGCTGGCGATTTCCCCGACGGCCCCCTTGTCCCGCAGAAACCGCTCTTCCTCGGCATTGACATAGCCCAGCCGCAACATCGTTGCGGTGTCATCCAGCGCACCAAGGCTGAACACCGCAAGCGAGGCGTTGCGGGCGAGGTCGAGCGCCTCTTGCAGCCCGGGGTCGCTGCTTAGCCCCTGCGCCGTCGCCGGATCGCGCACATAAAACGGGGCATAAACCGCGGTGGCGGGGGCGTCGAAATATTGCCCCAACTGTTCGGCAACCTCGTATGGGTTGGTGCCGCGGCTGGCCTTTTGCACCCCGCCCAACAGGGCGACAATCTTCATGCCGGTTTTCGCACTTTCGCCGGTCAGGGAATCCGCCATCGCTTGCAGCGTCATCCCCCAGCTTACGGCAATGATGCTGTTATCGCGCGCCAATTCGCTCAGCATCCCGGCGGCGGCCTGTCCGATCCAGCGGCGCTGCATCACCTCGTCGACGGCTTCGGGCACAATGCGGACCTTGCGCAGTCCGTAGCGTTTTTCAAGATCCCTTTCGGCCTCGAAGGTTTCCGACGAGACGTCGAGGGTGATGGTGACGAGCGCCGTTTGCTTGGCTTTCTGCAACAGCCTTATCACCGTGCTGCGGCTGACGCCCAGCCGGTCGGCGATCTGACTTTGGGTCAGTTCTTCGGCGTAATAGAGCCAGGCGGCGCGCGCCACCTCACTGGATTTCCTGTCGAAATCGTTCATGCGTTCTGCCCCGGTTTCCAGCCACTTCATCGAAAGAATGTGCTGCAGACACAGCTTTCGTCCAGTGGCGCAAATGTCAATTCGTTGAATTTCTGACTAACAGCAAGCGCCCATCTGGTCGGGCGGTAGTTCAACACACTCAAAAGCATACATAAAAAGAAAAACAAGAACTTTTTGCCCCTTGACCAATTTTGTCCGCTTGTCAGATTGAGAATCAAAAGCTACAAATGTTCACAATAGTGACCATATGAAGCAAATACCAGCGGAGCGATGATGACAGTGACCGGTCCCTCACCTGAAACCATGTTGGAGATGCAGCGCCGCATGCTGCGCATCCGGGTGTTTGACGAGCGCGCCTCAAAGATGGTCAAGCGTGGCCAGATCCCCGGAACGGTGCACACCAGCATCGGACAAGAGGCGCAGGTGGTCGGGGCCTGCATGGCCCTGCGCAAGGGCGATCACATCACCGGCAATCATCGCAGCCATGGGCATCCGATCGGGATGGACTCGCCGCTGGGGCCGCTGATGGCGGAACTGGTCGGCAAAGCCACCGGCGTGTGCAAGGGCAAGGGCGGATCGTTGCATCTGGCCGATGCGTCGGTGGGCAGTCTGGGCGAATCCGGGGTCACCGGGTCGTCGATCCCGATTGCGGTGGGGGCCGGGCTTTCGGCCATGGTTCTGGGCGAGAACCGGGTCGCGATGTGCTTTTTCGGCGATGGGGCCGCCAATCAGGGCGTGCTGTACGAATCGATGAACCTTGCCTCCACCTGGAAGCTGCCGGTAATTTTCCTGTGCGAAAACAACCACTACGCCTTGTCTACTCCGTCGCATACCGTCACTGCGGGCCGCATCGTTGACCGTGCGTCCGGGTTCGGAATGCCGGGTGTGCGGGTCGAGAACGGCCAGAATATCATGGATGTCTATACCGCCGTGGCCGAGGCTGTCGACCGCGCCCGCCGGGGTGAAGGGCCGACCCTGGTCGAGGTTATGACCTATCGGTTCCGCGAACATTCCGAGGGGCTGCGCATCAACGTCGACTACCGCGACGCCGCCGAAAAGGCGATATGGCTGGCGCGCGATCCCGTCGTGATGTTCCGCGACGTGCTGATCGCGCAGGGTCATGCCACCGCCGCAACCATGGACCAGATGGAGGCCGATGTCGCGCAAGAGGTCGAGGATTGTGCGAATTTCGCCCTGCAAAGCCCCGATCCGGCACCCGGGGTCGCCTTTGAAGACCTCTATACCGAGCCCTATACGCTGGAGAACGTGCTGTGAGCATCATGACCTACATCGCTGCAATCGGTGCCGCACAGCGCGAAGCCATGGTTGCCGACAAACGCGTGATCATCATCGGCGAGGATGTGGAGTCCAATGTCTACGGCACCACCGGCGAAAGCAAACAGCGCGCCGAGTCGGGCGATTTTGTCCACCAGTTCGGCCACGCCCGGGTCCGCAACACGCCAATCTCCGAAGAGGCGATGGTCGGGGCCGCGATTGGTGCGGCGATGACCGGGCTGCGTCCGATTGTGGATCTGTCCTATTCCAGTTTCATGTATATGGCGATGGATCAGTTGGTGAACCAAGCCGCCAAGAACCGCTATATGTTCGGCGGCCAAAGCTCGATCCCGGTCGTGTTCCGCTCGGCGATGTTTTACGGGCTCAACACCGGGGCACATCACTCTGACCGCCCCTATCCGATGTTCATGACGGTTCCGGGGCTCAAGGTCATCGCGCCGGGGTCGGCCAGTGATGCCAAAGGGCTGTTGCGCACCGCCGTTGATTGCGACGATCCGGTGCTGATCTTTGAAGCCGTGCCGCTGTGGGGCCAGAAGGAAGAGGTTCAGGATGACGAATACTGGATTCCCTTCGGTCAGGCGCGTATCCGCCGCGAGGGCACCGATGTCACCGTTGTCGCGATTTCTGGCGCAGTGCCGCTGGCGATGAAAGCGGCAGAGCAGATGGAAGCAAAAGGCATCTCGGTCGAGGTGATCGACCCGCGCACGCTGGTGCCGCTTGACATCAAGTCCATCATCGCATCGGTCCGGCGCACTGGACGGCTGGTGATCACCGAACCCGCCGCCCGCACCTGTGGTGCTGCCGCCGAGATCTCGGCGCTTGTTTGTGAAGCGGCCTTTGACGCGCTGAAAGCACCGATCAAAAGGGTTACCGCGCTGGATATGCAGGTGCCGTTCAGCCCGGCGCTGGAACCGCAAATCTATCCCACAACCGAACGCATTGTCGCGGCCATTCAAGCTGTCTGCGCCGCCTGATCCAACCTTAAAACCCGGAGAGTACCGCCATGAGAGTAGAAGTGCTGCTGCCGCAATGGGGCATGGGGATGAGCGAGGGCACTGTCACCGGCTGGTTCAAGAAAGTCGGTGACCGCGTCACCGAAGACGAGCCGCTGGCTGAGATCGAGGCGGAAAAGGCCACGCAGGAACTCGAATCGCCCGCAACCGGGGTGTTGACCGAAATCCTCGTGCCCGAAGGCCAGGACGCCAAGGTGCGCACCGTGCTTGCGTATATCGAGACTGACGCCTGATTTTTAAAAATTGGCACGCCCCGGACCGGGCAAGCGCCGAATGTCAGAATCTCCAGATTAGCCGAGAGAACCGATGACCGGATCGACCGCCCAGACTCCGCTTGCTGCCGACCAAACCGCCGCTGCGGCGATTTCGGAGGGGGTGTTCGATCTGATCGTGATCGGGGCCGGCATCAATGGTGCAGGCATTGCGCGCGACGCTGCGGCCCGCGGCCTGCGGGTGGCGCTGGTCGAAAAGGAAGATATCGGCAGCGGCACCTCAAGCTGGTCGGGGCGGCTGATCCACGGCGGGCTGCGCTATCTGGAACAGGGCGACATCCGGCTGGTGCGGGAATCCCTGCGCGAACGCGAACTGATGTTCCGCAACGCCCCGCATCTGGTCAAGCCTGTGCCACTGATGATCCCGCTGTATAGCCACAACAATCGGTCGAAATGGATGATCCGGGCCGGAATGTTATCTTATGACATCCTGTCGTTTGACAAGAGCACGGTCACCCACCGCATTCTGAATCGCGCCAAAACGCTTGAACGGTTTCCGCTGATCGACCCGCGCGGCCTGAACGGCAGCGCCATTTTCATGGACGGGCAAGTGGTCTGGTCCGAGCGGCTGTGTGTCGAGGTGGCCCTTGCCGCCCATGCCGATGGTGCCCGCATCTTTACCCATGCCAAGGTCGATGGCTTTATCGAAACAGGCGGGCGGGTCTGCGGTGTCTATTACACCGACATGCTGGCGGGCACGCGCCACAGCCTTTCGGCCCGGCTGGTGGTCAATGCAGCGGGCCCTTGGGTTGATACGGTATTGGGGACGCGTCGCCCGGCGGAACGGCGCCAGATTGGCGGGGCCAAGGGCAGTCATCTGATCCTGGATCCCTTCCCCGGTGCGCCCAAGGACGTGGTGTATTACGAATCCCGCGCCGATGGGCGGCTGGTTCTGATCATTCCCTGGGGCAAGCGCTATATGATCGGCACCACGGACAATCGCTATGACGCCGATCCAGACACTGCCCGCGCCGACGATGCCGAGGTTGATTATCTGCTGGGCGAGGTCAATCAGGTGATCCCCGGTGCCGGGCTGCGGCGGCAGGACATTCTGTATACTTACAGTGGGGTGCGCCCGCTGCCGTTTGTGCCGGACAAGTCCGAATGGAAAGTGCCGCGCAGCCATGTGATCCACGATCACGCCCCACAAAGGCCGGGGCTGTTGTCGATCATCGGCGGCAAGCTGACCACTTATCGCAGCTTGGCTGAGGAAACCGTGGATGTAGTCTATAAGCAACTTGGTCTCAAAGCACCGCGCTGCACCACCGCCAAGACCCTGTTTCCCGGCGCGCGGGTCGGCGATTGGGCGGCGTATCGCGCTGCATTGGTGGCGCAGAGTGGCGTTTCCGGGCCGCTGGTTGACCGTCTGATCTCGATCTACGGGGCGCGGGCGGGGGATATCCTGACGCTGGGCAATAGCGATCCGGCGTTGCTGGAGCCGTTTGACCCCGACAGCGGGGCGATTGGTGCCGAACTGGTTTTCACTTTTGAACAGGAATTTTGCCGCACCCTGACCGATGCGCTGATCCGCCGGATCATGGTGGGTCTGAACGCCACCTGTGGCCGCGAGGTGCTGTCCCGCGCCGCCGATATCCTTGCCACCCGCGTCGGCTGGGACGCCGCCCGCAAAGCCGCCGAGGTCGCAGACTATCTGCATTACATCGAACGATTTGCCGTCCCGGGCAACGCCACACCCGCAACTGCCACACCCGACTCCGCTCGTCATTCCGAAGGAACGCCCCATGGCACAGTCTGATTTCCGCGCCCTCATCGAGCATGCCCGCAAGGGCGGCTATGCCGTTGGTGCGTTCAACATGCACAACGAAGAAACCACCGAAGCGCTGGTCTGGGCCGCTGAAAAGGCCGATGCGCCGGTGATCCTGCAGGTTGGCCGGGCGATCATCCCGCATATGGGGGTCGCCCGCGCGTTCGAGATGACCCGCCGCATCGCCGAGCGTTCCAACGCCCGCCATGTCATCCATCTGGACCACGGCTCGTGGGACGAGGTGATGATGGCGATCCGGCTTGGCTTTAATTCGATCATGTATGACGGCGCGCATCTGCCGTTCGAGGAAAACATCGCCACCACGCGGCGGGTCGTGGACATCGCCCATGCCTTTGGCATCCCGGTCGAGGCCGAACTGGGCAAGATCCCGGATGTCGGCGAAAAGGTGAACTGGGCCGATTATTACACCGATGTGGAAGAGGCGCGGCGCTTTGTGGCCGAAACCGGCATCGATTATCTGGCGATCTCGGTCGGCATCGTCCACGGGGTGATCCCCGGGCTGGCCACCGAACCGATCAGCATCCAGCGTATTCAGGAGATCAAGGCGGCGACCGGCATCCCGCTGGTGCTGCACGGGGCGTCGGGTCTGAGCGCGGATGAGGTCAGTCAGGCCAAGGCTGCCGGGGTGCACAAGTTCAACGCCGACACCGATCTGCGCCATGCATTCCGGGCCGGTTTCGAAGCCGTCTGGGCGCAGGGCGACCGTCAGTTGGAAGAGGCGATGGCCGAGGGCCGCAGCCGGATGGTCGATGCGACAATTGACAAGATGCAGCAATACGGCTGTTCCGGCAAAGCGGCTCTTGCCGCCATTGCCGCCTGACCCGGAGGACAGGACCATGGCAGAACTTTCTGACGCCGATCCGCAAATCACCACCCGCGCGCTGAGCAAGACCGAGAAGCTGATGGCCCGGGCAATGACCGCCGCTTGGGCAGCCCCGATGTTCGATGTGGTGATCGAAGTTGAGATGCAGGCCGCACTTGACCGCCGTTCGCCCGGGATCACGCTGACCGATGTGATCCTGCAGGCCTGTGCCCAGACGCTGATCCAGTTTCCCGGCCTCAACGCCCATTACCGCGAGGACGCCGTGCACCAGTTTGCCACCGCGAATGTCGGGCTTGCTGTCAGCTCCGCCAAGGGCCTGACGGTGCCGGTGGTGCACGGTGCCGAGGGCCTGACGCTGGCCCAGATCGCCGACCGCCGCCGCGCGCTGGTGGCCAAAGTGCGCGATGGCAAGATCAGCATTGCCGAAGTGATGGGCGGAACTTTCACCGTCTCGAACCTTGGGATGTTCGATGTGCGCCGGTTCACTGCCATCCTGAACCCGCCACAGGTGGCGATCCTTGCGGTGGGGGCCACCAGCATGCGGCAGGTCTGGAACGATGGCGCGCCGGACTGGCGGCAGATTTGTGATCTGTCGCTGACCTGCGATCACCGGGCGGTAGACGGGGCTGCGGCTGCGGGTTTTCTGACCGCATTGAAGGCCGCGTTGCAAAGCCCGGTGGAGGCCCCGAAGTAACATCGCCATTCTGCAAGGCGTGCTGGGCTCGACCGCTGAACTCCAGCGCTCGCAGGGCTGTGCCGAGGCGTTGGCCAACTATCCTGACATCACGGTCATCGCCACCCAGTCCGCGAACCGGGACGAGAACGAAGCGTTCAAGGCCACCCAGAACATCCTGACCGCAAATCCCGAGCTTGACGCCGTGTTTGCCGAAAGCGATGCCATGTCGCTGGGTGCGGCCAAGGCCGCGCGCAGGGCCGGGAACATGGATATGATCTCGGTCGGGATCGACGGTTGTCCGACGATGTTCGATGCGATCTGCGAGGGGCTGACCCAGGCGACAATGGCGCAGATCCCCTATCCGATGGGCGAAATGGCCATCGCCGATGCGATCATGTGATGTGCCTGCGCGATGGCAGTCTGGTGGCCGAATGGGACGGGATGCCGGTGTCCAAGGAAACCATGATCAATGCCATGGTCGGGCGCGCGTTCACCTTTGAACATCATGCCGCCAACCTGACCGCGTTTACGGGCACTCTTTGCCACGAGTTGGCTTTGCACCCGGTCCCAGAGGTCCTGCGGAATGATGGCGGGATGCAGCCCCGGCCAGATCTTCTCTTTGTGGCGGATCTGGCCGAGACAGACCGGATTGGTCAGCAGATGATGCAATTGCCCGCGTGTGAGCACGGCACCGACGCTGGTCCGTCCGGTGGTGAACTTGTGAAATTTTGAGCGCAAGCCGCGCCGCCCGGCTTCCTCTGCAACCCGCCCGAGACAGCCAAGTTTGTCGTAAAGCTGGAACAGCATTTCCACGACCACCCGCTCTTTGGCATTGATTACCAGTTCGCGGCGCATCGGATCGGGATGCGGATCATAGCCCAAGGGGACAATCCCACCCATCCACATGCCCGTCTTCTTGGACGCCGCAATCTTGTCCCGGATCCGCTCGGCGGTGACGTCCCGCTCGAACTGGGCAAAGGATAAAAGCGCATTGAGTGTCAGCCGTCCCATCGAGGTTGCGGTGTTGAACGCCTGGGTCACCGAGACGAAAGCGGCACTTCCGGCATCCAGCCATTTGACCAGCTTTGAAAAGTCGGCCAGCGATCGGTTGAGCCTATCAATCTTGTAGACCACAACCATACTGATATGCCCGGCATCGATATCCGCCATCAGCCGCTGCAGGGCCGGGCGCTCGAGCATGCCGCCGGATATGCCGTCATCATCATAGCGCTTGGCGACCAGCTTCCCGCCTTCATGGCGCTGGCTCGCGACATAGGAACAGCAGGATTCATATTGCGCATCAAGCGAGTTAAGATCCTGATCCAGCCCTTCGTCGGAGGATTTGCGGATATAGACTGCGCAGCGGATCACGGGGCGGGAACTCATGAGGCTGCCTTTCCTGGCGCCAGCCCGAAGAAGCGCGGGCCGGACCAGTGGGCACCAGTAATTGTCCGCGCGATGACGGAAAGCGAGCGGTAGGTCGGCCCCTGCCAGCGGAAGCCATCGCCTGTCACATCGACAACATGGGTGATCCGGTTCCACTCGCGCAGCAGTCGTGCCCCCGCTGCGGGCCGGCCTGCAGGTCGAAGTCGAGAAACCAGCACAGGACTGGGATGCTTACCTGCTTCGGCACGGCAGGGCAGACGCGCGGGCAGATCGTCGATGCCGCATCGATCCGCGACAGACCGGCCGAGATCGAGAATCGTGCTATTACCCCGGTGTCGAATTGACCCACGCGTTAGTTATACAAGAATCCTGATGCGGCGCTTGCGTGAGCTTCACGGTCAACGCACCAGTTTCCGGCAGAGCAGCACTTCGCGCGGTGCAGGCATCCGCCAGACCGTCTGGAAACTTTCCACAACATTGTCCGCCGTCACCGCGATTCCCGGAAGCGCGACCCAAGCCGGGGGCGAACGATCCAGCAACGCCAGAATCGTGGTCTGCGCCACTGCCACGCCCTGGCGAAACGGCTGTTGTGCGGCAATCGCCACAATGGCACCCGCCCCGGCGAGCGAGATTGCCGCCTCGCGCCCGAGATCCACTGTGACCATGGGCAGCGTCCAACCCGCAGCTTTCAAAGCAGTTTCCGCCGCGATGGCGGGTGTATCCCAGACCACAAACATCCCGGCAAGTTCCGGGTGCCGTGCGGCCAGATCGCAGGCGGCAGCGCCGGCCTGTGCAATGGTGGCAAATCGGGCCTGATACACCGTCACATCGGGCCGGATCAGTTGCAGGCACTGCCAAAAAGCAATTTCACGCTCGTTTGTCGCAAAGAAATCAGCGTCATAGCCCAGCAGACCCACCTCTGCCCCCTGCGGCAGATGGTCGGCCAAAGCTTCGGCCGCAATCTTGCCCAGACCAAAATTGTCGGTCGACACCAGGGCCGCGTAATCCTTGCCCGGCAACAACCCGGTGGGCACATTGTCCAACAGCACCAGCTTGATGCCTGCCGCAGCGACTCTTGCATGCGCCTGCGCCACGACCGCATTGCCAACCGGCAAAGCGATGATCGCATCGGGCGCCTCAAGGATCAGCCGGTCAAGGGCTGCAATCTGCACCTGCGCGTCAAAGCCGCAGTCAACGACATCAATCACTGCCATGCCGCAATCGCCAAAGGTGCCGACCATACCCGAAAGACACTGCCGCGCCCAATCGCTTTGCAGCGTGTGCATCACCAAGGCCACCCGCAAACCGTGGACCGCCGCGATATCTTGTGGCAGCAAGGCCACCCGTTCCGGGGGTGCCGCGCGCTCGCCATGGGGGCCCAATCCTGAAATCGACATTTCGTTGTCCTTAAATGGCCGGAGGTTGCAGCGGCAGCGGCGTCGGCGCAGGCATCGTGTTGATCTTTGCTACCAGTTGCACAAAAGCCGGATGGGCCACAGGCGTGCCCTGCATCACCCAGTCGCGCAGGAACAGTTGCGCAAATATCGCCTCGGTCGCCACCATCGCGGCCCCCGCCAGCCCCGCCGATGCGCCAAGCTGCGAGCGCAGGATCCGCAAATCCCGCGTCACCGACGGATGGCTGGCCCCGTAAACGGCTTCCCGCACCGCCGCCAAAAGAATGTCGTTGGTCTGCGCAATCGAGCCGGACAGCACAATAATCTGCGGGTTCAACGTGTTGGCAAGCGTGGCCACGACCTGCCCGATCAACCGCCCGCTTTGGGACAATATCTCGATTGCGGCGGCGTCGCCCATCTGGGCGGCTTGGGCCACTTCGATGGCGTTGACCTCACCCCCACGGCGCTGAATGTCGGCCAGAACCGGACTGCTGCCACTCATCGCGGCGGCACGGCCTTCCTGCGCGATCATCTCCGATCCGGCCATTGCATCCAGCGTGCCGGTCCGGTTGGCCCCCTGCACCGGCAGCGCGCCGATCAATCCCGTGGCCCCCTGCGCCCCGCGATACAGCCGCCCGTCGATCACCAGCCCTGCGCCGATCCGCATGCCGACCTTGATGAACAGCATGGTTTGCAGGCCAGCCCCGGCCCCGGCAAACAGCTCTCCCATCGTCATGGTTTCCACCGACGACCGCATCCAGACCGGCACGTTGAACCGCTGCGTCAGGGTTTCGACAAAGCCAGAGCCCTCCCATGACGGCAGGATCGGCGGGGTGTGGTCAAGGAAATGCGTGTCGGCGATTCCCGGAACCGGCCCCGGCACCACCCCCGGCACCGACAGCGAGATACCCCAAAGCTGCACCCCTGCGGCGTGCCGGTCCACGATCCAGCGAAACAGCGTTACCAGACGGTCACACACCGTGGCCGCCGGTGCGGTCAGGTCGGCGGCTTCGTGATGCTCGAACAACAGGCGGCCTGACAGGTCAGCGATACCGACGCCAAGCGCTGTCTGATCCAGTGTCGCCACCAGAATCCGCCCCCGTTCGGCCACGAATCGTACCAGACGCGGCGCGCGTCCGCCGGTGGCGATGCCCGATTCGCTTTCATCGACCAAACCCAGTTCGGTCAGGGTGCCCAGCCGGTCCGCCACCACAGCGCGACTGAATTGGCTTGTGCGTTCAATCTCTTGCCGGGTCGTCGCGCGCCCGGTCCGCACCAGATTCAGGATATCGGCAAGGCTGGGCCCCGCTGTTTCCACGATGCGGGGCCGCCCCTTGCCACGCGCGGCATTGGCTTGGGTGAGGCTTGGGTCAGACTTGCGCATCAGCCGGAGTCCTTCCCTCGGGGCGGGTGAAACACTTGGTTTCGGTGATAAATCTCTGGCTTACGCATGGCAACTGCTAACTTTTGCTTATAAACAGCAAAAGTATTGTCACTTATGACGATTTAATATTGACGAAGGAAAATTATCGGCTTAGGTCGACATCAGCGCGGCCAGATCAGGTCGCAATCAACACCGGGGACACTTTGCGCCCCAGCCAAGGGGGGAACCGATGGCAAAGTGGAAACTGGCCTATCACGCCAATTGCTGGGGCAACCTTGGTGGCAATGCCGTGGGCGTCACCTCGATCACCCAGCTGAGCTACCGGACCTTTGGCGACATGGATCGCGCGCTGGCAGACATTGCTGCGGCGGGCTATCAGGGGGTCGAGCTGTTCGACGGCAATTTGCTGGACTATTCCGCCGCCGACATGCGCAGCCTGCTGGCTGCGAGCGGGCTGGAACTGGTCGCCGCTTATGCAGGCGGCAACTTCATATTCGACGACATTCTGCCCGAAGAACTGGCCCGCGTCACCCGCGCCGCAGATCGTGCCGCCGAACTGGGTGCGCCGCATCTGGTGGTCGGCGGCGGTGCGAAACGCTTTGACGGCACCCGCGACACCGATTTCGACAAGCTCGGCGCAGCGTTGGACCGGATCAAAGACCTCGCCCAGTCGCGCGGTCTGACTGCCCATTACCACCCGCACCTGTCAACCATCGTCGAAGGCCCGGCTGAAGTGCGCCGGATTTTCGGCCTCACCGCCATCGATTTCTGCCCCGACACCGCCCACCTTGCGGCGGCTGGCGGCAATCCGGCCGAGATGATCCGCGAACATGCCGCGCGGATTTCCTATGTTCACCTCAAGGGGTTCCAGGCCAATCCCTTTGCCTTTACCCCGCTGGACCGTGGCGATGTGCCAACCGGCCCGATCCTGCAAGCCCTGCGCGACACTGGATATGAGGGTTGGATCTGCACCGAACTTGATGCCTGGGACGACCCCGCCGCAGGCGCGCGTCTGAGCATGGACTATCTGAAATCTGCCTGAACCTTTACCCCCCGGGGCACAGCCCCTATTCTTCTGGGAGGAAGAAAACATGATTACCCGCCGCAAACTTTTGGGCACTGTTGCCGTACTGCCGCTCGTGTTGCTCGCGCTGCCTGCCTTCGCTGACCCGGACGCAGCGCTGGCTGCCTTGCAAGAGACCGTCTTGTCCAAAGGCCCCTCGGGCGAAGATCCGTCGCCTGCCTCATCCGTCGAACTGACCGAGGAAGAGCTGGCGCAGATCAAGGCGATGGGTGCCACCGCCGCGATTGTCATGCATTACGGCGGCAATGATTGGAGCCGGGCCCAGATCAACGGTCTGGAGACCCAATTCGCTGCGATGGGCATCGAAGTGATCGCCATCACTGATGCCGGGTTCAAACCGGAAAAGCAGGTCGCTGATCTGGAAACCATCATGGCGCAGGCCCCCGATATCATCATTTCGATCCCGACAGACCCGACCGCGACTGCCGCAGCCTACCGGGCTGTCGTTGATGCGGGTGTGAAACTGGTGTTCATGGACAACATCCCGGCGGGATTTGTGGCGGGCACGGATTATGTGTCGGTCGTCTCGGCGGACAACTATGGCAACGGCGTTGCGGCGGCCCATCTGATGGCCAAGGCGTTGAACGGGGCGGGCAACATCGGTCTGGTGTTCCACGCCGCCGATTTCTTTGTGACCAAGCAACGCTATGATGCCTTCAAAGCGACCATTGCCAGCGATTATCCGGATATCCTGATCGTTGACGAGCAGGGCATCGGCGGCCCCGACTTTTCGGGCGATGCTGAAAAAGCGGCAGGCGCGATGCTGACCTCTCACCCCGAGATCAACGGCATCTGGGCCGTCTGGGATGTGCCTGCCGAAGGCGTGATCTCCGCCGCCCGCAATGCTGGCCGCGATGATCTGGTGATCACCACGGTTGACCTTGGCGAAAACGTTGCAATCTCGATGGCGCAGGGCGGGTTCATCAAGGGCCTTGGGGCGCAGCGCCCCTATGACGCCGGGGTGGTCGAGGCCAAACTGGCGGGCTACGGACTGCTGGGCAAAGCGGCTCCGGCCTTTGTGGCCCTGCCCGCACTGCCCGTGTCGCGTGACAATCTGATCGAGGCCTGGACACAGGTTTACTCGACCGAAGCGACCGACAATATCAAGAGTGCGATGGGGATGTAATCCCCGCGCCGGGCAGTCCACCGCCCGGCGTCAGCCAGTCCTTCGCGGCAAGCGCTTTGCGCCGCGAAGGTTTCGGCCCCGCTTGGGCCATATTCATCCATAAAGCCCGCCTGAAGCCCGGCCAACCCACGCCGGTTTCGCGCCAAACCCCGGAGAAGACCAATGACCAAAGTGATGAACGTCGCCATGATCGGCGGCGGCTTCATGGGCAAGGCGCATGCCATGGCCTATGCCGCGATGCCGATGTTCTTCTGGCCCGCCCCGGCCATCCCGCACCGTAAAGTGGTCGTCGATATCACCGACGGCGCGGCAGAGACGGCCCGCCAGCGGTTCGGCTTTGACGAAGCCTCGAGCGACTGGAAAGCCGTGGTAAACCGGCCCGATATTGACGTGGTCGATATATGCACCCCCAACAACGTCCACGCCGAGATTGCCATCGAGGCCGCCCGCGCTGGCAAGCACATCATCTGCGAAAAGCCGCTGGCCCGCACGGTGCAGGAAGCCCGCGATATGGCCGCAGCCGTCAAAAAACATGGCGTGATCAATATGGTAGCGTTCAATTACCGCCGCACGCCCGCTGTGGCGCTGGCCAAGAAATTCATCGACGAAGGCCGGATCGGGCGGATCGTGAACTTTCGGGGCACCTATCTGCAAGACTGGTCGGCAGATGAAGATGGCCCGCTGTCCTGGCGCTTTCAGAAAAAGATCGCAGGTTCCGGCGCTGTTGGCGACATCGGCACCCATGTTGTGGATCTGGCGCATTATCTGGTCGGCCCGATTGCCGAGGTCACGGCTCTGACCGCGACCTATGTGAAAACCCGCCCGCTGCAACAGGGCGGTGTCGACAAACTTGGGGCATCGGAAAAATCCGCCACCGCCGAACGTGGCGACGTGGATGTCGATGACGAGGTTGTCTCGATGCTGAAATTCGAGAATGGTGCGATTGGCAGTCTGGAGGCCACCCGCAACGCCTGGGGCCGCAACAACTTTATCACGCTGGAGATTCACGGCACCGAGGGCTCGATCCACTTCAACTACGAACGCCGCGATGAATTGCAGGTGATGTTTCGCAGTGACCCCGCCGACGCCCGCGGCTTTCGCACCATCTACACCGGCCCGGCCCACCCCTACGGCCACGGCCTGTGGCCGATCCCCGGGCTTGGCATTGGCTATTCCGAAACCAAGATCGTCGAATGCTATGATTTCTTCCGAGCCATCGAAACAGGCACGCAGGCCAGCCCCAATTTCGAAGACGGGTTGTTGACGGAACTGGTTGCCGATGCCCTGATCCGCTCTGGCGAAACCGGCAAATGGGAGCGCGTGGGCAGATGACAACCCCGGCTGTCAGCATGAAGGGAATTTCCAAGGCGTTCGGCGGTGTCCACGCCTTGGAGAACGTGGATTTCGAAGTGATGCCGGGCGAGGTTCACGCCTTGCTTGGCGGCAACGGCGCCGGAAAATCCACCATCCTCAAGGTGTTGAACGGCGTCCATGTGCCAAATTCCGGCACGATCATGGTCGCGGGGCAGCCCCTGACCACCCATACGCCCGAGGCATCGCGGGCGGCAGGGATCGCGATGAACTTTCAGGAAATGAGCCTGATCCCCACCCTGACCGTGGCCCAGAACGTGTTTCTGACCCGCGAAGCGAAAGGCAGGGGCGGGCTGATCGACGACCGCGAGGCCGAACGCCGGGCGGCACAAATCTTTGCCATGCTGGAAGTGAATGTGAACCCCAAGGCCATCGTCCGCGATCTGGGTGCCGGACAAAAGCAACTGACCGAGATTGCCAAGGCCATCAGCCAGGACGCGAGGGTTCTGGTGCTGGACGAACCCTCGACCGCCCTTGCGGTGTCGGATGTGGAACGTCTGTTCACCTTTCTGCGCAAGCTGAAAGCACAAGGCGTGGCAATTATCTACGTCTCGCACCGGATGGACGAGATTGCCCGCATCGCCGACCGCGCGACCATTTTCCGCGACGGCAGGCATGTGATTACAGCACCCATGTCGGAATTGCCGATCGACACGATGATCGAACATATTGTCGGCAAACGGTCCAAGGGTCTGGCCGATGTCCACCGTGGCGACACGGCGCGCGGCGAGGTGCTGCTGGAGTTGATCAACGTCACCGGCCCGCACAAGCCGCAGAATGTCTCGCTAACCCTGCATCGCGGCGAGGTGCTGGGTCTGGCAGGGCTTTTGGGCTCTGGCCGCTCGGCGCTGGCGCGGGTGATTGCGGGGGTGGAGCCTGCTGTTTCCGGTGAAATCCGGATCAAGGGCAAGCCGGTCAGCATCCGCAAACCGGCTCAGGCGATTGCCAATGGCATTGCGCTGGTGCCGGAAGCACGGGCCACGCAAGGCATCATTCCGGCGCATTCGGTGGCCTCGAACATGGTCATGGCGGTTCTGGATACCCTGTCCACCGCCGGCATGATCGATCAGGCCAAGGCCAATGCGCTGACCGATCAGATGATCCAGCGATTGTCCGTCAAAACCGCCAGCCGCGATCATGCGGTGTCGACCCTGTCGGGTGGCAATCAGCAAAAGGTGGTGATCGGCAAATGGCTGGCGACCAATCCCGAGATCCTTGTGCTGGACGAACCTACCGCAGGCATCGACATCGGGTCCAAGTCAGAGATTATCAGACTGGTCCGGGAGTTGGCGGCAGCAGGCAAGGGGATCATCCTGATTTCCTCCGAACTGTCTGAACTCCTTACCGCCAGCGACCGGATTCTGGTCATGGCCGATGGCCGCGCGCACCAGAACCTGCCGCGCGAGGCCTTGGACGACCCCGCTATGGTGCCAGTTTCGGATCCGGACCCCGCACATGCCCTGCAAGCCGCTGAACGCCGCCTGCAAATCGAAATTCAAAAAGCCCTGGCGGCTTCGGAGGTGTCCCATGCTTGACAAGATCATCGCCAACTGGCGGCAATACATCATCTATATCGGGTTTGTGGTGATCTTCGTGGTCTTCGCCCTCACCCTGAACCAAAAGGGCTTTCTCAATCCCAACAACCTGCTGAACATCGTCCGACAAACCGCGATGATCGCGGTGATGGCGATTGCGATGACCTTCGTGCTGTCCGCCGGGGAAATCGACCTCTCGGTGGGTGCCGTCGCCGGATTGGCGACCGTCACAGTCGCCATGGCGATTGCCGTCGCCGGACCCGTGGCCGGGGTGCTGGCGGGGCTGGCCACCGGTATCGCCGTCGGCATGTTCAACGGCTGGCTGACGACCAGAATTGGCATTCCGTCGTTTCTGACGACCCTTGCGATGATGGGCATCGCCAAGGGTGTGGCGATGTGGATTTCCGATACTGCGGCGGTGCCGATCCTCAGCCCCGGCTATTCCTGGCTGTTCGGCGGCGGCAATATCGGCCCGATCCCGGTGCTGCTGTTCTGGATGGTCATTCTGGGCGGCATCGGGCACATCGTGCTGCGCAGGTCCGGTTTTGGCCGCCGGGTTCTGGCCACGGGGGGCGGCGAAACGGCGGCACGCTATTCGGGCATCGACACCGCGAACATCAAGTTCAAGGTGCTGGTGATTTCCTCGACCGCCGCTGCTTTGGCCGGAATGCTGTATGCCGGACGGTTGCAATCGGGCCGGTTCCAACTGGGCGAGGGCGATGAATTGTCGGTGATTGCGGCAGCGGTGCTTGGCGGCACCAGCCTGTTCGGCGGCAAAGGCACCGTCATCGGCACCATCGTCGGCGCGTTGATGATCGGGCTGATCAACAACGGTCTGATCCTGATGGGGCTGGAGTTCAGCCAGCAACTGATTGCCCGGGGTGCGATCATCATTTTCGCCGTGGCCCTGAGCCAAAAGAGGGCGTGAGCCATGCATGTGACGATCATCGGCACAGTCACCGCCAAGCCGGAAACCCGTGTCGAATTGCTGGCCTTGCTGACCGAGCAAGTCGCCCCGACGCGGGCGGAACCGGGCTGCATCAACTACGAATTCCACGTGGATTCAGCCGATCCCTGCTGCTTTGTGTTCTATGAAAACTGGCACACGCAGGCCGATCTGGATGCGCATCTGGAGATGCCGCACCTTAAACCGTTGTTCAGCCAGCTTGACCGTCTGCTCGCCAAACCGGTGAACATCCGGCACTTGAAGATGATTTCGGCTTTGGCACCAGGCTGAGAAGTTTCTGGATCGACAATTAATCGTTCGTGAGTGGGTTACCACAAAAGTCCTGAACCGACTCGCCTCGCGCTTCAGGAGGTGCCCCAAGTTTCCTCATCAATGCGGGCTGGATGCTGGAGCGGTTCAAATCAAATCGCGCAGGCGGCTCAGGCGATAGCGCTCGGCAACGTTGACCTGCGCGCCGCTGCCCCATGGCACCACAAAGAACGGAACCTCGGCGGCGCGCGCTGTGGCCTGATCGATGCCGCTATCGCCGATATAGGCCCATGTTCCGGGTTGCAGCCCCATTTTTGTGGCGACAGCCAAAAGGTGGCCAGGATCGGGTTTGCAGGCCGAAACGGCATCTGCGCCAAGAACCGCGCTGAACAGGGGTGCAATCGCCAGTTGATCCAGAATTCGGAGGGTCAGGGCCTGCGGTTTGTTGGTGCAAAGCCCCAGCGCGATGCCCGCGCCGTGCAGGCTGTGCAGGTCGGCCTTCACATCGGGGAAAAACGTGGTCAGTCGTGCGGGCTGCGCCCAATACTGCGCCATGAACGCCGTGTGGGCCGCATCGATGCTTTGTGCATCGGTCGGCAGTTGCAGGTCGGTAAACATATCCAGCAGTAACCGGCGCGGACCGTGGCCGATGAAACGCGCGACATAAGCCGTCTCTTGGGCCGGCCAGCCTTGCGCCGTCAGATACAGATTGACGGCATGGGCCATGTCTGGGGCGCTGTCGATCAGCGTGCCGTCAAGATCAAAGATCAGGGCAGTATAGCCCCGAGAGGTTGCGGTCATCGGGTCGTCCTGTCTGTTACCGTGGGAGGTGAGCCGGACAAACGGACACAACGGGATCTACTTGCGCACAGTCCAAGCCAGAGTCTTGCAGCCGACATCACCGGACCAACCATGGCTGTGATGTGTTGGCCTGCCAGCCGCTGCGGTGCAACAACGGCGTATCATCGGCAAATTCGGCGTAGCCTATGCATAGATACCCGACGAATTGCCAGTCCGGTGGCGGATCGAGGACTGCCGCCGCAGCCTGCGGGTCCAGGATTGACACCCATCCCACGCCCAGATTTTCCGCCCGTGCCACCAGCCATAGCGCATACATTGCCATCACGGTGGAATAGACCACGGTTTCCGGCATCGTCTGCCGTCCCAATCCACGCCCTTGCGCCGGATCAGGCACGGAAAACACGGCCAGATGTTCCGGGGCCTCGTGCAGACCGGCCAGTTTCAAGCCCAGATACGCATCGCGGTCAGCATCGGAATAGGCCGCTGCGGCTGCTGCGTTGCTTTGGGCGAACAGATCCGCGATCCGTCGACGCCGACCTTGATCTTGGACCCGGATCACCCGCCACGGCCTGCAATTGCCCACCGACGGGGCCAGGTCCATCGCGGCTGCAAGTTTGTCGATCAATGCAGGTGACACCGGATCGGGGCGGAAATGCCGGACATCCCGCCGCCACTGCATGATCTGGTGCAAGTTCTGCGCATCGTCTGCGGTGAATATCATTTCGTCTCCGATACCGGCAGGTTCTGCAACCTTGTGACCTGCAGGACCGGGCTGTCCAGCGGTGAGTATCCCTATTTCAGATGGTTGACGACAGGCAAGCCATAGACCGGCGTGGCAATCCCGGCGTGGCGTGCCTTCAGTTGCAGCGACAGAAACTGCGAATAGTGCCGCGACTGGTGCAGGTTGCCGCCATGAAACCAAAGCGCGTCTTGTTGCGTCGGCTTCCACATGTTGCGCAACTCGCCCTCCCACGGGCCCGGGTCCTTGGTGGTGCCGGACCCCAGACCCCAACACTTGCCCACCGTATCAGCCACGTCCTGACTGATCAGATCGGCGGCCCAGCCGTTCATCGAGCCATAGCCGGTGGCATAAATCACCAGATCGGCGGGCAGTTCTGTGCCATCTTTCAATACCACGGCAGTTTGGGTCAAATGGCTGACATCACTGCCGGATTTCAGTTTTATCTTGCCGTCGATGATCAACTGGCTGGCACCCACATCAATGTAATAGCCCGACCCGCGCCGCAGATATTTCATGAACAGCCCGGTGTCGTCATCGCCGAAATCCAGCATAAAGCCTGCATCGGTCAGGCCAGTATAGAACGTGGCATCCTCGGTGCGGATGGTGTCATAGATCGGCTTTTGAAACGCTGGCAGCACGGCATAGGGGATCGAGGCAAACGTCAGATCGGCCTTGGCCGTGGTCATTCCCGCCGCCACGGCCTCCTCGGAATACAGCGCACCAAGCCCGTGTTTCATCAACGGATCCGACCGCACGATATGGGTAGTAGACCGCTGCACCATGGTCACATCAGCACCGCCTTCCCACAGGGCGGCACAGATATCATGCGATGAATTATTCGCCCCGATCACCACCACCTTTTTGCCGCGATACGCATCGGGACCGGGGTGCTGGCTGGAATGTTGTTGTTCACCGGCGAAAATATCCTGCCCCGGAAACACCGGGACATTGGCCTTGCCCGACATGCCGGTCGCCAGCACCAGATGTCTGGGGCGCAGCACAACATCTTTGCCATCGCGGGTGACGTGAACCAGCCATTCGCCCGTTGTCGGATCATAGGTGGCGCTCGTGGCCGTCGTGGCGGACCAATAGTTCAGTTCCATCACGCGGGTATACATTTCCAACCAGTCGCCCAGCTTGTCTTTAGGCGTAAATACGGGCCAATTCGCGGGGAAGGGCAGGTAGGGCAGATGGTCGTACCAGACCGGGTCGTGCAGACACAGCGATTTGTAGCGGTTGCGCCAGCTATCCCCGGCGCGGGCGTTCTTTTCGATCACGATGGTCGGCACATCCAGCTGGCGCAGCCGTGCGGCCAGCGCGATGCCGCCCTGACCGCCACCGATGATCACCACATAGGGCGGCGCAGTGACGCCAAGGTTTGCGGCCTCAGCCTCGCGTTTTTCGGCCCAGGATTTGCGATCCGCCGCAGCGCCGTGGTCAGCACCCTTTGGCCGGGTTGTGCCAAATGGCTCTTCATGGCCTTTCAATTCCTTGAGGGTCGTCAGCAACGTCCAGATCTTGCCGTTGCGGATACGAATATGCCCGTGCCCGCGCCCGGTTGCAGTTTCAAAGTCGATCCAGGCCTGCTGCACATCACCCGTGTTATCCGCAACCTCGCCCATAGCGACCCGAAAACCGGTTGGTTTGACCGATGTGATTTGCGTGGTCAGCATGGCGTGGACTGCCGCAGCGCCCTCGAACGTGACGATATTCCACGTAAAACTGACCAGATCGCGCCAAAAGCCATCCGGTTCAAAACAGGCCACCGCAGCGGCGATATCGCCTGTTTCAAGTGCTGCATTAAAGCGCTGCAACATCAGTTCGACACTGCCCGCTTTGACTACAATAATTGAATCCGCCATCGTCCCCCCCTTTTGGCACTACACGGCAGGCTTATCAGGCCAACAAGCTCAGCCGGGCCAGACGTCAACTGGCCGAGCGTACCGTCTCGCATATCAATCGCCCGACCAATCCGGCGGCCTCGACTTGCGGTAGATGACCCACGCCGGGCAGCCGGTGCAGCGCAACGAGGCCCGGCAGCGCGTTTGCATCGGTCGGTTTGAAGATTGCGTCCTGCATGCCCCAGATCATCCGGCAAGTGCAGTTCAGACGGGCCAGCGCGGCCTGCACTGAAAACATCTGCGTATTGCCCTCGAACAGCGACCGCGCCAGTGAATCCAAGGCCCCCGGCATGGCCGATCCGGCGCGGGCGGCAAAGGCCGCGCGCACCATCGCGTCACCCAGCCGGTCGGGCGCGTGGACAAGGTTTTGCATCCAGACCCGCAAGGCGGCCTCGGTTTTGGCCCCGACAAAGCCCGTGATGTAATCACCATTGATCCACGGCCCCAGCCCGGCAGGTGCAATCAAGGTCAGTGACCGGATATCCAGATCGCCCCGGTCCGCCAGCGCCACTGCGACCGCAGCGCCCAGGGAGTGGCCCACGAGATGCGTGCTGGTGATCCCGGCTTCGGCAAGGCGCTGCGCCATGTCATCGACCAGCGCGTCAAAACCGGTGACGGTGCGGGTAGCTGCGGCCCCGTGGCCTGCCAGATCGGCACCGATCATCGGATTTTGCACAGCGATCCGCGCCACCAGCGGCAGCCATGCCGCCAGTTCCGCGCCAAAGCCATGCAGGAACACAACCGGTGTGCCGGTCCCGGCCTGCAAGGATTTCAAGGTGGTGTTACTGCGCAGCGCAAAGGGTGCAGTGGTCGCCGCAGGTTGTGTCTGCAGCGCCGCCGCCACATCGCGCATCACCACCGCGCCGCGCGGGCCAGTGCCTGCGATCTGGTTCAGATGCAGCCCGTTTTGGGCCGCGATCCGGCGGGCCAAAGGCGAGGATCGTCCGCTGCCGGTGACCACAGCCGGTGCAGCAATGGGCGGGGGACTAACGGCGGTCGCAGTCTCGACCGAGGCCGGGGCTGGGGTCGCCGCAGGGGCAGGGGCGGGGGCAGCCGCCGCAGCGCCAACCGTCTCGCCTGCTTGTCCCAGATGCATCAGCGGTTCCAGCACCGGGGCCAGATCGCCCACGCCGTAAGGCAGCGAAATCACGATACCCGCCACGAAAGCCTCGACCTCGAACGTCGCTTTCTCGCTTTCCACTTCGGCGACGATATCGCCTTTGGCAACTGTATCGCCCAGTTTCACGTTCAGCGCGACGATCTTGGCTTCGGTCAGATCCTGCCCGACCTGCGGCACCAGAATTGCATCAGCCATGGGCGGCTCCTTTGTGGCGGTTGGTCCTGCGCATCACCGCTCAGCCTACAGTTTCAAGATGCAGACAACGGTGGACTGCGGCCAGCACATCTTCTTTCTGCGGTACGCTGGCCTTTTCCAGCGCTAGATTGAACGGGATCGGAATGTTCAGCCCGGCGACGATCTGGATTGGCGCATCCAGATCATAGAACGCCTCTTCCTGAATGATCGACGCGATATCTGACGCCACGCCGCCGCGGCGCACCGCTTCCTGCACGATCACCACCCGTTTGGTCTTGGCGACCGAGGCCAGAATCGCGGCCTTGTCCAGCGGCACCAGTGAACGCGGGTCCAGCACTTCGCAGTCGATCCCCTGGGCGGCCAGTTCTTCGGCGGCCTCCAGTGCGCGCGGCACCATGTTCGACCAGGCGATGATGGTCACGTCTTTGCCTGCGCGCTTGATATCGGCGACGCCGAATTCGACCACATGCTCGCCATCGGGGACCATGCCCTTGGTCATGTAGAGGTGTTTGTGTTCGATGAAAATCACCGGGTCCATCTGGCGCAGGGCGTGCTTCAGCAGGCCCTTGGCGTCAGCGGGAGTTGACGGCATCACCACCTTGAGGCCCGGAATGTGATAAAACAGCGCCTCAAGGCTTTGCGAATGCTGGGCCGCAACGCCGCCACCTGCGCCGCCTTGCGTGCGCAAAACAAAGGGCACCCGGCCCTCGCCGCCGGTCATCAGCCGGAATTTGGCCGCCTGATTGACGATCATATCCATGCCCAGCATGGTAAAATCGACATAGAGGATTTCCACAATCGGGCGCGCCCCGGCAATCGCCGCACCGACCCCGACGCCGATCATCCCGGCCTCGGCAATCGGCGTGTCGCGGACCCGCTTGGGGCCATATTTCGCCAGCAAACCTTCGGTGACCTTGTAGGATCCGCCGCGTTCCGCAATGCCTTCGCCGATGATGAACACCAGCGGATCGCGCGCCATTTCTTCGTCAATCGCTTCGCGCAGGGCTTCGCGGTACATCAGCTCTCGTGCCACTGGGGGACTCCTTTCGCGGTTTTGATCAATAGTCGGCGGCGAATGCGGCAAACTGGGCGGCGGTTATTTCACCGCTGGCCTGTGAAAACGCCACTGCGTCTTCAAACTCCGCCGCAACCTCGGCCTCGATTTGCGCAATCAGACCGGCAGGGACGCCGGCCATTTCGACCAGATCGGCGCGGGCCCGGTCCACCGGGTCGCGGGCCTTGTAATAGGCCAGCTTGTCCTCGGGCATGTATTTGCCGGGGTCGTTGACATGGTGACCCATGTGGCGGAATGTCTTGGCCTCGATCAGCACGGGGCCCTTGCCCGCCCGGCAGGTTTTGGCCGCCGCCAGCGTCAGTTCATAGACCGCCAGCGGGTTGTTGCCATCGACCTGATGGCTCTCAACACCAATCGCCAGACCGCGCTTGTACAGATCGGTGTCGCGGGTGGATTCCTCGATCGTGGTCGACACCGCATAGCCGTTGTTTTCGATCACCAGAATGAAATTCAGGTTCCAGATCGCGGCAAGGTTCAGGGATTCAAGGAACGTGCCGTTATTGGACCCGCCATCGGTGGTAAACGTCACCGTCACCGAATCCGAGCCCTTGACCTGTTCGGCCAAGGCCGCGCCCACACCCAGCGGCGTGCCAGCCCCGACGATGCCGTTGGCCCCCAGATTACCCGACTTGATGTCGGCGATATGCATCGAGCCGCCGTAGCCCTTGCAATAGCCGGTGTCTTTTTGCAGCAGTTCCGCCACCATCTTTTTCACATCCGCGCCCCAGGCGATGCAATGGCCGTGGCCGCGATGGGTGGAGGAAATGTAATCGCCCTCTTCCAACGCGGTGCAGACGCCGGTGGCGATGCCTTCCTGCCCCAGATAGGGGTGGAAATAGCCCCGGATCAGGCCCTGACGGTAGAGTTTGATACCTTCGGTCTCGAACACCCGGATTTTATAGGCGGTCCGGAAAATCTTTTCCAGAATTTCGCGCGAGGGGGCGTTTCGGGCTGTGTCCGTTGCAGGTGCTGCCATCAATCTTCCCCCAATACACTGCTGAACCACGACTAAAATCAGGTTCTTTGTGGGTTTTTGGTACAATACTGGGTCAGCCTTGTCTAGAAAATTATTTTCAGAACTCTATAGGGAGACCGTCAAACTGCCGCCTCTCAAGGCTGGATGACCGCGCCACGTTTTCGGCGTGTCTTGCTTATGTAGTTCAAATAATTGCTATAACTTGGGAAAGTGGGACCCGCTACCAGGTAGCCATCATTCTGAACTTGAGAAAATTTATTCCCGTGCTAGCTTTTCTAAGGAAATAAATTGTTACGGTGCGCGCATGACCGATCAGACCCCTTCCAACGGTTTGCCCCAAGGGGGCCTGCTGGATCGCATTGAGGCCGGATATAGCGGCCTCCGAAAATCCGAACGTATCGTCGCCGACCGGCTGCGCCAGATGGCAGGGACGCGGATTGATATGTCAATCACCGAACTTGGCAGGCACATGGGCGTCAGCGAAGCCACGATCAGCCGGGTCAGCCGGGCGCTGGGCTATGCCGGGTTTCAGGACATGAAACTGTCGATGGCGGAAGGGGCCGGATCGCGCAACAGCTTTACCAACATTCCGGTCGAACTCGACGAAAGTGACAGTCTGATCCAGACCAGTGCCAACCTTGCCATGCTGTTATCGGCATGCCTGCAGGGCACGCAACGGATGTTGGACGGCGACCAGTTGGAAGCCGTTGTGACGGCTTTGCTGGCGGCCCGGAAGATTGTCTTTGTCGGGGTCGGCGGGGCTGCCGCGATTTGTCAGGAAGCGGCGCATCTGTTTAGCAAGGCCGGGCTGGATGCGATCGCTTACAACGACGGCTATTCGCAGATCATTGCAGCGGCAAATCTGGACAGCACCTGTGTGATGGTCGGCGTGTCCCATACCGGCACGACCGAAACCGTCGCCAACGCCTTGACCGTGGCGCGTGACAACAAATGCATCACCATCGCCGTGACATCCGATCCGGCCTCGGTTGTCGGACGGGCCGCCGAGATCACGCTGGCGACATGGATGTCCACCACGCCTTCGGTGCCGTTGCACGGGGATTTCATCGAAGGCCGGATCAGCCAGTTGTTTCTGATCGACCTGCTATACCTTGGCGTGCTGTTCAAGGCGGGTCCGCAAACATCGCGTCAGCTCACCGCAACAACATCTGCATTGGAACGCTACTTCAGCCGGGCGCAAGACCAGGACCGCAAGGACCGTTGATCGCTTAGCCGAGGAACTCCATCACCGACAGGCCTGCATTGAAATCGGTGCAATAGACGATGCCGTCGATATCGACATGAACATCGGCGGAATGCAGCACGGCCGGGCGGTTCGGGCGCGGGTCGACCATGCGCACGGGTGGGGGCGGGACACATGCGCCAACCTCCTGCGGGCGGAACGGGTCGCGGATGTCATAGACCCGCACCCCGGCGTTCTGGTAAGTGGCAAAGATCAGCTCTTCGCTTTGGAACGTGCCAGGCCGGTTTTCGTGGATGTTATGCGGGCCGAAATGCCCACCAACGGCGTGATAATCACGGTCTGACGGGGCCGGGCAGGTGGCAATGTTGATCGGGTTGGCCTTGATCTGATTGTCGAAAATCCAGATCGGTTTGACCCCGTCCTCGCCGTGGTCCAGCACGGTCTCATCGACCACCACCAGCAAATTGCGCCCCGGCAAAGGCAGCGCGTTGTGCGTGCCCCCGCCGAATGGGGGCGACCAGACCTTGTGCGCGATCAGCTTTGGGGCGGTTCGGTCGGACACATCGACGATAGCAAGGCAGGCGTCGCGCCAGCTGCAATACGCAATATCGCCATGGATGATCGGGTGATGCAGGCCAAAGCGCCCCTGCGGCAGCGGCCAGTCCGGGACCTCGCCCGCAGCGGCGTTCATGCCGGGCAGCCAGAATTGCCCGGCCATCACAGGCTTGGTCGGGTCAGCCATGTCGATGGTGATCAGGATATAATCGGTGAACCCGTCGAGCAAAGCCGAGGCATAGGCCCAACGTCCGCCGGTATACCAGATGCGGTGCAGACCCGTCCCCTGCACCGGCATGAACCCGATTTGCCGGGGTTGGTCGGGGTCGGCGATGTCATAAACCGCCATCCCCGCCGACCAGTCGCGAGTCCCGCCCGCATGGTGGCTGACGCCGCCTTTGTAATAGGCCTTCTCATCCACCATGTCGGCTTGGGCAAACATGTCCTTGTTATGAATGACCAGCAGCAGGTCGTCATGGGTTTGCAGATGCAGGCACCATGTATTTGGCGGGGCGGGGATATAGGCGACAGGGCGCGGGTTGCGGGGATCGCGCAGGTCAATAATGCTGAACCCGCGCGAAAAGATATGGCCGACATAGCCATAGCCCCGATGCACCATCAGTTGCACGCCATCCGGCCGCCCGCCCTGATCTGATTGGGCGAGCAGGCGCATGTTATGCTGATAGGTGGCGGGCGGCGGGGTGGTCATGTCAGCGGGATTGCTCCAGCACCCAGATATGCGGCGGCTGGCCCACGGCGGGCAGCATGTCGGGGGTCAGGTCCATGCTGGTCGCGCCGACCTTGGTAATCCGGTCAGCGGGCAGACGGTTCAGGAAGGTTTCCACCGGCTCGATCTTCAGCACGCCTTTGGGGCTGAAGTAATGCATCGGGATCACCGCGCGCGGGCCGATCTGGGCGATGGCGTCATCCAGATCATCCAGCGCAATGGTCGCATGTTCGCCGGTCAGCGCCAGCAGCACATCGACCTGGCCTTTGAGCACGTCGATGTGTCCCTGCGGAATCGCCGTGCCGATATCGCCCATATGCAGGAACCGCAGGCCGCCAAGGCTGAAGTGATACAGCGCGTTGGCATCCGGGTCGCGGCCATATTCGGACTGGTAGTCAAAGGTCAGGCTTTCGGTGGCGGGAAAGGATTTGACCTTAAGGCCCTTCACCGTCACGCCCCCGGGCGGCAGAACCAGCGTATTGACCACTTCGGGGTTGCCGGTGACGTGACTGGCGTCGCAGTGGAAATCGTCGGTGGCCGAACTCATCAGCACGATGTCGGCGGGTTCGTTGATCGGGTCGAAATGCGAGATTGCGGGCGTGAACGGGTCGGTGATGACGGTCAGACCGTCACCCTCCAGCCGGAAACTGGCATGGGCGTAAAAGGTGATTTTCATGCTGCTTTCTCTCCCGAGAACAATTCCCACGACTCGACCAGATCTTCCTGCTTGGCGCTGAACGCCACCAAATGCGGTGTGGCCATATGCGCATCCCACAACGGGCGGCTTTCCCACAACTCGTTAAAGATGAACCAGCCGGGGTTTTCGTGGCTACGGTGCATTTCATACAGGACGCAGCCTTTCTCGGCGCGGGTGGGCGCGACCAGTGCGTTCAGTGCGGCAAACAGGGCAGCCTCTTGGCCGGGTTTGGCTTTGAGTGACGCGATAACGGTCAGGGGCATGGTTTTCTCCTGTAAAATCAAGGATTTGCAGAGGGTCAAGTCGATGCCTGCATCCAGATCGGCGACGATGCGGTCAGCGCCACTGAAATCCTCCTCCGCCGTATAGGCCGATTTGGTGACGATGCAGTGCATCCCCGCAGCCTTGGCGGCGGTCAGGCCGATATGGCTGTCCTCGATCACCACGCAGGCGGCTGGGTCGAGGTTCAGGGTGGTGGCAGCGAGGGAATAGATCGCGGGATCGGGCTTCTTTTTCGCCACGGCGTCGCCTGCGAAAATCGTGATCTTTGCGGCGCGGTCGGGGCCGAGCAGAACCCGCACCACAGCGGCAACCGCGCGTTCGTTCGAGGTGGAACAGACGGCCACCTGCATCCCCGCCGCCAGTGCCGCATCGACCATCCGCGCCACGCCGGGGCGCAAGGGCAGGGCACCGCCGTCGATGATCTGCATGAACAGATCGGTCTTGGCGTGGTGCAGTTGCAGGATCAGCGCGTCGCGGTCATTTTCTGCCACATGGACGGGCCACCCCGACTCATCAAAGTGCCGCCGCATCCGTTCCTTGCCGCCGCCGGTGGACAGCAGCTCACCATAGCGGTCCTCCGACCATTCTATCGTCAGCCCCGCCGCAGCGAAGGCCTGATTGAACGCCACCCGGTGCCCGTCGCGTTCGGTATCGACGAGCACGCCGTCGCAGTCGAAAATCAGCGCCTGCATGTCCATGCTCAGGCCGCCAATGCCGCTGCGGCGCCGCGACCGGCTGAGCCGAACGTGGTGATGCAGGTCATCACATCGGCCTTCATCGCGTCATATTGGGCGACGATGAATGGCAACGGTTCCGCAAGCTTGGGCTTTTCGGCTTTCAGCGCCACGAACCCTTCGATGAACAGCCGCTTGTGCATGGTCGAGATGTTGACCTTGCCACAGCCCAGTGCAATGCAGCGGTGAAACTGGTCATCGGTCAACCCGGTGCCGCCATGCAGCGCGATGGGAATCGGGATGACATCGGTGATGCGTTTCAGCAGGTCATAGGCGATCTTGGGTTCGCCTGCATAAAACCCATGCGCGGTGCCGATGGCGGGGGCAAAGACGGCGAGGTTTGGCATATCTTTCACAAACGCGACGCATTCGTCAAAATTTGCCAGAATTGACGCATCTTCGGCGACGAACTTGTCATCCTCGACGCCGCCGATGGCACCGATCTCGGCCTCCAATCCCACGCCAGCCGCCTCGGTCAGCGCATAGACCTGCAAGGATTTCGACAGGTTTTCGGCATAGGGCAGGGCGGAGCCGTCAAACATCACCGAGGTCCAGCCTGCGTCGATGCAGCGCTTGAGCACCTCGATATCGGTGCAATGGTCCAGATGCAGCGCCACGGGCACCGGGGCGTCTTCGGCCAGCATCCGCACGAACCCGGCCACGGCGTTGTAGCCCCAGTGTTTGACCGTCTTGACCGACACCTGCACGATGACCGGGGCCTGCAAATCGGTGGCCCCGTCAATCACGGCGCGGGCAGAATTGTAGTCGATCATGTTATAGGCGGCGATGCCGTAGCGATTGGCGCGGGCGTGGCGCAGCAGGGGGGCCATCGAGACGAGGGGCATGGGCGTATCCTTTCAGGCTTCGTGTCAGATCAGGGTTTCGGACGCGCGCGACGGGTCGAACAGGCGGCGGCGACCGGCGGCCTTGGCGTCGTTGTCAAAGGTGGTGGCCTTGGGGGCGGACACGACTTCAAGCTGCAAACCCCAGGGGGCCATGAAATAGCACCAGGTCAGGCCGAGGTTTGGGCCATCGGTATAAGACGTAGGTTCGCCCAACACCCTGACATCGTTATCTTTCAGGAACTGGATCGCGGCTGTCATGTCATCGACATAAAACGCCATGTGATGCCCGCCGATATCGCTGTTTTTCAGCGGACCAGCGGTGTTCTGGTCGGGGGCGGTGAACTGGAACACCTCAAGGTTGGTGCCATTGCCCAGGCGGACATAGCGGAATTCCTTGATCTCGGCGCGTGGGTGCACGTTCAGATGGTCATGCATCCAATCGCCTTCGCCTTTGAAGTCCGTGGCGGCGGTGAACAGCACTTCTGCGCCCAGGATGTTGGTAAAGAAATCGCAGGCCTGATTGATGTCGGGCACGGTGATGCCGACATGCTCCATTCCGCGAATACCGGGTATTGGCATGGGTGATCCTCCTGTTTCAGTAATGTTTGGCCGCAAACGCGGCGAGGTGTTCATAGGCCCCGGCATTCGCCATGGCCTCATAGAATTCGCGGTAAATCTGGTGTTGTTCGCCGTAAAGGTCGGTCAGGGCGGGGTTCGGCTCGAACGTGCCCTCGACCTTGACCATCGCCTCTACCGCCTCTTCGATGCTGGCAAACGCGCCCGAGCCATAGGCCCCCAGAATCGCCGCACCCAGCACCGTGCATTCGCGTTCGCGCGTAACGCGCGTGGGTTTGCCGATGATATCGGTCATGATCTGCACGAAACCATCGGATTTGGTGCCCCCCCCGGTCAGCCGGAAATCGGTGATGCCGCCGTCGATATCGCTGTCGAACGCGCCCACGACCATGCGCATCTCGTGGGCGCAGCCTTCCAGCAGGGCGCGGATCAGGTCGGAGCGTTCGTGATACAGACCCAAGCCCAGAAACCCGCCACGCGAGGCGGCGTCATAATAGGGCGTCACCTGACTGGCCATGAAGGAATGAAACAGCACGCCGTTGGCACCCGGTTTCGATGTGGCCGCCGCCTCGACCATCACCGTGTAAGGACTGCAATTGCGCCGCACAGATTCGTCGGTTTCGTTGCGCCCCAGATGGTTGCGCCACCATTTCAGGCAGGCCCCAAGGCTGAACGCGCCGCCCTCGATATCCCAGGCCCCCGGCACCGCATGGCCGCCCCACCACAGGTTGCGCCCCTTGATCCGCTCCACACTGTCCAGATGTGCGACCATAACGCCGGATGTGCCGACGGTGAACTCGGCCATGCCCTGCTTGATGACGCCCGCACCAATGGCCGCGCATTGCTGATCGCCGGCACCCCGGCATAGCACCGTGCCTGCGGGCAGGCCGGTGTCCATCGCCGCCTGCACTGACAGCCGCCCGGCTATGCCCGACGGAATGCCCACGGGCGGCAACCGGTCCCGCCCGATGCCGATGATCCCAAGGATGCGGTCGCTCCAATCCAGCTTGGCGATATCCATCATGCCGTTCAGGGTCAAAGATGCCGGATCAGTCACCCATTCCTCGGCCCCGAGCCGGTGCAGGAAATATTCCTGCCCGTTGGCAAACCAGCGGGCCTTGCCGAATAATTCAGGCTCGTTGTCGCGCAGCCAGGCGATTTTCGCCGCCGTCCACAGCGGGCTTAGCTGCATGCCGGTGTGGGTCTGATAATCCTCGGCCGAGATTTGTTCGGCGATGATCGCCTGATAGGCGACGGCGCGCCCGCAATTCCAGACGATGGAATTGGCCAGCGGTTTCTTGTCGGCGTCCAGCAATGCAAACGTGCCGCGCTGGCTGGAAAATCCGATCGAGGCATAGGCATCGGCGGGCAGGGCCGCCTCTTTGACCGCCTGTTGCGATGCAGCACAAATGCCGGCCCAGACTGCATCCAGATCCTGTTCGTTCCAGCCGGGGCGCGGCGAAATGCAGGGGTATTCGTGATAGCCCTTGCCCAAGGCGACCCCGGTTTCGTCAAAGATCATCACGGCACAGCCGGTCGTCCCGGCGTCAATCCCGACAAAGGCGCGTGTCTTGGCCATGTGTGGTCCCCCCCTCAGGAAATTGTCGCGATCCAGTCCGATAGCAGTTTCAGGAACAGGCGTCGTTTAGCGGCTTGATCCGCAGTCAGTCCGGCCAAAAGCCGGGCCTTGGCGGTGATCACATCCTCGGCGCGCTCAGAGATCCCGCCGGGCGTGATGGCAAGCCGCGTGTCGCCGATGCCAGCCCATCCGGCATTGACCGGAAAACCCTGATCGGCCAGCGCATCGGGCCAGGTTGCATCCAGCCGGACCGCGTGCCCCGCAGTTTGCCAGACGACATAGCAATGGTAATCGGGAACCCCGGCAGCCCGGATCATCTCGCGCAACGGCGCAGACATAGAGGCCACCTGCGGCATGCCGGCCGCGAAATCGCCGGCGACCAGTTCCACCTCGGCGCTCTCGCCATGCCGCCGCAACAGGTCGCGCAACAGAATGTGTTTGGCGGTACAAGCCCCGCGCCCGCTGCGCATCAGCGCCTCGGCCGACCGCTCACCACTGGAAAAATACGCCAGTTTGCGCACGGCATGATAAAGGCCCGGCACATCCTGCGCGCCTTGGCTGGCGATGAACGCGTCAAGTGCCAGATCATAGGTCGAGCTTGCCTCAGAAATAAGCATGGCCGTCTTCGATGTCGAACAGATGCCATTTGTCGCGGTTCACCGTCATATAGCAGGGATCATCGGCGACGCCCGCAAACTCGGTGCTGGTCTTGACCCTGATCCGGGCATCGGCAAGCTGCACATCGACCAGCATATCGCCACCCAAAAGCTCGGTCACATAAATTTTTCCCTCGATCACCGGACCATCGGGGCGCGTGGTCGAAATGCTTAGCGCGTCGGGGCGCACCCCCATGCGCATCTCGCGGCTGGCCGACCCATTGACCAGCGCCACTTGCTGCGGCAACAGCGGGATGCTGAAATTCGGATGGGTCAGGAAGGTGGTGCCGCCATCATCGCGCAACTCGGCAGAGACGAAATTCATCGCCGGTTCGCCGACGAACCCCGCAACCCAGGCATTGACCGGCCGGTTGAAAATCTCGCTCGGCGTGCCCCATTGCTGCAATTCGCCGTCATGCATCACGGCGATCATATCGGCCATCGACAGCGCCTCAAGCTGATCATGCGTCACATAAATCATCGTGGTGCCCAGAGTGCGCTGCAAATGCTTGATCTCGCCGCGCATGTGGGCGCGCAGTTTGGCATCCAAGTGGGCGATGGGTTCGTCGAACAGGAACAGTTTGGGCTCGCGCACAATCGCCCGCCCGATGGCAACCCGCTGCTTCTGCCCGCCCGAGAGTTCCGACGGACGGCGGTTCAGCAGATGGTCAATCTCCAGCAGTTTGGTGGCGGATGTCACCCGTTCCTTGATCTTGGCCGCATCGAACCCGCGCAGGCGCAGCGGGTTGGCGATATTGTCGAACACCGATTTATGCGGATACAGCGCGTAGTTTTCGAACACCATTGCGACATCGCGGTCCTTGGGCGGCAGATCGTTGATCCGTGCGCCGTCAAACAAGATATCGCCCGCGCTGATATGTTCCAGCCCGGCAATCATCCGCATGGTCGAGGATTTGCCACAACCGGACGGGCCCAGAATGCTGACAAAACTGCCATCGTCACATTCAAGGTTCAGGTCGCGGACGGCGGGACTGGTCCCGTAATATTTCCACACCTTGTTGATCGAAATCCGTGCCATCTGGCCCCCCGGGTTATTCTTGATACTGCCCAGCCGCGTTGCGGTCGGGCGCTATTCCTTGACGGCACCCATCGTCATGCCAGTCACCAGATATTTACGGATCACCAACCCCAACAGCATCATCGGCAGCGTCGTTACCACCCCCGCCGCCATGATGGCGCCCCACTGGATATTCTGCGGCTGCACCAGTTCGCGCGTGGCCACCGGCAAGGTCTTGGCCCCGCCCGACCCGATGATTGCCGCGAACAGAAAGTCATTCCATGCAAACAGGATGCACAGCACGATAAAGGCCGCAATGCCGGGTGCCACCAGTGGCAGGATCGACATGAACGCCTGAAACCGTGTCGCCCCATCGACCATCTGCGCCTCTTCAATCGAATAGGGCACGTTGTCGAAAAACCCTTTCAGGATCCAGATCGCGAAGGGCAGATTGAAGGTAGTGTAGGCAAGGATCAGGCCGGGCAACGTGCCGATCAGATCGAATGATCGGAAGATCGCGTAAAGTGGCACCATGACCGCCACCACCGGGGCCATCCGGGTGGAAATGATCCAGAAGAACAGATCGCCCTTGCCGCGAAATTCAACCCGGCTCAGGCTGTAGGCCGCCATTGACCCGAAGGTGACCGCAATCACCGCTGATCCGCCCGCCGCGATCAGGCTGTTGGCCATGTATTCGCCAAAGTTGTTGTCGTAAAACAGGCTCTGGTAGTGTTTCAGCGTCGGGCTAAAGTCAAAGAAAACCATGACCCCGGCCCAGTCGCCGACCTCGGGGATATTGAACGCCTCAAGCAGGTCCTTGAAGGACGAGACAAACATCACGAATATCGGCAGCAGCGTCCAGATCAGGTAAATCACCAGAAAGATGATCGAAAACACCTTGAAGGCCACGGCGACCGGCGATTTGTATTGAACCACATCCCGCGAGGCCATGATCTACACCCTTTCCGATTTCGGTTTTTCAAAGATGCGGACCAACAGTTTGCCCAGGATGATGGTGACAATCAGCAAAGTCAGCGCAATCGCGGCCCCGCGCCCCAGTTTGAAGAATTTGAACGCCACCTCGAACAGATAGATCGGCAGGATCTTGGTCGAATCCGCAGGCCCGCCGCCGGTCAGTACCAAAGCGGCGTCGATGAACCGGAAATTATCCATGAAACGCAGCATGATCGCAATCAGCAGCACCGGATACAGGTTCGGCAGGGTGATGGCAAAAAAGTTGCGCAGGGGCGACGCGCCGTCGACCATGTTCGCCTCTAGCTGATCCTGCGGCACGCGTTTCAGTCCGGCCAAGGCAATCAAGGTAATCAGCGGCGTCCATTGCCAGACATCGACCAGCACAATCGCCAGCATCGCGGTATCGGTGCTGGACAGGATCGACCCGCCGCCCAGCAAGCCAAGGCTTTGGAACAGCCAGTGATACCAGCCAAAGGTGCCGTTGTACAAGAACAGCCAGACCAGACCGGCCACGGCGGGGGCCATCATCATCGGCATCAGCAGGGCGGTGACCAGAAATTTCTCCCACTTCGCGCCGTTCACGATCACCGCCAGCAACAGGCCGATGCTCAGTTGCAGCGTCAGACACATCGCGCTGTATTGCGCCAGCAGCACCCACCCTTCAAGGAAACGCGCATCGCTGAACAACCGGGTGTAGTTCTTCAGGCCGACCCATTCACCATCGCCGACGCCGACATCCTGCAACGACATCACGATCAGCCAGACGAACGGGTACAGCGATATAAAGGCCAGAACCGCAATCGCGGGGGCCATGAGATACAGGTAATACCGGCGCGGCGCGGCTGCGTTCAGCCGGGCGGGCAGTGGCAAAGCGGCGGTGACGGGGCGCGCCTCGATATCAAGTGACGTGCCGCGGGCGCGGAACAAACCGGCCCCCGGCGGCAACGGGGCCACGCCAATGTCTGTCACTTCACTGGTCATCGCAGGCGGCCTCCTGTCACGGTTCAGGCTGTTGTCAGGTGCAGGAAATCGCGCGGTGCTGCGGACATTTGCCCACAGCACCGCGTCATTGTTGCAAGGTCAGGCGTCGTTCAGACTGTCCAGCAGGCTTTGCACGCTGGCCGCTGTTTCAGCCGGGGTCTGGTCATTCGACAGCATCTTTTGCGTTTCCGAGGCGATGATCGAATGATATTCGTTCGCCTCGGGAATTTTCGGGCCCAGCACGAAGTTCGGGTCCTTGATGCCGAAATCGTAAACCGCATCAAAGGTCAGCGCGTTGGGCATGGTGGTCGGACGCACCCGCGCCGCCACAACATCCGGCAAGGCCAGCACAGATTTGCGTGTGGGCGTGCCGCCAAGGCCGGACAGAACCTCGTATTGGTTCTGCTGCGAGGTGGACCAGATCGCAAACAGATAGGCCGCGCGCTTGATCTCTTCGGACGCGTTGCCGCTGATGCCGATGCCGCCGATACCGCAGTTGGTGCCGTTCACCGCCTCGCCACCGTTCAGGATCCACTCTGGCGCACCTTTGGGGCAGGGCGCATAGGCCGTGCGCCCGCCGGCTGCCACGGACGTATTCTCGTCCTCGATCGAGGCCGCGAATTCATGATACTGAATTTGCATGGCGATATTGCCGGACTGATAGACGGTGTTCAGTTCCAGCGTGCCGTTGGCGAGATTGTCGGGATGCGACACATCGGCCAGCGCCTTGAACTTTTCCAGCATCAGGATCGACTGATCGTCGCCCCATTTGGTCTTGCCCGGCGTCTTGCTGCCGATCTTGTCGTCGATGTCGAAATCGGTCCAGCGGCCATGCGCAAACATCATCCGCTGAATGTCCAGCTGCGTGGTCCAGGCGAACGTGCCCTGATGCTGGGCATAGCCATAAGGCACATCTTCGCCCGCTTCCTTGCGCGCCTTGAAATAAGTCGCGAAATCAAGCACGTTCTTCCAAGTGGTGTCGTTGGTGTATTCCATCGGATAGCCATATTCGGCCTCGAACGCGGCGGAATTCGCCTCGAAGACATCCCGGCGATAGAAAGTACAGGCGACGGCGGCGTCATAAGGCAATGCAATAACCTTGGCACCGTCGTAATAGCGGCCACAGGCGGTCTGGAAATTGTCAAACCAGACGTCATCGCCATAGCCTTCGGGGTCTTGCGGCAAGGTATCGTCGCCAAACATCGGTGACAGATCGGCGTAGAAATCCGCAAACGGTGCGCCGATGGGCTTGTCCTGGATATACTGTAACGGGTAATCCGCATTGCCGCTGCGCAGATCGATCCCGGCCTTTTGCTGCACGACCGGCAGGTCATCGGTCAGAATCTCGACCTCGATCCCGGTCAGGTCAAAGAAGGACTGGATTTTCTCGCGGATGGCAAAGGACGGCGGCGTATTTTCCGACAGGAACACCAGTTTCGATCCGGCGAACTGCTTCCATTTCGCATCGTCCGACGACTGCGCCTGCACCCGGGTGGACATCATCACCGAGTTGAGGCCGACGCCCAGCGCCCCGGTACCCAGCAAGGTCGCGGCCCCGCCGCCAAATTCCAGAAATTTGCGTCTGCTGACACTTTTGTAGATTGCGTTCTTTGGCCGGTAAAACATGTGATCCCCCCATTTGTGTTATCCGGCCGAAACGTCGGCCGGGTCGTTGTGGTGTTGGTTGTATGTCGTCAAGCGCGGATCGCCTCCTCCCAGAGACCAAGTGCCAACACGCCCTCATGCGTTTATCGCGCATTCCAGCATGCCACATTGCCGCTTGTTCTTAGGTTAGCCGCATTTTATGACGCTTGTAAATTATTTTCTCAAACTTTCGACGAGAATGCTTGAAATAGTCGCGGAAGGCCATGAAACCGTCAGGAAACGCTGAGAAAGGCGGTGTGAAGCGCCCAACGGACACCAAAATGTAGGATCAGCGCGGTGTAAATGCCGTAGTCAGGAAAAAACTTTTCAGAACGGCGACAGGGTTTTGGCTGCGGTATTCATGATTCTGGACCGGTCTGTCGGCGGTCGTGGTTGTCGTGAAGACGATAACCGCCGTAGATGAGGGCGATTCCTGGAGAAAGAAGGTGATCACCTTCTAGCTTAACCGGGAATAATCAGCGGGATAGCGGCGGCGCATAACGAGATGTGGCGTCAAAGTCTCCGGCAACCCGCGCAGACAAAAGTTTCCTGAGGCGGGCAGGGCGGTCGCCTCCGGGTCGGCGATGACCAGACCCGGTCCGTTTCGCTACTTGAAAACAAGCCCAGAGATCATCCGCTCGGCGGTGATGCTGTACATTCGATATCCACTGTCTCTTCGGAACGTCGAAGACTTCTTGTACCAGCGCGGTATCGAGGACAGTCACGAGACGATACGGTTCTGGTTGAACCGGTTCGCCCCGATGTTTGCTACTGAAATCCGCCGAAAACGCGGGGACGGATGCGGGCCGCCACTCAATGGAAATGGTATCTCGACGAGGTCTTCGTGCAGACAAACAGCCTCACAGCATTGTCTGTGGCGCGCCGTTTACCACGAAGGCGAGGTCTTGGCATCCATTGTTTCTAAAACCCATAATCACAAGGCGGCGTTGAAATTTCTCCGAAAGTCGATAAAGCGCCTGGGCTGGCCACAGGTCTTTGTGACAGTTCAACTCCGGTCGTACGGTGCCGCATTGAAGAAAGACCTCGGCATGGTCGACGAGCGTCAGAAAAGCCGCTGGATGAACACTTGTGCAGAGAAGTCCCACTTGCCGGTCAGGCGACGAGACAGGCCGTGCTCCGCTTCGCGCGGATGCGATCACTGCAAAAGTTCGTCGCAGTCCATTCCTCGCTCCACAACCATTTCAACACGCAGCGCGCTCCTTGTAGCCGGGACAATTTCAAAGCGAACCGATCCGCCGCTCTGGCTGAGTGGCGGCAGCTTTTTGCCGCCTGAACCTTGGTGGGATAGGGGAAACAGAGACTGGTTCGCATTGGTCTGCCAGCACCGCCACATTGCGCCTGCGAACGGTGTCTCTCGATCCGGCTTTGGTCGGATAGTTCTTTTCTGAGGGGTATGCGGGTTGGGCTGTTCACCGGCCCGAAGGCTCGGAAGCGTTTAGTCAAGGCCGACACCCTCCGGATTTTTTGTCTTTGCTGTATTGGTGAAAATTAGTGCAAAGCGTTGAAATGAATAATTATATTATAGGCCATCGGTTCCCTTCGACTCTGATCTTATTTGCGCTGATGAAATTCGCAGGGACCTTTCGTGCCAGTTTGTGTATCGAGAATGCTCTCGTACATGCGAAACTGACCGGATATGCGACTACGATCCGGTGTTTGGGCTGATGTTGTTTGGTCGTGGGCGGGCATGGTCTTTGAGCGTAAGATACAGCCAGGTAAAAAACGCTGCCATGATTAGCGGATCGAACGCGTGACAGATGCTTGCACCAAATGTTCGGTCATAGCCGATACGCGGCGCAGGTCCTGCTGAAACCAGGTGCGTTCGGCGGCTTGGCTGGCAGGGTCGGGCAGGCGCAGAATCCATGATGGATGCACCGTTATAAAGACCGGAATGCCCTCCGACAGATATTCCACAGTGCCGCGCCTGGTCAGCAGGTTGGCCCCCGTTCCTGTCAGGCTGGCCACCGCCGTCGCCCCCATGGCCAGGATCAACCGGGGCCGGATCAGCTGCCTTTCGCGGTCCAGCCACCAGCGGCAGGCCGTCACCTCGCCCGCATTGGGCCGCTGGTGGATACGCCGCTTGCCGCGCAGGGCATATTTGAAATGCTTGACCGCGTTGGTGATATAAACGGCGTTGCGGTCCAGCCCTGCAGCCCGCGCCTCGGCATCGAACAACTGACCGGCGGGGCCGGTAAAGGGAATGCCCGACAAATCCTCGGTATCGCCGGGCTGTTCGCCGACGATCATCAGGGCGGCATCCGCGGGACCGACGCCAAACACCACTTGCGTCGCGGCACTGTGCAATGGGCAGCGGCAACAACCCTGCGCCGCAAGCCGAAGTGCGGCAAGTCCCCCGGGGGGCGGGGCGGCGGGCAGGGATTGCGCGACCATGGCCTTGGCCCGCTGCAGCAGGCGCGGGTTGGCCACAGTCGGCGCTGCAACCTGCATCGCCGCCGCACGTGCGCCCGCGGTGCGGATCAGGTCTGGGATCAACGCCGCCTCGGGCAGGTTTTTCCAGTATTTGCGCGGCATTTCTGATGTCATCGCGTCGACCATCAGCCGGGCCGGGTTGAATATATTGGCATAATAGGTCCGCCACAGCCCTTCGGTCGCATCATCCGGGATGACCGTGCCGGGGTCTGTCAGGTTATAATGCAGGGTGCCGGCAACAAAGCTGGCGGTGATCTGCGGCGTCAGAATGGCCCAGTCCATATCGCCGAAACGGCGGGCAAAAAACGGCGTAGCAGCCTCGGTCACCGGATGATCGGGTTCGAACCATGCCATGAAGGCCCGCCTGCCAGCGCCGCCCCCGACCTCCCTAAACCGGACAAACGCATGCATTTTGTGGATCGCGCGGCGGACTGTTTTGGCCTGCTCCAGCAGCTTGCGCATTGCGGGATCACTGCGGTCGCCCCAGCGGACGGTGCCCGCATTCAGGCGCTGCAGGATAGTGTAAGCCCGCGCGAACCGCTGCGGGTCGGCGTGACACAGGGCGGTTTCAATCTCGGAAATCGCATCTTTGGGCAGTTTTAAAGTCGGGCCGGGTGCAGTGGGGCGGTGATCGACCACCGCAAACAAATCCGGTGCGACGTCACCCACCTGCCAGACCACATCGCTGACCCCCTGCGCCATCAACGCCCGCGCCGCTATCCGCCACGCAGCCACGGTGCCGATGACCGGCAGCACGACCGACCGCATCAGAACAGCGACAATTGCACCGGCGCAGGTGCAAACCGGGCGCGCAAATCCGCATCATCGGTCAGTCCGCGCGGCGACCAGCCTGGGGCGGTGATAAACGCCTTTGCGGTTTTCATCACCGCCCCCATTGCCGCCAGATGCTCGTACCGCAGTGCCCCATGCCTGCGTGCCGCCAATATCCGGCCGACGGTTTTGGTGCCAAAGCCGGGGACGCGCAACAGCACCTCGCGCGGGGCCCGGTTCACATCCACCGGAAATGCGGCGCGATGGGCCAAAGCCCAAGCCAGTTTTGGATCAACCTCCAGGTCGAGCATCCCCGAGGCGCCGGCAATCTCGTCTACCTCGAACCCATAAAACCGCAGCAACCAATCGGCCTGATACAAGCGGTGTTCGCGCAGTAAAGGCGGGCGTTTCAACGGCAAAAGGACCGAGGCATCCGGGATCGGGGAAAACGCCGAATAATACACCCGCGACAAACCGTAACCTGCATAAAGCTGTGCAGCCTGCGTCAGGATCGTGCCATCATCCGCCGTATCCGCCCCGACGATCATCTGCGTTGATTGTCCCGCGGGCGCAAACCGCGCCTTGCGTTTGCCGGTATGGGTGGCCTCGCGTGATGCCTCGCGCCGTTGTTTCACCGCAGCCATTGTCTTGCGGATACCGATCGCAGATTTCTCGGGGGCAAGCCGCGCCAACCCTTCGACCGTCGGCAATTCGACATTGATCGACAGCCGGTCGGCCCAACGCCCGGCCTCGTCCAGCAATTCCGGGCTGGCGTCAGGAATCGTTTTCAAATGGATGTAGCCGCGAAAGTTTTCGACCTCGCGTAGGGTCCGGGCGATGCGGACCATGTCGGCCATGGTTTCATCGGGCGACCGGATAATGCCGGACGATAAAAACAGCCCTTCGATGTAATTGCGCCGGTAAAACTCGATCGTCAGCTTGACCACTTCTTCGACCGTGAACCGGGCACGTTCCACCTGACTGGACACCCGATTGACGCAATACACACAGTCGAAAATGCAAAAGTTCGTCATCAGGATTTTAAGCAGACTGATGCACCGGCCATCCGGCGCGTAGGCATGGCAAATGCCGCTGCCCCCCGATGACCCCAACCCGCTGCCGTCCCGCGAACCGCGCCGCTCGCCGCCAGATGACGCGCAAGAGGCATCATATTTGGCCGCGTCCGACAGTATCGCCAGTTTTTGATCCAGACTAAGTTTTGACATTTGTTCACTATACGTTCTAATGCTGGTGCTTCGCAAGCCTGACCTGCTCTTTTCGCAGTCTGGGCGCATTATGAGGCCGTGCTGGATAGAAAAGGCGGTTGGTGGCGGGTGGATCAGGGCGGGAACTGGCATGAATTGGGCAGCAATGCCCCAAGCGACAAAACCAGTCGCGTTTTGCGGTGCGACGGGTGGGTTTATCAGATGGTGGTGCAGTAGATACATGCCAGACCAAAGGACACTTGCTATGGCCGATCCGTTTTTCCAGCCGATTTCCGGGTTTGACCTGCCCCGCTTTGCGGGCATTCCGACCTTTATGCGCCTGCCGCATGTGCCGCTGGATGATCCGCGCATAGCACAGGTGCAGATTGGCCTGATTGGGGCGCCCTGGGATGGTGGCACCACGAACCGACCCGGCCCGCGCCATGGCCCGCGTCAGTTGCGCGATTTTTCGACAATGGTCCGGGCTGAAAACGGAGCGACACAGGTCCGCCCGTTCGAGGCGGTTAACTGTGCTGATCTGGGCGATGTTGGCCCAAATCCGGCGGATCTGATGGATACGATGGCCCGGATGACAGCGTTTTATGATAGGGTCCAAGCGGCGGGAATATTGCCACTGACCGCCGGGGGCGATCATTTATGTTCGCTGCCGATACTGCGGTCACTGGCCCGCGACCGCCCATTGGGCATGGTGCATTTCGACAGCCACACCGACCTGTTTCACAGCTATTTCGGTGGCACGATGTATACCCACGGCACCCCGTTCCGGCGGGCAGTCGAAGAGGGGCTGCTGGACCCCAAGCGTGTGGTGATGATCGGTATCCGGGGGCCGGCCTATGACCGCGAGGACCGAGATTTTGCGACGGCTGTCGGCGTCACGGTGATCGGGATCGAGGATTTCCATGCGCGCGGCGTGGCGGATGTCATGGCACAGGCCCGCGATATTGTTGGCACCGGTGAGACTTATGTCAGCTATGACATCGATTTTGTCGATCCGGCCTTTGCCCCCGGCACTGGCACGCCCGAGATTGGCGGGCCGAACAGCTATCAGGCGTTGCAGGTGGTCCGGGCTTTGCGCGGATTGAACATTGTCGGTGCGGATATGGTCGAAGTATCCCCGCCGTTTGACCCCAGTGGCGGGACCGCGTTTCTGGGTGTCACCGTGATGTTTGAACTTTTGTGCGTCATGGCTGAAAAACTGGCAGTCGGGCAGCCCGGAATTGCAACCTAAAGGCGTAACTTTCGCAAAAGCAGCCCTCGCGTCAGGTTGGACTCATCAACTCAGCGACTGGACCGCAATAACAAGTTGACAGCGCAGGGTAAAAGCAAAACAACCTTGGCCGAAGGCGTGGGACTTCGTGTATTAACCGTTGTCACAAACCTGAGTCTTTTTACCATTACCACCGCTGCCAAGCTTTCAGGTCTGAGCATCAATCCAGACCAAAGCATAATGCCAAACGGGAGAAATACGATGACACGTAACCTCAAGACTTTGAACCGCCGTTCGTTCCTGCAGACCTCTGCTGTCGGCGTGGGCGCTTTGGCGACACCAATGCTGGCAACCCGCGCCTATGCGGCTGGCGGAGAGCTGAATTTCATGGGTTGGGCCGGCTATCCGGCGCTGGCCGAAACCGTGTTCCCGGCGTTTTCCGCCGCCACCGGCATCACCGTGAACTTTAATGAACAGCCCGATCAGGACACGATGTTTGCCCAAGGCAAAATCGCACTTGAGACAGGCGGCATCGACATGATCGAGCCGACCATCGACCGCGTCGGGGCCTGGGACACCAATGGCCTGCTGGGCACATGGGACGAGGCCGCGCTGGCGATGGACAACTATCTGCCCGGTCTGGCCGATGGCAATGCCGGTGAGCGGTCGCGTCCCGCTGGCGCGCTGAAATATGTGCCGTCCGTCTGGGGCACCGAGGCGCTGGTCTATAACAGGGAAGCCGCCGTTCTGGGCGATCCGGCCAGTCTGGCTGCGTTGTTTGATCCGGCAAATCAGGTCGTGTTGCGCCCGCATTCGGCCTTGGCCGCCATGGGCCGTTACCTTGATTCCACAGGCGGTCTGCCGCGTCCGTGGATGGATAGCTATACCGACATGGGTGCAATGGTCGAGCTGTGGGATATCGCACTGGCCGCCGCCGTGGCCGCCAAGGGCAATGTCGTGCAGTTCTGGTCGGGTGAAAACGAAGCCAACTCTGGCTTTGTGGCCAACGGTGCGACCGTTGGTCTGTGCTGGGATTCGACAGGCTTTAACCTGCGCAATGACGGCTATGGCTATGCGGCCCCGACTGAGGGTGCATTCGCCTGGCATCAGGGCTTTGTGCTGATGGCCAATGCGGCGAACAGCGCGCAGGCGCATGAGTTGGCCAAGTGGGTTTCCACACCCGAAGGTGCCGCCATGTGGGCGACGGCGTTTTCGTCCAACCCGGTCGGTAAAGGGTCGGCAGATATGCTCGACCCCGAAGTGGCGGCCTATTACAGTGCGGCCTTCAACGACGAGGCCTTGTCCAAACTGTGGTGGTGGCCGGACCAGTCTGCCGAATTCCTGGCCAAGCGCGCCGAATACGCCGACAAGTACAAAGCGTCCTGATTTCAGGCGATCTGACAAACGCCGGGTCCATTTGGACCCGGCGTTTTGCTATCCGCCGTCATAAGCATTGCGCGATGGGTATGGCCTGCTACGCTGACTAAAACCAAAAGATAAAAAACGACCAACGGGAAGGGACGAATTGATGAGTGCCGGTATTGAACTGGATGATGTCTGCTGCGATTTCGGTAGCTTCCGCGCCGTGGATCATGTGTCGGTGAACATCCAACCCGGCGAGTTCTTTTCGTTTCTGGGCCCCTCAGGCTGTGGCAAGACCACGATTTTGCGGATGATTTCCGGGTTTACCGATCCATCCTCTGGCGTCATCCGAATTGGTGGCAAGGATATGAAAGGCCAGCGCCCGAACCAGCGCCCCACCGCGCTGATTTTCCAGAACCTTGCGTTGTTCCCGCTGATGCCAATCTGGGAAAACATCGCCTTCGGGCTTGAGGTGCGGGGCGTGTCCAAGGCCAAGCGCCGCGAGCGGGCCGAGGAACTGTTGGCTTTGGTCGATTTACCCGGCGCAGGCGATAAGTTGGTCAGCCAGTTGTCCGGCGGACAGAAACAGCGCGTGGCGATTGCCCGTGCCTTGGCCGTTGAACCTGCTGTCATGCTGCTGGATGAACCGCTGTCCGCCCTTGACCTGAAACTGCGCCAGCATATGCGGGCCGAATTGCGCGCTATTCAGAAACGCACCGGTGTGACGTTCATCTACATCACCCATGATCAGGGCGAGGCTTTGGCCATGTCTGACCGGGTCGGCGTAATGTCACAAGGCAAACTGCAGCAGGTCGCGGGTCCGCGCGATATTTACAACAATCCGGTCAATGGATTTGTCGCCTCATTTGTGGGCGAAAACAATATTCTGGCGGGAAAGGTCAAAAATCCATCGGGCGGCATGGCCAGCTTTGAAACCGCGATTGGCAGTTTCCGGGCCCGGTTGGGTGCTACGGCCACGGGCGAGGATGTCCGCCTGTATGTCCGGCCCGAACATACCGCGCTAAGTGCGACGGCGGGGGCCGAAAATTCGGTCCCGGTGACAATTGGGGATGTCGCATTCGAAGGCAATTTTATCACCGTTCAGGCCCAGACCGAAAATGGCACGCATCTGACCGCTGAGTTGCGCAATGACGGGTCGGCGACAGTGCCAGCGGTCGGCACCAGAATGCACGCGACATTCGATGCGGCCCGGGCCGCCATCCTGCCCAATTCAACCGACGCGGGGGTTTAGGCCGATGCATGACCTTTTGCGCCGCTACGGTCTGGGACTGACCAGCATTTTCGTGTTGCTGACGGCGTTTTGGCTGCTTGTGCTGGTGATCCTGCCCAATATCACCATGTTTGAAAGTTCCTTCCGGCCCTATCTGCCGCTGGTCGATGTGGGCGGTCCGATGGATACGTATTCATTCGGCAATTACCTGAAAATTCTGGATGCGCCTGACCCGGTGTCGTTATTTGGGTTTACGTTTGATGTGCCGCTGCGGGTGCAGATATTCTGCCGGACCATCTATTATTCAGCGGTGGTCACGGTGATCACCTTTGTTCTGGCCTACCCGGTGGCGTATTATCTGGCCAAGATCGTCTCACCCCGGTCCCTGCCGACGCTGTTTCTGCTGCTATTCGTGCCGTTGTGGGTGTCCGAGATTTTGCGCGCCATCGCCTGGTGGATCATCCTGACATTTACCGGCCCGATGAACGCGCTTTTGCTGGCGCTGAATATCATTGACGCGCCTTTGCGGATGATGGGCTATAGTTCGGTGGTCGTCGGGCTGGTCTATACCTATGTGCTGTTCATGGTTTTCCCACTGTATAATGCGATTTCGTCGCTGGACAGCAATCAGATCGAGGCGGCCGAGGATTTGGGGTCGTCCTGGTGGCGCACCCATTGGCGGGTGATCCTGCCACATGCCAAACCGGGCATCGCATCCGGGTCGGTGATGGTGTTCATGCTGTGCGCGGGGTCGATTCTAGTGCCAACGATTTTGGGTGGGACCACAGTGCAATGGTTTACCCAGACGGTGCAGACATGGATGCTTGAGGCGCTGGATTGGAACAGTGGTGCGGCCTTTGCGTTTATCCTGCTGATCCTGTGTACCGTCTTTGTGTTTGGGATGATGCGGATTTTCCGCGTCAAACTTAGCGACATCGCGAAATAGGGGGCCGCCATGAACAAGACACGCGATTTTCTGTTTCACCTCTATATGGCGCTGTTTCTGGGCTATATGCTGATCCCGCTGATCATCATGGGTGGGGCGGCTTTCAACGATAACCGGGTCCCGTCGGTGGTGCCGTGGAAGGGTTGGACCCTGAAATGGTTCGTCGAGTTATGGAATGATGACAGGATATGGATTGCCTTTGGCAATACGATTGTCCTGGCCCTTGCCGTGTCTGCAATGTCAGTGGTGATCGGCACGGCGGCGGCGATTTTGATCAATTCGATCAATGGTCGGCTGCGCACGGTGCTGTATGGGCTGATGGTCGCCCCGATCCTTGCCCCGGGCATCGTGATCGGGGTGTCAACGCTGCTGTTTTGGAACCAGTTGGGTGTTGGCAGCGGGCTGCATCTGTCGGCACTGGGGCAGGTCAGCTATATCGCGGCGTTCGTGATGTTGCTGGTCCTTGCCCGCTTGCAAAGTTTCGACCAAGGGCTGGAAGAGGCGGCGTTGGACCTTGGAGCCACACATGCGCAGGTGATGCGCCGCATTCTGTTGCCGCATCTGTATCCGGCCATGGCTGCCGGGGCTGCGATTGCGTTTTTCCAGTCGATCGAGAACTTTAACATCACGTTGTTTACCCGTGGAAATTCAGACACGCTGACAGTCTATGTGTTTTCCAAAGTGCGGACCGGATTTCCGCCTACGATCAATGCGCTGGCATTAATCCTGATCGTGGTGACACTGGCGGCTGCGGTCGGGTACGAGATTTCGCGCCGCCGCAAAGAACGCCGGATGGCGGCGTTAGACGCCTGACCATGGGATCACCCGAATGGCGAACCTGTTGCGGCATTGTCGCAAAGGTTGCGGCGGTTTGGGTGGTTTGCTGCGGACTGCCTTAATCCGCAAACTCTGCCTCATTTTCGCCATGATTGCCCCCGATTTTGCCGGATAGCGCTCGCAATCCCGCCGAAATGGCCAGTTTGCGGGGCAAATAAAAACAATGTGGCGGCCGCCGAGCAGCGGACCAGCCCGGCGGGACGTGGCACAGGCATGGCAACGACGTTTAGTTGGATCTTTTTAGGTAATTCGGCCACCGCGTTGGACCCGACCGAAGGCAACACGACGGCCGAAAATGCCGCCGCGTTTGTTGGTCAGGTCTATGGCTCGGTTGGCAGCCCGTTGTCTGGCCAGATCAGGCAGGCCACCATGGTCAATAATGGTGGCAGCGGATCGCAGCTTGATCAGAATAACAACGTGTCCAACGACCAGTTCACGACCAACCTGGGGTCCGGGACTGCGACTTATACGTTTGACGCGGTTGTCGTTTACAACGCAACGATCACTTATGCCGATGGCACGACCGACACTGTTACAGCCAATATCGTGCAGGACACTGCCGGGAACTTGTTTCTTGCGCCCGAAACCTCATCAAATTCGGATACCGGCCGGTTCGAGGCGAAGCCGATCCGGTCCCTAACCCTGAACAGCGTCAACGACAGCACGACGACCGGCCTGACCGCTGACCGGCAAGTGACTGGGTTTGACGACGGCATCATTTCCGGCACGGCGGGCAATGACACGATCAATGGCAGTTACGTCGAGCCTATCGCCAATGGCAGTGACGAGGTTGACAATAACGACGGCGGCTACGGTGGCACGGTCGGCGATGGCGATTACATTGAGGCTGGTGCGGGCAACGATTCGGTCTCGAGTGCGGCTGGGGCGGACATCGTCTTTGGTGGCACCGGCAATGATACGATTGATGGTGGGGCGGCCAATGACACGCTGTTTGGCGGCGATGGTGATGATCGCTTTGTCCTGACCGGGACCTTCGGCAACGATACGATCACTGGCGGCGAAGGCGTTGAAACCACGGGCGACCGGGTTGATCTGAGTGCGATCACGACTGGGGTCACGGTGACGCTGGGTGCCCTTGACACCGGCACGCTCACCAGCGGCGCGAATTCGATCACTCTGGCCGAGGTCGAAGCCTTTGTGCTGACCGGGCAGGCCGATACGTTCAACGGTGCCGCGACGATTGCAGCACACAGCGTTGACGGCGGGGCGGGCAATGACACCCTGACTGGCGGGGCGGGCAATGACAGTCTGGTCGGCGGCTCTGGCAATGACCAACTGACTGGCGGGGCAGGCAATGATGCGTTGTTTGGCGGCGACGGCGATGACCGGTTCGTGCTGGGCGACGGCTTTGGCACCGATACGATCAGCGGTGGCGAAAACAGCGAAACGACCGGCGACCGGATTGACCTTTCCGGTCTGACCAGCGGGGTCAGCGTGACCCTATCCGCCTCGGAAACCGGGGCTCTGACCAGCGGCACCAACAGCGCCACGTTCAGTCAGGTTGAAACTTTTACCCTGACCGCGCAGAACGACACCTTTAACGGTGCCTTGGCGACCACCACTATCAGCCTTGATGGCGGAGCGGGCGATGACGTTCTGACCGGCGGTTCAGGCGCGGATAACCTGATCGGCGGGGCGGGCAATGACATCCTGAACGGCGGGGCCGGGTCTGATACCCTGGCTGGCGGCGACGGCGACGATACCTTTGTTCTGAATGCCGGGAGTTTCGGCAGTGATACGGTGATTGGCGGCGAAGGCGCAGAAACCGTCGGCGACCGGATAGATTTTTCGGCACATACATCAGGTGTGACGGTTAACTTTAGTGCCAATGAAACCGGCACAGCCGGCAATGGCATCAGCAGTTTGAGTTTCAGCCAGATCGAGCGGTTTACCCTGACCGCCCAGAACGATGTTTATAATGCAAGTGCCCTATCGGCCGGGCAATCGGTCGAGGGGTTAGCGGGTAATGACAGCCTGACCGGCGGATCGGGGCAGGATCGGCTGTATGGCGGCACAGGTGTTGATACTCTGATCGGCAATGACGGCGCGGATACACTGGACGGCGGCGATGGCAATGATTTCCTGTTCGGCGGGATCGGCGACGATACTTTGGCCGGAGGGGCCGGGGCCGATTCACTGAACGGCGGCAGCTGGAATGATGTCGTCGATTATAGTGCGTCTAACGCAGCGGTCAGCGTTAATCTGGCGACCGGGACTGGCGTGGGCGGGCATGCGCAGGGCGATACCTATGGCGGGATCGACGGAATTATCGGGTCGGCCTTTAACGATACGCTGATCGGTTTTGACGGGTCGAGCCTGAACCCCTCTGACACGTATACCAACGTCATTCAGGGTGGGGCTGGGAACGATTACATCGATGGCATGGCCGGCAATGACTTTCTGTTCGGCGGGGCCGACAACGATACGGTGCTGGGTGGCGCAGGCGATGACAGTGTGTCGGGCGATGCAGGCAATGACATTCTGTTTGGCGGCGTGGGTAACGATCAGGTCTTTGGTGGCACCGGCAATGACCAGCTGTTTGGCGGCGATGGTAATGATACGCTGTCGGGCGGTGAAGGTGACGACACGCTGACCGGCGGGGGCGGGGCCGATACGTTTTTTGGCGGCACTGGCACGGATAATTTTGTCGTCGGCATTGGCGACACGGTCGATGGCGGTGAATCCGGTGGCGACGGTGATACGATCAACCTGACCGGACAGGGGCCTTTGCGGATTGTCTATTCCTCGCCCAATCAGGAAAACGGCATCGTGCAGTTTCTGAACGCTTTGGGTGTTGTGATCGGAACACTGAATTTCAACAACATTGAAAACATCATTCCGTGTTTCACGCCGGGCACGCTGATCGACACAGATCGCGGTTCAGTTGCAGTGGAAACTTTGCAAGCCGGGGATATGGTCATCACCCGGGATGGTGCGGCAAAGCCGATCCGCTGGATCGGGACCAAGCAGATCAGCAGCCATGGATTGCGCGCCGATCCGGCATTGCAGCCGGTGCAGATCCGGGCAGGGGCGCTGGGCGGCGGGCTACCATTGCGCGATATGCGGGTATCGCCGCAGCACCGGATGCTGATCACCGGGGTCCGGGCGGAGCTACTGTTTGGCGAAGATGAGGTTCTCGTCTCTGCCCTGCATCTTGTGGGATCGCCGGGAATTGACCGGCTAACTTGCCTGACTGTCACTTATGTTCACTTGTTGTTTGATCAGCACGAGATCATCCGCGCCGACGGGTCCTGGACCGAAAGCCTGCAACCCGGCGAACGGGCCCTTGCCGGGATCGGGCAGGACGGCTGCGCCGAGTTGTTTTCGATCTTTCCGGAACTTGCGCAGGCGGCAGGGCGCGAAAGTTATGCAGCGGCCCGGTTGTCACTGAAAGGTTACGAGGCGCGGGCATTGCTGTCAGCCTGAACCGCAGAACCGCCATAACCCGACCAAAACTGACAATCCATCCCGGGCCCCTTGGAAAATCGCGCGACGTTCCAACATTGGGGTTGACCTTTGGGGACGGTTGCCTATTTCAGAAAAAATGAACGTTCATTTTTTGGTGATCCGGGCCTGCGATTGGCCGGTGATCCGACCTGTACACTAGGAATAGCCCAATGACCGGAACTGTCCTTGCCGCTGACCGCCGCATCGGCGAAATATTGGAAAGCATCCGGCGCACTTTTGCAGCCAAAGGTTTTGATGGCGCGTCCATGCAGGATCTGGCCCGCGCAGCCGATATGAGTGTTGGCAATTTCTACCGTTATTTCCCATCTAAGGCCGCGATAATCGACGCAATTATCAGCCGTGATCTGGACGAGATCGAACAAAACTTTGCCGTCATACTCGATTCTCCCGACCCATTGGAGGCGTTGCGCGCCACGCTTCGGTTTCGGGTCTGCGAAGAAGTCTGCGTCGAGGACGGCCCGATGATGGCGGAGATCACTGCTGTTGCAATGCGCAAGCCCGAGATCGGCGATGTGATGGCCCGCATGGAGGCCGTCATTGTGCATTATCTTTTGTCAGTCTTTGCCCAAATCACGGGTCGGCCAATGGCAGATGTGTCGCATCGCTTTACCGCGCATGCCGGACTTATATTGATGTTGGTCAAGGCCAGCGTGATGACAAAATCCCGGGCCGAACTGGCACAAAATGATCTGGCAGCCCTTGTGCTGCGAACAATTGATGGCGTGCTGGACGAAGTGTCAGCTGCACGTGTGAAAGGCAATACATGATGCGGCTACGGGCAGTTTTACTTGCATTTGGCCTTGGTCTGACGTCACCCCTGACCGCATTCGCGCAAGACGAAGCCGTAGTTGAACCTGCGGCGATCTCGTTGCCTGCTATCACCGTGTCGCCGGTGGCGATGACGCTGTTGCGCGACCGGGTTATCGCCTCGGGTTTGGTTGGTGCGGTGGAACAAGTGCAGGTGCAGCCACTGATCGAAGGTCAACCGATAGAAGCGCTGGAGGCCGAGGTTGGCGACTTTGTCACCGAGGGCCAGATTTTGGCGCGGTTGTCATTGACCACCCTTGAACTTCAACGCAGTCAGTTTGTCGCCTCTCGTGCCGCAGCCGAGGCCCAGATTGCCCAAGCAGAAGCACAAATGTTGGAAACCCAATCCAGTGCTGATGAGGCCCGGCGCGTCAGTGACCGCACCGCCACCCTGCAACAACAAGGCACCACGTCGCAGGCAGCGGCCGATCAGGCGCTTGCCGCTGCCGTCTCGGCGCAGGCCCGCGTCATGGTGTCAGTTCAGACGCTCGAGGCGGCGCGGGCGCAGCTGTCGCTGGTCGATGCGCAACTTGCCAATGTCGACTTGCAGTTACAGCGGACATCAGTCGTTGCCCCGGTCGCAGGTGAAGTGATCGAACGCAATGCACAAGTTGGGTCCATTGCCTCGGCTTCGGGACAGCCAATGTTTGTCATCATCCGCGACAACGCGTTGGAGCTGCGGGCAGAAATGGCTGAACGTGATTTGTTGCGGGTGTTGCCCGGGCAGACTGTCGTAATGACCTCGGTCGGTTCGACCACACCTTTGACCGGCACGGTGCGGCTGGTGGAACCCACGATCGACCTCGCCACCCGGTTGGGCACCGCCCGGATTACAATCGACACGCCAGACATGGTCCGTTCTGGCATGTTCGCTGATGCGGAAATTTTGGTGGTTGAGGCGGAAGTGCTGGCTGTGCCGGTTTCTGCCATCGGGTCCAGCCCCGAAGGTGCGACCGCAATGCGCGTTGTGGATGGCAAGGTTGAGAGGGTTCTTGTGCAGACCGGCATCCGTGATGGCGCGATGATCGAAATCGTCTCTGGCCTAGCGCTGGGTGACCTGATCGTGCTCAAGGCCGGGGCATTTGTGCGCGAAGGCGACATGATCAATCCGGTCCCGGCACCTGCCGACATAAATTAGGGAGAAACGGAAATGAACTTTTCAGCTTGGTCGATCCGCAATCCCATCGCGCCCATTCTGCTGTTCGCATTGCTGATGCTTTTGGGCTGGCAGTCGTTCCGCGCGATGCCCATAACACAGTTTCCCACTATCGACGTTCCTGTGGTGGCCGTCACTGTGGCCCAGTCGGGTGCCGCACCCGCCGAAATGGAAAGCCAGATTACCCGCGAGATTGAGGATGCTGTGGCCGGGATCACTGGCGTCGACAATATTTCCTCGACGGTCACTGACGGCGTATCCACTACCGTCGTCGAGTTCCGGATGGAAGTGCCCACCGACGAGGCCGTGCAGGATACCAAAGACGCCATCGACCAGATCCGCGGCAATCTGCCGGGCGAGATTGAGGCCCCGATCGTGACCAAGATCGATGTGGCCGGTCAGGCAATCCTGTATTTTGCAGTTTCGGCCCCGGCGATGAGCTATGAGGAATTGTCCTGGTTCGTTGACGACACGATCAAAAGCGAACTGCAAGGCCGCCCCGGCATTGGTCAGGTCGACCGCTACGGCGGTGCAGATCGCGAGATTCTGGTTGAACTCGACCCGATCCGCTTGGATGCTTTCGGGATCACGGCAGCCATGGTTAGTGGCCAGCTGCGCGCCACCAATTCCAATCAGGGTGCGGGGCAAAGCGATATCGGCCCCGGCCAGCAAGCGATCCGGTTGCTGGGTGATCAGGGTGATGCGGTGCGCCTTGCCGAAACGACCATCGCACTGCCCTCAGGCCGACAGGTCCGTCTGTCCGACCTTGGCACTGTGACCGACACCTACGAAGAAATCCGGTCCTTTGCCCGGTTCAACGGTGACGAAGTTGTCGTCTTTGCGGTATTCCGCGCCACTGGTGCGTCCGAGGTCAGCGTGGCCGAAACAACCAACGCCGCATTGGATGAGATCCGAGCTGAAAATCCAGGGGTCGCCATCGATATTGTGGTGGACAATGTCTATTCGACCTATGGCAATTACGAAGCCGCGATCACCACCCTCGTCGAAGGCGGCATTCTGGCCGTCCTCGTTGTGCTGTTGTTCCTGCGGAACTGGCGGGCTACGTTGATTACCGCTGTGGCCTTGCCGCTGTCCGCGGTTCCGACCTTTTATATCATGGACCTGCTGGGCTTTTCACTGAACCTGATCTCGTTCCTTGCTATCACGCTGGCCACCGGCATTTTGGTGGATGACGCGATTGTGGAAATAGAAAATATCCAGCGGCATATCCGCATGGGTAAATCCCCCTACCGGGCCTCCATCGACGCGGCAGATGAAATCGGCCTTGCCGTGATCGCCACCTCCTTCACCATCGTCGCGGTGTTTGTGCCGGTGTCGTTCATGCCCGGCATTCCGGGGCAGTATTTCATCCAGTTCGGCCTGACGGTTGCCGTCGCTGTGATGTTCTCGCTTTTGGTTGCCCGTCTTATCACGCCCTTGATGGCCGCCTATCTGATGCGGGCCAAGGATGCGGATGAACATGAACAGCGTGACGGTTTCATCATGCGTGGCTATTTGGCGTTCGTCCGGATCACGATGCGGCTGCGTTACCTGACGCTTCTGGCGGCGTTTGGTATTCTGGCGCTGTCGCTGTATTTCATGCTGCAGATTCCCGGGTCGTTTATCCCGCCCGAAGATGCCAGCCGGGTTACTCTGTCGGTCGAACTGCCGCCGGGCGTCACCTTGGCCGAAACCGGGGCGGTGACTGACCAGATATATGCTGCAATTCGTGATGTGGACGGGGTGCAGAACGTATTTATCCTTGGTGGTTCATCGCCCACCGGGGGCCGCGACGTGCGCCGGGCCTCGGTCACTGTGGTGCTTGATCGGCTCGATAACACACTTGAGCGCAAGCTGCTGGACATTGCCGAGGCCACACCGTTTCTGGGTGAACTGATCCCGGATGTGCCGCCGCATGGGCGGATCCGGCCGCAATCGGATATTGAAGTCGAACTTCAGGCCTTGGTTTCCGTAATCCCTGATGCCCGCATTACCCGCACCATCGACGGGCCGGGTGGGGCAGGGCGCGATATCACTTATTCGATCCTGTCTGACAGCGAGGCTGACCTGAATATCGCGGTTGCCCGGCTGGAAGAGGCTTTGCGCGGTGATCCGTTGTTGCAGGGTGTTTCAACCGAAGGCGCACTGCCCCGGCCCGAGTTGCAGATCACGCCCCGCGCCGAGGAGGCCGCGCGCCTGGGCGTCACAACTGCCGTCATTGCCGAGGCCTTGCGCGTTGCCACGATCGGCGATTTCGATGCCGCGCTGGCAAAGCTGTCGGTTGATAACCGGCTGATCCCGGTGCGCGTGCAACTGACCGAAAGCGCGCGGGGCGACCTGAACCGTATCGCCGCCCTGCGGATTCCTACCGCATCCGGGGGCAGCGTTCCCTTGAATGCTGTCGCCGACATTGCCATCGCCGAGGGTCCCAGCGTTGTGAACCGCCTGAACCGCGAACGCGTGGCGACCATTGGGGCAAACCTGCCCCCCGGCGTGGCGCTGGGCACCGCCTCCGCCCGGTTTAACGAAATTGTGGCCATGGTCGAACTGCCCGCATCGGTCCGCACCGCCGAATCCGGCGATGCCGAGATTCAGGCCGAGCTGTTTTCAAGCTTTGCCAATGCCATGCTGCTTGGCCTGTTGCTGGTGCTGGCAGTTCTGATCTTGTTGTTCAAATCGGTGATCCAGCCCTTTACCATCCTGTTTTCACTGCCACTTGCCATCGGCGGGGTCGCGGCGGCACTGATCCTGACCGATAGTGCGATTTCCATGCCGGTGTTGATCGGCATTCTGATGCTGATGGGGATTGTCACCAAGAACGCGATCTTGCTGGTTGATTTCGCGGTTGAGATGATTGCTCAGGGGATGAACCGCTTTGATGCCGTGATCGAGGCCGGGCACAAACGTGCCCGTCCGATCGTCATGACCTCGATTGCCATGTCGGCCGGCATGTTGCCCTCAGCTTTGGGAGTGGGCGAGGGCGGGTCGTTCCGTGCGCCCATGGCCACGGCAGTGATCGGCGGAATCATTGTATCCACGGTGCTGTCACTGGTCATCGTGCCGTCGTTCTTTCTGATCATGGATGACCTGTCGCGATTGCTGGCATGGATTTTCAGCCGGATGGTCGGAAAGAAAGAGGTCGAGCCGGTTGAACCGGATGGCTTTACGCTGGCCGATCAGATCGCTGTGCGCGAGGCCGAGATTGGCGCGTTGAATGACCGGCTGTCTCAGCTTGAAGCCAGCCGCGCTCAGCAACAACCCCCGCCGACACGATTATTGGTTGCAGAATAATGCGCAATACGCCGCCCCATGGGGCGGCGTATTGATTTATGACAGTGCTTGACCCCTACCTTGTTTCGGCCTTACTATATGGACGTATAACAAGGATCACCCTATGCCCCGCAACCCACGCTATGACATCCTGTTCGATCCGGTCAAAATAGGCCCGAAAACCGCAAAGAACCGGTTCTTTCAGGTGCCACATGCGTCTGGCATGACCAATGCCGCCCCGCATGTTAGGGCTGCATTCCGGGGGATGAAGGCAGAAGGCGGCTGGGGCGTGGTATGTACCGGGGCGGTGTCGGTGGACCCGTCCTCTGACGATACGCCGTTTCCGTTCGGAACATTGTGGGACAAATCTGACATAAGGTCACATGCAGTGATGACCGAGGCCGTGCATGCCCATGGCGCACTCGCCGGAGTCGAGTTGTGGCATGGTGGCGCTGCGGCGGTGAACCGGACAACGCGCGAGGCGTCACTGTCCCCCTCTGGCGTGCCATGGATGGCCACCCATATCGGCTTCATGTCCTCCGCCCGGCCCCGGATTATGGATCAAAGCGATATCAAAAACCTGATCCAATGGCACCGGGACGCGGCCATAAAGGCCGAACAGGCTGGGTTCGACATTCTGTATATCTATGCCGGCATGGGCTATCTGCCCTATCAGTTTCTGCTGTCCGACTATAACCACCGGACCGACGCCTATGGCGGATCAGTGGCTAAAAGGGTTCGCCTTGTCACCGAACTGCTGGATGCGGTGCGCGAGGCGACCCATGGGCGCTGCGCCGTGGCGTTGCGCATTTCGATGCAAGAGCTGCGGGCGCGGCCTTCTGACGTCGCCCCGTCCGAAGCGCACGAGGTCATCGGCCTGCTCAAGGATGCCCCCGACCTGTTCGACGTCAAGATGGACTATTCCGCCTATGATTGCGCCGCCTCCCGGTTCACGCCCGAAGGGTCGCACGAGCCGGTGATTGATTTCCTCAAATCCATCACCGACAAACCCGTGGTCGGGGTCGGGCGATTTACCTCGCCCGATACGATGGTGGGCATGATCAAACGCGGCGTGCTGGACCTGATCGGTGGGGCACGGCCATCCATCGCTGATCCGTTCCTGCCCAACAAAATCAACGAGGGACGCGAGGCGGATATCCGCGAATGCATCGGCTGCAATATCTGCATTTCGTCCTGGCATGACGGCACCTGGGTCCGCTGCACCCAGAACCCCACGGCAGGCGAGGAATGGCGGCGCGGCTGGCACCCAGAGAAAGTCACGCGGGACGGCACTGGATCCGTGCTGATCATCGGCGGTGGCCCAGCGGGGCTAGAGGCGGCGCTGACCCTTGGGCGGCGTGGGTTTCAGGTGTCGTTGGCCGAAAAGCGCCGGGATTTCGGCGGGCGGCTCCTCTATGAAACCGCTCTGCCCGGCATGGGCACATGGTTCCGGGTGGCCGATTACCGGCTGGGGCAACTGCGCCAGATGAACAATGTGGCGCTGTATCCAGAAAGTCCGATGACCGCGCAGGACGTGCTGGATTTCGGGGCCGATCATGTCGTCGTGGCCACCGGAGCACGCTGGCTCACCAATCTGTGCGGGGCCAATGAACTGCCCAGCCCGCCAATAGCCGCCCCGCGCATCTACACCCCCGATGATCTGGCCACAGGGCTGATCCCCGAGGGACCCGTGGCCGTATTCGACTTTGATGCCTATTATCTGGGCACCGCCGTAGCCGAGGATCTTGCCGCCAAAGGCCTGCAAGTTACCTACATCACCACTACAGGCACCGCTGCTGCCTGGTCCTTCATGACCAACGAACAGCCCCTGATCCATCAGGCGCTGGCCCGCCGCAACATTACCCTGCGCACGCTGGAGATTGTCACCGGGTTCGACGGAGAAACCCTGTCCCTCGCGCAGATTTTCAGTGGCGAGGCGCGGACAATTCCGGCCCGCTCGCTGGTGATTGTGGGCCAAAGGGCAGGGGGGGCGGCACTGCATACTGCGCTGGCGGCCGCTGATCTGACCGGGGCAGGCATCCAGTCACTGCACCTGACCGGCGACGCCAATGCCCCCGGCGCCATTGCCCATGCGATCTATCAGGCACATAAAACCGCGCAAACGCTGGCCCGTCCTGCCCCCCTTATCCGCCGTGACGCGCCGTTTGCGCCCCGGGACTTTGCGGATAGCATCGGATGACCGGTCACCGCCCCCGCGCCCGCGCGCCGCGCGTGACCGGGGGGCTGACGCAACGCCCGTTTGCCCAAACCCCGCGCCTGTATGATCCTGTCCGGGTGATCAGCGATGATCAGGTCGCAGCGATCCATCAGGCGGCCTTGCGGGTTCTGGCCGAGATCGGGATGCGGGTTCTCAGCGCCGATGCCCGGGCGCTATATGCCGGGGCCGGGGCCGAGATTACCGGCGATATGGTCCGGCTGGACCCCGCCATGGTGATGGACCGGCTGCAAACCGTTCCCGCGACATTTACCCTTGAGGCCCGCAACCCGCTGAAATCACTGCAGGTTGGCGGGACATATTGCGTCTATGGCGCAGTTGGCGGCCCGGCCTATGTGATGGATAATGACCGTGGCCGCCGCGATGGCACATTTGCCGAAATGCAGGACTATATGCGCCTGATCCAGGGACTGAACGTGCTGCATCAGGAAGGCGGCGGTCCGTTCGAGCCGCTGGATTTGCCTGCCAACACCCGGCATCTGGATATTTACCACGCCCAGATCCGGCTGATGGACAAAAGTTGGCAGACCCAGACATTGGGCCATGCCCGCACGATGGACGGGATCGAAATGGCCGCGATCATGCTGGGCACCACCCCCGAGGGCCTGAAAACCCGGCCCACTTTGCTGGGGATCATCAACACCAATTCGCCGCTGCAGCTGGACATACCAATGGCCGAGGGGCTGATCGCACTGGCCAATCATGGGCAGGTTCTGGCGATTACGCCGTTCACTTTGGCGGGCGCAATGTCACCCGTGACCATTGCGGGCGCCTTGGTCCAACAACATGCCGAGGCGATGGCGGGTATCATCCTGACCCAGATCGTGCGGCCCGGCGTGCCGGTGATGTATGGCGGTTTTACCAGCAACGTTGATATGCGGTCCGGTGCGCCCGCCTTTGGCACCCCGGAATATACCAAGGCGGCGCAGGCCACCGGGCAACTGGCCCGCTATATCGGCGTGCCATTCCGGTCCAGCAACGTGACGGCGGCCAATGAGGTAGACGCGCAGGCGGCTTACGAATCGCAAATGGCGATCTGGGGCGCGATGTTGGGCGGGGCGCATTTGCTGAACCATGCCGCAGGCTGGATGCATGGCGGGCTGACCGCCAGTTTTGAAAAGCTGATCCTTGACGCCGAAATGCTGCAGATGTTCGACGCCTATCTGGAACCGTTGCAGATCAGTGACGCAACCCTTGCGCTGGATGCGATCCGCGAGGTCGGCCCCGGCGGCCACTTTTTCGGCGCTGCGCACACCATGGAACGCTATGAAACCGCGTTTTACACGCCGCTGCTGACCAATTGGGACAACCACCCGCAATGGCTTGAACGTGGGTCGGTTGATGCCCGGACCCGGGCCAATACGATCTGGAAACAGCTGCTGGCCGAACATCAGGACCCCGGCCTTGACCCAGCGGTTGACGCGGCATTGACCGCTTATGTTGCCAAACGCAAAGAAGCCGGCGGCGCGCCGATGAACTGATCAGTACTGTGCCGCTGAATTTACTTGCCGGGCCAAGGTCACTGGCCCAGCATTGCGGCGTGTCTGTCAGGAGTCCCGGAATGGTCAAACGCCTGCTGTCCCTGTCACGCTATCCCGCTTTCATTGTGTTCATGTTGGCTGGGTTGTTTGCCATCGCGTTCGCGTTTCTCGTGGCGAACTTGTTTCAGCTGGCCAGCGCTAATCTGGCTTTTCTCAGGGAATATGGCTGGGTCGCGATTATGGAAGGCGGCCTGCGGCAATTACTATGGCTAAGTTTGAACGGGGCCCTGTCGCTCGCTTGTTTTCTGGGCTTCAAATTCTGCGAAACCGATCTGACCCGGCGCTATTGGCGGTGGGTCGGCAGCTGATTTGGCGGCGGGGCAAAGCAACAGTTGCCAGTATGGATTTCCTTGTTATATGATCGGCCAACAAGGATGGGAGAATCCTCGTGCCAAAGGTCGTCACAGATTTTCCGTTTGCAGTGCGTCTGGTGGAGAATATCTTTATCCCCATGCCCGATGGCGTCCGGCTGGCCGCAACGCTGTGGTTGCCTGAAACATCCGACCCGGTCCCAGCTATTCTGGAATATCTGCCCTACCGTAAACGCGAAGGCACCCGGGGCCGCGATCACGCGATGCACGGGTATCTGGCGGGCCATGGCTATGCCTGCGTCCGGCTGGACATTCGCGGCACCGGCGACAGTGAGGGGCTGATTGACGACGAATATACTGTGCAGGAACAACTGGACGGGGTGGCCGCGATTGCTTGGCTGGCGGCACAAGACTGGTGCGACGGGCAGGTCGCGATGTACGGGATCAGTTGGGGTGGGTTCAACGGTCTGCAGATTGCCGCCCACCAACCTCCGGCGCTGAAAACCATCATCACGGTCGGGTCGACCGATGACCGCTATGCCACCGATATCCACTGGATCGGCGGCTGTCTGTCCAAGGATAATTTCGACTGGTCTGCCACGATGTTTGCGCATAACGATCTGCCGCCTGATCCGGTGATCGTGGGGGACCGCTGGCGTGACATCTGGCTGGCCCGGATCGCCCATAACCAGCCATGGGCCAACACTTGGTTCCGCCATCAGCGCCGGGATGCGTTCTGGCAACAGGGGTCAGTCCGCGAGGATTTTTCGCGCATCACCATCCCGGTGTTCGCCGTATCCGGCTGGGCCGATAATTATTCGGAAGCCGTGCCACGTTTGCTGGCCGGGCTGACCTGCCCGCGCCAAGGGCTGATCGGCCCGTGGGCGCATTCCTTTCCGCATGATGTGACGGTGGAACCGGCCATTGGCTGGCTGCAAGAGGTGATCCGCTGGTGCGACCACTGGATGAGGAGTATCGACACCGGGCTGATGGCCGAGCCGATGCTGCGGGTCTGGATGCAGGATCATGTGCCGCCGCAGACTTGTTATCACGTCAGGCCGGGGCGCTGGGTGGCCGAAACGGTCTGGCCATCGCCGCGAATTGCCATGTCGCGGCACTATCTGACGCCGCAAAACCAGTTGTCGCAATCGCCGCAGGATGGCGCATTGCACATCTGCTCACCACTTTGGGTCGGGCTGACGGCGGGCGAGGTGGGGCGCTATGGCGGCGGTGCCGACTGGCCGCCGGACCAGCGGCTGGATGACGGCGGGTCGCTGGTGTTCCTGTCCGATCCCTTGGCCGAGACCACCGAAATTCTGGGTGCGCCGCAGTTGCATTTGCGCTTTAGCGTCGACAAACCGCAAGCGCTGGTCGCAGCCCGGCTGAACTGTGTCGCCCCGGATGGGCGGTCTACCCGGATCACGCTGGGCTTGCTGAACCTGGCGCATCGGGACAGCCATGAACACGCATCCGAATTGCAGCCGGGTCAGATCTATAACGTCTGCATTGATCTGGATGACACGGCCTATGCGGTGCCGCCGGGGCACCGGATTGCCGTGTCAATATCCACCACCTATTGGCCGATTGCCTGGCCGTCACCTGCCCTTGCCACATTGACCCTGCATACGGCGCAATGTTGGCTGGAGTTGCCGGTGCGCCCCGATGATCCGGCCGATGCGCTGTTGCGCCCGTTCGCTGAACCGCAGGCCGCCGCAATGCCCGCCGCCACGCATAGCGAAACCCCCAGCGCCTATCCCCGTGCTGTTTGTCATGACTTGCTGTCGGGCAAAATGACCGTGGACTTTCCGCGCTGGACATATGAAACCCACATGCCCGATATTGCCACGACGGCCCGGTCCGCAGGGCACGCCCGGTACATCATCAAGGATGGCAATCCGCTATCTGCCCGGACCGAAGCGGGCTACCGCGTTGAAATTGAACGATCCGGTACCAAGGCCACGCATATCAGCCACGGGGTGCTGACCTGTGATGCCACGCATTTCCGGCTGCAGACCGAACTGACGGTGCTTGAGAATGATGTGCAGATTTTTCATCGGACATGGGATGAAAGGATTGCCCGTGACATGGTTTAGCCAATGCTGAGCTACGCGATCAAACGGGTCGCTTTGGCCGTGGTTATCCTGTGCGTCGTGATGATTGCAATGTATGGGCTGGTGTTTCTGGTACCGGGCGACCCGGCCAGTATCGCGTTGGGCCCGCGCGCCACGCCGGAACTCAAAGCCCTGCTGCGCGAAAGAATGGGGCTGGATCAGCCGGTTATCGTGCAAATCTGGCGGTTTTTCAGCAATGCCTTGCGCGGCGATCTGGGGATAGATGTCTGGTCAAAACGCCCGGTGTTCGATCAGATCATCGAGGTTTTCCCGAGAACCCTGATTCTTGGCAGCGTGGCCCTGCTATGGGCGCTGGTGCTGGGGATTGCGCTGGGCTGTGTCGCGGTGGTCTGGCGCGATACGCTGGCGGACCGGTTGTTGGGGGTGTTGTCGGTTGGCCTGATATCGATCCCGTCCTTTGTGATTGCAATCTACGCGCTGGTGATTTTCGCGGTCTGGTTGAAATGGTTGCCCGCCATCGGGGCTGGGGACCCGGGCGATATTGGCAGTCAGATCAAGGCGCTGATCCTGCCCGCCTTTGCGTTGGGGGTGGGCTGGGTCGGCTATCTGGCCCGGTTGGTGCGGGCCTCATTGCTCGAGGTGATGCAGGCCAACCACATCCGCACCGCCCGCGCCTTTGGCCTGCCCGAACGGCGCATCGTCGGGCGCTATGCTTTGCGGATTGCGATTATCCCGACGATTTCCATTCTGGCTGTCGGGTTCGGGTCGATCCTGTCGGGCGCGGTTTTCGTGGAATCCGTGTTCAGCCGCCCGGGCATTGGCACCCTGATCACGGCGGCGGTGGAAAAGCGGAATTATCCGGTGGTGATGGGCACGGTGCTGTTCATGACCGCGTTTTACCTGACCGTCGTGACGCTGGCCGATCTGCTGATCGCCCGGCTGGACCCAAGGGTGCGTGATGTCCTTCGCGGATAATGCCATGGCGCGCCTGCTGCGTGACCCGATGGGGGCGATGGGGCTGATCCTTGTCGTGGCATTTTTGACCATGGCGGTCGCCGCCCCACTGCTGGCCCCCTATGACCCCGTCGCGCTGAATGTGGTCGAGAAATTCCAGACACCGACGCTGGCGCATTGGGCGGGGACTGATCAGTTGGGCCGCGATCTGCTGTCGCGGATCATGTATGGTGCGCGCACGGCGCTGGGCATTGGCGTGACATCGGTCGGCATTGCCGGGCTACTGGGGCTGCTGCTGGGTCTGATTGCGGGTTACGGTCCGCGATGGCTGGATGCCATTCTGGTTCTGGCATTCGATTCCATGTCATCGCTGCCGATGATCATGTTCGCGCTGGCAGTGATCACGGTGCTGGGGCCGGGAACCATGACCCTGATCCTTGTGGTCATACTGGTGTCGATCCCCGGCTATGCGCGGATGATCCGGGCGCAGACCCTGACGCTGGCGGGCAGTGATTTCGTGTTGGCCGAACGGGCGATGGGGGCATCATCCGCCCGTATCATTTTGCGACATCTGCTGCCCAATGTGGTCGGGCCGCTGGTTATTTTGCTGTCGATGGATATTCCGGTGATCATCATGTTGGAGGCGGGGTTAAGTTACCTGAACCTTGGGGTCAGGCCGCCCACGCCGTCCTGGGGCAATATCCTGCACGATGGCTATACATCGCTGCGATCCGCCCCCTACATGGTTGTAATTGCTGGTATTCCACTGGTCCTGTCAACCCTTGGGTTTACGTTTCTGGGCGAAGGATTGCGCGACGCGCTGGACCCGCGTATGGCCTTGCGGGGGCGGATATGACCCTGCTTGCTGTCGACAATCTGTCATTGCAGTACCGCACGCCTGCGGGCCCGGTTCAGGCGCTGCGCGGAGTGTCGATACAGGCCCACGCGGGCGAAGTGTTGGGCATCATGGGCGAAAGTGGCTGTGGCAAGTCCACCTTGGCCGCTGCAATCATCAATCTGCCGGGGGCCAATGCGCAAGTGACCGGGGGCGAAGTGCGCTACCGGGGGCGCGATATTCTGACCCTGCCTGCCGACCAGCAACGCGCGCTGCGCGGCCGGCATATCGGGATGATCTTTCAGGACCCGATGACTGCCTTTAATCCGGTGCTGACCATCGGCGCGCAACTGGTTGATTTTCAACATCACCTGCCGGGAAGTACCACCAGCAAACGCGCTAACGCGCAGTCCATGCTGACACGCGTCGGCATCCCTGACGCGGCCATGTGCCTGCGCCGTTATCCGCACGAGCTGTCGGGCGGTATGCGACAACGGGCGGCGATTGCGGCAGCACTTTTGCTGCAACCGGATGTACTGATCGCTGACGAGCCGACAACCGCGCTGGATGTGACGATGGAGGCGCAGATTATCCATTTGCTGCGCGCCCTTCAGGCCGATTTTCGGGGTGCCATCATTATCGTCACCCATCACCTTGGGGTCATTGCCGAATTATGTGACCGGGTGGTGGTGATGTATGCGGGCCAAGTGGTCGAAGAAGGACTGGTAGACGACATTTATCACGCGCCCCGGCATCCTTATACGGCAGCGCTGCTGGCCTGCGATCCGGCAAAGCTGAATGCCGGTGGCGGGCGGTTGCCGACAATCGGGGGGCGGCTGCCGGATTTGATGCACCCCGGCCCCGGGTGCAGTTTCGCACCGCGTTGCGGGCAGGTCCGCGATCTGTGCCACAAAACACCACCACCGCGCGTGGCTGTTTCGGGCACACACAGCGCGTCATGTCATGCGGTGACGACATGAGTTTGCTAACGGTTCAGGATCTGGGCGTCGATCTGCCGATGGCCGGGATGTTCAGTCAAGGGCGGCTGAACATTCTGTCCGGCATCGACCTTACCTTGCAACCCGGCGAAACCCTGGGCCTTGTGGGGGAATCCGGGTCGGGCAAAACCACGTTGGCCCGGGCGGTGCTGGGGCTGCAGAAAATCAGTTCCGGAACATTAACTTTCTGTGGTAGGCCATTGAAAGATAACCATGATTTTAGGGATATCCGGCGTGACGCCGCGATGATGTTTCAAGACGCCGTTGCCTCGCTTTCACCGCGCATGACGGTTGGACAACTCATCGCAGAACCATTCGTTATCCACCGGGTGTCGCGGCCATCGGGCAAAGTTGCAGACTTGTTGGCCCAAGTCGGCCTGCCGCCTGACATCGCCGGGCGCTATCCGCATGAATTATCTGGCGGTCAGGCGCGGCGTGTTGGCGTGGCCCGGGCGCTGGCGCTGACCCCTAAACTGGTGATTGCAGACGAGCCGACGGCAGGGCTGGATGTGTCGGTCCAGGCCGAAATTCTGAACCTGATGAATGACTTAAAGGCCAAACTTAATCTGAGCTATCTGATTATCAGCCATAACCTCGCGCTGGTACGGCATGTGGCTGACCGGATTGCCGTCATGTATTTGGGGCGGCTGGTCGAAACCGGGCCGACAACACAGGTGTTTGCCGCGCCACGCCATCCCTATACCGCCAGCCTGTTGGCCGCCGACCCCAAACCCGACCCGCGCCAGCGCCGCGCCGATCTGGCGATCAAGGGCGAAATACCGTCGATCCTGCGCCGCCCTTTGGGCTGTGAATTTCACACGCGCTGCCCGATGGCACAGGGCCAGTGTCTGACGAAAGTGCCGCAACTGACCGAAAAACAACCGGGCCACTGGGCCCGCTGCCATTTGACCTGAACCATTAACATCGGAGGATAAGATGAACTGGATGACCAACAGACGCCAATTTCTGACAACCGCGGGCGCGGGCTTTGCCGGCATCCTGACCGCTCCCCATTTCGCATGGGCACAGGATGGTGATACATTGCGCATCCGGATTGACGCCGATTTTCAGGTACTGGACCCATTCGGGATCAATGGTGGTCTTGACACTATCATCCCGCGCTGCACCACCGTGACGCTGAACCGGTTGGGCGATATTCGGGATGGCAATGAATGGGCGCCTTATGGGGCAAAGACACTGGAATGGCTTGAGCCGACAAAACTGGCCTTTACGCTGCGCGACGGGCTGGTCTGGTCCAAAGGGTTCGGGCCGGTCACAACCGAAGACGTCAAATATTCGTTTGAACGGATTGCAGGCAGCGCCAGCGCCTGGGCCTATCAGTTCGAGAAATTCAAAGAGGTCGAAATCATTGACGCCCGGTCCGGCATCATCCACATGACCGAGGCGTTCAAACCCTTTGAAGTCATCGCGCTGCCGTATTACGGCGGGCATATCGTCTGCAAAGCAGCGGTCGATGCTATGGGCGGCACGTTTACCACCGAGGCCCCCGCAGAATGCGGCCCCTATCTGTTCAGCGGCTGGGAACAGGGCCAAAAGATCACGTTGACCGCAAATCCGGGCTGGACCGGCGAAAGGCCGCCGTTCAGCACGGTAGAATTTTACATCGTCAACGATGATCAATCGGCGCAATTGGCCTATGAGGCTGATGCGTTCGATTATACCCGCGTCGCCCCTGCGGCTGTGCGACAATTGCGCGATGCCATGCCCGAAGGGGCCACGCTGATCGAGGCGGAATCGACGCGATATGCGTGGATGACGATCAATATGAACGCAGTGCCGCTGCGGGATATTCGGGTGCGCCAAGCGATCCAATATGCCTATGACGGCGAGGCTGTGTTAATCGGAGCTTATGACGGATTGGTTAGCCGGTCGGCAGGTGTGGTCCAGCCAGGCACCAAATTTGCCCGCGAAACCAATATCATCGCGACCCGAGACGTGGACAAGGCCCGCGCCCTGCTGGCCGAGGCGGGGGCCGAAGGGCTGACCCTCAATCTGGTCAGTTTGACCGACAGCACATCCTTGGCCATCGCCCAGATCATCCAAGCGTCGTTGGGCGAGGCCGGGATTACGGTCGAAATTCAACCCACCGAAGAAGCGGCCTATTGGGCTTTGGGAGACAAGACGGCGGGGGATGATTATCTGAACCTCGAACTGGTGCTGATGAACTTTGCAGGCGGGATCGACCCCACGGAAAACCTCGTGTGGTTCCGGCCCGATCAGATCGGCTTGTACAACTGGTCATTCTTTGACAGTCCGGCATATGAGGCGCTGTATCAGTCATCCCTGACCGAACAGGATGATGCCGCCCGCGCCGCCATGTTCAACCAGATGGAGGATTTGATGGAGCAATCGGGTGGGTTCGTGTTCATCTGTTTCGAGCCTTTGGTGGCACTGCATGACAGCACCCTGATCCCGGTCATTCTGGCCGACGGCCATCCCGACCCGACCCAATTCCGCAAGGTTTGATGCATGGCACCTGCCCCGAAATACAGCCGCCTGACGAGCGAACATCGCCGGGCGGCGCTGGAAGAGGCCGCCCTGACCTGCATGGCGCGCGGCGGTATTCTGGCGTTTACCATCGATAATGTCTGCAAAGAGGCGGGCGTTTCACGCGGCCTGATCACCCATCATTTCCAGTCCAAGGACGGGCTGCTGGTGGCGGTCTATGCCAATATGTATGCCAAATCCATTGCCGCGATTGATGCACCGCGCCCCGGTCTGTCCCGGATCGCAGCGATGATCGAGGCCAGTTTCGCCCCCGAGATGTTCAGTCGTGACGTGCTGAATATCTGGCTGACGCTGTGGGGCGAGATTGCCAATAATCCGGTCTTGCAGGCCGAACATCGCCGCCAATACGCAGCCTATGTGGTTAATGTAACGGCTGCGATTGACGAGATCGCCACTGCCCGCGCCCTGACGCTTGATACAGACGCACTGGCGCGGGCCTTTATCGCACTGGTCGACGGCCTTGGCCTGCAACGTTGTATCGAGCCGCGTCTGATGACCCCTGAGGCTGCGAAAGCTGCGTGCCATACCTTGTTGGAACCGCATCTGGGGCCGCTAGGGGCGGTGGGTTAAAACCCACCTTACGCTGCATTTTCGGAGGTATTTGAACAACTCCGAAAATGCGCCAGTCAGATCAGTGCCAAAGCCGCATCAAAAGCTTGCACGGCAATGTCGGCATGGTCTTTTGTAAAAACAATCGGCGGGCGGACTTTGATGATATTGCCATGCTGCCCTTCGTTTCCGGTCAGCACGCCCTGATCACGCATCAGGTTCATCAGCCGCTTTGTCTGCGCCGTGGCGGGCGCGCCGCTGGCGCGGTCCGTCACCAGTTCAATACCGATGGCCAGACCAGTGCCGCGGATGCAACCGATCAGCGCATGTTTGTCCATCAACCGGGTCAGCCCGAATTTGAAATAGGCCCCCACGTCGGTTGAATTCTGCACCAACAGCTCATTTTCGATCACGTCCAGCACCGCCATGCCCGCTGCACAGGACACGTTATTGCCGCCGAAGGTGCTAAAAAACGCGGTGTCGCGGATAAACGCCTCGTAAATTTCGGGTCGGGTGATGACGATGCCAATCGGGTGCCCGTTGCCCGCCGGTTTGCCGATGGTGACAATGTCGGGGGTGACGCCGTGGTGCTGAAAGCCCCAGAAACGGCTGCCCATGCGGCCAAATCCGGATTGCACTTCGTCGGCAATACACAGGCCCCCTGCCGCACGGACCCGGTCGAACACGCCCGCCACATAGCCCGGTTGCGGTTCCAACACGCCATTGGTCATAAAGGCGCTGTCACAGATATAGGCGGCAGGTTTCAGCCCGGCCTGCGCCAAGGATACAATCGCCCGGTCTGCATCCGCCGCATAAAGCCCGCCCAGATCGGCCACGCCGTCCCGGTGGATGCCGCGGTAGCCATCGGGGGCCAACAGGGTGCGGATATGCGGTGCAATCGCGCCGTGTTTATTGGCTGAAGGCGAAAACGCATCGCTTACTTCGGTGATGCCGTGATAGCCAAATTCCTGCACCAGCCCGCCCGTAGCCCCGGTATAGGCCCGTGCCATGCGCCATGCGATGTCATTCGCCTCGGACCCGGAATTGACAAAGGCGCAGACCGTCAGGCCGCCGCCTAACATCGCGGTCAACCGCTCGCCGTAATCCAGGATTTGCGCCCCCAGATAGCGCGTATTGGTGTTCAGAATGCGGGACTGCCGGGCAATCGCCTCAACCACTTCGGGGCGGCAATGGCCGACGATGGGGACGTTATTGTAGCAGTCCAGAAATGGCCTGCCTGCCTGATCAATCAGCCAGACCCCGTCACCCCGCACGATATGCAAAGGCGGGTCGTAAAAGACATACAAATGCGCGCCCATCAGCTTGCGTCGCCGTGCGGTAAGGTCGGCGATACTGTCAGTGATGGCCACGGGCATGCCACAGGCGCGCCGGGCAATGTCGATGGCCCGGGTGCGCCCCAGCACCAGCAGCGCATCGATGACCGCCATGGACCCAAAACCTGAGGCCGCCATGTAATCAGCCGCATCCGGCGTTTCGGCCCGCCGCCATGCCATGATCAGCGCGCTGGCCACCAGCCGCAACAGCACCAGATCATAAATAAGGTCAACTTCGGCCTCTTCCAGCGGGGTCACGCCATGATAGCCCCCAACCAGATGGGCCAAAACCGTTTCGATCCGGGCGGGGTCGGTCATCAGGTCACTGGCGCTGCCGGTCAGATCAAAGATCAGGGGTGCATGAATCATATCGCCGAAATCGATGATCCCGGCCACAGCCCCGTCAGGGCGCAGAATCAGGTTTTGCTCGTGCAGATCGGCGTAGATGACCTGTGCCCGCAGCGGTGCCAGCCGGGGGATGATATCGCGCTGAAAATCGGCCAGCAGGCCAGTTATCCGGGGCCGGTCCGCCGATTGCAAGCAATCCAGTGCATTCGTCAGGCCAGCCACATTGCGCAGATCCCACAACAATCCGCGCGCACCGGTGGCCGGGTCAAAGAACCCGCGCAGGGCCTTGCCTAACTGTGCCAAGGTGCCGCCGATCAGCCGCAGACTGGCAGGAGTCCGGGGGCTGGCAGTGGCCAGATCGCCCTCAAGATAGGACAGCACATAGACCATATGCCCGTCCACCCGCACCGAATGCGCGCCTTGCAATGTCTTTAAAACCCGCGGCACCGGTAAGGTCGGGTCGACCCTTGAAATATGGTCAAGGGCTGCAATCTGTGCCGCGATAATGGCCCCGTCTTCGGCCAGATTGGCGATCTTGATCACCCAAGCCGACCCATCCGCTGTGCGCAGCAGCGTGTTCTTGTCGCGTTCGCTATACAGCGGCTGTAGCCCACCGGTCAGCCCGAAGTGAAACGCGGCCATTGCCTGCACATCGGTCAGCGCAAATGCAGGGGCGTTGGCGGTCAGAAATTTCATTCAGGGCACGCGATCAAAGTTTGGGCAAATCTGGCGGTGCCAAAGGGGGACACATGCCCCCCAGTCACTTATTTCTTCGGCACTTTTCCAGCGTTGCCCGAAATACCCTTTTCAAACCCGGCGGGTGCAGCCACCGGTTTTTTGTCTTTCTTGGGTTTCTTGACTTCTTTGTTGCTGCGCATCTGGCCTTTTGCCATAGGTTTTCTCCTTAAGGGGGCGGTGCGCCCGATGTTGCAAATATGGCCCCTGTCCGCCCTAAAGGCAAGAATGCCTCAGCCGGTCCGCGCCATCATTTCGGTGAACCGGTCGTCGCGCACATCCAGTAACACCTCGTCCACTATGCGCGCTGCGTCCGAACACAGCCATGCCATGACACTGGCAGGCACAGTCGGGTCAACCAGACTGCCTTGGGGGATCTTGCTGATCGGGTTCAGCCCGGCCTGCCTAATCTCGCCCTGCATCATGGTGTCGGTCGGCGGGATGCCGATAAACACGCTGTGAATGCCATCGCCTGCCAGTTCCAGCGCCATCATCTGCGTCATCATCCGGGCTGCCGCCTTGGAGGTGCAATAGGCGGTCCAGCCTTCCATCGGGGTCGTGGCCGCTCCGGTGCCTGCATTGACGATCATCCCCTTGGACGCCCGCAGCAATGGCAAACAGGCCAAAGTCATGCGGTGCAGGCCAATGACATTGACGTCAAAGGCGGGTTTCAGTGCATCTGACGACAAATGCCCCAGATGCCCGATCGGCGCGATAATGCCGGCATTATTGACCAACACGTCCAGCCTGCCGCCAAAGGATGTCACCTGCGACACCGCCGCGTTGACCGATGTTGCATCGGTCACATCCAGCGGAAATGTAATCGCCCCGGCCAGCGCCCCCATATCAGCAGCACCATAGAACCCGGCAAACACCGTGGCCCCATGGCCCACCAGGGTTTGCACCAACGCCGCCCCGATTCCGCGCCCGGCGCCCGTCACCAGAACGGTTCTGCCTGATAGGTCCGGCACGGGGATGGGTGAGAGGTTGAACATTTTACTTGACCTTGTTTTGGATAGCGTTGTTAATTGGCCTGACCAATTAGTTTGGTAAGGCGCGACGGAGGTCCTGTCAAAAGGATTCGCGCTGATTTGGGGGATACCACTTTATGACCCGTATTGCGCGGATCGAGCCGATTGCCATTGCCTATCCCGACCCGAATGATTTCGGGACGATCCGGCGCACTGTGCTGGTCCGGGTCGAAACTACCGATGGAGTGGTCGGCTGGGGCGAGGCGATTGCCATGTGGCCCGAGGCCTGCAAGGCGGTCTGCACGGTAATCTCCGAAGGGTTCCTGCCGCTGCTTGAGGGTAAACTGGCCGAGGATATCGACGGAGCTTGGACCGCCATGCGCCGCCATGTGTTCTGGTATGGCGAGGGTGGCATTGCGTCGATGGCCATTTCCGGCATCGATATGGCGCTGTGGGATATTCGCGGCAAGGTCGCGGGTAAACCGCTGTATGAACTGTTCGGCGGGCTGCACCACGACCGCTTGCTGGCCAATGCATCGGCGCATGTGAACAAAAACGGCGAGGCGGCCTGTGTCGCCGAAGTTGTGGGATTTTTCGAGGCCGGTTTTCGGTCCTGCAAGCTGGGTTTCGCCAAAAAGGGCGAAAGCAACATTGGCGGCGACCCGGATACGGATGTGTCATTCATCCGGTCGTTGCGGTCCGCCTTGGGCGACGCCGCCGAAATTCTGGTCGATATCGGCAATGGGGTGCGTTGGGATGTTGCGACCTCAATCTCTGTCGGCAAGCGGATGCAGGAATATCGCATCGGTTGGTATGAGGAGCCATTGTATCCGACCGACGACGATGGGTACCGCAGGATGCGGGCCGAGACCACGCTGACCTTGGCCAGTGGCGAGCGGGAATTTACCGAAGCAGGCTATCGCCGCCAGATGGAGTTCATTCAGGCGATTGATGTTTACGGCGTCGATCCGGCGCGGGTCGAGGGGATCACCGGGTTTCGCCGCGTCGATGCGCTGTGTACGAAATATGGCAAGAAGATCAACGCCCATGCCTGGTCCACGGGCATCACCACGGCGGCGTCATTGCACTGTTCGCTGGCGTCACCCAATCCGATCATCTTTGAATTCAAACCCTTTCCCGTGGTGGTGCAGGACATCATCGTCGCTGAAAAGCTGTGGCACAAGGACGGCTACGCCTATCCAATCCATGGCCCCGGCCTGGGGATCGAGGTGATTGAGGCCGAAGTGCGCAGGATCGCCGCATGACACGGTTTGGGATCACAAAACCCACTGTTGCCGACATCACCAAGAGCGGGTTTTCGACCCCTTGGGATGCGCCAATGATCCCGCCATTCCCGTTCAAGTTCCGCAATGTCGAGATTCTGACGCTGTATTGGCGGACTGACCCTGATGCGTTGGCGTTCCTCCTGCCGCCGCCCTTGGAACCGATGGGCGATGTGGCCTGCGCCCATATTTACAAGATGCACGATACCGATTGGCTGGGGCCTTACACCGAGGCGAATGTGATGTTCGGCGCAAAATTGGGTGACCGGCATGGTGCGTATTCGCCCTATCTGGTCCTGTCATCCGACATCGGCGTGGCGCATGGACGAGAGGTTCATGGGCAACCCAAGAAACTGGGCAAACCCGCGCTCGACATACGCGGCGATCTGATCGTGGGCACGGTCGAACGCAACGGGATCGACGTGCTGACCGGCACCATGGCCTATAAACAAAGGGCGGTCAGCCCCGACGCTCTCAAACCATATTTCGATTTTGCCACGAATGTGAACCTCAAATCCATCGACCACATCGACGGGTCGCCCGCGATCCGGCAGATCACCTCGCGCCGGCTGGCCGACGTCATCGTGCATGAATGCTGGACTGGCCCCTGCACCGTCGAACTGCGGCCCAACGCGCAACTGCCGGTATTCCGGCTGCCGGTGCTCGAGCCGCTGCAAGGGTTCTACTGGCGCGCCGATTTCACCCTGGTCGCGGGCGAGATCATCCATGATTATTTGGGGGGGACCAGATGAAACGGGTCGTCGTTACCGATTATACCTTCCCAAACCTCGCCCAAGAGGAAGCCGCCGCCCGTGCCGCCGGGGCCGATTTCGCAGCATTCCAGTGCAAAACACCGCAGGCGGTGGCCGAGGCGGTCAAGGGCGCCGATGTGGCGGTGGTGCAGTTTGCGGGTTTTGGGCCCGAGGCTGTGGCGGCGATCACGCCAGGTGCGACGGTCATCCGCTATGGCGTCGGCTATGACAATATTGACGTTACCGCTGTCCGCGCCGCCGGACTGAAAATAGGCTATGTGCCGGATTATTGCGCCGATGAAGTGGCCGATCATACCGCTGCCGCTGCTCTGGCCCTGCTGCGCAAATTGCCGATGCTGGATGCCAGCGTGCGGCGTCGTGAATGGGCGGCGGTCAAGATTTGCAAGCCGATGAAAGCGTTCAAAGACACTACATTCGGCTTCTTTGGCATGGGGCAGATCGGGCGGGCCGTCCTGACCCGGCTAGGGGGCTTCGGGTTCTGCTTCATCGCTACCGACCCCGGCCTTGATGCCGCACAGGCGGCCGCTTTGGGGGTCACGCTGACCGATGCCGACACGCTGTTGCGCACGGCAGACATCATTTCCTTGCATGCGCCCGCCACAGCCGAAACAACGGGCTTTTTCAACGCCGCACGCCTCGCAAAAATGCAGCCCCACGCCATGCTGGTCAATTCCGCGCGCGGGCAATTGATCGTCGAGGATGATCTGGCCGCAGCCCTGACCGCTGGCACCATCGCCGGGGCGGCATTGGATGTGTTCGGGGCCGAACCGCTGGTGGCGTCATCAACGCTGCGGCATGCCCCCAACCTGCTGCTGACACCGCATGCCGCCTGGTATTCGGAATCCGCCATCGGGCGGCTGCAGGGGCTGGTGGCGCAGGACATTATCCGGGCGCTGAACGGGCAGGGCCCGCGCAAACCCGTGCCATAGGATCCGGGCTGCAAAGGGTCAGGGGACCTTTGCAGAACGGCGAACGAAGCGGCGCAGTATGCGCCATAAATGAACCCTTGGGAGGAAAGATATGAAGTATTTCAATACACTCAGCCTGTCTGCCGCATTGATGATGGGCACTGCATCCCTCGGCTATGCCGACGGCCACGCGCTGACTTTGGCACCGGGCATGGAAACCAACATGGTCCTTTTGCCCAAGTTCCTGGGCATTCTGGTGTTCGATCAGGCCAATGAGGGCGCGCAGGAGGCGCATGCCGAACTGGCCAATCCCGGCGAATTACTATTCGTCGGCCCGACGCCGGAAAATTCTGTGGCGGGCCAGATCGAGATCATGACCACCGCCGCGACCCAGGGCCAAGGCGCTGTCATGCTGTCCAATAACGCAGGCGACCAGATCACGCCCTCTGCCGAGGCGGCGCAGGCCGCTGGCGTCAAGGTGGTGACATGGGACAGCCCGATCCCGTCGGGTGCGGGCGAGGATGTGTTTGTGGCCCAGGTCGATTTCGGCTCTATCGGCGTGGTCATGGCCGACATGGCCCTGTCGATTTTAGGGGATGACGGCGGCCAGATGGCTGTGCTGTCGGCCACACCCGATGCGGCCAACCAGAACGCCTGGATCGAGGCGATGAAGGGTGCATTGGAAGACCCCAAATACGCAAACATCGAACTGGTTGACGTCGTCTATGGCGATGATCAGGCCGAAGTCAGCTATAACCGGGCGCTGGCCCTCGTTGACAGCTATCCCGATCTGGGCCTGATCATGTCGCCCACCACGGTCGGCATTCAGGCCAGCGCCAAGGCGATGCAGGACGAAGGGTTGTGCGAAACCGTCAAGGTGTCGGGTCTCGGGCTGCCATCCGAAATGGTCAGCTACACGATGAACGGTTGCGCGCCGGAATTCGCGCTTTGGGACTTCCGCGATCTGGGCTATCTGACCTATTACACCGCCTACGGGTTGGCCACCGGCCAGCTGACCGGTGAGATTGGCGAGGCGTTTACCGCTGGCCGGATGGGCGTTTTCACCATCGAGGAAGATCCGGGTCGTCCGGGGCAAAAGCGCATCCTGATGGGGCCGTTCACAGTGTATAACTCGACCAATGTCGAGGCGGCATCGCAGTAAATGCCTGTCGTGGCTGGCGGGATATCCTGCCAGTCACATCTTTTTATCAGGGAAATCAATGCCTAATCCCGTGCTTGCCCTAAAAGCCGTGTCCAAGAGCTTTGGTATGACCAAGGCGCTGGCGGATATGTCGATCACCCTGTTTGCAGGCGAAGTGCATGCCATTGTCGGTGAAAATGGGGCCGGTAAATCGACGATGATCAAGATCATGACCGGGGTGCATCAGCCCTCTGCAGGCACGCTGGAGGTTGACGGCAAGCTGCTGACCCTGTCCGGCACCGGGGCCGCGCGGGCCGCCGGCATTGCCGCGATTTATCAGGAACCTATGGTGTTTCCCGATCTGGATGTGGCCGAAAACATCTTTATTTCCAGCAGCCTGGGATGGGTCCAGAACAAGGCTGCTTTGCGGGCCAAAGCCAAGGGGTTAATCGACCGCATCGGCATGACGCTGGATGTGGACCGGATCGCATCTGGCCTTACGCTCGCCGAACAGCAAGCTGTTGAAATTGCACGATCGTTATCCCAGGACGTGCGGGTTTTGATCATGGACGAACCTACCGCTTCGCTGTCGGCACATGAGGCGGCGCAGTTGCGACGGGTGGCCCGGACGCTGGCTGAACAGGGTGTCGCTGTGGTCTATATCAGCCACCGGCTGGAAGAGATATTCGAGGTCGCTGACCGCGTGACCGTCATCCGCGATGGCCAGCACATCAGCACAAAACCCGTGGCCGAGGTCACATCTGATAGTTTGATCGCGGATATGGTGGGCCGCGAGGTGGGTAACTACCATATCAAGGCCCCGCCCCAGACCCGGCCTGAGGTGATGCTGTCGGTTGAAGGCCTTGGCTGTGGCGATATTTTCCGGGGTATCAGTTTCGATCTGCATGCAGGTGAGGTGCTGTGCATGGCCGGATTGATCGGTGCGCGGCGGACCGATGTGGCGCTGTCGCTGTTCGGGATCAGACCGGCGACGGAGGGATCTGTAAGGTTTAAGGGAAAAACCTTAAGGTTGGTTTCGCCCGCGCAGGCCATCGGATTGGGCATTGCTTATGTGTCCGAGGACCGGCGCAAATTCGGCCTTGCGATGCCGATGTCGATCAAATCCAACGTCACGCTGGCGACGCTGAAGGGCATCCTGTCGCCTGCCGGAATCCTGAATCGGCAGCGCGAGGCCGAGATTGCCGAGGCCTATCGCCAGCGGCTGAACATCCGCACCCCCCATGTCGATCTGGCCGTGGGTATGCTGTCGGGGGGCAACCAGCAAAAGGTGATGCTGGCCAAATGGCTGGACCTGAAACCAGAATTGTTAATCTTTGATGAACCGACGCGCGGCATTGATGTGGGGGCCAAGGCCGAAGTGCATGATCTGATCCGCGCCTTTGTTACTGCGGGCGGCGCGGCCCTGGTCATATCGTCCGATCTGCCCGAAGTTCTGGCGCTGGGCGACCGCATTCTGGTGATGCGCGAAGGGCGACAAATGGGGATCATGGACCATGCCGAGGCCAGTCAGGAAACGGTCATGCGGCTGGCCACGGGACAAGTAGCTGCATGAACATCGCGCCGCAAACCCTGAGGATTATTGCGCTTGTGCTGGTACTGGCGCTGGTTGTCGGGTTTTTTGCCAGCGTCATTCCGAACTATTTCAACGCCCGCCTGTTCAATCGCATTTCATCCTCTGTCGCCATCATGGCGCTGATAGCGACGGCGCAAACGCTGGTCATCCTGACCCGCAATATCGACCTGTCACTGGGGTCAATTGTCGGGTTTACCGCCTTTGCCACGGGGTCTATCGTGTCAGCCCATCCCACAGCGCATCCCATCTTCCTTGTCGGCTATGCGATGCTGGTCGGCGCGGGGTTTGGCGTGGTCAACGGGCTGCTGGTGTCCTATGCCCGGGTGCCGTCAATCATTGTGACGCTGGCGACCATGGCGATATTCCGCAGCGTTCTGGTGGAATATTCCGATGCCAAGTCGATCACGGCGGGCCAACTGCCGCCATGGCTGGTTGATTTTCCCAACACTGTGTTGTTCGAGGTCGGCGGGGTTGAGTTTCGTGCGGCGTTTGTCGCGGCCGTGGGCGTGGTGCTGGCCGTGCATATCGCCTTGTCCCGCCTGCGCCCGGCACGGCAGTTATATGCCGTGGGGTCAAACCCTGAGGCCGCCGAAATGGCCGGGATCAACAGCAGGCGCACAGTGTTCGTGGCCTTTGTGCTGGCGGGGGCGCTGGCCGGGCTGGGCGGGTTCATGTTTCTGGCGAGGTTTGGCACGATTACCGTGGTCGCCGGATTGGGGTTCGAGTTTAAATCCGTGGCGGCAGCGGTGGTCGGCGGGGTGAACATTTTCGGGGGGTCCGGAACCGCATTGGGGGCATTGATCGGGGCTGTCATGATCGACCTGATCGACACATCACTGGTGCGCTGGGAACTGGTCAGTGCGTTTTGGCGCGAGGCGGTTCTGGGCGCGCTGATCCTGACCGCCGTGGCAGTGGATGCAATCCTGATGCGCCGCTTGGTGGCCCTGCGGATCAGACGCGACAAGGACCGCCACGCGCAGGAGGCCGCGAAATGACCCTGAAATCCTTGCAAAGCTGGGAGGGGTTCCTGATGTGCGCGTTGGCGCTGATCATTGCGGTGAATGTGGTCCGTGCCCCGGAATTTCTGACGATTGCCAATCAGATCAACCTGTTCCAGCTGTCGATCGAGAAAATCATCGTGGCGCTGGTGATGACATTCGTCATCATCAATGCCGAAATTGACCTGTCCGTCGGCAGCATGATGGGCCTGTCGGCCTGCGCCTTTGGCTGGCTGTTCCAACAGGGGGTGCCTGCCGAGGCTGCGATTGCCATCTGTCTGGTCATCGGCATAGCAGGCGGCCTGTTCAACGGCTATTGCGTGGCCCGGATCGGCCTGCCGTCGCTGGTGGTCACATTGGCCACGATGATTGGGTTCCGGGGCCTCGCGCGGGTGCTGGTCGAGGATCGGGGCATTGGGGATTTTCCACAGTGGTTTGATAATCTGGGCCAAAAGGGGTTCATCGGCCCGGTGCCCTTTGGTCTGATCGCCTTTGCGCTGTTGTTTGCGGGCCTGTATGTGCTGCTGCAACGCACTGGATTTGGCCGCAAAACCTATGTCATTGGCACCAACCGCGACGTGGCCGATTATGCCGGGATTGACAGCGGGCGGCATAAGATCATCATTTTCGTGATGTCGGGGGCTGTGTCAGCCTTTGCCGGGCTGCTGTTTGCGGCCCGTGTCGGTGCTGTGCGGGGGGATGTGGCGAATGGGTTCGAGCTGGATATTATCACCATGGTTCTGCTGGGCGGGGCCAGCGTGTTTGGCGGCACCGGCAGCCTGTTTGGCACGCTGATGGCAATCCTGATCGTGCTGAACCTGCGCAACGGCATGGCCCTGGCCAATATCACCGGTCATATCCAGACCGGGGTGGTCGGGTTATTGCTGATCGGGTCGGTGCTGGTGCCGCGCATTGATATTGCCGGGGTTTTGCGCCGGAAAGAACGTGCGACATGACAGAACCGCCCAAGCCCATCGTCTTTGACAGCCCGATCTTGCGGGAATCTGTGGCCGAAATGGTCGCCCGCCGGGTGCTGGATATGGTCACTGCCCGGGCGTTGAAACCCGGCGACCAGCTTCCCCCTGAACGCGATTTGGCCGAACAACTGGGCGTGTCCCGCCCATCGGTGCGCGAGGCGATCCGGGGCCTCGCGATCCTTGGTGTGGTGCAGTCGCGGCAGGGCGGCGGCGCCTATATCACCAAACTGGACGGCGATGCCCTGCTGGGCCCGATCCAGTTTTTTCTGTCGCTAGAGGATGTGAATATCCGAGAGTTATATGACGCCCGCAGCCTGATTGAAAGCGATGTGGCCCGACGGGCGGCGGTGAATATGGATGCGGAAGGTTTGACGCAGCTTGAGGCTATCCTGGCGCAGCAAAAGCAAACTTTGACCGACGCCCGCGCCTTTCGTCTGTCAGATTTTGCGTTTCACGAGGCGATCTGGGCCGGGTCGGGCAATGCCTTCCTCAAGCGGATCGGCGAAAGCCTGAACGTGCTGGGGCTGGAATTTCGTAAACGGGCGTCGGAAACTCCGGGGGTGTTGGCGCAGAGTTATGCCGACCATCGCCGGTTGCTGGATGCGCTTGTTGCACGCGATGCGGATGCGGCGGCCAAGGCGGCTGAAACCCATATGCAGAACGTCTATCAGTCAACCATCGCGCAGGAGGCGGGCAAATGACGGCCAGAATTGGCGTGGTTGGGATTGGCTGGTGGGCGACGTTCAACCATATTCCGACGGTGCAGGCCGGGACGGATGCGCAGATTGTGGCGATCTGCGATCTGGATGCCGACCGGGTGCGGATTGCGGGGGATAAGTTCGGGATTTCAGGCCGCTATACCGATGTGGCCGCGATGCTGGCCGCTGAACGGCTGGACGGGGTGATGATCTCGACCCCGCATATCCACCATACGGCCCCGGCGATTGCGGCACTGCAGGCCGGGTGTCATGTGCTGGTGGAAAAACCGATGGCGACCACGGCGGCGGATGGCCGGGCGATTGCGGCGGCGGCGCTGCGGGCCGGGCGTGAGGTGCTGGTGCCGACGGGGCTGAACTTTACCGCCTATAGCGCTAAGGCTGCCGATTGGGTGGCGTCGGGCAGGATTGGCATTGTGCGGCATGCTGTGTGCCAGATGGGATCGCCGCTGGACGATTTGTTTTCCGGCAAACCGATGGCCGAGACGGCGGATCATCTGTTTCGACCTCCGGCCAGCACCTGGGCCGATCCGGCCAAGGCGGGCGGCTATGCCTGGGGGCAGATGTCGCACGCATTGGCTTGGCTGACCTATGTCACTGATATGACATTCGAATCGGTCTATGCGATGGATGTGAAATCACCCACCGGGGTGGATTATTACGATGCGGCGATTGCCCGGATGACCAATGGCGCGACGGTGTCGATTTCGGGGGCCGCGACG
>JANOQM010000091.1:0-4314 GCA_031422295.1 Rhodobacterales bacterium | reverse complement strand
GGGGGGGGGGTCCCCCCCCCCCCCCCGTGGGGGGTGGGGGGGGGGCCCCCCCCCCGCCGCGCCGTTACCCTTGCACTTGCCCGCCAACGACCGTTTGGCCGGATTTCAACCCGATCGGCAGGCTGTCGATATAGGCGTTGGGGGCATGCGCATCGAACGGGATGCCGTCGATGAAATCGGTTCCCGGGGTGGCCTCTTTGTAGCCATCGCTGCCGAACGGAAAGTCGGACGCCTGCGCCAGCCCTTCATCCACCAGCATCTGTGCTGCTTGCAGATAAATGTCGGGGCGATAGACGGAAGCGGCAGTCTCGGCGAACCATGCGTCGGCCTGCGGTGCGGCAATCTGGCCCCAGCGGCGCATCTGGGTCAGATACCAGACACCGTCAGATACATAGGGCATGGTCGCGTTATACCGGAAGAATACGTTGAAATCGGGCACGGCGCGGATATCACCCGCCTCGAACTCAAACGTGCCGGTCATTGATGCGGCAATCACCGCCGCATCGGCACCGACATATTCGGGGCGCGACAACAGTTCCACCGCCTCGGCCCGGTTGGCATTGTCATTTTCATCCAGCCAGATTGCGGCGCGGATCAGGGCCTTGGTGATGGCCAGCGTGGTGTTTGGATTCGCCTCGACAAATTCGGCGGTCAAACCGAACACCTTTTCAGGGTTGTTGCGCCAGATCTCGTTGTCGGTGATGACCGGCACGCCGATGCCCATGGCGACGGCTTGCTGGTTCCACGGCTCGCCCACGGAATAGCCATTGATTGTGCCGGCCTCCAACGTGGCGGGCATTTGCGGCGGCGGCGTTACTGACAGCAGAACGTCGGCGCCGATGGTGCCCGATACATCGTCGGCACTGTACAGACCGGGGTTAATGCCCCCAGCGGCCAGCCAATAGCGCAGTTCATAGTTGTGCGTGGATACCGGGAACACGATGCCCAGATTGAACAGCTTGCCCTCGGCAGCGAAGGCATCCAGCGCCGGGGTCAGGGCGGATGCGGCAATCGGATGCACCGGCAGGCCGTCATCGCCGACAGGCAGGGTCGGCTTCATCAGCGCCCAAACCTCGTTCGAGACGGTGATCGCATTGCCGTTCAGGTCCATCGAAAACGGTGTCACGATATGGGCAGAGGTGCCGTAACCGATGGTCGCGGCCAGCGGTTGACCCGCCAGCATATGCGCGCCGTCCAATGTGCCATCGATCACGCCGTCCAGCAGAACCTTCCAGTTCGCCTGCGCCTCAAGCGTTACGAACAGCCCCTCGTCCAGAAAGTATCCCTGTTCATAGGCCACGGCCAGCGGGGCCATGTCGGTCAGTTTGATAAAGCCGAATTTCAGTTCGTCCACTTCAAGGTCAAGCATTTCTGCACGTGCCGGGTTTGCTAAAACGGTGGTGGCGCACAGGCATAATAAAAGGCGGTTCATCAGGTCTGGTCCTTTTCCGATTGGCCACATCACGGTGGCCGGACAATAAAAATAGCCGCCGACCCGCCTTGCGTATCCAGCAAGGGGTCGAGCGGCTTTGCTCTGTGCGGGCCCAGTGATTGGGTTGGAAAGGGGTGACGCCATTGCCACCCTGCAGGGTCAGACAGGCATGGCAATCACGGAATGCCAATCGGTTTTCGGCGGGCAGCGGTTAAAAATGCTGCTATGCAGCATGAAGCCGTCGCGGCTGCCCAATATTTCAGCACAAGGCTCTTTTCTGACCAAAAATGCGGCAAGTGTGAAAATCAGCTGGGCCAAAGCCGGGTGCTGCAGCGCCACGACGGGGTCAGGCCAGCAGCCCTGCCGCAGTCACCAGCGCCTCTGCGACATCGGTCAGCTTGCGGCCCTGATCCATCGCAGCCTTGCGCAGCAGGACATAAGCCTGGTCTTCGGGAATGCGTTTTGACCGCATCAGAATCGACTTGGCCTTTTCGATAATCTTGCGATCCTTTAGCGCGCGTTTGGTTGCAGCCAGTTCCGTGCGCAGGTTCTGAACCAGCTGAAATCGCGCCGCTGCGGCATCAAGAACAGGTCTAATCCGGTCGGCGTGCAGGCCATCCACGACATAGGCAGACACGCCCGCCACGATTGCGGCTTTGGTCAGGGCCGGGTCGGACTGGTCCACAAACACCACGACGGGCCGCTCCAACGGGCCCGAAGCCAATATCAACCTTGCAAGCGTCTCGGGCGTGGGGATCGGCATCCCGATCAGCACAATATCGGGCCGACGCGCGGCAATCTTGCGCGCCAGATCAGTGTCATCCGTCAGGACCAGCAATTCACAACCGGCCGCCGGGCCAAGACTATCCACGATTCTCCGGGCGCGCCCAGGGGCGGTGTCGACAATCAGGATGGACTGGCTAGGTGTCATGGATCCCGGCTATCGCGCTGACAGCCGGGATAAAGCGATTTCCGCGCCGAACGCACGACATACCGTCGCATTGCCAAAAACTTAGGCATTGGCGCAACGATTGGGCGAAATGGTATCGTTTCAGGGACCAGCCGGCAGATGTGACAAACCCGCCATTCGGCGCTATCACGGCGCGGTGTGGATAACAGGGAATGGTGCAGTCGATGATGTTTCACGGCGCGAAAGCCGCAGTGTTCATCGGTGATCGCCTGCTGGTCATCCTGCGCGATGACCGGGCAGACATCCTGTTTCCGGCCCATTGGGATTTCCCCGGTGGTGGGCGCGAAGGGGGCGAAACGCCGTTTGAAACCCTGGCCCGCGAGGTTACCGAAGAGGTTGGCCTGACGCTGCCCCAAACCGCTGTGGTTTGGCAGCGCGACTTTGACGCCGCCCATCACCCGGGCCATCGGGTCTGGTTGTTTGTGGTGCAATTGCCGGCCAGTGCTATGGCCGATATTGTTTTTGGCGATGAGGGGCGCTGTTGGGCGCTGATGACCCCCGATCAGTTCTTTGCCCTGCGCAATGCAGTGCCGTCACTGCCCGGTCGGCTGCGCATTGCGCTGGCCCTGCCGAATGCGCCGGGTTAACCCATTGCAACGTTCATATTCAACCGACATCGGCTATTGCTAGCATGCATCAGACATTGCCACATCATCTGTAATTTCCCGGGGGGCCAAAGCGTGCCGCAAAAGCGTTTTGACGAGGCTTGGCACAAGGTCGGCGTTTTTGGCCACAAGTGTTTGGCGCTGGCATATATCGGTCGCCCGAGTTTTCAGGAACACATAGCGGCCCGCCGGGATCGTTGGGACAGGGTCGGGCGGCCCGCCCACCTGCAGGCAACCGCTGGCAAACTCGCGGGGCGGCAGTTCGTGCTGGACCACGGTTACCGGGTGCCGGAACGGATTGCAGTGCTGGACCATATTTCTGGGCTGGACGCACTGCAGGTCTATGGTCCCCGGTTTGTGGTCAAGCCGATTGACGGCTATTCCGCAAAAAACGTGTTTGCCATGCATGACGGGATCAACCTGTTTGACGGACTGGCCTTGTCCCGCGCTGATATTATTGCGGCGGTCGGCCCCGAAACAACGTCGCGTTTCATCGTCGAAGAATTGATACAGGATTTCACTGGCCGCCGCGCCGCGCCGCTGGACTATAAATTCTATTGCTTTGGTAATGACGTGCCATTGGTGCAAGTGGTTGAACGCAATAGCACATCAGACTTACACCAGAACCGCATCTGGTATCTGACCGAAGCGTTTGAACGGATCGGCATGACGGTCAGATTGCATATTCGGGACGCCCGCGGCAAGCCACCGTTGCCGCCGCATTATCCCGCAATGCTGGCCATGGCCAGGGATCTGAGCTGCCGTTTGAATGGATTCGTCCGGGTCGATATGTATGATACCCCGACCGGCCCGGTTTTTGGCGAATTCACACCATTTCCCGGCGCGGGCAGGGGGTATGCGCCAAGGGCAAATGCAATGCTGGGCCGCCACTGGAAAGGGATCGAAGGCTGCTAAAGCACTGGACCTGGCAAACAAAAACCCCCGGACCAATGGCCACGGGGGTTCATGTCGTTCGCCGGGCTGAAAATGGCTTTTAGACCATTCCCTCGCGCTGGAGTTTCTTCCGGGCGAGCTTGCGCTGGCGGCGGATGGCCTCGGCCTTCTCGCGCGCTTTTTTGACGGAGGGCTTCTCGAAATGTTGCTTGAGCTTCATTTCACGAAACACACCTTCGCGCTGCAGCTTTTTCTTCAGGGCCCGAAGGGCCTGATCGACGTTGTTATCACGAACACTGACCTGCATGTGGTTTTCACCACCTCTCTAAGTTGGATTTGCGGGATTTCGCAGGATGTGGCCGTATAGCAAAGCCCCCCTATGTTGTCTAGGGTGCGCCCCAAAGGAGTCTGTG
>JANOQM010000090.1:0-91650 GCA_031422295.1 Rhodobacterales bacterium | reverse complement strand
GCCCGGCGGGGTGAACCCCGCCCTACGCCTATCCAGTTGCCGATTGTAACTTAAGGCGCACCCGATGGCTCGCTCGTCCAATTTTGACCGATCGTCAAAACCAGCGTTTCGATAGTCGCTCCACATCGTTTTTGATCTTCGCACGAACTTGGCCGACCTCCGCCTCATCAGTATGTTCGTAGAGGTGCCGAAGGGACTCAAGTCGGACCAATTCGTGCCGCAGATCATCCAGCCGGGTCAAAATTGCGCAAACTGCCCAGCCCAGCAGACCTCCCGCCACCACGCTTGCGATATTTGCAAACAGCCAATACGAAGATGCTCCAAACGCAACGATCCACCAAAGATTGCTTACAGCGCGACGGCGCTTACCGATTTCTCGGAAAAGGACTTCGTGGTAGTCTTCGGCCGCCCGTCTATCCATCCTACTTCATCGCCATACTCGCTGCACTCTCCGGCAATTCCTCGGCAAAGCACCTCTGGTAAAACTCCGCCACCGTCTGCCGTTCCAACTCATCGCACTTATTGAGGAATGACAGCCGGAACGCATAGCCCACGTTCCTGAAAATCTCGGCGTTCTGGGCCCAGTTGATCACGGTGCGGGGGCTCATCACCGTCGACAGATCGCCGTTCATGAAGGCGGTCCGGCTTAAATCCGCCACCGTGACCATCTGCGAAATCGTCTTGCGGCCCTTGTCGGTATTATAGTGGGGCGCTTTCGACAAAACGATCTGCACCTCGGCGTCATGCGACAAATAATTCAAAGTCGCCACCAGTGACCACCGATCCATCTGCGCCTGATTGATCTGCTGGGTGCCATGATACAGCCCGGTCGTATCCCCAAGCCCCACGGTATTCGCGGTGGCGAACAGCCGGAAATATGGGTTGGGGGTGATGATCTCGTTCTGGTCCATCAGGGTCAGCTTGCCGTCATGCTCCAGCACGCGCTGGATCACGAACATCACATCGGCGCGGCCGGCGTCATATTCGTCAAAACAGATGGCGCAGGGGTTGCGCAGTGACCACGGCAAAATCCCCTCGTGGAATTCAGTGACCTGCTTGCCATCGCGCAGCTTGATCGCATCCTTGCCGATCAGGTCGATGCGGCTGATGTGACTGTCCAAGTTCACCCGCACCGTTGGCCAGTTCAGCCGGGCGGCGACCTGTTCGATATGGGTGGATTTGCCGGTACCGTGATAGCCTTGGATCATCACCCGGCGATTATGCGCGAACCCGGCCAGAATCGCCAACGTGGTGTCGGGATCAAACTTATAGGTCGAATCAATATCCGGCACCCGGCCCATGCGGTCGGCAAAGCCTTTGACCTTCATGTCGCTGTCGATGCCAAACACATCGCGGACCGAAATCTCTTCGGTCGGTCTGGCATTGATGTCGATAAAGCCGTCGGCCATAGCAAGTCCCTCTCGCGCGAATACACTCGCCTTGATGAAGCATATGCAGGCCGGGTTCAAGGGCTGGGGGGCACAGGAATGGCACGCGGGAACAGTTCATCCGTGATGACGTTAAGGTTTGCGCATCCCGGTTGCGTTTCCCCCGGTTTGAGGCAAAACTGCAAACGACTGACAGGGCAAAGCATGACCGCGACGACCGACCTTGAGGATATGATCAGCCGGATCGCTTTGGGCGACCGCAAAGCCTTTGCCGGACTTTATGCTGCAACATCAGCGAAACTATTTGGCGTATCCTTGCGTGTGTTAAACAATCGGGCCGAAGCCGAGGATGCCCTGCAAGAGGTTTATGTCAAAGTCTGGAATGCCGCAGACCGCTATCAGGTGAATGGCTTGTCACCGATGACATGGCTGATCACCATCACGCGAAACCACGCGATTGACCGGCTGCGCGCAAGGCGCAACGCGTCGGGCGAGCTGGACGAAGCGGCCGAACTGGCCGATCTGTCCCCCGGACCCGAGGCGCTGGTGATTGCGAAATCCGAAGCCGGGCGTATCGCGGGCTGCTTGGGGCAGCTGGACCCGGAAAAATCCGACGCCGTGCGCCGGGCCTATATGGAGGGGGAAACTTATGCTGAACTGGCTGTGCGTTACGCGCAGCCACTCAATACCATACGCACATGGCTGCGCCGCAGCCTGTTGAAATTGAAAGAATGTTTGTCGTCATGACACCCGAGGCGCAAAAAGAGGACGATCACGCACTGGCCGCGGAATACGCGCTTGGCCTGCTGACCCCGCCCGAGGCCCGCGCCTTTGAGGCGCGGATGAACCGCGACCCCGTATTGCGGGCGTATTATGTCATCTGGGCCGAAGATCTGGCCAGCCTGACCAATGGGATCGCCCCGGTCAGCCCGCCCCCTGCGGTCCTGAAAGCCATCGAAACCCGGCTGTTTGCCAGTGAAAAACAAGGGTTCCTGTCCTGGCTGGGCTTGATCCCCGCATTGGTTGGCGGGTTGATCGCGGCCACGTTGGTGTATTTCGTCACCAGCTTTGGGCTGCTGACCACGCCCGACGAGCCGCTGTATGTTGCGCAGATTGCGGCAGAGGATCAAAGCCTGATCGTGTTGGCCGCCTATGATGCGGCGACTGAAACCCTAGCTATTGAACGCACCAAAGGGGCCGCCGCCGCTGGCCGCGTTCTGCAATTGTGGCTGATCGCGGGGGATAACCCGCCGGTTTCGCTTGGCGTGCTGCCCGACGCAGCAACCGCCGAACTGACCCTGACCGCCGAGGTGATTGCAGCCCTTGACGGCGGCACTCTGGCGATCAGCGACGAACCGCCCGGCGGGTCCACCACCGGTGCGCCCACCGGGGCCGTTCTGGCGGTTGGGGCTGTCACGTTGTTGTGACCTGACCGCTGGCCTGCGAAACTATTTCCCGGATTTCCACGTGTATTCTGCAAGACAGGGCGCCTTGATCCCTGTCGCGAGGGCCGTTTGCGTGGCAGCGAAAGGCCCGTCACAGGGCTGCGCCAGATCACTTCAGCGCAGTCGCGGGTCATCAGGGTCCCCCAAGTCCCCGCTGACTTTGCGCAGGTTCGATCCGGGACCGTCGTCAACCGGCCCGGGTCGAACCCTCTGTCCCGCCTAGGGACTGCTAAGTGCCTGATTTGGAAACACTCATTTTCGCTATGGCAGGCTGTGTGCCACAGCATTGCCATCATAGATGATGCATATCAGAACACAGAATTCTGGCTCTGTACGGCCAAGACAAGGACCCTTCGCGTGAAATGGAGCAGCGGTAAATTGACGCAAGGCGAGCGCAGTTTTGTGCTGGCCCATTTTGCAACGGCGGTGTTTGGGGCGGGCGTGGCCTTTGCGGCGGTCATGCGGACCGGCGGCGGCGCGTATTTCTCGCGGCCAATGACAGCCTATGAAATCTGGGTTGTTCTGGCCGGGGCCATTGGGGCAGCTTTGGGATTATTCCTGAACCGGCACCGGATGGGGCAAGGCGGAACCCATGGCGCGGTTCTGGCGCTGGGTGCAGTCGTGATGTCGAACGGCACTGGGGCAGTTATCGGCGGCACCCTGGCCCTGCCAGTATACGGCACCATGTTCGGGCCGCTGGCGCTGGTCATCGTCCTTGTCGGCTCGCCTTTGCTGACCCTGATATGGCTGGCCAGCCAAATTGCCGCACATCTGCTGATGGCCCGGTTCCACGACGAACGAAACAGCATTTTTGTCGGCGGACCGGGCGTGGCGGTCAAACCGGCCTAGGCGACGCCGCAGCTGGCGATGGTCGAGGAGGCCGGGTTTGACCGGAGCCAACCAATTGGCAATGGCCGGTGGGTGACGCTGACTCTACCCATCGTCAGGTATGCACCGACCCCGTCCCATGGCCGTTCAAAAAACCGCACCAGGCATGTCCCGGATGCGCGAGGTCCAGCCAGTCCCGCAGCATGTCACGGTCCTTTCGCGCAAGTCGCGGCAGGGCGTGTCTGAAATCCGCCTCGTCCTTGTCCCGGCGATATTTGGCCTTGAACAACAGCACCGCTGCAGGAGCAAGATAGGGTAAACCGGTTGCACTGCGCCGCACCATTTCGGCGCGGGGCGCATGGATCGCGGGATCGCGTTTATAGACCCAACTCTGTGGCGTTCCCCGTTCAATCATCATGTCCACCCTCCAGCAGCGCGCGCTGGCGTCCATCCCCCACAGTTGCGCCACCTCGGCGGGCGGTGCGGATCCACTCGGCAAGTAAGCGAGATGGCCTGCATGCGCCGTAAAGAAATCGAGGTCCCGCAGAATGTCCCGAAACGCAGGCACGCTTTCGGGCAGGACCACAAATTCCAGATCCTCATGCTCCCGGGTCTGTGCGCCATGCCACAAATCCAGCGCCCAGCCGCCGGCGACATACCAAATGTCCGACGTTCCCTTTAGCCTTTCGGCAAGATGTGCGGGCAGCCATGGGTTCCAGGCGTCGTCGGGCAGGGGGGTCATGACGGATCGCGGCAGCGCCTCTCACCCCTCATCCCGGAAATTCCGGCTGGTCTTGATCTGATCCCAGGCCCAGACCACTTCGGACAGCTGGTCCTCCTGCGACCGGTCGCCGCCATTCATATCGGGATGCAGGACCTTGATCAGGCCCTTATAGGCCTTCCTGATCTCGGCCTTGGACATCGAATCCCGAACCTCCAGGATCTCGACAGCACGGCGCTCGGTGGGCGGCAGCTTGCGGGTGCCGCCAATGGCTGCGGCATTCTTGCCGGGATTGCGAGTGGCATTCTCACCCAACACCTGATGCGGGTCATCGACACCCAAGCGGGCCCAGGCGCGCTGTTCCTCGGATTTCTTGCCGAACGGCTTGGTCTCACGCTCCCACACGCGGTCCTTCTCGACCTGCTCTTGAAAATCCTGCTCGGACGCACCGTCAAAGAAATTCCACTTCAGATTATACTCGCGGACATGGTCTTTGCAGAACCAATAATAATCATCCACCGCATCGGGGGATTTCGGGGCGCGGTATTTACCATGGTCCTTGCAACCCGCCGCATCACAGGCCCGGGTCGAGGTTTCAAACGCCCCCGACATCCCCCTGCGCCCGCGCGGGTTCTTCTTTTTGGCCCCTGACACCGACATGTCAAACCCAAAGGGATCGTCTTTTGTCATGGCTTTACCTTTCCGACTCGGACACAGCAGTTTAAGCCGTGCAGCGGCAGAGAACAGGGGCAAAGGACAAAATAATGGGGCTTGAACAGCAGATAAACGCCGCTTTGGAATCAGCCTTCGCGCCCACGGCCCTGTCCGTGGTCAACGAAAGCCACAAACACAGCGGTCACAGCGGCGACGACGGCTCGGGCGAAAGCCACTGGAAAGTCGTGATCCGCGCCCCGGTGTTCGGCACGATGAGCCGGGTCGAGCGGCACCGGGCCATCCACACCGCCCTGGGCCAGGCGATCATGGGACGGCTGCACGCGCTGGGGCTGGATGTGGGGGGGTAGCCAAGGACAACCCATATTCAGGATGTGATCGCGCTGCGGCCGAAGCGGTCACTCTCCAGCGGCTTGTCTGGCATAGTCGTTGGCATCGAACCAACCGCGAGAGGCGACAACCTTGAGGGTCTCATCCAACTCCCATTCTTCCCATCCACGGATTTTCAGCGGCCTGCCGGTCGTCGCGTCATGGCCGGTAAAGGTCCAGACATAGATGACGTGGTTTTCTGAACAGCGCACATCGTCGCAGGTCAGCGAAAGGTCCGGGACATCGGCGTAAAAGCCAGCCGCCATATCCTGCACCCGCGCACGCCCCGTCCAGGGCTCGCCCCGATTGATGATGATTTCGCCGTCCGCAGCGTAAAAAGACGCCACAGCTTTCGCTGATTTTGAATTCCAGGCTGCGGTATATGCGGCAGCAACGCGTTCCACGTCCTCTTGATCAGCCATCTCGCTCACTCCCCTGCCAACCTCACCCCAACCAATGGAGCGCCGACCACCGTCACATCCGCATCCACAAGGCGCACCTGCGGGGCGGCGATCACCGGGGGGGCCACGACAGGGACAAACGGCATCTGCACCTGCGCCACCACCTCCACCACCCGGCGAAACACCAGCATGTTCTGATACACCGTCACCCGCCCGGTCAGCCCCTGCCGTTCCTCGGCAGGCAGGGTATCGGCGCGGACATAATCCCAGCCCTGCGCGCCCAACGCGTTCATCAGGCTCTGTAGGGCATGGGCAAAGCGGTCCTCATATGACCGGACCCCTTTGGCTTTGGTGCCTTGTTTTGGGGCTGGAACAACCCGGTATTCATAGCGTGGCATGGCAGCCCCCTGTTATGCGTTGCCGATCATACCAACCCGTTGCCCAATGTCCAAGGATTTGACAGGGCAGGATAAACCCGGCTTGCCGCGCCGCAGGACCGGACTAAATTATTTTTCTGTGCGAACAGGAGCGACATGATGCCAAAGATAACCCGGCCATTTTCCGCAGCACTGCTGCTGTGCTGGGCCGGAACGTGGGCCGGAATTTGGACCAGCACCGGACTTGCTGCCGAAACCATCGAGGTCTTTCAATCCAGCCCCGCCGCAATCGTGAACATGCAGCCCCTTGCGCTGCACATCGGCGGACGGGTCCAGCTGCAGGGCGCTGAACGCTATGCGCACCAATGGCCCGGCGTTTATTTCGAAGGCACCTTTCAGGGCACTGCCGTCACCATCCGGTTTGACGACAGCGTGACTGAATACCGCCTGCAAATTGACGGGGCCGCCCCCAAAGCACTGGCCCAGCCCGGCCCGGTTGACATCAGGATAACTGGCCTTGCCGATACCAACCACCGGATCAGAATCGAAAAAATCACCGAAAGCATAGCCGAGACCGGGGTTTTCGGCGGCCTTTACATCCCCATGACCGACCAGCCCGGCACCGCTCTGCCCCGCGCCCGGCAGATCGAATTTATCGGCGACAGCGACATGACCGGCTATGGCATCCGTTCGGCCAGCCGCGATTGCACCGATGAACAAGTGCGGCTGCTGAGCGATACGCAGGCCGCCTATCCCGCACTTGTGGGCCGGCATTTCGATGCGGATTACCAGATCAACGCAATCTCCGGCCGGGGACTGGTGCGCAATTACGACGGGTTCAACCCGGAACTGGCGATGATCACGACCTATGACCAGACCCTGTTCTGGGACCCCGCACCCTATGATAACCCGGATTGGAGCCCGCAGATCATTGTCGTGGCCCTGGGCGGTAATGACTTTGCAACGCCGTTGCACAAAGGTGAAGCCTGGACCACGCCCGCCGCATTGATCGCAGATTTCACCAGCGCTTATACCGGTTTCCTGACCGGGTTGCACAACAGCCACCCCGGGGCGACAATCCTGATCGTGATGCCTTATGGCACTGTCCTGCCACAGGTGCAGACCCCCGGCTTTACCGCCGCGTTTCAGACCGCGCTGCTGACTACGGCAGGGCAGATTGGCCTGACCCGGCTGGATTTCCTGACCCTGACCGAACCGCCACCCGCCCTGACCGCCTGCGGCTTCCACCCCTCGGCGCAGGATCAGCAGTCCCGGGCCGACTGGCTGATCCGCTACCTGTCCGACCACCCCAGCCTCTGGACCCCGCAATAACCTGCACCGCCGTTTGGTCTTAAAATGGCATCTGCCCGAAAACCGTTAATAATGGCTGTCGCCTGCGCATGGGTCATTCATCATCGGGCCATTACCCCGGCAGATTTGGGCCAAAACCAAACTGTCAGGTTTCCGCCCGAAACCTGACAGATGCCCCCAAGACGGTCCCAAAAAGCCCGGCGAAAAGCCTTAAGCTTTTCGGCGAAAACCTGACAGATGCCTTGTGGTCTACAGCCCCAGCTTGGCCATCACCAGCGCATTGACCGCCGCCGGATTGGCCTTGCCGCCGGTTTCTTTCATCACCTGACCGACGAACCAACCAGCCAGTTTCGGGTTGGCGCGGGCCTTTTCCACCTGCGCGGGATTACCGGCAATCACAGCGTCCACAGCGGCCTCAATGGCCCCGGTATCAGTGACCTGCAGCATCCCGCGTTTCTCAACAATATCAGCAGGTTCACCGCCTTCAACATAGACGATCTCAAACAAATCCTTGGCGATTTTGCCGCTGATCTGCCCGCCTGAAATCAGGTCCAGAATACCGCCCAACTGGGCCGGCGACATTGGGCTATCGGCAATTCCTGCGTCATCCTTTTTCAACCGGCCAAACAGCTCATTGATCACCCAATTGGCCGCCAGTTTACCTTCACGTCCTGCTGCAACCTCTTCAAAATAAACAGCATTTTCTTTTTCAGCGGTCAGCACCGACGCATCATAATCACTCAGGCCAAACCCCGCGATATAGCGCGCCTTACGGGCATCCGGCAGTTCCGGCAGGCTGGCGGCAATCTCATCCACCCAAGCCTGTTCAATCTCTAGCGGCAGCAGGTCCGGATCGGGGAAGTATCTGTAATCATGGGCTTCTTCCTTGCTGCGCATCGACCGCGTCTCGTTTTTATCGGGGTCATACAGCCGGGTTTCCTGGGTGATTTTGCCGCCATCCTCAAGGATCGCAATCTGCCGCCGCGCCTCAAACTCAATCGCCATCTGGATGAACCGCATCGAGTTCATGTTTTTGATCTCGCAACGGGTCCCCAAATAGGAAAAATCCTGCGATTCCATATACTTCTCATATTGTCCCGCGCGACAGACCGACACATTCACATCGGCCCGCAGGTTGCCGTTCTGCATATTGCCATCGCAGGTCCCGAGATAGCGCATGATCTGGCGCAGCTTTGCGACATAAGCCGCCGCCTCCTCCGGCCCCCGGATATCAGGGCGGCTGACGATCTCCATCAGCGCCACGCCGGTCCGGTTCAAATCGACAAAACTCATCGTCGGATCCATGTCATGGATTGATTTTCCGGCATCCTGCTCCAGATGGATCCGCTCGATCCGGACCAGCCGCGCGACCCCCGGGGACAGTTCAACCAGCACTTCGCCTGAACCCACAATAGGTTGATATAATTGGGAAATCTGATACCCTTGCGGCAGGTCCGGGTAGAAATAATTCTTTCGGTCAAAGGCGGAATTCAGATTGATCTGCGCCTTTAGCCCCAGCCCGGTACGCACCGCTTGGGCAATACAGCCCTCATTGATCACCGGCAACATGCCGGGCATTCCGGCATCGACAAAGGCGACATTGGAATTGGGTTCAGAGCCGAAAAGGGTCGAGGCCCCCGAAAACAGCTTGGCCGCAGTGGCGACCTGGGCGTGAACCTCCAGCCCGATGACCAGTTCCCAGTCATGTTTCGCCCCGGCAATCACCCGGGGTTTGGGGGCCGCATAAGTCAGGTCCAGCATGGCGCATCCTTGTATCCAACACTGCCTTTTAGGCGCTTGGCCGGGCTGCTTCAAGCCTTGGCCAAAATTGCCCTGTCGGCGCGTTTTTGCCGATAGCGGGGTGGTCGACTCGACCTTATGTGCATTTTCAGCGCATGAGTCCGGTGATATCAACCATAAGTGACCTGTCCTGATGATCTCTACCTTGTGTGTCTTTGCCCCGCGCGCCCTTGCAACTTTAAGCCTTATCAGTGCCTTGCAAGGCTGCACCCCGGCCCCCGTCGCACCTGAAGTGCTGCCAGCGGCATTGCCGGTCATGGGCTGGGATGCACGTCCCGAGGCGGATGTCTGGACCGCAACCACGCTGGCCGCGTTGCAATCCGAAGGGGCAGCCCTGCTGTCCGAGGTGCCCGGCGACATCGGAACATGGTGCCCCGGCTATGCCGAAGCGGCGCCCACGGAACGGGCGGCTTTCTGGTCGGGATTGCTGTCGGCATTAGCCCGGCATGAAAGCACATGGAACCCGCAGGCCGTCGGCGGCGGCGGGCGCTGGTTCGGTCTGGTCCAAATCTCACCCGGCACAGCCCGCGGCTATGGCTGCACCGCCGATTCGGGTGCCGAGTTGCAGGATGGGGCTGCAAATCTGGCCTGTGCGGTGCGGATTGCCGCCCATACAGTACAGCGTGACGGTGTTGTCGCGGCGGGCGGCGGTGGTTTGGCCGCCGATTGGGGACCATTTACCAGTGCGTCGAAGCGGGCGCAGATGGCGGAATTCACCAGCAGTCAAAGCTACTGTCAGGGTTAGGCCACAAACGGTCTTGTCTACTATAGTTTGTGATCGGGCGCATATCGTTATCATAGGATTGGTGTTGACCCTGTCCTAATTCGGATTGCGTACCACGCAGAAAAGTGCCCCGTTTCCGCGTCATACCGCGCAAGCATAGTTCATGTGCTGGATGAGCTATGAGCCGTAAGCCGCTCATTAAAAACATAATTGTTGCGACATCGCCTTAGTTTGGCCATTTTCGTTGCATGCTGTTGGCAAAGATCATCCTGGGGGGGATGCTTGCCGCTGCTTTGGGTGTCCCGGTAATGGCCGAGGCGTTTAACCCAGTGCCGCGGGGCGTAACCCAAGACCAAACGCAGGTCATGCGCCTGTCGTCCATGGACGCGCCGCAGCCGATATTGCGTCCCGTCGCCCGCCCTTTTCGTATCGTCGTGCAAACTGGCGCTGTGGTGCGCCCGCTGGCCCGGGACGATTACATTCCCGCAGCCCGCTGGGACAGCCGCAGTGACGGCGAAGATTGGACCCGCGCGACGCTGGCCGCCCTGACCTCTGAGGCGTCGGCGCTTGAGGATATCATCCCGCGCGATATCGCCGCCTGGTGCCCCACCTATCCCGACAATCCGCCCGAATTGCGCCGGGCCTTCTGGGTGGGGATGATGTCGGCGCTGGCGCAGCACGAAAGCACGATGAACCCCTCTGCCGTTGGCGGCGGCGGCCAGTGGTTTGGCCTGCTACAGATCTACCCGCCAACCGCCCGGCATTTTGATTGCGCGGCCCGTACCGGCGAGGCGCTGCGCGACCCCGAGGCCAATTTGGCCTGTGCCGCACACATCATGGCCGTCACCGTGGCCCGCGATCAGGCGGTTGCCTTGCATGATGGCCGGTGGCGCGGCGTAGCGGCAGATTGGGGGCCGATGACCAGCCGGGTGAAACGCGCCGAAATGTCGGCTTGGACCCGGTCACAGGATTATTGCCAGCCTGTCATGGCGGTTCTGACCGCCTTGCGCCCCTTGGCCCGGCCAGCAACGGCTGATCCGTATTGGGATGCGATCAGGCTTGCCAAACTGTAAGCGTCATCTACGGGTTACTTAAGGCGAAACGCCTGTTTCAGATCATCCAATCCGGCCCTTTGGCGGTCATTCAATTGGCCATCACCCACAGCAAGAACCGCCTGAACAATGCCCAACAGCGGCTCCACAGGCTTGGCACCCTCCATCCGGAACAGTTTGCGCGACAGCCTGGCAATGGCCGGTTGCGCCCCGCCGCATTCATTCATCAGCCAGCGGCCCAGCACCGCCAGTTCGGTGGCCTCGGTCAGGTCCAGCCGCAGTTTAGATTGCAACTGGATCAGCAGGGATGTGCGCTGTTCCTGTGTCGGATAGTCGTCAAGCTCGAGAAATGACGCGGCAATTCCGGCGATTGCAAGGTTAGGGTCTTCGATGCTTTCTGCCGGATGGATATTCGCCTGCCTGCGAAAACCGAAACGCCGGGCAGCAAGGCGCACATCATTGGCCACATCGATCAGATCGGTGGCGACGTTGGCTGCATTGCGGGTGCGGATGACGAACCAATAAATGGCAATGGCAAATCCAACGATACCAATCAGAAACGGCATGTCACCCTCATCCACCAGCTAATCGCGCATGGTTTGCAGAGGATTGTGGTGATTTCAAGCCCCCAGCATGCGGCCCACCATTTCCGCCATATCCCGCGACAGGCCGGGCACCGCTTGGATCCGCAGCAATTCGCCCCGGATCAGCGCCTGCCGCCCGGCATCGTAGCGCGGCCAGGTCTCAAATGCCGCCGACATCCGCGCGGCGGTTTGTGGATTATGGCCGTCCAGCCGGATCAGCCAGTCAGCCAGCAGCCGGTAGGCGGCGCCCGAGGCATGGTGAAACCCGGCCGGATTGCCGGACAAGGCCCCAAACACCGACCGGAACCGGTTGGGGTTTTTCCAGTCAAAGGCGGGGTGCCGGGTCAGCATATCGGCGGTGGCCGCCACAGCATCTGGGGCAGCATAGCTGACCTGCAGCGTGAACCATTTGTCCATGACCAGCCGGTCACCCTGCCATTGCTGATGGAATGCAGTCAGTTCACCGGCCCCTAACCCATTGGCCAATAAACAGGATAATGCTGCCAATTGCTGGGTCATATTATCGGCCCCGGCATATTGGGCCCGCGCCAATGCCCCGTGATCCAGCCGGGTCTGCAGGGCCAGCACCGCATTTCCCAGGGCACGTTTGCCAGCGTCCTGCGCATCGGGGCTATAGGTACCTGGAACCAGATGGGCCGCATAGACCGGCGGCAACAGGTCTGCCAAGGCGCGGGCGATGTCGGTTTTTAACGCCTCATGGGTTCGGAAAATTGCATCGGGGTCGGGGGTGGTGCCGCTGTCGAACAGCGCCTGTGCCATGTCATCTTGTGTGGGCAGGGCCAGCACCAGCGCCTTGAATGCGGGGTCAAGGGTGGGATTGGTCAGGGTTGCGCGCAGCCCTTCAACAAACGCCGGGTCGGCGGCGGCACCTTGGGTGATCATCGCGGTCAGCACCGCACGGGCCAACGATCGCCCCGCCTCCCATTTATTGAACGGATCGGTGTCATGGGCCAACAGGAATGCGCGTTCGGCCATGGTCTGATCGCGTTGCAGGATCACCGGAGCGGAAAAGTCGCGCAGGATCGATGGAATCGGGCGCGAGGCCAATCCGTCGAAATGGAAACTTTGGCTGGCCTCGGTCATTTCCAGCATTGTTGTCGGCATCACCTCGTCGCCGTTCGGGTTCAGCAGGCCCACCGCGATGGGCAGGACCTGCGGGGCCTTGTGCGGCTGGCCGGGGGTGGGGTGTGTGGTTTGGGTGAATGTCAGCGTATAGCGGCCAGCGTCGTAGCTGTCCGTGACCGACAGGCGCGGCGTTCCGGCCTGTGCATACCAGCGTTTGAATTGGCTCAGATCGCGTCCGGTGGTGTCCTCGAACACCCGCAGCCAATCCTCGATTGTCGCAGCATCGCCGTCATGGCGTTGGAAATACAGGTTTAACGCGGCGGTATAGGCGTCGTCGCCAACCAGCCGTTTCAGCATACCGATCACCTCGGCGCCTTTTTCATAGACGGTGGTCGTGTAGAAATTACTGATCTCGACAAAGCTTTCGGGGCGCACCGCATGGGCCAGCGGGCCGTTATCCTCGCGGAATTGCCGGGCCCGCAGGGTCAGTACATCGTCGATCCGCTTAACCGCATGGCCGCGGATGTCGCCGGTGAACTGCTGGTCGCGGAACACCGTCAACCCTTCCTTCAGGCATAGCTGAAACCAGTCGCGGCAGGTGATGCGGTTGCCGGTCCAGTTGTGGAAATATTCATGCGCAATGACCCCTTCGATCCGTTCAAAGTTCAAATCGGTAGCTGTCTCGGCTGAACACAAAACCAAGGCCGAGTTGAAAATGTTCAAGCCCTTGTTCTCCATTGCGCCGCCATTAAAGTCATCGACCGCCACAATGTTGAAAATGTCCAAGTCGTATTCGCGGCCATAGACCTGTTCGTCCCAGACCATGGACTTTTTCAGCGCCTCCATCCCAAAGGCGCATTTACCTTCGTCACCGGGCCGGACCCAGATATTCAGGTCAATGTCCCGCCCGGATGTCGTGGTAAAAGTTCCCGGATGTGCGACCAGATTGCCCGCGACAAGGGCGAACAGATAGGCCGGTTTTGGCCAGGGATCATGCCATTCGGCCCAGCCCGCGCCCGTTGCCACCGGATTGCCATTAGATAACAGCACCGGCAGGTCGCTTTCGATCCGCACAGTGAACACGGCCATTACATCGGGCCGGTCGGGATAAAAGGTGATTTTGCGAAATCCCTCCGCCTCGCATTGGGTACAATACATGCCGTTCGACATGTACAACCCGTCAAGCGCGGTATTGGTGGCGGGCGAAATCTCAACCTCTGCCTCCCAGATAAACGGCGCATCCGGGGCCGGGCAGGTCAGACCGGCAGCGGTGACGATGGGTGCGACCATAGCGCCGTCAATCCGGGCTGCCTGCAGCGTCATGGTTTCGCCGTGCAGGAAAAATGTCCGGTCCGTTGTCGCCGGATTGGGCCGAAAACTGATACGGGAATGCACCCATGTGGCGGTGGCTGACAGCATAAATGTCAGATGCACCGCGTCGATCAGATAGCCGAAAGGTTTGTAATCTTTCAGATAAATCGTCTGGGGCAGGGCATCGGGCATCTGGGCGGCCTTTCAAAATGGTTACCCCAAAGCTAGGCTGCCCCGCCCCTGACTGCAAGACATGGGCTGGACCCAGCGGGGTTATCCGCTATGTCCAGATCATGCCCAAAATGCGCAAAAAATCCGACCTGCCAACCAAAACCTGTGCCACATGCGGCCGTCCGTTCACATGGCGCAAATCATGGGCCAAGGTCTGGGACGAGGTGCGCTATTGTTCAGACAAATGCCGCCTTAACCGGCCAAAATAGCCGCCAGTTTATCCAGCGTCGTCTCGCCCAGTTTATCGGCCCCAAAGGCCAGCGCCCCGGCTTTGGCCTCGGCACTGGGCAGGGTCAAGGTTTGGGTCAATCGCGTGCCGCCGGCCTCGGGGGCCAGCGTGATGACCGCCTCCATGGGCGGGCCGGGGTTCGCACCGTCGTCATCCAGCAGGTAACGGATTTCGCTCATCGGCTTGTGCAGGGTGATCCGGTGCCGGTTGGCCCAGACCGTCCCATCCGGCCCGATCATGTCGAACCGCCATACGCCGCCAGTGCGCAGGTCTATCTGTTTGGTCACGTAGGAATATCCCTCTGGCCCAAACCATAGCGGCAGGATCGCGGGATTGGTCCACGCGTCCCACACTTGGGCAGGCGTGGCGGCGAAAAGACGGGTCAGGACTATAGTGTGGCTGTTCATGTCAGACTTTCAATCCAGCTGCATAAGCCTCAAGTTGGGTGGCCACCGTGCCCCAGCCCGCGGTGAAGCCCATTTCTTCGTGCTTGGCTGCATCCTCGGCTGTTCGGTGCCGGGCAGTGACGTGATATTCGGTGCCGTCGGGGTGGTCTGTCAGCCGGATTGTCGCGGTAAACCCTAGTCCTGGGCTAGCTACGGGGCCAAAATCGGCGGTCATCAGATCAGTAAAGGCAAAAAGCTCGTTCTTGACGGCGTTAAGGACCATACCCCGGCTTGCGATGATGTTGCCATCGACGTGCATCGTGCTTTCATACCGCCCGCCCGGCCGTAGTTCCATAACAACATCGGTCAAAAAATGCGGCTTTGGCATGAACCAATGCACCATATGTTCGGGCGTGGTCCAGCAGGCGTAAACTGCGCTTCGGGGGGCTTTGAGGATGCGGTGCAGGATCAGGTCAGCCATCGTTTTGTCCTTTGGTCAGGGTTACAAGATATGTTTCAAGCCGGTCATGCCGCGCGTCCCACAGCAGGCGCTGCTCCTCGATCCAGTTGCGCACCGGGGCCAGGGCACCCGTCCGCAAGGTGCAGGTCCGTACCCGGCCGGTTTTGGCCGTGTCGATCAGCCCGCCGTCCTGCAACTTGTGCAGATGCGCCATGAATGATGGCAGGGCCATAGCGAAAGGTTCCGCCAGATCGGTGACAGTCGCAGGACCATTGGCCAGACGCGACAGGATCGCCCGGCGCGTCGGATCGGCAAGCGATTGGAACAGAATGTCGAGGTCTTTGGGATGGTAAGTCATACACCTAAGTAAATCGATCTGGGCGAGAATAGCAAGGTAAAACTTAGTCCATTGCCTAAGTAATTTCAGCATAATTGGTAAGAAAGTATTACCAGTTGCGCTTTGACCCTGTTTGGATTAATGCTGCACCACAGCATTGTCGGAGGATTTGGTTATGGCGGCACGTATCGGCAAAAACGGGCTATTGGTCGATCCGGTCCTCATTGGGTTTGTCGAGGGCCAGGCATTGCCCGGGACCGGCCTGACGGCTGACGTGTTCTGGACCGGTTTCGCCGATATCATCCATGACCTTGGGCCGCAAAACCGCGCTTTGTTGGCCCGTCGTGCCACGCTGCAAACCCAGATCGATGATTGGCACATTGCGCGCCGGGGGCAGCCACATGACCCTGGTGCATATGAAGGATACTTGCGCCAGATCGGCTATCTGGTCCCGGAAGGCCCTGATTTCACGATACAAACTGCCAATGTTGACCCCGAGATCGCCTTGATCCCCGGCCCGCAACTGGTCGTGCCTATTATGAATGCCCGGTTCGCGCTAAACGCCTGCAATGCGCGCTGGGCGTCGCTGTATGATGCGCTTTACGGCACCGATGCGCTGGGCGACCTGCCCCAAGGCAAGACCTATGACCCGGTGCGCGGGGCGCGCGTGGTGGCCTGGGGTCGCGCTCATCTGGATGCGGTGGCCCCGCTGTTAGGCGCAAGTTGGGCTGATCTGACCGGGCTGTCGGTACAAAACGGCGCTGTGACCGCCGCAATTGGCGACCAAGTGACCGGCCTGCGCGACCCCGCCCAATTTGCAGGCTATTTGGCCGACAGCATGTCGGAATGGCATATATTGCTGCGCGTCAACGGGCTGCTGATCGAGGTTCTGGTGGACCGGACCACAACGATTGGGGCCACTGATCCGGCTGGAATTTCCGACATCTGGGTCGAGGCGGCGGTGTCGGCGATCATGGATTGCGAGGATTCGGTGGCTGCGGTGGATGCTGCAGACAAGGTGCTGGCCTATGCCAACTGGTTAGGCCTGATGCGTGGAAATTTGGTGGAAGTATTTGAAAAAGCAGGAAAAACCGTTACCCGCCAGATGAATCCCGATCAGGACTATCTGACCCCAGCGGGCGGTGTTCTGCCGGTCAAATGCCGCGCATTGATGTTGGTACGCAATGTCGGCCACCTGATGACCAATCCCGCAATCCTTGACCGGCATGGGTTCGAGGTGCCTGAGGGGATCATGGATGCGATGATCACCACCTTGTGCGCCATGCATGATCTGGCCAAAACCCATAGCCCGCGCAATACGGCGCATGGGTCGATCTATGTGGTCAAACCCAAGATGCACGGCCCCGACGAAGTGGCCTTTGCCGATCAGATATTCACGCGGGTCGAGGCGGCCCTTGGCCTGCCGCAGAACACTGTCAAACTTGGCATCATGGACGAAGAGCGCCGCACCAGTGCCAATTTGCGCGAATGCATCAGGGCGGCGAAATCCCGTGTCGCGTTCATCAACACCGGTTTTCTGGACCGCACCGGGGACGAGATTCACACATCAATGGAGGCTGGCCCGATGGTACCCAAGGGCCAGATGAAAAGCGCGGTCTGGATTGGGGCCTACGAGGACCGCAATGTTGATATCGGGCTGGCCTGCGGGTTTCAGGGCCGGGCGCAGATTGGCAAGGGCATGTGGGCAATGCCGGATTTGATGGCCCAGATGTTGGCTGTCAAGTCTGCCCACCCGCTGGCGGGTGCGAATTGCGCATGGGTGCCGTCGCCTACGGCTGCGGCCTTGCACGCAACCCATTATCACAAGGTCAGCGTCCACGCCCGACAAGCCGAGATCAAAGCCGCCGGGCCACGCGGCACCCTGGCCGATCTGTTGACCCCGCCACTGGCGCATGGCGTCAACTGGTCGGTGGTTGAGGTGGCGCAAGAGCTGGAGAATAACGCCCAAGGCATTCTGGGCTATGTTGTCCGCTGGGTCGATCTGGGCATTGGCTGCTCCAAAGTTCCCGATATCCACGATGTTGCCTTGATGGAGGATCGGGCGACTTGTCGTATTTCGGCCCAAGCCATGGCCAACTGGCTGCACCATGGCGTGGCGACCGAGGATCAGGTGATGGAGGCTTTGTGTAAAATGGCGATCAGGGTCGATGCGCAGAATGCCAGCGATCCGTTATATCACCCAATGGCCCCGGGTTTTGACGGCCCGGCATTTCAGGCCGCCTGCGACCTCGTGTTGGCGGGCCGGGTGCAGCCAAGCGGCTATACCGAACCGATCCTGCATCTGCGCCGGCTCGAGGTCAAAGCAGGCGGATGACTATATCTGCGTCATGAGCCGGCGTTGAACGCCGGATATTGTGGCATATGCGCCAAAGCACAGTCAGTCTGCGAAAGAGTAACCTTTTCATGACGCTTGTCTGGGTATACCATTTTAACAAGTGCATAAAGGGAACCGACATGACCCGGCCCGTGATTGGTATTATCGGCAACAGCTATGTGATCAATGATCGCTACCCGACCCATGCGGTGGGAAAGATGAACTGTTGCGCCGTGGCCAACGTGTCCGATTGTGTGCCGCTGATTATTCCGTCCGACCCTGAATATGTCGATATCGCCGAACTCTTGGAGGTCTGTGATGGGTTTCTGCTGACCGGCGGGCGGCCCAATGTGCATCCTGCCGAATATGGCGAGGAAGAAACCCCCGCGCATGGTGCGTTTGACCGGGGCCGCGATGCAGTGGTGTTGCCGCTGATCCGCGCTTGTGTTGACCGGGGTCAGCCGTTTTTGGGTATTTGCAGGGGTTTTCAAGAGGTTAACGTGGCCATGGGCGGCACGCTTTACCCCGAAATCCGCGATCTGCCGGGCCGTGATAACCACCGCATGCCCCCCGATGGTACGATGGAAGAAGTGTTCGCGCTGCGCCATGCGGTCAGTTTCACCGATGGTGGCCGGTTTCACCGGCTGATGGGTGCGCCGCAGGTGATGACCAATACCCTGCACGGGCAGGGGATCAAGGATGCCGGCAATCGCATCGTGATTGATGGGACCGCCCCCGATGGCACACCCGAGGCGATTTATGTGCAGGGTGCATCAGGGTTCACCCTGTCGGTGCAGTGGCACCCGGAATGGAATGCTGCCGCCGATCCGGTCTCGCGACCGTTGTTTGCGGCCTTTGGTGATGCGGCCCGACAATATGCGGCGGCCCGCGCCGGGGCCGTGCGACTGACTGCCTGATTAAGCTGGCCCAAACGCATCAAACATCCGTGACAGCGTGGCATGCGCGGGGGTGGCGCGGTCTTCGCCTGGTTTCGCCTCGGCCACCCAAAACGCCAGCGTCACCGTCCCGCCATTGACCAGGTGCGCCAACGCCACCGGGTCGGGCGCGGTGATCCGGCCGCTGTCCACCAGATTACGCAAAGTGGCGATAATATCGGCCAGTCCGGAATCGATAATGATGTCATAGGCTTTGGCCCCCAAAACGGCCGGCCCGTCCTGAAACAGAATGCGGCGGCGGTGCGGTTGTTGGGCAAGGTCAAGATAGGCATGAAATGCGGCCCGAAACCCTGCCCAATGTTCGGCAAACTGGTCAGCCACGGCTGTCACTTCGGCGGTCAGTTCGGCGTCAACCTGCCTGAAAACCGCCTCGAACAGCCCGGCTTTGTTGGTGAAATGATGGTGCAATGCGCCGCGCGTAACCCCGGCCTCACTAGCCACGGCATCCAGTGAAACTGCGCTAAACCCCTGTTCGGCAAAGGCAGTGCGCGCCACTGATATCAGGTTTTCAGTGGTACCCCGGACCATGTCGGCGCGGTTGCGGCGCAGGGGGGCTGACATTGACATACACCTCGTATGTGAATAGTGAACTGACATACTGACGGTATGTGAAACAAAGGGGCTGTCAAGATGGATTTGCGGGCGGTAAGCGCCGAAGTGCCGGGCATTGCCGGGCTGGCTGTGCCGATCGTGACCGGACTTGCCGCCACAACCCTGCTGGGCGTCACGGATGCAGTGATGCTCGCCCCGTTGGGCGCGGTGCCCTTGGCCGCCGTCGGGCTGACCGGGGCGGCGGCCCTGATCTTTTTCGCCGCAATCTACGGCATGCTCTCAGCCCTGTCCGTACGGATTGGGGTGGCTTACGGCGCAGGGCAGGGGCGGCGGATTGTCGGCATATTGCGCGCCGGTCTGGTGCTGGGGCTGGGCGTCGGACTGATCGGGGCTCTCCTCATGGGCCTGACATTTTTTGCCTTGCCATGGCTGGGCCAACCGCCCGAGGTGCTGGCCGCATTGCCGGCCTATTCGACCTGCATGTGCCTGCTGTTGATCCCGTTTTCAGTACTGACCGTGTTCAAAGCCAGTTTCGAGGCGGTTGGTCGCCCGTGGCTGGGCACCCTGTTTGCCTTTGTCGCCGTGGTGCTGAATGTGCCGCTGAATTATGCGCTGATCTGGGGCATCGGCCCGTTTCCGGCGCTGGGTTTGACTGGCGCAGGGGTTGCCAGTCTGGCCGCCGAAGTCCTGGCACTTGGTGTTGCTTGGGCTTATTGGGCCAACGCCCGGTCGATGCGCCGCCTGCGCCTGCGCAAACCCCTTAGCCTGGCCGAAGTTGGTGCCACTGCTCGCGAAGGGTTCCCTTTGGGCGCTTTATATGTTGCCGAGACCGGGGCGATGGCGGCTGTGGTGGCGATGGTCGGCACTTTTGGCACGGTCGCACTAGCGGCCAATCAGGTGGCCACGTCTGTCAGCGGGCTGTTGTATATGCTGCCCTTGGGCGTGGCCGGGGCCGTGTCGATCCGGGTGGCGCAGGCCAAAGGGGCGGGGAATATGGCCGCCCTGCGCCGGATTGTCTGGGCGGCGTTGGCACTGGCTACAGTCTGGTTATGTGCGGCGGCGGTCTTGTTCACGTTTGCTGGCCGCCAGATTGCCGCCCTGATAACCGCTGACCCCGAGGTCGTCACGCTGGCCGCGGGTTTCTTTCTGGTGCTCGCCCCCATGCAGGTGGCGGACGGCGTGCAATCGACATTGCTGGGGGCATTACGCGGCATGTCGGACACGGCCTATCCGGCGGTCGTGTCGATGCTGGCCTATTGGGTGCTGGCCCTGCCACTGGGCTGGGTTCTGGCAACCCGCGCCGGGTTTGGCCCGGCAGGGATATGGCTGGGTCTGGCCGTCGCGCTGGTTTTTGCGGCGGGCCTTTTGACCAATCGCTTTATGCGCCAAAGCGGGCCCTAAATCCGGATCAGCTGCGCCTCGTGTTTCTTCAAGCACCGCCGTGCCGTCTGGCCATAGCTGGCGGGCGCAGACCGCAGTTCCGGAAACAGCGCGAACAGTTCTTCGCGCGCTGCAGCCGTCACGGCAGACAGACCGACCGACCCCGGATGAAAGCTTTCCGTCGCGGCCCCTTCGGCATAGATAATCTCGTGGTCATCAAACATGATATGGATATAGGTCACGTCACCCCCCACATCTTGGGTCACCAGATGCCCGTCAACCAGATGGATAGCGGCCACCAACACTTCGGATTCGCCAAACAACAGCTCGGCGCGGTAGCCTTGGAACAGCATCCGGTGTTGCGGCGATACCAGCAGATCGGTTTCCAGCCCGGTCACCACACCCGGCCTGATCCGTACGGGCGCGAACCGGTCGATCGCAGGCACAGTCCGCTGGCCAATCCAGCGGATCGGTTGCAACCCATGGTCGCGGGTCATCACCAGATCGCCGACCGCCAGTTTTTCCACCGGCCGCGCGCCGCGTGGTGTGGCGATCCGGGTGCCGGGGGTGAAACAGATGATATTCTCGATCTCTGAGAAATTCAGGATCGTGCCGTCATCAAGGGTGACATAGCCCGACATGCCGCCTGCCACATTGGCGGGGGTCGTGATGACCAACGTCGACAGATCGGCCAGATTGCCCAGTTGCAGGGTGTCGCCCGTCGTTTCGGCCCCTTCGCCGCCAGTCACGGTGATCGTGCCGTTGGTCGCCTCACCCAGATCGGCCAGGGTGAACAGATCATCGCCGTCGCCACCAAAGGCCAGATCACCATCCGCAAAAGTGATCGCGTCATTGCCTGCATCGCCATACAGGGTGTCAGTGCCGGTTCCGCCGAACAGAGTATCGTTGCCATCGCCCGCGCTGAGAAAATCATTGCCGGTGCCACCGTCGAGCAATCCATCGCCAGTGCCATGGATCAATCTATCGTCGCCAGTGCCGCCATACATGCTGTCGGTGCCGTTTCCACCGTTCAGCGTGTCATTTCCGGACCCGGCAATCAGGGTGTCGTTTCCGTCCTGACCCAGCAGATTGTCATTACCGTCGCCGCCATACACAAGATCATTGTCGATACCTGCAAGGATCGTGTCATCACCCGACCCGCCAGTCAGCACGTCATTGCCTGCCAAGGATTGCAGCATGATGCCGTTGGTTGTCGCACTGGCGTTCATCGTATCGTCAAGCGCAGTGCCAGATACGATCTCGATTTGACTAAAGCTGCCGGAACCGGCCCCGTAGTTGAATATTCCGGCCTCATCGCCGGTAAAGGTCACTGAAACGCCGCTGCCTGTGCCATTGAACCACAACAGATCAGCGTCAAGGCCGCCTTCGCCGCCGGTGATCGTATCAATGCCTTCACTGGCCGCGACTTGCAGGATATCATTTTCGTCGCCGCCAAACAGGCTGTCATTGCCAGCCCCACCGGCCAGCGTATCCGCGCCAGCCTCGCCAAACAGCGTATCATTGCCCGCGCCACCGAACAGCCGGTCATTGCCGGTGCCACCATAGACAGTGTCATTTCCCGTCCCGGCTGTGACGGTATCATTGCCAGCACCTGCCTGGATCAGGTCATCATTGGCCCCGTGTGCCGCGATGATCGCATCGGCGTTGTCCACAAGGTCGCCATCCGGATCGCCGGTGTAGGCCCCGTTGATAATGTCATCGCCCGCGGTGCCGCTGACTGTGCCATCGGTACCCGGAATACCCATGGCAATCAGGGCTTTGGGATCGCTGACTTCGGCCACGGTGACGCCGATCAGGGTGACACTTTCGCCATTCGGGAAGGTCAGGATCGCATTGCCGAACCCGTCGTCGCTGACGGTCACATCGGCCACATTGACGGGATTGCCTAATGCATCAGTCAGGCCCGACACGTCGAATGTATCGACCCCGGTCCATGTGCCATCGCCATTGTCCTGGGGCGCATCGAAATTGCTGATCCGGTCATCGCCGGACCCGTCCTGCAACTGCACCAGATCGGCGGCATTATCGCCTGTGCCTGTGCCGCCCAGATCAAAGATATCGTTGCCGCCGCGCCCGTTCACCGTATCGGCCCCAGTGCCGGTCGAAACCCGGTCTGCACCGCCGGAGCCGATCACGGAATCCGCGCCGGACCCCAGGATAACCGCCTCAATCTCGGTAAAGGTGGTGGCGATCCCGGCGCTGGTCAGGGTGCCGGATTCCGGGTCAGTCGCACCCAGATCAAGGGTGATATTCGTGGTGACGGCACTGACGTCCAGCGTGTCGCCAGCCGCATCGGCCACTTCGCCGCCGGTAATGGTATCAGTGCCTGACCCATTGCCCAGCACAAAGCGGTCATCGCCCGCGCCGCCGGTCATGATGTCATTGCCCGCATCGCCACGGATCAGGTCGTTGCCATCGCCACCCGACAGGGTGTCATTGCCCGTGCCGCCATACAGCGTGTCATTGCCGGTGCCGCCGTCAACCGTGTCATTGTCGGCGTCGCCCGACAGGGTGTCATTGCCATCCGCGCCGTAAACACTGTCATTGCCAGCGCCGCCAAACAGCACGTCATTGCCAATAGCGGTGGTGGACCCATCGGCCTGTACCAACTGGTCGTAATCGACATTCGTTGTGGTCGAAACGGTGGTCCAGTTGATCTGATCGCCGTTAGCCACCGGAATGTCATAGGTCCAGAACCGGTCAGCCGCATTCGGGCCAATCTGGATCAGCCAGGCTTGGCCGTTCTGGCCCGTGGTCTGGTTGGCAATATCGGTCGAGCTGATCAGCACAATCGCGGTGCCCGCGATAAACGTCTGCGCCCCGATACTGATGTCATAGGCCAGCGTCTGCGGCACGCCGCTATCCGTACCCGCCGAATTGAAATTCACATCGTCGTCGATAACTTCCAGCGTGCTGATCGGGGCCGAGGCGTCAAACGTGTTGACACCAGTCACCGTCTGGCTGCCGCCATTACCCGAAGCGCCAAGGCCGAATATCGCAAACTGCCGCCCGCCGGTTCCGGTGGCATCGACATCGCCAAACACTTCGTCATCGCCGGTGCCGCCGTAGGCCGTGTCATCGCCGTAGCGGCCCGACACAAGGTCGTTGCCCGCATCGCCGTAAACGGTGTCATGACCAAGACCGCCAAAGACCGTATCCCGGTCAGCCCCGCCAAAGACGGAATCGTCACCGCCTTCGCCAAACACCAGATCCTGATTGTCGCCGCCGTAAACCTGATCATTGCCGACGCCCGCATTGATCTGGTCATTGCCAGCCTCGCCCGACAGACTGTCATCGCCAGACCCGCCGACCATAAAGTCATTACCAGCCCCAGCAGTCAGCGCGTCATTGCCAGCCCCGCCGTCAACTTCGTCATCGCCGTCGCCGCCCGCCAGACTGTCCGCGCCATCGCCGCCCGACAACTGATCATTGCCCGCATCGCCTGCCAGACTGTCATCGCCTTCGCCGCCGTTCAGATTGTCATTGCCGGTGCCGCCCGACAGGCTGTCATTGCCCAGATTACCCTGCAGCTGGTCATCATCCGCACCACCAAACAGCGTGTCGTTATCATCGCCGCCAAACAAAACATCATTGCCTGCGTCGCCGTGCAATGTGTCGTTGCCAAGATTGCCGACCATAAAATCGTTATTATCGCCGCCAAACAGCAGATCATCGCCAGCCTCGCCGTCGATCACATCATTGCCGGTGCCGCCAAATGCGGTGTCATTGCCGAGGCCGGTGAAAATCTGGTCATTGCCAGTGCCGCCATACACCGTGTCATTGCCCTGATCGGCAAACACCAGATCATTGCCCGCACCGGCAATAATCAGATCATCCTGCGCGCCGTGCCCGGGGATCAGCGCGTCGCTGCCATCCACCCGGTCGCCGCCTGGATCATTGTCATAGCTTGTATCAATCAGGTCATCGCCAGCGGTGCCATCCACAGTGCCATCCGGCCCCGGAATGCCCATCGCCATCAGTTGGGCGACAGACGTGACTTGCGATGCAGGCACACCGACCAAAGTCAGGCTTTCGCCATTGGGGAAGGTCAGGACTGCATTGCCGAACCCATCCGTGCTGACTGTGACGTCAAACACATTGACCGGTCTGCCGCCTGCATCATTCAGCCCGGTCACATTGACCAGGTCGACCCCGGTAAAGGTGCCATTGCCATTGTCAGTCGGGGCCACAAAATTGGTAATCCGGTCAGCGCCGTCGCCGTTGGACAGGATCACGACATCAGACACAAGGTCTGCGCCAAGGTCGATGATATCGTTGCCAGCACCGCCGTCAGCAGTGTCAGCCCCGGTCCCCAAGTCAATGACATCGTTACCCGCACCACCGGCCACCGAGTCGTCCCCCCCGCCGCCACTGATAGTGACGGCCGAAGTTGCAGCAGACGCATTGATCGTGTCGGCTAGTACAGTGCCCTGGACCCGCTCAATTTCGGTAAAGTTTCCGGAACCGGAACCAATGTTATAGGTACCCGTTTCATTGTTCGTGAATACGACATTGACGCCCGCTGAGGTGCCGCTGAAGGCCAGCGTATCGCTGTCCGTCCCGGTGTTGCCACCTTCGATTGTGTCGATGCCAGAGCTTTGAGCGATGACGATGATATCGGCATCCGCGCCGCCGCTGATGCTGTCACTGGCCAACCCGCCAGTCAGCGTATCCGCCCCCGCGCCGCCAATCAGCGTGACCGCCGTTGTGGCGGCACTGGCATTGATTGTGTCAGCCTGGGCCGATCCGGTGACAGTTTCGATTTGCGCGAATGTTCCCGACCCGGAGCCTGCGGTAAATGTGCCCGCCTCGGCGGCGTTATAGCTGACGCTGACCCCGGTCGCAGAGGTTGCAAAACTCAAGGTGTCTGCGTCGGTCCCGGTTTCGCCGCCAAAGAGTGTATCGACACCCTCATTTGCGCCAACTGCAAGCGTATCCGCCCCCGCGTCACCAAACAGCGTGTCGTTGCCAGCCCCACCAAACAGGCTGTCATTGCCTGTGCCGCCATAGACTGTATCGTTGCCCGCGCCCGCGACCACCCGATCGTTGCCTGCGCCAGCCTCGACCAGATCATCATTGGCCCCATGGCCAGAAATCATCACATCATTGGCGTCAATCCGGTCGCCGGTCGGATCAGCGCCATAGCTGCTGTCGATCAGATCATCGCCAACCGTGCCCGATACCGTGCCATCCGGCCCCGGGATGCCCATCGCCATCAAGGCGCGGAAATCCGGGATCGCGCTGGGCGGCACGCCGACCAGCGTCAGGGTTTCGCCGTTCGGAAAGGTCAGCAGCGCATTGCCGCTGCCATCATTGGAAACCACGACATCCAGCACGTTGACCGGATTGCCGGACCCATCGACCAATCCGTTGACATTCAGCTGATCGCGGCCGGTGAACGTGCCGTCACCCACGGGCACCGGCGCGGTAAAATTGGTAATCCGGTCGGCCCCGCCGCCATTGGTCATGATGATCGTGTCGGTATTCGCATCGACTCCAAGGTCAATGATATCGGCCCCGGCCCCGCCGGTGACACTATCCGCCCCGGCGCCCAGACTAATCGTATCCGCACCGGCACTGCCCGTTACCGTATCGGCAAAGGCTGTGGTCCGGACCTGTTCGATCTGGCTGAAACTGCCAGTCCCGCCACCGGAAAAGGCATAAGTTCCAGCCTCGGCCCCGGTCATGGTAACGCTGACACCCTGGGTGGCTCCGGTCAGGTTCAGAACGTCGATGTCAGTGTTGCCCGAATCTTCGCCGCCCTCGATCAGGGTGATTCCGGCCGTATTTGTCACAGTGATCTGGTCATTGCCCAAACCGCCATACAGGCTGTCATTCCCGGCTGCGCTGGACAGCGTATCATTGCCATCGCCGCCCGACACCGTGTCATTGCCATCGCCCCCGGTCAGGCTGTCATTGCCCGCGCCGCCGAACAGCGTGTCATTGCCAGTGCCGCCATCCAGCACGTCATTGCCGGCGGCGGACAGATTGATTGCATCCAGCAAGATGCCGAATCCGTTGTTCTCGCCTGCCAGCTCGCGGAATTCCAGCCGGTCTGCCCCGCCGGTGCCGGTCACGGTAAAGGTGTAGGTCGCCCAGTCCGTTCCGGGCTGGATCGTCCCGATCAGGGTGCCGCCCCAATAGACCTGCACGGAATCGGTGCCGACGGCACGCTGCTGGCTGCTGAAGCTTAATACATAGCTTTCGCCCGTGGTGGTGGTCACGTCCTGATACATGGAATCAAGCGCGCCCGCATTGTCCAGCTCGACAAAGTTGGTGCCATCGACGGCGGTTTCGCCGCCCATGCCAGTGCCCCAGACCTCGATCGTGCCACCCGCGGCGTTGGTCCAGCCGGTCAGGGTGACAGCGGCAAAGCTGTTGGCGGCAACCCCGGCCTCTAGCCCGCCATTGACCAGCACATTACCGTCGCCGGTCAGCACGTCATCGCCGGTGCCGCCTGCCATGCTGTCATTGCCAGCGCCACCGGTCAGGGCGTCATTGCCATCATCGCCCAGCAGGGTGTCATTGTTGCGGCCACCAAACAGGCTGTCATTGCCGAGGCCACCATCCAGCGTATCATTGTTGTCGCCGCCATAGGCGATGTCGGTGCCCGTGCCGCCAAAAAGCCCGTCCTGGCCATTGCCGCCGGTCAGGGTATCATTGTCGGCCCCGCCAAACAGCTGGCTGCCAAACTGACTGGCGGTCAGGGTGTCGGCAAAGGCCGACCCGGTGACATTTTCCACGCCTGCATAGGTATCGCCCGCCGCATCGCCGCCGGACCCCGCGCCGGTGGCCAGATTGACGGTAACGCCTGCGCCCGAGGCGGAATAATCCGCCATGTCGGACCCAGCGCCGCCGACCATGCTGTCGGCCCCGGCCCCGCCCATCAGGGTGTCATTGCCGTCGCCGCCGTTGAACAGGTCATTGCCCGCGTCGCCGAACAGGATCTCGTTGCCAGTGCCGCCGGTCAGGGTGTCGTTGCCGTCGCCGCCGAACAGGGTGGAATTGCCCGCCCCGCCGATCAGTGCATCGTTGCCAGTGCCGCCAAACAGGGTGTCATTGCCGGTGCCGGTGGCCAGCGTGTCATTGCCGCCCCCGCCATACACAAGGTCATTGCCCGCCCCCGCATCAACCGTGTCATTGCCATCTGCGGCGGGCAAAGTGGTAAACTGAACATCCGAAAACCAGATTGCTTGGGTGCTTGTCCCAGCGTTGTTGTAGTCAATCTCGAAATAGCTGATCGGCCCCGGAATGCTGACCAGCACTGACCCGCGCGCGTCGGCCGGGTCATCGCCGCCATTGCCGGCCAGAATTGTGGCCGCAGAGGTGGTCGTGCCGTCAACCACAGTTTCATTGCCTGCAGCGGTCAGGTCGATCAGGACCATATTGCCATTCATGTCATAGGCGCGAATAATCAGGCTGTCGCGGTGGCCGCCGCTGATGCGATCCAGATCATTGATCCGGAAGGTGACGTTCGACACCTGATCTGCCAGACCAGAACCCGCCTCGGCATCAAAGCGCATGCTGATGGTTGACGTGTCGCCGCTACCGTTGCCTTCCAGTTGCATGCTGGAAGTGGTTGAAAACGTCTCGCCGGTGGCGCGGTATATTGTGACAGTGTCAATACTGGCGTTAGTCCCGGCACCGTCGTCATTATAGGCAAATGTGACGCGCATCCCGCCGGTATCTTGAGTAAAGCCGCCAACGACACTTCCCGTTTGCGCCGACCAATTCAGGTCCTCGGCCCCGCCGGTGACGGGCGTGGCATCATCGCCGTAAATCGTGTCATTGCCGTCGCCGCCACTGATGCTGTCAGCGTCGCCCCCGCCGGTGATCCGGTCGTCGCCGTCGCCGCCGAAAACGGTGTCATTGCCCGCCCCGGCGCTGATCGTGTCGCTGCCAGTGCCCGTCGCCCCTGACGTGGCCCCGCCGTAATGCACATCGGAATTGCCGTCGCCCAGAATGGCCGGGTCATTGGCGGCGGTTCCATAGACTGCATCGTCAATTGCCGGGGTGGTTGTCGCTGTGGCCGCGGTGACAGTCCCTACCGGTGTGGTCGGCACGAAATAGATGCTGCCATCGGTGCCCAGAACATAGGTGCCATTGGCGACCTGATTGGTGACAGTGGCCCCGCCCGTGGTCGTGCCCGACCAAGTCCAGGTGCCCGCCCCGGTCGTGGCCGTCGCGTTAAAGGTGTACAGGATCCTTGCAATGATGTCCCCACCATTGAGTTGCCCGTTCCCCAGCGCGACCAGAAAGCCCTGCATGCCCAAACTTACCCTATCCAAAGGGCGCTGCGACCTAACCTCAGCGCCCGTTTGCCCCTGACCAAAAAGGCCGGAGAAACGTATCGTCCTTGGGCAGGTAACAAAGGGTCGCGGCAAGAGTTGGCCGTGACTGTGGCAGATTAAGATGCTTAACAGCACAAATCGTCGGCAATAGCGCTGATTGTGTCAAAGCTGGGACCAATGCCCCCGCGATGCCCGGTTTTCACCTATGACGTGCACAGGTTTCACCCGCTGATTGCAGCCTATAACAGCAGGTCGAAGTCGCGAATCAATGGCAGCCGGGTGGGTCGCCTGCCGGTCAGATCGAACAACGCATTGGCCAGCGCTGGCATCGACGGCGGGGTGCCGGGTTCGCCTACGCCGGTCAGATGCGGACCGGTTTGCAAGATCTGCACCTCGAACTCCGGGGAATTGTGCATCCGCAGCGCGTCGTAATCGGTGAAATTGTATTGATCGACCGCGCCACCCGAAAAGGTAATCTCGCCCATCACCGCCGCCGACAGGCCGTACATCGCGCCGCCGACCATCTGGGCGTTGATTGTATCGGGGTTCAGGGCGGTACCGACATCGCAGGCGATCCAGACTTTGTTCACCCGGATTGTCCCGTTTTCGTCAACAACCTCGACGACTTGCGCAACGGGCGTTCCGAATGAATAGGTAAACGCCACACCGCGCCCGATGTTGGCAGGCGTCTGCCCGGTCCAGCCAGACATGTCGCGCACCGCCGCGATCACACCGGCGCTGGGTGCATGTTCCCGGATGGCGAGGTCAAGCCTGAATTGCAGCGGATCGGCCCCGGCGGCATGGGCCAGCTCGTCAATGAAACTCTCCATCATAAAACCGTTAATCGATGCCCCGACCGATCGCCAAAACCCCAAAGGCACAGCCATATCAGTCAGGTGCCCGGTGATCCGGTAGTTCGAAATGCCGTAAGGCTGGTCAAACGCCCCCTCGACATGGGCCTTATCCGCGCCGGGCGGGGCAAAGCCCATGACCCGGGTAATCGCGCTGCGGGTGACAGAGGGAGCAGCGATTTGGCCGCTCAGGGTCAGCAGTTCGCCGTCTTTGACCACGCCGCGAAACCGCGCGACGGCAGCGGGGCGATAGAAATCATGGCGCATGTCCTCTTCGCGCGTCCAGGTGACCTGCACCGGGACGCCGGGCATTTGCTGCGCCACGCGGGCGGCATAGACCGCATAATCAACCTCGCCCCGCCGCCCGAAGCCGCCACCTATCAGGGTGGTATGCACGGTAACCTGATCGCCGGACAACCCGACCGCATCGGCGCATTTATCACGCACCATAACCGGTGACTGATTGCCCGCCCAGATCTTCAGCGTGGTGCCGGTATATACAGCGGTGGCATTCATCGGCTCCATCGTCGCATGGGCCAGAAACGGGACGGTGTAGTGGGCGGTGATCTCAGTACCGCCTGCTATGGGTGCGTCGACGTCGCCATCATCACGCAAGGTCGAATTGGGGGCGTCCTCCAGCGATGCTGTGATAGCCGTCATCATGGCGTCGGTGGTGGCCGGGTAAGCGGCGGTTTCCCACATGATATCAACCGCATCCGCCGCCTGAAACGCCAGCCAGGTATTGTTGGCCACGACCGCGATTCCGGTGCCAAGGTCGATGATCTTTTCGACCCCGTCCATGGACAATGCGGCCGATGGATCAAAGCTGACCATGCCAGTTCGGGCCGGGTTCATCCGGATGGTGGCAAACTTCATGCCGGGCAGGCGCACGTCGATGCCAAAAGTCGCAGTGCCGGTGGATTTGGCGGCCATGTCTTTGCGCGGCAAAGCGGTGCCCAATAGTTTCCAGTCGGATTTCGGGCGTAGGTCCACCTGTGGTGGGTCGATCAGCGCGGCATCCGCCGCCAGATCTGCATAGGGCAGGGCGGTGCCATCAGGCGCAATGACAGTCCCGTTTTCGGTGCGTAAATCGGCCAAGGCGACCCCCAGCCGGGCACTTGCCGCCAGTTTCAGCGCCTCACGGGCACTGGCCCCCGCCGCGCGCATTTTGTCATAGCCATCGCAGGTAGAGGATGACCCGCCGGTAACCTGCAATGAAAATACCTTGGCCGCCGCCCCCAACTGGTCACCCAGACCGTTCTGAAACGCGGTTTTGGAATATTCGGCCATCGGTAATCCCGCACCGATGATTGCAGAGTTGTAATAGGCTTGCGCTGGCGGTCCGTGCAGGACCGTGACTGTTTCCCAATCGACATCCAATTCCTCGGCCACCAAAGCGGCCAGAGTGGAATGAATGCCTTGTCCCATCTCGGCCCGGGGCGCGATAATCGTGACCCCGTCGGCGTTGATCAGGATATAGGAGTTCAGGGTGGTTTCCCCGTCGCCCGCGACCAGCGGATTCGGGATGGATTTTTTGACTTGATACACCCCAAAGGCAACCCCGCCAACAAGTGCGGCAGAGCCAATCAGGAATGTGCGCCGTGCAATAGTTCCGATACGCGACATGGGGCTAAACCTTTTGCAAGCGGCTGGCCGTGTCATGAATCGCCGCGCGGATGCGGGGATAGGTGCCGCAGCGGCACAGATTGCCCTGCATCGCCTCATCAATGTCCGTGTCGGTCGGGACAGGAATATTGGCCAGTAAATCCGCGGCTTGCATGATCTGGCCGGATTGGCAGTAGCCACATTGGGCCACCTGATGGTCGATCCAAGCGGATTGCAGGGCATGCAGGGCGGCAGGTTGACCCAACCCTTCGATCGTTGTGACGGAGCCCCAGACATCGGCCAACGCGACCTGACACGACCGTACCGCCACCCCGTCGATATGCACTGTGCAGGCGCCGCAGGCGGCAATGCCGCAGCCGAATTTGGTACCGGTCAGGCCGACCGCATCGCGCAGCACCCACAACAGGGGGACATTGTCGGGCAAATCGACGGAATGGGATGTGCCATTGATCATCAGGGTTGTGGGCATCAGCGACTCCTGCGGTTTATGACAATATAGGCGAATTATGTCAGTCTGTAAATTGACAAATGAGGCAGATTTTGTCATTCAGTTGCTGGTTATGGAAAATGCATTGAAACCTGCCCCCGACCCTCGCCACAAAATGATCCTGACAGCGGCGTTTGACGTGTTCCGCCAGTATGGGTTCCGGCGCACCTCGATGGAGGACATAGCGCAGGCGGCGGGTATGTCCCGCGCGGCGCTGTATCTGCATTTCAGCAGTAAAGAGGATATATTCCGGTCACTCGGGCTGCATTATTATGACACTACGGCCAAGGCGGTCAGTGCCGTTCTGGCCGCAGGCCACCCCCCGGCGCAGGCCCTTGCTGCGGCGTTTGAGGCGCAGGGCGGCGAGATCGCGCAGGCGCTGTTATCCTCGCCGCATGGGGCCGAGTTCATGGATGTCAAAACCGCCAACAGCGCAGATATCACCGTTGCGGGAGAGGCGCGTCTGGTCGCAATCTACGCTGATTGGCTGACGGCCGAGGCGGCAGCGGGCCGCGTGTCATTACAGGATTTCGGCGGCGATGCCGGGGCGGTGGCTGCAACAATTCTGGCCGCATTGCACGGGATGAAGGCCGGGGCGGCGGATTACCCAACCTATGCCGCGTCAGTATCACGGTTGGCTGCGATGTTCGGGCGGGCGTTGGTGGGGTAACTCATGCGGTTTTTCCCGCTTCCCCTTGCGACCGGGTCAGGGCCAACTTAAGCTGACTTTGTTCTGATTTTCCGGGAGTGTGTCTATGTATTTGGCCAAAATTTTGCTGACCCTTGGCGCGATTGGTCTGATCACTGCCTGTGACACACCGTCTGGCGCGGGAGCCAGTCGAAACCAGGCCGTGATCGGCGCCTATAATGTACAATGGATGCAAGGCCCGGAACTGGGCCTGTCCCCGGGCGATACGCTGACCCCGCTGATGTTCATATTTTCTGTTGCTGGGGCCGGGGCTGCGTCAAATGTATCGGAAAGTGATTGGCAGCGCGAAGCCAGCCTTTTGGGGACGGATGTTTTTACGTTAAAAAACGTGATCCTCGCCGGGCCGGTCTATCTGGCTGCCAATGGCCGTGTTGCGTCTTGCACCGAGGCCGCCATTAATCAGGGGCTGTGCGGGTCACAGCTGAACTTGTCGGTTCCAGAACGTGCCGCGATGGCCGCGCAGGCTTTGGCGGCGGGCGGCGGGTGCCGCTGGGTCGGGTTTGATCCAGTCTATAATCAGGCCGTGTCCAATAATGCAGGTGCCGCGTCGCAAACATTGCATGTTCGGGCCGATTGCTGACCTGACGCCGGGACTTAAAGCTCCGTCCGCAAATGCCACAGCTCCGGAAACAGCTCGACCTCGAGCATCCGCTTTAGGTAGCTGACCCCGCCGGTCCCGCCAGTGCCACGTTTGAACCCGATCACCCGCTCGACCGTGGTGACATGGTTGAACCGCCAGCGGCGAAAGTAATCCTCAAGATCCACCAGCTTTTCGGCGAGTTCATACAATTCCCAATGGCTTCCCGGGGCGCGGTAGACAGCGGTCCATGCGGCGCGGACATCGGCATTGGCCAGATAGGGCGTGCCGGGGTCGCGCGACAACACGGCCTCGGGCAGGGGAATGTCCCGGTGCAACAGCTGCAACGCTATATCATACAGCGACGGTTGCGCCAGTTCGGCGGTCAGCAAGGCGGTCAGGTCGGGCCGGTGCGCATGCGGTTTCAGCATCGCCAGATTGCGGTTGCCAAGGATGAATTCGCATAGGCGGTATTGATGCGACTGAAACCCGGACGATTGGCCAAGGGCGGCGCGGAACGTCGTATAATCCGACGGCGTCATCGTGCGCAGTACATCCCACGCATTGTTCAGCTGCTCGAATATCCGGGCAACGCGGGCCAACATCTTGAACGCCGGGCGGACCTTGCCGCTGGTCAGGGCCAGTCGGGCGGCGGTCAGTTCGTGGATCACCAGCCGCATCCATAATTCGGAGGTCTGGTGCTGAATAATGAACAGCATTTCGTCGGGCGCAGTGGAAATCGGGCGCTGGGCTGACAGGATCGCGTCCAGCCCAAGGTAATCGGTATACGACATGCGCCCGTCAAACGACATTTGCGCGCCGTGTTTCACGGGATCAGTGGTGGTCATGGTCAAGCTCCTGAAAATGGGTGGGGGTCCATAGGGTTACCCGCCGTTTCCATTCTGCGCAGTCATCGCCGCCAAACGACGCCACGCGGCAATCCAACCCGCCGGACGACACAAGGGGCACGCCTTAGCCATGCGGGCCCCCAAGGTGCAGTTTCAGCGTCCATTCGCTCGGTTCCGGTCCATCCGACAACACCGGATGCCCCTCACGCGGCGGCGGGTTGGGGTCATCGACCCAACCTTGACGGCGCAGGAACGGTGTGGCCAAGCGGCTGGCGATCACGGTCATCTGCAGTATCCCGCTGGCCTGCGCTTGCGCCAAAATAGCTGCATACAGGCGTTGGGCCAGCCCAGTGCGCCTGTAGTCGGGCAGCACAAAGGCCATGTTCAGATAGCCATCCGCCTCGAGCATGAAAAACCCGACGACGTGGCCCTGATCATCCGCAACGACCGTAAAATGCCGGTCCAGCCATGGACCCCAGTCGTCTGGCATCACATCGGACGCAACCCAATCGATCAGTTCGGCCTCGGTATAATGCCCGGCTGCGCCAATCCGCACGGCCCGGTAAAACACGTCCCATGTTGCGGTCGTGTCGGACAATTCGAACCGGCGGATCAGCGGCTGCGTCATGTCACCCGTGTGCCGATCTTGAACTCAGGCCGGTCCCACAGCCGGTGGGTCATCACATCGGCAATGATCCGAACCCCGGCCTCGACATCGCCCGCATCAATGAACAAGGGGGTAAAGCCAAAGCGCATGATGTCGGGGGCACGGAAATCACCGATCACGCCGCGGGCCTTGATCGCCTGCATTGCGGCAAACCCATCGGTGAAATGGAATGACACTTGCGAGCCGCGCCGGGCGTGGTCGCGCGGGGTGGCAAGGGTCAACATCGGGCAGGCCGCCTCGATTCCGGCGATGAACTGGTCGGTCAGGGCAAGGGATGCGGCGCGAAGGTCATCCAGATCGACCCCCTCCCACGCATCCAAAGCTGCCGATAATGCCGCCATTGCCAAAATTGGCGGCGTGCCAACCCGCATCCGCTCGATCCCGGTGCCGGGGCGGTAATCCAGATCAAACGCGAACGGGGCCGCATGCCCCAGCCAGCCGGACAGGGCCGGGCGGGCGATATTGATATTGCGTGGGGCCACATAGATGAACGCAGGCGCACCCGGACCGCCATTAAGGTATTTATAGGTGCAGCCAACGGCAAAATCTGCGCCACCGGTGCCGACGCCAATCGGAAATGCGCCAGCGGAATGCGCCAGATCCCAGATCGCCAGCGCCCCATGCGCATGGGCTCGCGCTGTCAGCGCGGCCATATCATGCCGCCGCCCGGTTTTATAATCGACCTCGGTGATCAGAAAGGCCGCGACACTGTCATCAATCGCGTCATGAACCTGTTCCGGCGTCACAATGCGCAGTTCCAACCCCTGTCCCAGCATCGCGATCAGCCCTTGGGCCATATACAGATCGGACGGAAAATTGCCGCTGTCCGACAGGATCATGCGGCGACCCGGGCGCATCGCGATGGCCGAGGCAAGCGCCTGATACACCTTGATCGACAATGTATCGCCCAGTGTCACATGGCCCGGTTCGGCCCCGATCAAAGCACCCACCCGGTCGCCCATAACCGTAGGCTGCGCCATCCAGCCAGCAGCATTCCATCCGCCAATCAGCATCTGCCCCCATTCGTCGGCCATGACGCTGGCCATCCGGGCCGGGGCAGCAAGGGGCAGGGGGCCCAGTGAATTGCCGTCCAGATAGATCATGCCGACGGGCAAGTGGAACAGGGCTTTGGTGGCGGCGAAATCGGTCATTCAAGGGCTCCCTTTGCCGCGATGGTATGGGCGAAAAAAGCAGCCTTGGTCGCTGTCATCGTGCCATAAACCCCGGCCACGATAATGCAAACCAGCAGAAACCCCAACATCGTCACATCCCCCCGCCATAGCCCGAACAGCAACCCCGTAGCCAGAAAGCCGTTACACAAGCCTTGATTGGCGTCCAGCACCTTGGATGCCGCGGCAAATTCGGGGGTGGTGCCAAACACCTTGCGGGTGCGCGGGGCGTCCCATTGGAACATTTCCAGCCAGACGAAATAGGCATGAATGGCGGCATATGGCAGAATCAACATCGTGGATCGCACCGCGCCCTCCTCAGTGGCGGGTCAGATCTGACCGCCTGAAATTTGAATACACTGTCCGTTTACACTGCGCGACCCCTCAGCACATAACCACAGCGCCGCAGCTGCGATTTCATCAACCTGCAGCAAGCGGGAATGGCGGTTGCCTGTGGCCAGATAGGTTTCAGCTTCGGCCTCGGTCACATTCCGGCGGGCGGCGATCTGCGGCACTTGCTGGCGGACAATGTCGGTGTCGACATATCCGGGGCACAGGGCGTTAAACGTCACGGGCCCGCCGAGATACTCTTCGCTCAGGCCCCGGATCAGGCCGATCATGCCATGCTTGGACACGGTATAGGGGATCCCGCCCTTCAGCCCGCGCAGCCCCGCGATGGATGACACCGCAATAACCCGGCCCCAATGCCCGCGCGGCAGGGTCGCAAGGGCGGCCTGAATGGTGACAAAGGCCCCGTCCAGATTGGTCGCCGTCATCCGGCGCCAGTCGGCCATGCTCAGTCTGGAAAACGCCCCGCCTTCGGCAATGCCCGCATTGGCGACTGTAATCGCAACCGGGCCATGCCGGGCCGCCGCCGCAGCAATACCATCGCGGACCGAGGATTCAACGCTGACATCCATCACCAGCGGATACAGACCTTGGGTATCCGCCGCCGCCTGCTCCAATGCCGCAGCACGCCGCCCGGTGATCGTGACTGTCGCCCCAGCCGCGGACAGCGCTTGTGCAATGGCCAGACCGATACCGGTACCGCCGCCGGTGACCAGCGCATGTTTTCCTGACAGTGACATTTGCCCCCCGATATAACGTTGCGAGAGGATGTTAAGCCAACGGGCCGCGAAAAGAAAATGGTGCGGACCGCAGGACTGATCAGTCGGCCCTGTGTCTGAACGTTTTGCAGGCATAACCGGGCCAGCGGCAGTTTGCCCGGCACCGGAAATGACCCGGTGGCCGTAATCCACTTCGATCAGTTCTGGCCTGTCTTGTGAAATATTCTTACGCGGGCTATGGCGGTTCGGCCAATGGTCACGGACCATGGTATCAGGCTTGGCTCAGGACAGGGGACCGCCCATGAAGATCGGTGCTGCAAGGGAAATCTTTGACGGAGAAGCCCGGGTCGCGATGACGCCGGCCTCGGCGCTTGAGTTGAAAAAGCTGGGGCATGAGTGTCTGGTTGAAACCGGGGCCGGGGTGCGGGCCGGGTTTTCCGACGCGACCTATGTCGCCGCTGGGGTGACAGTGGTCAAAACCGCCAAGGCGCTTTGGGCCGGGTCTGACATTATCGTCAAAGTGCGCGCACCGACGCTGGCCGAGGCCAAGCATCTGTCGGCGGGCAAAACCGTCATCTCGTTCTTCTGGCCCGGCCAGAACAAGGACCTGCTGGAAGCGGTCAATGCCACCGGGGCCACGGCGATTGCGATGGATATGGTGCCCCGCATCAGCCGGGCGCAAAAGATGGACGCGCTGTCGTCGATGGCCAATATCGCAGGTTACCGCGCGGTGATCGAGGCGGGGAGCAACTTTGGCCGGTTCTTTACCGGTCAGGTGACTGCTGCGGGCAAGGTGCCGCCTGCCAAGGTGCTGGTGATCGGGGCAGGGGTCGCGGGCCTCGCTGCCATTGGGACCGCCACGTCTTTGGGTGCCATGACATTCGCCTTTGACGTGCGCCCCGAGGTGGCCGAGCAGATTGAATCGATGGGCGCGGAGTTCGTCTATCTGGATTTCGCTGAAGCGCAGGATGGTGCGGCAACCGGGGGTTATGCCGCCCCGTCCAGCCCGGAATTCCGCGAAAAGCAACTGGCCAAGTTCCGCGAACTGGCCCCCGATATGGATATCGTCATCACCACAGCGCTGATCCCGGGTCGCGATGCGCCCAAGCTGTGGCTGGCCGATATGGTCGCCGCGATGAAGCCCGGATCGGTGGTTATCGACTTGGCCGCCGAACGCGGTGGCAATTGCGATCTGACTGTGATGGACCAGAAAATCGTGTCCGACAATGGCGTGACCATTGTGGGCTATACCGATTTCCCCAGCCGCATGGCCGCACAGGCCAGCACGCTGTATTCCAACAATATCCGGCACATGATCTTTGATCTGACCCCGAAAAAGGACGGCGTCATCGCCCAGAACATGGAGGACGACGTGATCCGGGGGGCGACCGTAACCCATGCCGGAGCGATCACTTTCCCGCCGCCGCCGCCAAAGGTCCAAGCCATTGCGGTGCAGGCGAAAAAGGAAAAGCCCAAGGAACTGACGCCGGTTGAAAAGCGGGCAGCCGAAGCCGCGGCCTTCAAGGCGCAGACCCGCAATCAGGTCACAATGCTGGCGGTGGGCGGCGGGTTGCTGTTGCTCGCCGGGCTTTATGCGCCAGCCAGCTTCATGTCGCATTTCATCGTCTTCGTGCTGGCCGTCTTTATCGGGTTCCAGGTGATCTGGAACGTCGCCCATTCGTTGCACACGCCGCTGATGGCGGTTACCAATGCGATCAGCTCGATCATCATCCTGGGGGCCCTGCTGCAAATCGGCACCGGGCACTGGCTGGTTGTCATTCTGGCGGCGCTGGCCGTTCTGATGGCGGCAGTCAATATCTTTGGCGGTTTCATGGTCACCCGGCGGATGCTGGCCATGTTCCAGAAATCGTAAGGAGCGATCAGGATGGAAGTCGGATTCACCACGGCCGTTTATGTTGTTGCGGCCATCCTGTTCATCTTTTCGCTGGGCGGGCTGTCGGGGCAGGAAAGCGCCAAGCGCGCTGTCTGGTACGGGATCACCGGCATGGCGCTGGCCGTGGCCGCAACTCTGGTCGGGCCGGGGGCGGGCAACTGGTTCCTGTCGCTTCTGATGATCGCAGCGGGCGGCACGGCGGGCCTGTATGTGGCGCAGCGCGTGCAGATGACCGAAATGCCGCAACTTGTGGCGGCCATGCATTCGCTGGTTGGACTGGCGGCGGTCTTTATCGGCTATAACTCGGAAATCGCCATGGTGCAGGTGGCTGCTTTTCAGGCGGCGAACAACCTGACCGGCCTCGCCGAACTGACCGGCTTTGCCGCCAAGGTCGCGGCCAAAACCGCCGCAGAGATCAACGTGCTCAAGGTCGAGGTCTTTCTGGGGGTCTTCATCGGGGCGATCACCTTTACCGGCTCGGTCGTGGCTTTCCTCAAGCTTGCGGGCAGTGTAACCCTTGGCGGGCGGACCATAGCGGTGGATACCAAGGCCACACAACTGCCCGGCGGGCATATGCTGAACGCCGGGGCGGCAGCACTCTCGGTGTTGCTGCTGATTGGCTATATGGCGGGTCTGGGGCCATGGACGCTGATCCTGATGTCGCTCTTTGCCTTTTTCATCGGCTACCACCTGATCATGGGTATCGGCGGGGCGGACATGCCCGTCGTCGTCTCGATGCTGAACAGCTATTCCGGCTGGGCGGCGGCGGCGATCGGGTTTTCGCTGTCCAATGACCTGATGATCGTGGTGGGGGCGCTGGTCGGATCGTCCGGCGCGATCCTGTCCTACATCATGTGCAAGGCGATGAACCGCAGTTTCATCAGCGTGATCCTGGGCGGGTTTGGCAACACGACCGGCCCGGCCATGGCCATCGCGGGCGAACAGATCGCCATCGACGTGGACGGCGTCGCCGCTGCTTTGGACGATGCCGACAGCATCATCATCATCCCGGGCTATGGCATGGCGGTTGCACAGGCGCAGCAGTCGGTTTCCGAACTGACCCGGCGGCTGCGGGCCAAGGGCAAGACAGTGCGCTTTGCGATCCATCCGGTCGCGGGCCGCTTGCCCGGCCATATGAACGTGCTGCTGGCCGAAGCCCGCGTACCCTATGACATCGTGATGGAAATGGACGAGATCAACGATGATTTCCCGACCACCGACGTGGCGATCGTCATCGGGTCCAACGACATCGTGAACCCGGCCGCACAGGACGACCCGAACAGCCCGATTGCGGGCATGCCGGTGCTGGAATGCTGGAAAGCCAAGCAGGTATTCGTGAGCAAACGCGGGCAGGGCACGGGCTATTCGGGGATCGAGAACCCGCTGTTTTTCAAGGACAATACCCGGATGTTCTATGGCGATGCCAAGAAGTCACTGGACGAACTGTTGACCAAGATTTCGTAACAGGGGGCCTGGGTTAAAACCCACCTTACTTCGCAACTGGTAAGGTGGGTTTTAACCCACCCTACCGGTCAAAAAATGTTCGTCACATACAACAGAATGATCACAATAATCGGCACGCCAAGTGCCCAGGCGATGATGCCTTTCATGGGGTTTCTCCTTTGAGGTAAGTTGTGCAGGATCAACGCGCCACGTCACAAAACCGTTCCCTGATTTACCCTTCGTCAACCTATTGTGACCCAAAATCATCGCCCCACCATTCCCAGCGGAATTATTTTGCCCCTGACGGCCCCACACCGAAAAAAACCCTTGCATCGAATCTGAAACGACCCCAAATGCACGGCCATAGACGCCAACGCACGCGCCTCTGGCCGAATGCAGACATGCTTACGTGTTTACGTAGCGACGGTAACGTCTCCCTTGGAACTGAGCGGTCATTTCATGGCCGGGTCTTTTGGAGATGACCGATGACTGTACAATTCGCAGACGCTGCGGCGTCGCTTCGCATGCCTGTCAACAACCGCCTGGAAGAATTCGCAGCGACTGCTGAGTTTGCGCATCCGACTTTGGTGCTTGATGTGGACCGGGTCGAAACCCAGTACCATGCGCTGAAAGCGGGCCTCGGCCACGCTGACATCCATTATGCGGTGAAGGCCAACCCGCACCGCGATATCCTGACCCGCCTTGTCGCGTTGGGTTCGCATTTCGATGCGGCCAGCCGCGGCGAGATTGAATTGTGCCTGTCATTGGGTGCCAAGCCGCACACCGTATCCTACGGCAACACCGTCAAGCGGTCAGCCGACATCGCCTATGCCCATTCGGTCGGCATCACCCTGTTTTCGGCGGATGCGGACGAAGAGCTTGAGAAAATCGCCCAGCACGCCCCCGGCGCGCAAGTCTATATCCGGCTGATCGTCGAAATGTCACAGGCCGACTGGCCGCTGAGCCGGAAGTTTGGCTGCGACAAGGACACCGCCCTGCGCCTGCTCGACTATGCCAAAGACCTTGGTCTGACCCCGGTCGGATTTTCGTTCCATGTGGGCTCCCAAACCCGCCGGGCCGAAATGTGGGGCCCGACGCTGGAGCAGTTGGCCAAGATCTGGGACGCAGCCAAATCGGCGGGTCACGACCTGACCCTGCTGAACATCGGCGGCGGTTTCCCGGCGTTTTACGGCGAAGCTATCGAAGCGCCCACCGATTACGCCGCCCGGGTAATGGAACTGGTCATCGGCCATTTCGGCCGCGTCCCCCGCATCATGGCCGAACCGGGCCGGGGTCTGGTGGCCGAGGCTGGCGTGATCGTGGCCGAGGTTGTCTTGACCAGCCGCAAATCCGACCGCGACATGCACCGCTGGGTATACCTGTCCATCGGGCGGTTCAGCGGTCTGGCCGAAACCGAAGGCGAGGCGATCCGCTATCAGTTCATCACGCCGCGTGATGGCGATCCGGTCGGTCCCTGCATCGTCGCGGGCCCATCCTGTGACAGCGCCGACGTGCTGTATGAGAAACGCCCGATGAACCTGCCGCTGACCCTCAAGGCTGGCGACAAGATCATCATCCGCAACACCGGGGCCTATACCAGCACCTATTCCTCGGTCTGTTTCAACGGATTCCCGCCGCTGGATGTGATCGCGATCTGAACTGACACCCACGCAGATAGCGGCCCGACGACATCCCCCGGGCCGTTTTGCGTTATTCCCTCGACAGCACGACCCCGCGTTCCAGCGCGTCGCGCCATTCAGTTGGCAGGCGTTCGGGGGCAAGCCAGCTAAACTGTGCGTGGTCGGTATAGACAAAGACCACGCCTTCGCTGTGCGCCATGGCATTGACCAGCGTTTTGACAAAGCTATCGGGACTTTGCGGATAACCCGGCGGAAATTCCGAAGTGTAAATGATATGTCCTTGCTGCACGCTGGCGGACCAGTCGGCCAATGCGGCGGGGGACACTGTCCATGGGATCAGTCCGGGCAACGCCTGATTGCGGTAGTCAAAGGATTGCTGAAACTCGGCCCCGCTGCGCAGGGCATAAATCTCTCCGGCGTCGGTCAGGGATTGCTGTGGCCCAAGCCCTTCCAGAAAGCCGGTAAAGAATGGCCCGGCCAATTCATGCTGGGCCGCATCGCCCACCTGCAATTCGATGCCAAAGGGCAGGGCCGGGTTCGGCGGGACCGACACATAAGGTCCATGCGCCACGGCAAGGTCGGCCTGCGGCATGACCCGGGCCAAGACGGCCATCAATTCGCGGCCCCGCTGGCTGGCTTTGGCCTGATAGGCGGCAAGGCCACGGCCAGCCTCGGGCGCACTATAATCCTCGGGAAAATTGCTCCAACGGCCCTGATATTCCTCGTTGTCAAACAGGATGCCGGTGAACCCGGTCTCGGCCGCGATTTTACCAATCACCTCCCAATTCCGGGCCACCTGTGCCCATGCGGCATCGTCAAACAGATCGCCGGGGTCGTCCATTTCGAACGCCAGATAATTGTGCATGCCTGCGTTAAACCCGGCCAAAGGCTCCAGCCAGTCATGCACATCTGCGGCTATAACCACCACGCCGGGGGTCATTTGCGACCAGCTGGCCGGGATATTCACCACAATACCATCAAACGGCAGGCTTTTGATAAACGCCACATTGGGCAGGATAAATTGGGTTCTGGCGGACACATCGCTGACGAAAGCGATGATCAACGGCGGGGCTGTATCAACCATTTTTCAACCAATCCCTAGATCCACCGCAGAACTTAGCACCCAACCCGGACTTGTCCATTCTGTGGTAATATACCGTAGTATGCCGTTATTGTTGAAGATTTTTCCATATTGGCGTTTTGTCGCCAGTCGCTGCATGTTAACACTAAGCCATGTTTCACAAAGGTCGCCCTGATGAGTTCCGTTCCTGACCACCCGCTGCGCTATGCGATGTCAAACGAGCTGCATGCCCGTCCGTTCCCCACGGTATCGACCCCGTCCCAAGCCGCCTATCTGGCCCTCAAACCCGCGCAGAATGCTGCAGCGCGGGACCGGGATGCTGACCGGGCACATTTGATCCAATTGCTCGACCGGTTTGGCGCACAACACCCCCAACCCGGATCAACCCATTGGTTCGGCCAGATCGGCAAGCATCAGCTGAAATGGGAAAGTCATACTGAATTCGTGACCTATACCCTGTTTGTCGAAGGGTTGTCCGACCGGGCCTTTGATCCCGTGACCTTCGACATTTTCCCGGCCGACTGGCTGGCCGCTGCCCCCGGCACCCGGATCACAAGTGCCCTGATCCGGATCGAAACCGCCACCGGGAATGACGGGATCGCCAACAAGGCCGAGGCGTGGTTTGTCCCTGAAAGCATGGCGCTCAGTGCGGTTCTGGATGATCAACTGATCATCGGCGCGGATTTCCGGATTGATCCGGCGGGGCACATGCGGCTGGCAATCTTTGCCCGGCCCGATACAGGTGAACGCCGGATTGGCCGGGTGGTGCAGCGCCTGTGCGAGATCGAGACCTATAAAAGCATGTCGATGCTGGGTCTGGCCCGCGCCCGCGATCTGGGTTCGCGACTGGGTGCGCTGGACGGCCAGTTGCAGGCGCTGATGACCGACATGACCGGGGCGATGGCTGCCCCGGCCGAGACATTGCATTCGCTGCTGTCAATCTCGGCCGAATTAGAAAACATCGTCGCCCAGACCAGTTTCCGGTTTGGCGCGACCGAGGCCTACGAGACTATCGTCAATCAGCGCATCGAGGTTTTGCGCGAGGCGCGTTTCGGTGGTCGCCAGACCTTTGCCGAGTTTATGATGCGCCGCTTTGACCCCGCGATGCGGACCGTCAAATCGACCGAGCGGCGGTTGCAGGCGATGTCGGACCGGGCGCTGCGGGCGGGCGATTTGTTGCGCACCAGGGTCGATGTCGAACGCTCGGCGCAAAATCAGGAATTGCTGGCCAGCATGGACCGGCGCGCCGACCTGCAACTGCGGCTACAACGCACGGTCGAAGGGCTATCCGTTGTGGCAATCAGCTATTATGCAGTCAATCTGGCCACCTATCTGCTGGGTCCGCTGGCCGAGTTGGCCCATATCAGCAAGCCTGTGGAAATGGCGATTGTAACGCCTTTGGTGTTGCTGGCGGTCTGGTTTGCCGTGCGTCGGATCAGACATACGGTGGAAAAGTCATAGCCCGCGAATGCGCGGGTCCAACGCGTCCCGTAACCCATCGCCGATGTAATTTACCGCCAGCACAGTCAGCGAAATGCACAGGCCGGGCCAGACCACGCGTTCTGGAAAATCGGTCATCCGGTCCGTGGAATCAAACAGCAGCTTGCCCCAGGTGGGAAAGTCGGACGGAAACCCCAGCCCCAGAAATGACAGGGCGGATTCGGTGATAATGGCGGATGCCAGTCCTAATGTGGCCGATACCATGATCGGCGACATCACATTGGGCAGCAGATGGCGGGTGATCATCCGGCGTGACGGGGTGCCGATTGACCGGGCGGCCAGCACAAATTCGCGTTCTTTCAGGGCCAGCACGTCGCCCCGCACGATCCTTGCTGTGTGCATCCATGAGGTGATGCCGATGCCGCTGACAATCAGAATGAATATCCCGGTTTCCGGGCCAAATACAGCGCGCAACTGTTCGCGAAACAGCATCATCATCACCAGTAGCAGCGGCAACAGCGGCAAGGCCAGCACCAGATCGGTGAACCGCATCAGCAGCCCGTCGACCCGCTTGAAATACCCGGCCACCACCCCGATCAGCGTGCCTACCAACAGCGCCAGCAGCATCGCGGTCCAGCCCACCGCCAACGATATCTGCCCGCCCGCCATCAGATTGGCCATCACGTCGCGGCCCAGATTATCGGTACCCAGCGGATGTGCCCAGGCCCACTTCACATCGGTACCCAGCAGGCCGGTATAAAACGGGCGCAAATCCTTGTTCCGGACATCCAGCTTGCCTGCGTCCAAGGTCCACAACCATGGGCCAATCAGGACAAACAAAGTGATAAAAATCAGGAAACCCAGCCCGATCACGGCGCCTTTGTGGGTTTTGAACTGGTCCCAGACGTCCCACCACTGGCTGCGGGTTTTCACCTCAGTCATAGCGGATCCTCGGGTCAAGGATGCCATACAGAATATCGGCAATCAGGTTGAACACGACAATCAGCACTGCAAAGATAAAGGTCAGCGTCATCACCATCGGGAAATCATTGCCATTTATGGCGATGATCAGTAACTGACCCAACCCATTCACCTTGAACACCTGTTCGGTAATAATCGCCCCGCCGAAAACGCTGGGAACGCCCAAGGCAATCACTGTGACCACCGGGATCAGCGAATTGCGCAGCACATGTTTCATAACGACGACCCGTTCAGTCATGCCCTTGGCGCGCGCGGTGCGAACGTAATCCTGGCTCAGGTTATCCAGCATCGACGCGCGCATGTACCGGCTGATCTGGGATGCATTGAACAGCGCCAGCACAAATACGGGCATGGCCATCTGGCGTAATTGTTGCATGAAACTGGACCAGTCATTGACCTGAAGCGTGGTGATATAAATCGTCGGAAGCCAACCCAGGTAGACTGCAAAGAATTCGATCAGAACGACGCCGGTAAAGAAGGTCGGCACGGAAAAGCCGATCATGCTGATCAGGGTGCCAAGCTGGTCAAAGATCGAATATTGCCGGGTGGCGCTGATGATCCCGATGGGCAGGGCGATCAGCACCCCCACCACATAAGACATTCCTACCACCCACAGAGTTTGCGGAATGCGTTCGCCGATAGTGTCGAACACCGGGCCGCGCGATTGAAAGCTGATGATGCGTCCTTTGCCCTCGGCAAAACTGGTGCCGAACATATGGTCAAACCAGACTTGCGGTTCGACGACGAAAAACTGATTTAGCCACAGCACAAAGCGGATGTGCCACGGCTGGTCCAGCCCCAGTGCTGCGCGCATCTGTTCCTTGACCTCGGGTGGGACGGTCAGCGGAATTTCCGACATCGGGTCGCCGGGGGCAAGTTCCAATAACAGAAAGATCACCAAGGCGATGAACAGCAGCGTGGGAATGGCCATCAGCAGTCGGCGCAGGGTGTAGGTGAGCATTGATGCCCTTTGAACGTGAAAGGAAAAGGGACGCGTGGGTTGCACCCACCCTAAGTAGGATGGGTGCAACCCACGCGTTTCACAGACTTATTCGCCGATACGGTACCAGTCAGCGATGTTCCAGATTTCGCTGTCCCACGAATTCATGACAACGCCGCCCAAGGTGTTGGAATGCGCCGACACCCGCCCGCGATAGATCAGCGGGATGATGATGTTGCTGTCCTTGGTCACAAAATCATTCATCTTGATCGCCAAAGCGGCCCGGGCTACCGGGTCGGTCGTGGCGGCATATTCCAGAACCATTGCATCATAGACCGGGTCGCAGACCCGGTTGATGTTGACTCCTGCCCATTGGGTTTCCGCGCTCGGGATCTTGTCGCAGGCATAGGCCCCCAGATAGGCTTGGGGGTCGTTGCCTTCGAAGTTGTTGGTGTACATCTGCACATCGGCGTAGAATCTTTCGATCGTGTCGGGCGAACCCGGATCACCACCAAAGAACACGCTTGCGTCGATATTGCGCAGCTCCACTTCAACCCCGATGCTGTTCCAGGCATCCTTGACAATGGCTTGCACGTCCTGACGCACGGCATTGGTCGAGGTTTGGTACAGGATCGACAGGCGCAAGCCATCGGCGTTGACACGGATGCCATCGCCGCCAACCGTGAACCCGGCTTCATCCAGCAGGGCCGCCGCACGTTCCAGATCCTGGGTCAGGCAGCTGGTGTTGTCGGACGCATAGATCGCCGGGGCAGGGACCAGATTACAGGACGACTGGCCAGCCGGGCCATAGCCCACATCTACCAGCAATTGCCGGTCGATGGCGATGGACAGGGCTTCGCGCACCAACGGGTTGGTCAGGAACGGATGCGGATGGGCAAGGGTTGACCGCTCGCCATCGGGCAGATCGGCCGAAGGATCGGTCAGGTTCATTTCCAGCCGCTCGATATTGGTGCCAAAGGCCGACACGACCGTTCCCATGCCAGCTTCGGCCATCGCATTGATGATATCGGGGGCCAGTTGCAGGTTCCAGGCATAGTCAAATTCGCCGGTTTCCAGCACGGCCCGGCCCGAAGACGCCGCATCGCCGCCGCCCTTCAGCGTGACGGTGGCAAACGCCGGTTTCATCGGGTCTCGGTAGTTCGGGTTGGCGGCAAATTCGACCACGTCATTGGTCAGGAAATTGGTGACCATGAAAGGGCCGGTGCCGATCGGACCAAAGTTGGCCTCGGTGCATTCGGGTGCCTTGGCCCCCAGACAATCGGCAAATTGTGCTGCCTGAATGATCGGCGATTGCGCGCCGACAAACGGGCCGTAAGGAAATGCGGTGGGGGCGGCAAAGGTGACCTTGACGGTCAGATCATCCAGCGCCTCGACCGCGGTGACGCCATCAAACTTGGCCGCTTGCGAACATCCGCCGCCGTCTGCGGTGCAATAGGACCAGCTAAAGATCACGTCGGCCGCCGTCACCGGCGTGCCGTCAGACCACAGCAGGCCCTCCTGCAGCTTCCAGGTGATGGTCGTCAGATCGGCGGACACGCCACCATTGGCAATCGTCGGCACTTCGACCGCCAGGTCGGGCACCAAAGTGCCGCCGGCATCATAGCTGCCAAGCGAATCGAGCACCATGGACGAGGCTTCGATATCCTTGGTCCCAGCCGACAGATACGGGTTCATGATCGACACCGCCTGCCAATACAGGATGTTCAGCTGGCCATCGCGGCCCCGCTCGCCTTCATGCGCATCGGCAAATGCCATGCTGGCGAGGGCCAGACTGGCCGTTGCGCCCAATAGAATCTTTTTCAAACTCATAGCGGTACTCCTTGTTGAAACGTTCGATCTTGGTGCCCAGTTGCCTCGTAAGTTGCCGTTGAACCGGCAAGCGGTGGATTTTCATACAGGTGGCAGGCGACAAAGCGGCCCGGTGCCAGTTCCTGATACAATGGTTCTTTGGTTTTGCAGATATCCATCACCTGCGGGCAACGGGTGCAGAAATTGCAGCCCTGCGGCGGGTTGGCGGGGGATGGCACATCGCCCTGCAGGATGATCCGCTTGCTGGTTTCTTCGCTCGACGGATCCGGGTCGGGAACCGCCGACAGTAGGGCGCGGGTATAAGGGTGCAGCGGATCGGCAAACAAATCCTCGCGCGGGGCCAGTTCGACAATCCGGCCCAGATACATGACGGCGACACGGGTGGCGATATGGCGGACCATCGACAGATCGTGGCTGATGAACAGATAGGTCAGGCCGAACTGTTCCTGCAAATCCTCCAGCAGATTGACCACTTGCGCCTGAATTGACACGTCCAATGCCGCAATCGGTTCATCGCAGACGATGAATTTCGGATTCAGCGCCAATGCGCGGGCAATCCCGATCCGCTGGCGTTGGCCGCCGGAAAACGCATGCGGATAGCGGCCCGCATAGGCGCGGTTCAGGCCCACGGCATCCATCAACGCGCTGACCTTTTCCCGCTTTTCCGCCGTGGTCAGGTTGGTGTGTTCATCCAGCGGTTCCTGAATGATCGCCTGCACGGTCATACGCGGGTTCAGGCTGGCTTGGGGGTCCTGAAACACCATCTGCATCGTCGGGCGCAGTTTGCGCAGGGCATTCTGACTGCTCTGCCCGATCTCTGTGCCGTCGATTTTTACCGACCCCTCGGTAAGGTCATACAGCCGCAATATCGCCCGGCCGGCGGTGGATTTGCCACACCCGCTTTCGCCCACCAGACCCAGGGTTTCGCCCTGCATCACGTCAAAGCTGATGCCATCCACGGCCTTGACCTGTCCGACACGGCGGCGCAACAGGCCCGCATAGAGCGGGAAATGCATCTTCAGGTCGCGGACCTGAACCAGCGGTTTGGGCGCATTATCCAGCATGGCCACCCCCCGGATCGGCGCGGAAACAGGCGACATCATGCCGGGGGCCAACAGAATAGCGGGCCGGATTTTCATTCGAACAGCGGTCAAAGGCCAGCGGACAGCGCGACCGGAACGGGCAGGCGGCGGGGGCGGCGGTCATCAGCGGCGGTTGGCCCTCGATCACGGTTAACCGGTGGGCGCGTTCGCCATGCACCCGGGGCACAGTGGTCAACAGCGCCTTGGTATAGGGATGCTGCGGGTTGCGAAACAGGTCGCGCACGCCCGCATGTTCCACAATCTGGCCGCCATACATCACCAAAACCCGGTCAGCGATGCCCGCAATCACCCCCAGATCATGGGTAATCCAGATCACCGCCATGCCCAGCTTGGCGCGTAATTCCTTCATCAACTCAAGGATTTGCGCCTGAATGGTCACATCCAGCGCGGTTGTGGGCTCGTCGGCGATCAGTACCTGGGGGTCACAGGCCAGCGCAATCGCAATCATCACCCTTTGGCGCATACCACCGGAAAACTGATGCGGGTAATCGTTCAGCCGGTCGGCGGCGGCAGGGATGCCGACCAGTTCCAGCAATTCCTGCGCGCGGGCGCGGGCAGCAGATTTGGACAGGCCCATATGCTTGCGCAACGGCTCCATAATCTGGAATCCGACCTGAAACACCGGGTTCAGCGATGTCATCGGGTCCTGAAACACAAAACCAATTTTGCCACCGCGCACGCCACGCATGGTGCGTGCATCAATACGCAACAGATCCTGTCCATCAAACATCACCGTGCCGCCGCGGTTTTCTGCGGGCGGGCTGGGCAACAGACCCAGCAATGACATCATTGTGACTGACTTGCCCGACCCGCTTTCGCCGACCACACCCAGCAATTCACCGGGGGCCAGATCAAAGCTGACCTCATTGACCGCATGTACTTCGCCCGCACGGGTGCGAAACACGGTCTTAAGGCCCCGCACGTCAAGGACGGGGCGAATTGGCAGCGCCCCATCGGGCATGTAGAACCTCCCAAGTGGTTCTGAATATTTGTTATTCTGAAACGCGGTTGCAGTGTCGCAACTCTTGATGATCAGGTTATCACCAATCCTGCCCCCGGCAAGTCCCTGTCTGCGTTCGATGTCAGGTCGCCGTTACGTCAACCGAGGGGAAAAAAATCCCAGCCAGAAATTTTCCAAACCCGCCATCACGTGGGTCTGGCCCGCACACTTGCCGATCCGTCCAGCTTGGGCCAGACTGATCTAAACTCAACAGGATCCTTTCCCATGCCGATCAAGAACCGCTTTGCTGACCTTCTGCCCGATATCACCGCCTGGCGGCGCGACCTGCATGAGCACCCTGAGATTTTGTTCGACACGCACCGTACCGCGGCCGTTGTCGCCGATAAACTGCGCGCATTCGGCTGTGACGAAGTGGTCACCGGGCTGGGGCGCACCGGCGTCGTTGGTGTGATCCGGGGCCGGACTGATACGGGCGGCAAGGTTATCGGGCTGCGTGCCGATATGGATGCGCTGCCGATAATGGAACAGACCGGCCTGACTTATGCATCAAAAACCCCCGGCGCGATGCATGCCTGCGGCCATGACGGGCATACCGCCATGTTGCTGGGGGCCGCCCGCTATCTGGCCGAAACCCGGAACTTTGACGGCACGGTGGTCGTCATCTTTCAACCCGCCGAAGAAGGCGGCGGCGGCGGGCGCGAAATGTGTGCCGATGGCATGATGGACCGCTTCCAGATTGACGAGGTTTACGGCATGCACAACTGGCCGGGCCGCCCGGTAGGCACATTTGCCATACGGTCTGGGGCATTTTTTGCGGCGACAGATCAATTTACCATCGAAATTGAAGGCAAAGGCGGGCATGCCGCCAAACCGCAGGAGGTGGTGGATTCAACCCTTGTCGCCAGCCATATCGTGCTGGCACTGCAAAGCATCGTCAGCCGCAATGCCGATCCGGTCGGGCAAATCGTCGTCTCGGTGACGTCATTTGAAACATCGTCCAAGGCCTTCAACGTCATCCCGCAGCGCGTCTCGCTCAAAGGGACCGTCCGCACGATGTCGCATGAGATGCGCGAAATGGCCGAGGTCCGGCTGAAAGCCTTGGTTGACGCGACCGCACTGGCCTATGGGGCTGTCGCCACAATCATCTACATGCGCGGCTACCCGTCCATGGTGAACGCCGCAGCACAGACCGAATTTGCGGCCAGTGTCGCCCGGTCAGTTTCGGGTCAATGCGACGACGCCCCCCTGATCATGGGCGGCGAGGATTTCGCCTATATGCTTGAGGAACGGCCCGGCGCCTATATCCTTGTCGGCAATGGCGACACGGCGGCGGTGCATCATCCGGAATATAATTTCAACGACGAGGCTATTCCGGCGGGCTGTTCATGGTGGGCGGGGATTGTGGAACAGCGGATGCCTATGGCTTAGGCCATCAGGCCGCGCAGATCGGCCGCCAGACGGGGCAGGTCTTGGGTCTGACCGGCGGCAAAGGTCCGGGTTGCCAGCCCCATATCCACCAGACTCATCCTCGAATATTTGGAGGGGCCCGCCAGCAAGTTCTGCACTGCATATCCCAATGCGGTTGCGCTGGCGTCATGGATTTCAATGGCGCCGCCACATTCATCCAATGCCCGGTAGGCACTGGCCGCATTGGCGACCATCGGTCCGTGCAGGATAGCCGCCCCCGCCTGTGCCGGTTCGAAAGGGTTATGCCCGCCTACCGGCACGAAAGACCCGCCCATGAACACCAGCGGGCACAGGGCATACCACATCCCCATCTCTCCCAACGTATCCGCGAGATAGACCGACGTCTCGGGCAGCAGAGGCTCGACCTTGCTGCGCATCGCCATCGTGAAACCCGCGTCCCGGATCAGCTCCGCAATCTCTTGCCGTCGTTCGGGGTGCCTCGGCACCAAGATCAGCGCTGTCCGGGGGGCGGCTTCAGTCACCAGCTTGTGCGCCTGCAGAACCTTGTATTCCTCGCCCGGATGGGTCGAGGCAGCCAGCCAGACTGGCCGGCCTGACAGATCAGTCCGAAATCGCGATAGTTCGGTTTCATCGACAGGCAAAGCACCCGCGGCGGCCTTCAGATCGCCATCAGCCCGGGTCGTCGCGGCATCGGCCCCCAGTTTGATCAGTGCTGCTGCAGTGGGCACGGCCTGCGTCCGGATCATGCCAAAGCGTTGAAACAACGCCGCTGCAGTGCCCGGGACCCGGCCCCAATTGCGCAAGGATAGCTCCGACATCCGGGCGTTCAGCAACGCCAGCGGAATCCCCGCCGCATGGGTTGCGACAATCATTTGCGGCCAGATTTCGCTTTCGACAAACACCGCCAGACCGGGCCGCCAATGGGCCTGAAACCGGCGCAGTGCGGGCATCGCATCCAGCGGAGCAAATTGGTGCAGTGCCCGCACCGGCAGGCGGCCCGCCAGAATCTGCGCCGAACTGGCCGTCCCAGAGGTGACCAGCACATGCAGCGTGGGATCATCCGCCAATAGTTGGGCAATCAGCGCCAGCAATGACACGCTTTCGCCGACACTGGCCGCATGGCACCAGATGACCGGGCCGTCCGGGCGGGGCAGGGTGGCATGGCCCAGCCGCTCGCGGGCCCGGGCCGCAGTCACGCCTTGGGCCCGTAACCGATTGGAAACTTTGGCATATGCCAGCGACAGGGCCAGATTAGCCAAGGCCGCATAGACCCGGTAGGTCAGGGTTAGCTGCGCGGGCATGGCTGGTTAACCGCCCGTATGACTCATATGGCGGCTGACCTGCCCGTCGATCTTTTGCCGGGAATAGTCGAAATCATGGCCCTTGGGTTTCAACCCGATCGCCGTCCGAATGGCACTGTCCAGCGGGGCATCGTCAGCCGACGCGCGCAACGGCGCGCGCAAATCCGAATGCCCTTCCTGCCCCAGACAAGTATAAATCTCGCCCGTGCAGGTCAGTCGAACCCGGTTGCAACTTTCGCAGAAATTATGGGACAGCGGGGTGATGAACCCGATCTTCGCCCCGGTTTCCCCCACCCGGACATAGCGGGCAGGGCCGCCCGTCCGCTCGGCAAGGTCGGTCAGTGTGTACCGGCCAGCCAACGTACTGCGCAGATCGCGCAGCGACCAATATTGGCCCAGCCGGTCCTCATTGCCGATATCGCCCATCGGCATAACTTCGATAAATGTCAGGTCCAGTGCGCGGGCAGCACACCAGTCGGCCAAGGTGAACAACTCGTCCTCGTTGAACCCCTTCAACGCTACTGCGTTAATCTTGACCTTCAAACCAGCGGCTTGGGCGGCGTCAATCCCCCGCAACACCTGCGGCAACCGGCCCCAGCGGGTAATCTTGGCAAACTTTGCCTCATCCAATGTATCCAGCGACACATTGATCCGCCGGACCCCGGCAGCAAACAATTCGACGGCGTACTTTTCCAGCTGACTGCCATTGGTGGTCAGCGTCAGCTCTTTCAACGCGCCGGATTCCAGATGCCGCGACATGGCGCGAAAAAACGTCATGATCCCGCGCCGGACCAGCGGCTCGCCCCCGGTGATGCGCAGCTTTTCCACGCCCAGCCGGATGAATGCGGAACATAAGCGGTCCAGTTCCTCCAGCGTCAGCAGATCGGCCTTGGGCAGAAAGGTCATATTTTCCGACATGCAATACACACAGCGAAAATCGCAGCGGTCCGTGACCGACACGCGCAAATAGCGGATCATGCGGTCAAACGGGTCGATCAGGGGCAGATTGGGTATCAGGTCCATGGTGCTAAGGTAAGACCGCCTGCAGCCTGGCGCAAGCAGTAAGGGGCGGCAACCGCTGGCCCGCCTACAGGCCCAAACCCGCCACTACATCCGGCAAATCATCGAAATGGTGCAACAATGCGGCAGGGTTCAGCGCCGCCATATCGCCCCCCGCCGGGCCAAACGTCACCAGAATTGACGGGACATCGGCGGCAGCGGCGGTCTTGCGGTCGGTATCGCTGTCGCCCACCAGACAGGTCCGGGCCAGATCACCACCCAACCGGCGCACCGTCTCCCACAATGGGGCGGGGTCAGGTTTGCGCACCGCCAAAGTATCAGCCCCGACCAATGCGCCAAAGGCATCGCGCACCCCCAGCCGGGTCAGCAACTCCTGTGCCAGCCCCTCAGGCTTGTTGGTGCAGATGCCCACGGCATAGCCCATGGATTTTAACCGCTCCACCGCCGCCATCGCACCCGGATACATTGTCGTATGCCGGTCAATCCCCGCGGCATAGGCGTCCAGCAACAGCGGATATTGGCGCGACACATCGGCTGGGCCAAATCCCTGCACCCGGCTAAACCCCAGCGCCAGCATCGCCCGTCCGCCGCGCAGCGCCGTGCCCGCATCGGTGACCGGGTCCAGCAGATCGCCCAGACCCAGCGCGGCAAAACAGACATTCGCCGCCGCCACCAGATCGCGGCTGGTATCGGCCAAAGTCCCATCAAGATCGAATATCACGGTTTTCATGCAGGCCTTGTAACGTGGTGTAAGGTGATGTGAAGCCCCCACCCTTGCGATATGATCCGGTTACAGCCAAAGAAGGGTCAAGAAACCGATGGGGCGTCAGTCATGGCAGTAAGTTTGATCATTCTGGCCGCGGGTCAGGGCACCCGGATGAATTCCGAACGGCCGAAGGTTTTGCATGAACTGGCCGGAGCGCCCCTGCTGATCCATGCGATGAAATCTGGCGCAACGCTGGACCCCGCGCATCTGGTGATTGTCGCAGGCGTTGGGGCCGATCAGGTAGCCAAAGCCGCACAGGACTGGAACCCTGATGCGATTATCGCGTTGCAACCTGACCAGTTGGGCACCGGGCATGCGGTCTTGCAGGCGCGGGCCGCCTTGGCCGGGTTTGACGGCGATGCGGTGGTTCTGTTCGGCGACACCCCATTCATTACCGAAGCCACTTTGTCCGCGATGATCGCTGCGCGGGCCCGGGCGGATGTGGTGTTTCTGGGCTTTGAACCCGTTGATTCCGCCCGCTATGGTCGGATGGTCATGGTCGGTGACAGCCTTGAAAAGATTGTCGAATTCAAAGACGCCGATGTGGTGGCCCGGGCCATACCCCTGTGCAATGGCGGCGTGGTCGTGGCCGATGCACAGACCTTGTTCGGTTTGCTCGATGCAGTGACGCCGCATAATGCGCAGGGCGAATTTTACCTGACCGATATCGTTGAAATTGGCCGCGCACAGGGCCTGTCGGCAACTGTGGTGCGCTGCCCGGAACAGGAAACCCTGGGCGTCAATACCCGCGACCAACTCGCCGCAGCCGAGGCGCTGTTCCAAGCCCGCGCCCGCGCCACAGCACTGGCCGACGGGGTCACCCTGACCAACCCGGAAACCATCATTTTCGCGCATGACACGGTGATTGGCCGGGATGCCGTGGTCGAAGGGCCAGTGGTGTTTGGCCCCGGCGTGACGATTGAATCCGACGCCCGGATCAGACCGTTTTCGCATCTGGAAGGCTGCCATGTCTCGCGCGGGGCCAGTGTCGGCCCGTTTGCCCGGCTGCGCCCCGGTGCCGAATTGGCCGAAGATGTGCATGTCGGCAACTTTGTCGAGATCAAGAATGCGATCGTGGCCGAAGGGGCCAAAATCAACCATCTGTCCTATATCGGAGACGCGGATATTGGCGAGCGCTCAAACATTGGCGCGGGCACCGTCACCTGCAACTATGACGGCGTGTTCAAACACCGAACCAAAATCGGCAAACGGGTGTTTGTCGGGTCCAATACCATGCTGGTGGCCCCGGTCACTTTGGGTGACGACGTGATGACCGCCAGCGGGTCAGTGATCACCCGCGATGTGCCCGCAACCGACCTTGCCATCGGTCGGGCGGCACAGGTCAACAAACCGGGCCTTGCGCTGCGATTGTTCGAAAAGTTAAAGGCCGCCAAGGCAAACAAGGGCAAAGGGGCGTAAAATGTGCGGAATTGTCGGGGTCCTTGGATCACACGAGGCAGCGCCCCTGCTGGTCGAGGCGTTGAAACGGCTTGAATACCGGGGCTACGATTCTGCGGGCATCGCCACCGTCAACAGCGGTATTCTGGACCGCAGGCGGGCAGTCGGCAAACTGGTCAATCTGTCCGACCTGCTGGTGCATGACCCGCTCGCAGGCAAGGCCGGGATCGGGCATACCCGCTGGGCCACGCATGGTGCGCCCAACGTCAAAAACGCCCATCCGCATCAGGCGGGCGCAGTGGCCGTCGTGCATAATGGCATTATCGAAAATTTCCGTGAATTGCGTATGTTTCTGGCCGAACAGGGGATCGGCTATGAAACCGATACGGATACCGAAACCGTGGCCCTTCTGGCGCAATATTATCTGACCCAAGGGTCGAGCCCCCGCGACGCCGCCGCTCAAACCATCGCCCGGCTGACCGGGGCCTATGCCTTGTGCTTCCTGTTCGCCGGGCAGGACGACCTGCTGATCGCCGCGCGCAAGGGGTCACCGCTGGCCATCGGGCATGGTGACGGTGAAATGTTCGTCGGCTCGGATGCCATCGCTTTGGCCCCGATGACCGACCGGATCACCTATCTGGACGAAGGCGATTGGGCCGTCCTGACCCGCTCGGGGGTTGAAATTCGCGACCATGCGGGCCGCATCGCCAACCGCCCCGTCAAAACCATCCAGATCGACAGCACCCGCGTTGATAAGGGCGGCTACAAGCATTTCATGGCCAAGGAAATTGCCGAACAACCCACGGTGATCACCCGGGCGTTGGCGCATTATCTGGCGGATGGCCACATCACTTTGCCCGCCCCCGACCTTGATTTTGCCGCCGTGGAACGGCTGGTCATGGTCGCCTGCGGCACCGCATCTTTCGCCTGCCTTGTCGCCAAATACTGGTTTGAACAGCTGGCCGGTCTGCCGGTTGAGGTCGATGTCGCCTCTGAATACCGCTACCGCGAACCGCCCGTCACGCCGGGAACGGTCGCAATCTTTGTCAGCCAGTCGGGGGAAACCGCCGATACTTTGGCCGCCCTGCGCTATACCCGCGACAAGGCGCAACAAATCGTCGCCGTGGTCAATGTCGCCGAAAGCACGATCGCGCGCGAATCCGACCTGATCCTGCCGATCATGGCCGGGCCTGAAATCGGCGTTGCCTCGACCAAGGCCTTCACGTGTCAACTGACCATACTCGCCCTGCTGGCGATCAAGGCCGCCGCACAACGGGGCCGGTTGACGCCCGTACAGGTCGCCGAACGGCTGACCGCCTTGCAGGCCCTGCCCGGATTGATGAACCACGCGCTGGGGATCGAGGGCGAAACCCGCCGTCTGGCCGCCAAATTGGCCGAGGCCCGCGATATCCTGTTTCTGGGGCGCGGCGCGATGTATCCACTGGCGCTGGAAGGGGCGCTAAAACTAAAGGAAATCAGCTACATCCATGCCGAAGCTTATGCGTCAGGTGAACTGAAACACGGCCCCATCGCGCTGGTCGACAAAGTCGTGCCGGTCATCGTCATGGCCCCGCGTGACGCGCTGTTCGACAAGACCATCTCGAACATGCAAGAGGTCATGGCGCGGGGCGGCAAGGTGCTTCTGATCACTGACGCCAAAGGGGCGGTCGAGGCCGGCCAAGGCGTCTGGGAAACCCTGATCATGCCCGAGGTTGACCCGTTTCTGGCCCCGATCCTGTATGCGATCCCCGCCCAATTGCTGGCCTATCACACCGCAGTGGCCAAAGGCACCGATGTCGATCAGCCGCGCAATCTGGCCAAATCGGTGACGGTGGAATGAATTTTGACGATGCCTTGGCGGACCTGAGCGCGTTGGCGGACCCAACCCAAGCCCTTGAAATGGCCCGCTATCACAAGGTTGACCGGCCCTATCTGGGGGTCCGGGTGCCCGCCATTGACGATCTGGCCAAGGGCTGGCGCGACCGCGTCACCCCCGGTGAACGGCTGACCTTGGCCCAAGCCCTGTGGGACAGCAATATTCACGAGGGCAGGGTCGCCGCGACCAAAGTGATGGCCCAGGCCCGGATCAAAGATGACGATGCCGCCTGGGTGATGATGGCAGGTTGGGTGCCCGATTTTGACGCCTGGGCGATTGCCGATCATGCCTGTAACGCGGCGGCCAAACGGCTGGTCGCCAATCCGGCCCGCATCACCGAGGTTGACGGTTGGACCCGGTCTGATCACATGTGGACCCGGCGCGCGGCCATGGTCATCACCCTGCCATGGACCAAACAGAACTTTCCCAAACCGCTGGATCTGGACATACGAGACCGGGTGTTGGGCTGGGCCGCCACCTATGTCACTGATAGGGAATGGTTTATCCAGAAATCCATCGCATGGTGGCTGCGCGAATTATCGCGGCACGACGCCCCGCGCGTCATCGCATTTCTGGACCAACACGGGGCGGACATGAAGCGGTTTGCCCGCGAAGAGGCCGGGCGGCTCGTAGGGTGGGTGCAACCCACGCCCGCGTGACCGAAAATGCGTGGGTTTTAGCCACTCTACCGATAAACCACCAATTCCGGCAGGCCGGTCAGCGGTGCGCCCAATAATCGCATCGCGGCCAGCGAAATCTGACTGCCCGCTGACGCCGGTCCACCCGAAGGGCGCAATTCGACATTCACCGAAACGCCCTGAAATTCGACCCGGCCCTGCACGAGTTCGGTGACCAGCCCGGTGCGCAGCCAGATCCCCGGCTCGGTCGGTGACCCGAGGGACGCAATCGTCGTGCCCAGCTGTTGCCCACCAACCGGGGCAGCCACAGCTGCGGCGCGGTCAGCCTCGGTCGTGGTATCAAATTCCTCTGCCGTCCGGGCGGCCGCAGGGGGCGGTGGTGCAGGCGTCGGATCCAGCGTTGCCTCGGGCGGACCAGCGGCAATCTGGGGCGCAACGGGGTCAAACATCCCCTGCAATGACGGGGAATTGCAGGCCGACAGCGATACAAGGGAAAGCAGCATCAGTTTTCTCATCCTCCCAAAATAGGGGCTAAGGCAGCACAGTGCAACCGCGACGGTCACTTGACCTTGGCCGCCGCTGTCCGCTAAAGAACATTTCATAAACACCCAATCAAAGTCAGTCAAAGGTCGACAGAATGACCCCCGCAAAGCCGTCGAATTCGGCCATCACATTCGTATTCATGACGGTTTTGCTGGATATGGTCGGCTTTGGCCTGATCATCCCGGTCCTGCCGGAACTGATCAAAAGCGTTGGACATATGAACCTGTCGGATGCCGCCCTGATCGGCGGCTGGATGTTTTTTGCGTTTTCCGCCGCCCAGTTCCTGTTCGGCCCGGTAATGGGCAATCTGTCCGATGCCTATGGCCGCCGTCCGCTGCTGTTGTTGGCCGTGGCCGGGCTGATGTTAGACTATCTGTTCTCGGCGCTCGCCCCCTCGCTGATGTGGCTGTTCGTGGGCCGGGTCATCGCCGGGGTCTGCGGTTCGTCCTATGTCATCGCCAATGCCTATATCGCCGATGTCACAGCGCCCGAGGATCGGGCCCGCGCATTCGGGCTGATCGGGGCGGCCTTTGGCGTCGGTTTCGTGATCGGACCGGCCATCGGCGGGTTGCTGGGCGAACTTGGCCCGCGCGTGCCGTTCTACGTTGCTGCTGTCATTTCGGGGCTGAATCTGGCTTTCGGGTATTTCGTTTTGCCTGAAACCCTGCCGCCGGAAAAACGCCGCCCGTTTGACTGGCGCCGCGCCAATCCGTTCGGCACATTCAAGGTGTTCCAGTCCTATCACGGCGTCGTCCCGCTCAGTGCGGTGCTGTTCGTGTTCTTTTTCGCCTCATCGATCTATCCGGCAATCTGGCCGTTCTGGGGCATGGCCAAGTTTGACTGGTCCTCGGCCATGGTCGGCCTGACCCTCGCGGCCTTTGGGATCATTGCGGCCGTGACCCAAGGGGTGCTGTCAGGGCCACTGGTCAAACGCTTTGGCGAACATAAAGTGGCGCTGTTCGGGCTGATTTTTGCGACCATTGCGGCGGTGGGGTACGGTCTGGCGCCCAGTTTGGCCGTCGTGCTGATCATGCTGGTCATTCATGCGCCCGAAGGGCTGGTGCATCCCATGCTGATCGCCCTGATGTCCAAGGCGGTGCCGGATGATGCCCAAGGCGAATTGCAGGGCGGTATTTCCAGCGTGATGAATGTGGCGATGCTGGCAGGCACATTGTTTTTCAGTCAGGCTTTTGGCTATTTCCTCGACCCGGACAATCAGGTCGCAACCGCCGGGACCGCATATTTCATCGCGGCGGCGGTTCTGGCCGTGGCCCTCGCAATGTTCGTGGTGGTTGACCGGCGCAACACCAGCGCCGTGCTGGCCGAGTGACCCATCGTTGACCCGGGCTTTGGGCTGGGGTCAAATGGGTTAAATAGGGGCATCAGCATGACCGAAAATTTCATCGGAAGTTTCACCCAGCAGGAACCGATCCCCGAGGCGGGGATCGAGGCCGCCCTGGCCGTGCTGCGGCATGGCCGGTTGCACCGCTATAATGTGGCCCCCGGCGAAGTGGCGGAAGTGGCACTGCTGGAGGATGAGTTTGCAGCCTTCACCGGTGCGCGCTATTGCCTTGCTGTTGCCTCGGGCGGTTATGCGATGACCACGGCCCTGCGCGCCTGTGGCGTCAAACCGGGGGACCGGGTGCTGTCGAATGCATTTACCCTCGCTCCGGTGCCCGGTGCGATCGCGGCTGTGGGGGCCGTTCCGGTGTTTGTCGGGGTGACAGAAAGCCTCACAATCGACCTTAAGGAATTGTCGCAAAAGCTTACAGATGCGAGGGTGTTGCTCCTGTCGCATATGCGCGGCCACATCTGCGACATGGATCAATTGATGGCCCTGTGCGACGCGGCGGGGGTAATTGTGATCGAGGATTGCGCCCATACAATGGGGGCCACATGGAACGGCGTGCCCAGCGGGCGGCATGGCCGGTTCGGCTGTTATTCGACGCAGACCTACAAGCACATGAATTCAGGCGAGGGCGGTTTTATCGTTTCAGATCATGCAGATGGCATGGCCCGGGCGATTGTTTTGTCAGGGTCCTACATGCTCTATGGCCGACACCGAGCCGCCCCCCCGCCCGAGGCGTTTGCGCAAATCCGCTATGAAACCCCCAATATCTCGGGCCGGATGGACAACCTGCGCGCAGCCATCCTGCGCCCGCAATTACGCGATCTGGCAACGCAATGTGCCCGGTGGAATGAACGATATAAAGTGGTTACGCATGGTTTGGCCGATACACCCGGCCTGACCCTGATCGCCCGCCCACCCGCCGAAGGCTTTGTCGCGTCATCTTTTCAGTTCCTGCTGCTGGACTGGGACGATGCAGCAATCCGCGAATTTCTGGTCCGCTGCCTGACCCGCGGGGTCGAGCTGAAATGGTTTGGCGCAGCCGAACCTGTGGCCTTCACATCCAACTACATGTCGTGGCACTATGCCCCATCGACCCCAATGCCTGCCACTGACCGCATCTTGGCGGGCATCATTGATATGCGCCTGCCGCTGACGTTTAGCTTGGCTGATTGCGCCCAGATTGCCCGGATCATCCGGGCCGAAGTATCGGCGGTTTTCCAGCAAAAAGCCGCCGAATAGGTTTTGCAAGCTGGGGTTGATCCATGCCAGACTAGCGTCATTGACATGATGATATTGCAGGAGAATCCCGATGCCAGCACCGCCAAAGGATGGCCGTAATCCCGTGAAAACCCGCGATCAGGCGGCAACGTCGAAAAAGAATGTGGCTTTGTCCAAAGCCAGCCTTGACGCCGATTGGCAGAAAAAGCTGAAAAAAGACGGCCCCCGGATTGACCGCCGGATTGATGATTTGGGCAAACGCGCCAAGGCGATTGGTGAGATGATGAAGCGCAAAGAGGATACCAAAAAGGCGCTCGAAGATCTGGCTGACATGGTTCTTGGCACCATTAAAGAGCTGAAAACATGGACAGAAATCCCGGTAAAGAGTGATTTGCCAAAACCGCCGATGAACAACACGGTGGGCCTGTCCGTCATCTTGCCGATCATTATTGCAGTGACCGCGTGGTGGAAACTGGTGAAAAAAGCAAAGTAATCTACCGCCCAAGCGATAGGGCCGCACTGACCGCCAATGCCAGAATGGTGGTGTTGTAAAAGAACGATCCAATCGCATGAATTAGCACCGCCTTGCGTAAGGCGGTTTGGCTGAGTGTCGCATCGGACACTTGGGCCGTCATGCCGATGGTAAACGAGAAGTACAGAAACTCGGTCACGCCCGGTTCCGGTGTTTGCGGAAAATCGATACCACCCCGTTGCTGCCCCTGCGCTGGGGCATAGTATAAATAGGCATAATGAAACGCCGCCAAAGTGTGCAGCATCGCCCAACCCAAGGGGATCGTGGTCAATGCCAGCGCGCCCTCGGCCCAACCGCCGGTCGGGCGGATGATGACCATGAAAATTGCGGACAGGCTTATCAGGATTGTAGTCAGCGCCAGGATAAAAATCAGCGGCAGCCCTTCGTCCGTCTGAGCCGCCCGCTGGCGTAGTCGGTCGGCGGTCAACTGGGATGCCAGCCATAGTTCCAGCACTAAATACACTGCAAAACAAGTGTTTGCAGCGATCAGGATAGAGGTTGTGATAGGCAGTGCCGCAACCACGGCCAGTCCGCCCGCCGCAAGGCTGATCCCGAATGCGATGACAAAACGGATGTGGCGGGTGGCTGTCATAAGGGCTTTGTTAATCCTTTGTACGTAGCGCTGCCAGTGCCATGGCCATACTGGCCTTGGGTCTGTTCAATTTGCACGCCTGCGACACTGCCTTTGGTTGACCCTGCCGGGGGCGGGGGGTAAGGGTTGGCATAGTCGATTTGCCAGACCTTTTCGCCGGGGTCGCCTTGCCTGAAAGGAACTGATCCTTGGACGTTTTGTTGCAGGAATATCTGCCGATCATGATTTTTCTGGGCCTTGCCATTGCATTAGGCGCTATCCTGATAATTGCCGCCGCAGTCATTGCCGTGCGCAACCCGGACCCGGAAAAAGTGTCGGCCTATGAATGCGGTTTCAACGCGTTTGATGATGCCCGGATGAAGTTTGACGTCCGCTTCTACCTCGTGTCGATCCTGTTTATTATTTTCGACCTGGAGGTCGCGTTCCTGTTCCCTTGGGCCGTGGCCTTCAAGGACATCAGCATGGTCGGCTTCTGGTCGATGATGGTGTTTCTGGGCGTGCTGACCATCGGGTTTATGTACGAATGGAAGAAGGGGGCGCTGGAATGGCAATGACGGGTGTGAATACCGCCGGCGTCGATATGGATGTGGCCACAGTCGGCCTGAACGCCGAATTGCAGGACAAGGGGTTTCTGGTCACTTCGACATCCGCGATGATCAACTGGGCGCGGACCGGGTCGCTGCACTGGATGACCTTTGGTCTGGCCTGTTGTGCGGTCGAAATGATGCACACGTCGATGCCGCGCTATGATCTGGAGCGGTTCGGGACGGCCCCCCGCGCGTCCCCGCGCCAGTCCGACTTGATGATCGTGGCGGGCACGCTGACCAACAAAATGGCCCCGGCGCTGCGCAAGGTCTATGACCAGATGCCCGAGCCGCGTTATGTCATCTCGATGGGGTCCTGCGCTAATGGCGGCGGGTATTATCACTATTCCTACAGCGTCGTGCGCGGTTGTGACCGGATTGTGCCGGTCGATATCTATGTGCCGGGCTGCCCGCCCACCGCCGAGGCGCTGCTGTATGGGATATTGCAGTTGCAGCGGAAAATGCGGCGGACCGGGACGATTGTGCGGTGATGAGCGCACGTGGACGATTGTTCGCTGATTCAAGAGGATACGGGCCATGTCAGAAGCATTGACTGAACTTGCCACCCATATTCAGACCAAGCGCCCCGATGGCGTTTTGGGCTGGGCCATTGCGTTTGGTGAATTGACGCTGGAAGTGGCTCCAGCGGGTCTGGTCGGGCTGGTGGATTTTCTGAAAACCGATGTGACTTGCAAATTCAACAGCCTAGTCGACATCACCGCCGTCGATTACCCCGGCCGCGCCGCCCGGTTCGACGTGGTCTATCACTTCCTGAGCATGTACCAGAACCACCGCATCCGGCTGCGTATTGCCTTGTGCGAAACCGACATGCTGCCCTCGATCATCGACGTGCATCCGTCCGCCAACTGGTTCGAGCGTGAGGTGTTCGACATGTTCGGCATCCTGTTCACCGGCCACCCCGACCTGCGCCGCATCCTAACCGACTACGGCTTTCGCGGCCACCCGCTGCGCAAGGATTTCCCGACCAGCGGCTATACCGAAGTCCGCTATGACGAGGTGCAAAAGCGCGTGGTGTATGAGCCGGTCAATCTGGTGCAGGAATACCGCCAATTCGATTTCCTGAGCCCGTGGGAGGGTGTGCAATACGTCCTGCCGGGTGATGACAAGGCGCGGGCTGGCGCATCCAAGGAGGCGGCCAAATGATGGACGGCGATATCCGGCGTAATAAATACGACGACGGCACGCAGGACGCGCTGACCGGCGAGCAGAAGATCCGCAATTTCAACATCAACTTCGGCCCGCAACACCCTGCGGCGCATGGGGTTTTGCGTCTGGTGCTGGAACTGGACGGCGAGATTGTCGAGCGCTGCGATCCGCATATCGGCCTGCTGCACCGTGGCACCGAAAAGCTGATGGAGAGCCGGACCTACCTGCAGAACCTGCCGTATTTCGACCGGCTGGATTACGTGGCCCCGATGAATCAGGAACATGCCTGGTGTCTGGCGATTGAAAAGCTGACCGGCACGGTGGTGCCGCGCCGCGCCAGCCTGATCCGCGTGCTGTATTGCGAGATTGGCCGCGTGCTGAACCACCTGCTGAACGTCACCACGCAGGCGCTGGACGTCGGCGCGCTGACCCCACCGCTCTGGGGGTTCGAAGAGCGCGAAAAGCTGATGGTGTTTTACGAACGGGCTTGCGGGGCGCGGCTGCATGCCGCCTATTTCCGCCCCGGTGGGGTGCATATCGACCTGCCGGATCAGTTGGTTGCCGATATCGACCAATGGGCGGTCGAATTTCCGGGCAGACTGGCCGATATCGACGGCTTGCTGACCGAAAACCGCATCTTCAAGCAGCGCAATTGCGATATCGGCGTGGTGACCGAGGACGACATTCAGAAATGGGGCTTTTCCGGCGTCATGGTCCGGGGATCGGGGTTCGCCTGGGACTTGCGCCGCGCCCAACCCTATGAATGCTATGACGAATTTGAATTCCAAATCCCTGTCGGCAAGAATGGCGACTGCTATGACCGCTACCTATGCCGCATGGAGGAAATGCGCCAATCGGTCAGCATCATCCGCCAGGCCTGCGCCAAACTGGCCGTCGAAAAGGGCGATGTAATGGCCCGGGGCAAAATGACGCCGCCGACCCGCGGCGAGATGAAAACCAGCATGGAATCGCTGATCCATCACTTCAAGCTATACACCGAAGGCTTCCACGTGCCTGCGGGCGAGGTTTATGCGGCCGTCGAGGCCCCCAAAGGCGAGTTCGGTGTGTTTCTTGTGGCCGACGGCACCAACAAGCCGTACCGCTGCAAAATCCGCGCGCCGGGGTTCCTGCATTTGCAGGCGATGGACCATATCGCCAAGGGGCACCAACTGGCGGATGTGGCGGCGATTATTGGTACTATGGATGTGGTGTTCGGGGAGATTGACCGATGAGGGCGGCGGTGTTGATTGTAATCGCAGCGCTCGCCTCTTGCGATTCCGCCCCATCGGAAAGGTCGGATATCGCGAGCGCGACCGTCGCGGCAAACGAGCCGTCGGCGCAAATGCCAATGACTTCTGGGTCGATATGCCCAATCCCTACGGATGTTTGCGCTGATGTTCTCGCCACAAGTTATCCGTTCGTGAATCGTACGGCTGAACAGGACCAGGCCGCAGACGCTCAATTCGAGAGACTTCTTTCGTCAGTAATTGCTGTTAGCCAGAACTGCCCGGAACCGAGCAACATGAATTACCTGAACGTGCGACAAGCCCGGAGTCAGACATTCCGCAACTCTGACGGCCAGCAGTTGTTTATTGCAATTGTCGGCAATAACACCTGCTACACCGGTGGTGTGGGAGGAGTGTTTGTCAATGGCCAACGCTAGTTTGGAGCGCGGATTGAGAAGAGTCATTGTGGTGAACGAGGAGATCGACTGGTGAGAGTTCTTACTGTTTTGGCGCTCGCGTTGCCCCTTTCGGGTTGCGGCATGATATCTGGGATGTTGCCCGTAGGTTCGGTGGTGCCCGGTGTAGCACCCGCCCCGATGCCCGCTGTCCTTGCCCCCAAAGAACGTCTTGTCGCGGCCATCGCTGCCAATGGTTGTTTGCTGACAAGCGCGAATGTTGGCACAATCCTGACCCAAGCCCAGATCACCGAGGCTGACTTGCGGGTCTTTACGCCCGAACTCGCGGCCGAAGGCCGGGCTGAAGTGTCGGCTGCCGGCACGATCCGGGTTTTGACGGACACCTGCATATAATGGTATTCGGGGGCACGTCACTTGTGTTTCTTGTGGCCACCGGGATGGGCATTCACATTAGCCCGTTGACCATTCTTGCCGCCGCAGCCGGCGGCCCCCTTTTCACCGGAACATAGCTGATGCTTCGCAGACTTCACCACGACCAGCCCGCCACTTTCGCCTTTACCCCCGCCAATCAGGTCTGGGCGGCGGCCCAGATCACCAAATACCCCGAGGGGCGGCAGGCCAGTGCGATCATTCCACTGCTGTGGCGCGCGCAGGAACAGGAAGGCTGGCTGTCGCGTCCCGCCATTGAACATGTCGCGGGTATGCTGGGCCTTGCTTATATCCGCGCGCTGGAAGTGGCCACATTCTACTTTATGTTCCAACTACAACCTGTTGGTTCTATTGCTCATATTCAGGTTTGTGGCACCCTGTCCTGCATGATCTGCGGCGCTGAAGATCTTGTCGCAGTCTGCAAATCCAGGATCAATGCGCAGGCCCATCACCTGTCCACTGATGGCCGGTTCAGTTGGGAAGAGGTCGAATGCCTCGGCTCTTGTGCCAATGCGCCGATGGCGCAGATCGGCAAGGATTATTACGAGGATCTGACAGCCGACATCCTGTCCGACCTGATCGACCAGTTCGCGGCAGGCAAGGTTCCGGTTCCCGGCCCGCAGAATGGCCGTTACGCCGCCGAGCCGCGCAAAGGGCTGACCAGCCTGACCCAATATGAAAGTGGGCGGACCAAGTATAACGCATCGGTCCAGTTTGCAGTCGATGTGGGTGACACGATCAAGCGGATTGACGGGACCGAAGTGCCGATGACCGCCCCGTGGCAGGGCGGCGGCGTGATGGTCGCCCCCGAAGTGACCAAAACCAATCCGGCGCCAGAACCCCGCCCGGCAGCCGGTCAACCTGCCGATCTGACCGGGGTCACCGTGCAGCAGGCGCAGGCGGCATCAGTAGCCAAACCGATTTCCAGCGACGACCCAAAGGGCGAGCGGGCGCAGGAAATCGTCGAAAGCGCTCCTCTGATCCTGACCGCTGCCCGTGCGGGCAAGCCTGATGACCTGAAACTGATCGTCGGCGTCGGCCCAAAACTAGAAAAAGCGTTGAACGAATTGGGTTTCTGGCATTTTGATCAGATCGCCACATGGGGCCCTGCCGAGATTGCCTGGGTCGATACCCGGATCAGTTTCAAGGGCCGGATCGCGCGTGACGATTGGGTATTGCAAGCCCGGGCCATGGCAAAACCTTAGGTTTGAACTGGTCCGCATTACAATGTGTGACCTGTCGCAAAACCTTGCTATGCTGATGCTGGGGGAACGGCGTGAGAGCAGCGCTGGCTTCGCAAGGGACAAAATCAGAGAGGTGTTGTAATGGACGGAAAGACAGGAAACCTGAGTAACGTGTTGATGGGCTTTGCTTATGCTGCATTAATCGGGGTCGTCGCCATGGTCGCATTGGCGATGTTGGGTGATTTCGATTGGCCTGCCGCTGTCTTTCTGGGCGGGCTTCTGGCTGTGGTGCTGGGTGCGTTGATCGGCGTTGTGGTTGGTAAACCATTGCCACATGTCGCGCATGTCGCCCCTGAAAATACAATATCTGCTCCCGCGACAGCTGCTCCTGCGATGGCAGCAGCTGTTATGTCGGCACCGGTGATGAATGCCGCCCAACCTGCCATGGCCAAGCCCGCAGCTGTGGCCAAGGTTGCAGCCCCCGCCAAACCGCCTGCCGCCGCGAAAAAACCTGCCGCTGCCAAAGCGCCCGCTGCTACGAAAAAACCTGCCGCTCCAGTGGCCCTTGTCGTTGTCGATGATGCGGCTGTTGCCGCCGCCGGTGCTGGAACCAAGCCCAAAGCATTGTCGGGCCCGCGTGGCGGCAAGGCCGATAATCTGAAGGATATCGAAGGTATCGGACCCGTCCTTGAAAAACTGTGCCACGACATGGGGATTTTTCACTTTGACCAGATTGCCGGTTGGGGTCCGGGCGAAGTGGCCTGGATGAATGGCAATCTCAAAGGCTTTAAAGGTCGGGTAGGGCGCGATAAATGGGTGGCGCAGGCCCGTCTGATCGGGTCGGCCGGCATGGAAGAATTCAAACGCCGCGCCGCGACAAATAATTATTAAAGGCCCGCACCGATGACCGGAACCGGAAAAGATCTATCTGCAAAGCAAGGCCAGAAGGCCGCGCTGTTTTTGGCCGGGGTGGGGATATTCTGGGTTCTGGCCACCTGGGCCGGATCAGCCCTGGAACTGCCGATGCGGGTGCGGGCGCTGTTCGATTTGTTCGCTTTGGCCGGGTTCGGCTGGGCGTTGTGGATGACATATCTGGTTTGGCGGAACCGCCAAACTGACAAGAGGTAAGCGATGCTACAGGACAAAGACCGGATTTTCACCAACCTTTACGGCATGCATGACCGCAGCCTGACCGGCGCTTTGGCCCGGGGTCATTGGGACGGGACCCGCGATATCCTGACCAAAGGCCGCGACTGGATTGTCACCGAGATGAAGGCAAGCGGTTTGCGCGGGCGTGGTGGGGCAGGGTTCCCGACTGGCCTGAAATGGTCCTTCATGCCGAAGGAAAGCGATGGCCGCCCGTCCTATCTGGTGGTCAATGCCGACGAAAGCGAACCCGGCACCTGCAAAGACCGCGAGATCATGCGCCATGATCCGCATACGTTGATTGAGGGCTGCCTGATCGCCAGCTTCGCGATGGGGGCACATGCCTGCTATATCTACATTCGCGGCGAATATATCCGCGAGAAAGAGGCATTGCAGCGCGCGATTGACGAGGCTTATGAGGCCGGTCTGGTCGGCAAGAACGCCTGCGGGTCGGGCTGGGATTTCGACATTTATCTGCACCATGGGGCTGGCGCCTATATTTGCGGCGAGGAAACCGCGCTGCTGGAAAGCCTTGAGGGCAAAAAGGGCATGCCCCGGATGAAGCCGCCGTTTCCCGCCGGTGCGGGCCTGTATGGCTGCCCGACCACGGTGAACAACGTGGAGAGCATCGCCGTGGTCCCCACCATTCTGCGGCGGGGGGCCGCGTGGTTTTCCGGCTTTGGCCGTCCGAACAATGTCGGTACCAAGGTATTCGCGATCAGCGGCCATGTGAACAATCCGTGCGTGGTCGAGGAAGAAATGTCGATCCCGTTCAAGGAGTTGATCGACAAACACTGCGGCGGCATCCGGGGCGGCTGGAAAAACCTCAAGGCCGTGATCCCCGGCGGATCGTCAGTGCCCTGCCTGCGCGCCGACCAGATGGATGACGCGATCATGGATTTCGACTGGCTGCGCGAAAAGCGCTCGGGTCTGGGCACGGCAGCCGTCATCGTAATGGATCAAAGCACCGACATGATCAAAGCGATCTGGCGGCTGTCAAAGTTTTACAAGCACGAAAGCTGCGGCCAATGCACCCCCTGCCGCGAAGGCACCGGCTGGATGATGCGGGTGATGGAACGGCTGGTCACCGGCGACGCGGCGGTTGAGGAGATTGACATGCTGCTGGACGTCACCAAGCAGGTCGAGGGGCACACCATCTGTGCTTTGGGCGATGCGGCGGCCTGGCCAATCCAAGGGCTGATCCGCAATTTCCGCGACGAGATCGAGGACCGGATCCGGCACAAGCGGATGAATGTGGCGGCGGAGTAAAACGCCAAAGCCTGCAATCGTACCTATTGGGCACGGGCGGCCAGCCCGGTCAGCATGGCCGACACTTCGGGCATCAGGGCCTGTGTCAGTTCCAGCCGGGCCTGGTCAGCGCGTCTTTGGCTGCGGCGGCTCCAACCATAACCGGGGTCTTCTGCGCCTGCCACAGCGGCTTGCACCGTTGCATAGGGATAGCCGTTTCGCACATCGACAAAGGCCGCTTCGGCCACGCCGCCGCTGCCGGTGACATCGACCAGCAAGATGTAGTCCAGATGTTGCCGCGCCCCCATCGCGCGGGCTTCTTGCAGACCAAAGTTGCGGGTGCTGGCCCCGACCAGATCGGCCACCAGCGGCGAAAGCGGCACAAACTCGCCAAAGCCGCGCGTGTTTCCGATCAGGTCCGCCCAGACTTCGGCCTCTTCCGCCGGTGCCAAAGTCAGAACCCCGTTGACAACTCGCGCGATCCCGATCCTGGCCGGAAAGGCAAGGTGCGGTTCAACCGCAGCCAAACTGGCGAGGGTCGGGTGGTCATCTTCTTCCGATTGGGTATTCAGGATGGGTTCAACTCCAGCGAAACTGCGGGCCGCAAGATAGTCACCGCCGGACGAGGTTTGATAGGATTGCGAACAGCCGGGCAGCAGAGCCAGCAGGATCAGGCTAAAGGGATGGCGCATGAGATATCTCCTGTTAATGTGTAAAATGCACATATCGTATTCAACCTTTCAGGTCAAGATAAAATGTGCAATACACACATATGTTCACGGTTCTGGATGCTCTCTTTGCCCCTATCGCCCGCTTAGCAATTGCGCGGGGGCAAGGCTTTACCGAGGTGGCCGAGCGGCTAAAACGCAGTTTTCTGCGCACCGCCCTGACTGTCGCAGGCGTACAGGCAACGGACAGCCGGCTAAGCCTGCTCACCGGATTGCAGCGGCGCGAGGTCATTCGGTTGCGTCAGGGGGATACCGATCCGGCCCCCCGTCGCGTAAACCATTTGTCCCGGCTAGTGGCAAAGTGGCAGGCCGACCCGACTTATGCGGGCAAATCCATTCCTCGCCGGGGACCGGCCCCCTCATTCGATGCGCTGGCCCAGACCGTTCGCCGCGATGTGCATCCCAAAAGTTTGCTGGACCAGTTGCTTGCAGCCGGGACAGTGGCCGAAGCTGACGGGACGGTTGAATTGTTGCAGACATCGTATCAGCCCTTGCCCGGAACCGAAGCACAGTTGGATTATCTGGCGTTGAATGTGGGTGACCACCTGTCTGCTGCCGTAGCCAACATCACCGGGGCCGCCCGCCATCTGGAACGCGCCGTGCATTACAATCAGCTGACCCCCGACGCAGTCGCAGCCCTTGATCGTTTGTGGCGTGACCGGATCATATCGGCCATGGGTGAGGTGAACGCCAAGGCGCTGGAGTTTCAGACGAACGCGACTGGCACCCATCGGTTTCGGGCGGGCGCATATTTCTGGCAGGAGGATGAGGGATGACGCGGGCACTGATCCTTGCCATAGTATTTTGCGCGCTGGTGGCGGGCTGTGCCGCACCCAATTGTCAGTCCGGCCCGCTGGAACCGGATGGCGGCGTCGGTGGTACGGGCTGCACCCGGTCCGATGAACCACTATCGTAAGGCAGGAGAAACGGCATGGCGATCAGGCATTTGTGGGATGGGATGGTCAGTGCGGCTGCTGCCATTGCCGCGCTGGCGATTTGCGGGGTGCCCAGTTGGTTCACGTTTCGCGCCATTCAAGGCGGGTTGGCCCCGAACTGGGTGTATGCCTTTGTCGCCGTGCTTGCGGCAATCGGCATCGTTCTGGGCGTGGCCTTTTTGCGCAAGGCCGCAGGTGGCATTGCGCCGTCGCGCGACCGGCAGCGATAGGGCGGTACGATGCATCTGGCGGAATTGGATGTGGGCCGGTTGCGCGCCCCGGCCGGTGCCCCCCGTGTTGCGGAGTTCATTCTACCCGCTGGCCACCGGCCCGATTTGGCCGAAGCCACGGACCGGTTGGACCATTTGCGCAGGTATGGCGACAGCGACCATGCCTTTGGCTGGAAACATCTACAGGCGGCACAGCGATATAAGACAAAGGTTTGCGCGGCCGGGTAGGGTGGGTTGAAACCCACCCAGCCGGGCCTGTTCCGCCATTTTCCGCCCATATCAAACCGCTGATATTGCATAACACCCGCCGCTGATCGATGTGTCACGTGATAAAACCAACAATGGATCGCCCCGATGCATCGCCTGACACTGCTTTTGACCCTGGCCCTGCTGGCCCAGCCCGCCGTAGCACTGGGTCCGCTAAAGGATGTGGACCATGTCCGTGACGGGATAATCTCGGTCGGCATTGCCATCGAAATCGGCGATAAATGCGGGTCAATCGAGGCCCGGTATTTGCGCGGCGTCAGCTTTTTGAACGGCTTGAAAGACCATGCCGCCGGTCTGGGTTATTCCGATGCCGAGATTGAGGCCTATGTCGATGATGACGCCGAAAAAGACCGGCTCGAAGCTGTAGCCCGCCAACGTTTGGCCGATCTGGGCGCTGTGGTCGGCGATGAGGCCAGCTATTGTGCCGTTGGCCAGTCGCAGATTGCCGCAGACACTCCGGTAGGCCAGCTTTTGCGCTGATTTTTCCGACAATTCCACTGCCTGCGGCATTGATCCGTCTGGCATCGGCAGCCTAGTCACGCTACAGGTTGCCACAACATCAGCCCCTGCGTTCGCGCTTGGGTTGACGCTGGAATTGGAAAAAGGCTGGCCTGTGCATGTCCGATTTGAAAAAGATCAACATTGATGGAAACATCGTGGACGTGCCCGGCACGATGACCCTGATCCAGGCCTGCGAAGTGGCTGGTGTCGAAATCCCGCGCTTTTGTTACCATGAACGTCTGACCATTGCCGGAAACTGCCGGATGTGTCTGGTCGAAGTGGTCGGCGGCCCGCCCAAACCCACCGCGTCCTGCGCCATGCAGGTCAAGGATTTGCGCCCCGGTCCCGAGGGACAGCCCCCCGTGGTCAGAACCAATTCGCCGATGGTCAAAAAGGCCCGCGAGGGCGTGATGGAGTTTCTGCTGATCAACCACCCGCTGGATTGCCCGATCTGCGATCAGGGCGGCGAGTGTGATTTGCAGGATCAGGCGATGGCGTATGGCGTGGATTTTTCCCGCTACCGCGAACCCAAACGCGCCGCTGAGGATTTGAATCTGGGTCCGCTGGTCGAAACCCACATGACCCGCTGTATCAGTTGCACCCGCTGTGTGCGCTTTACCTCTGAAGTGGCCGGGATCACCCAGATGGGCCAGACCGGGCGAGGCGAGGATAGCGAGATCACGTCTTCTCTGGGCGAAACTTTGGACAGCAACCTGCAGGGCAATATCATTGACCTGTGTCCGGTCGGCGCTTTGGTATCAAAGCCTTACGCCTTTACCGCCCGGCCATGGGAACTGACCAAGACCGAGAGCATCGACGTGATGGACGCGCTGGGCTCCAACATCCGCGTCGATACCAAAGGCCGCGAAGTGATGCGCATCCTGCCGCGCAACCATGACGGCGTGAACGAGGAATGGATTTCCGACAAGACCCGCTTTGTCTGGGACGGCTTGCGCCGCCAGCGGCTGGATACCCCCTATATCCGGGTCAACGGCAAGCTGAAAAAGGCGTCTTGGCCCGAGGCTTTGGCGGCGGCTGCGGCGGCGATGAAGGGCCGTAAACTGGCCGGGCTGGTCGGCGATCTGGCATCGGTCGAAGCGGCTTGGGCTTTGAAATTGCTGGTGCAATCCCAAGGTGGTCAGGTTGAATGCCGCACTGATGGGGCGAAACTGCCGATTGGCAATCGGTCGGGTTATGTCGGCACCGCGCTGATCGAGGATATCGATACTGCCAAGATGATTCAGTTGATCGGGACAAATCCCCGTAACGAATCCCCCGTCCTGAACGCGCGCATTCGCAAGGCCTGGACCAAAGGCGCGCAGATCGGGCTGGTCGGGCCGGTCACTGACCTGACCTATGAGCATTACAATGTCGGCAGCGATCGCGCTGCGCTGGCCAAGCTGTCGGGGCAGGCGATTTCGGACGAGACCAGGGCCAAGCCGACAGTTGTCATTGTCGGCATGGGTGCCTTGACCGAGGCCGACGGCGAGGCGGTGCTGGCCCATGCGATGGCGCTGGCGGAAAACTCCGGCTCGGGCTTTCTGGTGCTGCATACGGCGGCGTCCCGCGTCGGCGCGATGGATGTGGGCGCAGTCACCGATGGTGGGCTAGCCACTGCGCTGAATGGGGCCGAAGTGGTCTACAACCTTGGCGCGGACGAGGTTGATATCGCGCCGGGGGCCTTTGTCATCTATCAAGGCTCGCACGGCGACCGGGGCGCACATCGGGCCGACATCATCCTGCCCGGGGCTGCGTATACCGAAGAAAACGGCCTGTTCGTCAATACCGAAGGCCGCCCGCAAATGGCCCAACGGGCGGGCTTTGCGCCCGGCGAGGCCAAGGAAAACTGGGCAGTGCTGCGCGCGTTGTCGGCGGAACTGGGGGCTACCTTGCCGTTTGACAGTCTGGCCCAATTGCGCGGCCAACTGGTTGCAGCCTTTCCGCATCTGGGCGACATTGATCTGGTGGCACAAAACGACTGGCAACCCATGCCCCTCAAAGATATGGGCAAGGCCGATTTCCGGCCTGCAGTGACCGATTTCTACCTGACAAACCCCATCGCCCGTGCGTCGGCCCTGATGGCGGAACTGTCGGCCAACGCCAAAACGCGGGCGCAGCCCCGGATGGCGGCGGAGTAGGGCGGTGCGGATTGCCGCCCTGATCCTGCTGACCGGATGCACAGCGGCCCCGGACGTGGTGACCCAAGGCGCATTCACCCCGTCTTATCAAGGGGTGGAAACCCGGTTGCTGGATGGTGATCTGGTTAATTTCAGGGTCAGCATGACCGGCGCGCAGACACAGCAGGACGTCGAAAAATATGCCGAATGTGCGGCGGCCCAATATACGCTGATCCGGGGATACGGATTTGCCCGCCATGTCCGGACCATCGTCGATGAACAGGCTGGCACTTGGAGCGCGGATGCTGTTTACACGGTTTCACCCAGCCTGCCGCGCGGGTCACGTACGATAGACGCCGAGGTTACCGTGGCCGATTGCGCCGCATCTGGCATACCAACGGTGTGAGGGGACTGATATGATTGAGTTTTTCACCGACACCAATCTGGGCATTGTCCTTGTTGTGCTGGGCCAATGTCTGCTGGTGCTGATCCCTTTGCTGATCGCTTTGGCGTTCCTGATGTATGCCGACCGCAAGATCTGGGCCGCCGTGCAGATGCGCCGGGGCCCGAACATGGTGGGCACTTTTGGCCTGCTGCAATCATTTGCCGATTTCCTGAAATACATCGTCAAGGAAATCATCGTCCCCGCTGGGGCCGACCGTTTCGTGTTCTTCCTGGCCCCGATGATTTCCTTTGTGCTGGCCGTCATCGCATGGGCCGTGATCCCGTTTAACGACGGCTGGGTGCTGTCGGACATCAACGTGGCGATCCTGTTCGTGTTCGCGGTGTCCAGCCTTGAGGTTTACGGCGTCATCATGGGCGGCTGGGCGTCCAACTCGAAATACCCGTTTCTGGGGTCGTTGCGGTCGGCGGCGCAGATGATTTCCTATGAGGTGTCGCTGGGGCTGATCATCATCGGGGTCATCATCAGTACCGGGTCGATGAACTTTGGCGATATCGTCCGGGCGCAGGATGGCGACTATGGCATCCTGAACTGGTATCTGATCCCGCATTTCCCGATGGTTTTCCTGTTCTTCATCAGCGCCTTGGCCGAAACCAACCGCCCGCCGTTTGATTTGCCCGAGGCGGAATCGGAACTGGTCGCGGGCTATCAGGTCGAATATTCCTCGACCCCGTTCCTGCTGTTCATGATCGGCGAGTTGATGGCCGTGGTGCTGATGTGTGCGCTGGTCTCGCTGCTGTTCCTCGGCGGCTGGCTGTCGCCAATCCCCGGCCTACCCGACGGCATCTTCTGGATGGCGCTGAAAATGGGTTTCGTGTTCTTCCTTTTCGCCATGGTCAAGGCCATTACCCCCCGCTACCGCTATGACCAGTTGATGCGGCTGGGCTGGAAAGTGTTCCTGCCGATGTCGCTCGGCTGGGTCGTGCTGGTGGCGTTTCTGGCGAAGTTCGAGGTGTTCGGCGGGTTCTGGGCAAGATGGGTGGGGGTGTGATGCGGCTTATGGCGTCAATTGGGGCTATTCTGATGCCGACGATAGGTTTGGCCGACATGAACTGTGTTGATGCAGAAGAAGTGTTCAGAGAAAGCCTCTCAGAGTCGTTCTTCAGTGATGAATTCTATACCGAAATGGAACTGCTGGAGCCTGTCGGCGAGCCTTTAACCGGAGAGCAATTGTTGGCGGACCCCGAGCATCGCTGGCGCATGGTAACTTCTCTATATATTGGTGACACGATTTGGATCGATGAGTATCCGATGGATGACCAAGCGCGGAATAGCTTCGTCGCAAGGGACACTCTCGTCGATTGTTGGCGACCAGAGTTTCTCAATTCAGAACTTGAAGGAGTTCTGATGCAGTTTGATGAACGATACACACCACAGAGGCGCGCGGACCTCAGGCTTTTGGCGGAGATCAATCAATGACCCAAATGGACTACACCCGCGCGGCGAAATACTTCCTGTTGCAGGACTTCTTTCAGGGCTTCAAGCTGGGGATGAAATACTTTTTCGCCCCCAAGGCCACCCTGAACTACCCGCATGAAAAAGGCCCCCTCAGCCCCCGGTTCCGCGGCGAACACGCGCTGCGCCGCTATGCCAATGGCGAAGAACGCTGCATTGCCTGCAAATTATGCGAGGCGGTCTGCCCGGCCCAAGCCATCACCATCGACGCCGAACCGCGCGAGGACGGGTCGCGCCGCACCACCCGCTATGACATCGACATGACCAAATGCATCTATTGCGGCTTCTGCCAAGAGGCGTGTCCGGTCGATGCCATCGTCGAAGGGCCGAATTTCGAATTCAGCACCGAAACCCGCGAGGAACTGTATTACGACAAGGCCAAACTGCTGGCCAACGGCGACCGCTGGGAAGCCGAGATTGCCCGCAACCTTGAAATAGATGCGCCGTATCGGTGAGGGACAGTCATGAATGACAATGTCGAAAACCTGATCCTGCAGCAACTGCGCGAAATGCGCAGCAAGATGGATTTATTGGGCGAAAATGTTGCAGACCTTCGTAAGGGTATGGATGAAGGATTATCTGATTTGACCCAAAGGGTTGATGGAGTCGCGATAATCTTGACCATGTTGGCGGGTCACGTCCATCACATCGACGAGCGCGTTGAAGCGCTTGAGGGCAAAACCAAATGACCGACCCCAAAGACCCTTTCGCCGCGATGCTCCAGATGGGCCAAGACTGGGCCAAAGCCATTGCACCCGGCATGGAAAACCTGACCCCCAAGGGGTTCGAGGCGCTCTGGCCGACCATGCCGAAAGAGGTCATGGAGGCGTGGATGGGCAAGGGGTTGAACCCCGAGGGGTTGGACGCAAAGACCAAGCTGTTGCTGACCCTCGCGGGCCTGACCGTTCTGGGCGCACAGGCCGAGGCGCAGATCCGGCTGACTGTCCGGCATTTGATCGAGGCGGGGGCCACCAAGCAGGAAATTACTGAAACCATTGGCATGATGGGCCTGTTCGGCGGCGTTCCGGCCATGACCAAAGCCATGGAACTGGCCACGTCCGTGATGGAAGAGGACCCGAAATGACCGTCGCCATCGTCACCTTTTACCTTTTCGCCGTAACCGTCATCATCGGCGGCCTGATGACCGTCATCGCCCGCAACCCGGTGCATTCGGTGCTGTGGCTGATCCTGACATTCCTGTCATCGGCCGGGCTGTTCGTGCTGCTCGGGGCCGAATTCCTCGCCATGCTCTTGATGATCGTCTATGTCGGCGCGGTCGCCGTGCTGTTCCTGTTCGTGGTGATGATGCTGGACATCGACTTTGCCGAACTCAAGGCGGAAATGGCCAAATACATGCCGCTGGCCCTGTTGATGGGCGTCATCATCATGATCCAGCTGGCACTGGCCTTTGGCGTCTGGGACTATTCCGAAGGCATCGCAGGCCGGATTGCCGCCCCCACCGGGGAGGCCACCAATTCCGCCGCCTTGGGCCTGCTGATCTATGACAAGTATCTGATCTTGTTCCAGCTTTCCGGCCTGATCCTGCTGGTAGCGATGATCGGGGCCATCGTGCTGACCCTGCGCCACCGCACCGATATCAAGCGCCAGGACGTGCTGGCCCAGATGTTCCGCGACCCGGCCAAGGCGATGGAACTGAAGGACGTGAAACCGGGGCAGGGGATATGAGATGCGATTAGCGCGTGTTTTCATTGCCTTAACCATGGTCCCGGAGGTTGCCCCGGCATGTTCGTTCATCACGGATGAGCGTTCCAACTTCCAAATCATGATGGAGAGCCGCCCTGTCCAACAACTGGACAACTGCGCTTTCGATAACGCCGGTGTGTATGATCAATGGTCTGCCAGAGAGGCCGAAAACATAGGGCACGGCCGGATTGCACAACGGTTGTGGGGATCGCGGTCCGCCCTGATTGTCGATTGTAACACGCGGGAGGCCACGATTCTGGAGGGGCCCAGCGTCCAGATGGTTGGTCCTGATGGTGAGGAGTTGTCGGACTCCTGCGGGCCAACATATTTTACCTACGACATCATTGGTCCTGATGCCGTTGTATCATTGGCAGACGGAGAGAACCTAACCGAAATGGTTGCAACAGCCGTTGCCGCTGGTGCGCGAGAGTCTGATCCGGTTGAGAGGTATCTGACTGACCCGTGGGGCGATCCCGTTTGGCCTCGTGATCGTGTCGATCTGCTTTGTGGTTGCAGCATCTTCTACCCAGATTCTCAAGGGGCGGGCCAATGACCTCTGATTTCCACCTGTCCCTGCGCCACCGCACCGATATCAAACGCCAAGACGTGCTGGCCCAGATGTTCCGCGATCCGGCCAAGGCGATGGAGCTGAAGAACGTGAAACCGGGGCAGGGGATATGATGCAATCGGCGTCCATTGCGGTTGTGACGGCTCTGTTGCCGCTGCAGGCCATGGCGCTGGACCCAAAGGCCTGCGAGTTCGAGACCGTGAGCGGGGACGATTCTGCATGGGCCGGACCAGTGACGGACATGGGGCAGGGGATCGTCATGCAGGCCGATGGGAGTGCGTCCTTCTGGTCCTCGGGGACGCTGATCACGTTTACGCATTGCGCGTCGGGTCAGACTTTGGCGTCGGTCAGCCTGAACATCACCGAGCATGACAGCTGGTCAAGTCCGGTGAACACCTATGAGGTGATGCGCGACGCCATCGCCGCGTCTCACAGCTTTACCATGGCCGACCTGGAAAGCCGGATTCGCGCGGCGGGCGGGAATGCCGAAGTGTACATGGCCGATACCGAAGCCTGCGGCTGCGCGGCGTTTTATCCGGAGTTGTGGGGCAACCGGACACCGTGGGCAGAGAGGGGTGGCCAATGATTGGTAACTTGAGGCGTCAAATTGTCCTCGCTGCACTATCGGTTGGCTGCCTTCTTGCAACATCGGCAATGCCGTTTTCCGTTTCGCTCCCCTGCGAAGCGGTAAGGGAATCCAACATGTGGGTTGGTCCTTCAATTCCGCTGGCAGACTGGGGTGGACTCAATGGCATTGGTATTGCACCGACCGGAGTAGTGGTCGACGGCTATCGGAACAGTGCGCACTATTTTGACGGTTCGGTCCGATTGTTGCCCACGCCGATTCCTAGGCTTCATGACTTCACTGGTGCGCGTGTCTTGCATTGCGCCTCGGGATCTTTTTTTGCTGTCCCGGGAAAAGATTGGGATGATCTGAACGAAGCGCTAGTGGCTTCCAGTCTCCTAAATCCAGAAATTGCGCAAGGTGTTCCAATTGAGTTATCCGACTTGCGGCGTGCAGTTCTTGGTGCTTATCCCGATGCTATAGAACTGATCGAAACGGAACAGACCTGTGGCTGTTCAGAATTCTTCGACAGTTTTCGTCCGGTCGATCAGACTCGCTACGTCGACCGCGTCGATGTGAATGACTAAAGGAGCCTCCCAATGATCGGCCTAGAACACTACCTCACCGTTGCAGCGCTCTTCGTTGCCTGCGTCTTTCGTGTGTTCCCGGCCACGCAATTGCGCCATCCGGTCCGCGCTCCGGCAGCAACCTGCGCTGCCAACGGGCGGACTCAAGCGACCCAAAAAGCAGGGCTGCGGTTGTGACGGGCCGGCACGTTCTTCTCCGTCGCTTGGCCTGTGTCGCCGCGACCGCTTGGGCAAGTGCAGCCCCAGCTCAAGTACCGCCACTTTGCAGGCTCGAAGCCGGTCATCCTGAAGCGAGCCTCTACTCCTGGTATACCCCCTACGCTCTCGGCGATGACTTCGTGTTCTTTTCGGCCATGGCGCTGCCGTCGGGCGGGCGGGACTGGCTGCATGTGTTGCAGCACTGCACGACAGGCGAACAATTGACCGTGCGTGTCGCTGATTATCTGGCAAATGAAACGCTCAACGATGGGGTCAGCTATGTGTTCGACAGCATGCGCAACCAGACCGCGCCGATCACGCTGCAACAATTGCGCGACACAGTGATCGGCATGGGGGCAGTGGCCACGGTTTCGGAGTTCACCGAGCAAAGCTGCGCCTGCGAGACTTACAATCTTCGGCGGAACGAGGAGCCAACCCAATGATCGGCCTAGAACACTACCTGACCGTCGCCGCCGCCCTGTTCGTGATCGGCATCTTTGGCCTGTTCCTGAACCGCAAGAATATCATCATCATGCTGATGTCGATCGAGTTGATGCTGCTGGCGGTCAACATCAATCTGGTGGCCTTTTCCAGCTTTCTGGGCGATCTGGTGGGGCAGGTGTTTACCCTGTTCGTGCTGACCGTCGCTGCCGCCGAGGCCGCAATCGGGCTGGCCATTCTGGTTTGTTTCTTCCGCACCCGCGGCACCATCGACGTTGAAGACGTCAACGTGATGAAGGGCTAAATCCATGGAAACCATCATCCTTTTCGCCCCGCTGGTCGGTGCCCTGCTCTGCGGCTTTGGCTGGAAATACATCGGCGAGGCGGCGGCACAATGGGTCTCCACAGCCCTGCTGTTCCTGTCCTGCCTGTTGTCCTGGGTGGTATTCCTGACCCATGACGGCGTGACCGAGCAGATCCAGATCATGCGCTGGATCGAATCCGGCACGCTGGCCTCTGATTGGGCCATCAGGCTGGACCGGCTGACGGCGATCATGCTGATTGTGATCACCACGGTTTCGGCATTGGTCCACCTGTATAGCTTTGGCTACATGGCGCATGACGGCAATTTCCGGCATGGCGAAAGCTACCGCCCGAGGTTTTTCGCCTATCTGTCGTTTTTCACCTTTGCCATGCTGATGCTGGTCACCGCCGATAACCTCGTGCAGATGTTTTTCGGCTGGGAGGGGGTCGGCCTCGCCTCCTATTTGCTGATCGGGTTCTACTACCGTAAAGCCAGCGCCAATGCCGCCGCGATCAAGGCGTTTGTGGTCAACCGGGTGGGCGATTTCGGCTTTGCCTTGGGGATTTTCGCGATCTACTTTCTGACCGACTCGGTTCGTTTCGACGACATCTTCGCCGCCGCCCCCACGCTAGCGGACAAGACCCTGACCTTCCTGTGGACCGACTGGAATGCCGCCAATCTGATCGGCATTCTGTTGTTCATCGGCGCTGCGGGCAAATCGGCGCAATTGTTCCTGCACACCTGGCTGCCCGACGCGATGGAAGGGCCGACGCCGGTGTCTGCCCTGATCCATGCCGCGACCATGGTGACCGCAGGGGTATTTCTGGTCTGCCGGATGTCGCCGATCTATGAATATGCGCCCGAGGCGAAGGCGTTCATCGTGTTCCTTGGCGCATCCACTGCCTTTTTTGCCGCAACTGTCGGGCTGGTGCAGAACGACATCAAACGCGTCATCGCCTATTCGACCTGCTCGCAACTGGGCTATATGTTCGTCGCCGCCGGGTCGGGCGTTTACGGTGTGGCGATGTTCCACCTGTTCACCCATGCCTTCTTCAAGGCCATGTTGTTTCTGGGCGCGGGATCAGTGATCCATGCGATGCACCACGAACAGGATATGCGGAACTATGGCGGGTTGCGCAAGAAAATCCCTTACACCTTTGCCGCCATGCTGATCGGGACCCTGGCGATTACCGGCGTCGGCATCCCATTGACCCAGATTGGTTTTGCCGGGTTCCTGTCCAAGGACGCGGTGATCGAATCCGCGTTTGCTGGCGGCACCCTCTATGCGTTCTGGCTGCTGGTGGCCGCCGCTGCAATGACCAGTTTCTACAGCTGGCGTCTGATGTTCATGACGTTTTTCGGCGAGGCCCGCGGCGATGTACATACCCATGACCATGCGCATGAAAGCCCGCTGACCATGCTGATCCCGCTGGGGGTGCTGGCTGTGGGGTCGGTTTTGGCCGGGATGGTTTGGTATAATTCTTTTTTTGGCAATCATCACAAAATGCAGGTCTTCTTTGGTATAACCCAAGCCGAAGCGCATGAGGTTGATGCCACAGAACACGCAACCGAGACCGCAGAAGGCACGGACCACGCTACTGAAACAACCGAAGCTGACGCTGTTGCGACAGAGGCCGCACCCGAGGCTGAAAACATTACCCCCAACACCCAGATCGCGGGGCAAGGTGCGATATTCTATGGCCCCGACAATCATGTGATCGATGAAGCGCACGATGCGCCAGAATGGGTCAAGCTGTCGCCGTTTATCGCAATGGTCGCAGGCTTTCTGTTGGCCTTCCAGATGTATATCCGCCGCCCCGACCTGCCTGCGAAACTGGCCGCTAACCAACGGCCGCTGTATGAGTTCCTGCTGAATAAATGGTATTTCGATGAAATCTATAACGCCCTGATTGTCCGCCCGGTATTCTCGGCGGGCAAGTTCCTGTGGAAACAAGGCGATGGCGGGGTGATTGATGGCGGGATCAATGGCGTGGCGATGGGCGTCGTGCCCTATCTGACCAAACTCGCCGGGCGGGCCCAATCGGGGTATTTATATCATTATGTGATCGCCATGGTGCTGGGGATCGCTGTCATTCTGACATGGGTGACATTGACCGGGGCGGTGAACTGATGGGCAATATACTTAGCCTGACATTGACCCTGCCGCTGCTGGGTGCGGTCATTCTGGCGCTGTTCCTGCGCGGGTCGGATGCGGCAGCGCAACGCAATGCAAAATGGGTGGCATTGGTCTGCACTGTTACCACGTTCATAGCGTCGCTTTTTATTCTGTCCAACTTCAACCCCGCCGATACCGGGTTCCAGATGGTCGAGGATCATCCTTGGCTGTTGGGCCTGCGCTATAAAATGGGCGTTGACGGGATATCGGTGCTGTTCGTGCTGCTGACAACATCGCTGATGCCCATAGTCATCGGGGCCTGCTGGGGCGTGGAAACCCGGGTCAAAGAATACATGATCGCCTTCCTGCTGCTCGAAACGCTGATGCTGGGCGTGTTCATGGCCCTTGATCTGGTGCTGTTCTATCTGTTTTTCGAGGCCGGTTTGATCCCGATGTTCCTGATCATCGGCATCTGGGGCGGCAAGGACCGGATCTATGCGTCCTTCAAGTTCTTCCTTTATACCTTCCTCGGCTCGGTGCTAATGCTGGTCGCCATGGTTGCGATGTTTTCGCAGGCCGGGACCACCGATATTCCGACATTGATGACCTTCAACTTCGCCTCCGAGACCTTTCCGCTATTGGGGATGCAGATTGCGGGGGGTATGCAGACCCTGCTGTTCCTCGCCTTCTTTGCCAGTTTCGCGGTGAAAATGCCGATGTGGCCGGTCCACACGTGGCTGCCCGATGCGCATGTGCAAGCCCCGACCGCCGGATCGGTGGTGCTGGCGGCGATCCTGCTGAAAATGGGCGGCTACGGGTTTTTGCGGTTCAGCCTGCCGATGTTCCCGGTGGCCACCGATATCTGGGCGCCGCTGGTGTTGTGGATGTCGGCGATTGCCATTGTTTACACGTCGCTGGTGGCCCTCGTCCAAGAGGATATGAAGAAACTCATCGCCTATTCATCCGTCGCCCATATGGGTTTCGTGACCATGGGAATATTCAGCGTCAATCAGCAAGGGCTGGACGGGGCGATTTTCCAGATGATCAGCCACGGCTTCATTTCCGGCGCGTTGTTTCTGTGTGTCGGGGTGATCTATGACCGGATGCACACCCGCGATATCGGGGCTTACGGCGGCCTTGTGGTGCGGATGCCCGCCTTTGCGCTGGTGTTCATGCTGTTCACCATGGGCAATGTCGGCCTGCCGGGGACCAGTGGTTTCATTGGCGAATTCCTGACCCTGATGGGCGCGTTTCAGGTCAACACTTGGGTTGCCGCCGTGGCCACCAGTGGCGTTATCTTGTCTGCGGCCTATGCATTGTTCCTGTATCGCCGCGTTGTGATGGGTGATCTGGTCAAGCAAAGCCTGAAAACCATCACGGACATGACCCGCCGCGAGCGGCTGATCTTTGCACCCTTGGTCGCCATGACGATTTTGCTGGGCGTCTATCCCAGCCTTGTCACCGATATTATTGGCCCCAGCACCAAAGCATTGGCGGGCCAGGTTGAAACCGCCGTAGCAGAGTATACTGCTGCAGCTCAAGTAGCTGAAAACTAAGGAGCGACACCCATAATGTCGGCTGATATCCAGACGGTCCTGCCAGAAATCGCCCTTGCGATTTATGCCATGCTGGCCTTGCTTGGCGCGGTTTATACCAGCAAAGATGCCACGGCCCCACTGCTGACGTGGGTCACCGGCGGGGTAATGCTGGTCATAGCGATCTGGGTTGGAACCGGCGAAGGGGCGACGACCGCTTTTGGCGGTGCATTCAACGACGACGGCTTTGCCCGGTTTGCCAAGGTGACGATCCTGCTGTCCGCCGCTGCGGTTCTGGTCATGTCGCAGGAGTATATGCAGCGACGGGGCCTGTTACGGTTCGAATACCCGATACTGGTCGCCCTGTCTGTCGTCGGCATGATGGTCATGGTGTCGGCGGGCGACCTGATGGTCCTGTATATGGGCCTCGAATTGCAATCTCTGGCGCTGTATGTCGTGGCCTCCTTGCAGCGCGATGACCGCAAATCGACTGAAGCGGGGCTGAAATACTTTATCCTTGGGGCGCTGTCCTCAGGGTTGTTGTTGTATGGCGCGTCGCTGACCTACGGCTTTTCGGGGACCACTTTGTTCAGCGGGATTATTGCGTCAGCCGATGGTGGTGTCTCGCTCGGCGCGCTGTTCGGCCTTGTCTTCCTGATTGCCGGTTTCGCGTTCAAAGTCTCAGCCGCGCCGTTCCATATGTGGACCCCCGATGTCTACGAAGGGGCGCCGACCCCGGTGACCGCGTTTTTCGCCACCGCGCCGAAGATAGCCGCGATGGGCCTGTTTGCCCGGGTGGTGCATGACGCCTTTGGCGGAATTGTCGGCGAATGGCAGCAGATCGTGGCGTTTCTGTCGGTCGTGTCGATGTTCATTGGGGCAGTGGCCGCCATCGGGCAGACCGATATCAAAAGGCTGATGGCCTATTCGTCGATCGCGCACATGGGTTTTGCGCTGATGGGGCTGGCATCTGGCGCGGTGTTCGGCGTGCAGGCTATGCTGATCTACATGGCGATTTACCTGACGATGAATGTGGGCACCTTCGCCTTCATCCTGTCGATGGAAAAAGACGGGCGTCCGGTGACCGATATCCGCGCCCTGCAGATGTATTCCAAACGCGAACCGCTCAAGGCGCTGGCGATGCTGGTCTTAATGTTTTCGCTGGCAGGTGTGCCGCCGATGGTTGGCTTCTTTGGCAAGTTTTATGTGCTACGGGCGGCCTATGATGGCGGGCTGGGCTGGCTGGCTGTGGCCGGTGTGATCGCGTCAGTGATCGGCGCGTTCTACTATCTGCGCATCGTCTACTACATGTATTTTGGCGAAGACAAAGACGCGCTGGACGGGTCGATGCCGCCGGTTCTGTGGGTTGCATTGATGGGATCGGCGCTGGCCATGGTTGTTGGCGTGGTCAATCTGTTCGGGATTGAACCGCTGGCGGCCGCAGCGGCGGCAACGCTTGTCAACTGAAGGCACCCCCGGCGGGCTATGGCCCGCGGGTTATGACCGGGTCATCCTTGACCGGGTTGACAGCACCATGGCCGAGGCGGCGCGCCGGGCCGCTGATCTGGCCGCGCCAACTTGGATCATGGCCCGCGAACAAACAGCCGCGCGGGGGCGGCGCGGCAAGGTCTGGGTGCAGCCGCCCGGCAACTTGGCGGCAACGTTGATCTACAAACCTGATGTGACAGCGCAAGAGGCGGCGAAGCGATCATTTCTGGCGGCTAACGCGCTGTTCGAAACGCTGGCGATTTATGTGGACCGCTACGCCCTTGCCCTGAAATGGCCTAATGACGTGCTGCTGAACGGCGGCAAAGTCGCGGGGATATTGTTGGAAAGTGCCGGGCGCGGGCCTTTTGTCGATTGGCTGAGCGTCGGTGTCGGGGTCAATATCGCGGCGGTGCCCGAGGGGTTAACCGGCTCGTTCCCCCCGGTCAGCCTGATTGGTGCGGGCGGGCAGGCTGTATCGCCCGAGGATTTCCTGACGGTTTTGGCCAGCAATTTCGCCACCCAGGAAGGCAAACTCGCGGCGTTGGGTTTTGCCCGGATCCGCGAGGACTGGTTGCGCCATGCGGCCAAACTGGGCGAAGTGATCACCGCCCGCACTGGCAAGGATGTGATCCAGGGCATCTTTGATACGGTGGACGAAGACGGCAATCTGGTGCTGATCACCGGCATGGGGCCACGCGCCATCCCTGCCGCTGACGTCTATTTTTAGGGGGGCAAAAATGCTGTTGGCCATTGATTGCGGCAATACCAATACGGTGTTCTCCATCTGGGACGGGCGTGAGTTTCGGGCGACATGGCGGATCGCGTCGGATTGGAAACGGACGGCGGATGAATATTATGTCTGGCTGACGGCGCTGATGACCAGCCGCCATATTGACGTGATGATTGACGAGGTGATCATTTCCTCCACCGTTCCCCGCGTCGTGTTTAACCTGCGGGTGCTGGCCGACCGCTATTTTGGCTGCCGCCCGCTGGTGGTCGGCAAGCCCGACTGCAAGCTGCCCGTGCCGCCCCGGGTGGACCCCGGCACCGCTGTCGGCCCGGACCGGCTGGTCAACACGGCAGGGGCGTATGACCGGCACGGCGGCAACCTGATCGTCATCGATTTCGGCACCACCACTACTGCCGATGTGGTCGATGACGACGGCGCCTATGTCGGCGGCGTCATCGCCCCCGGCGTCAACTTGTCGCTTGAGGCGCTGCACATGGCCGCCGCCGCCCTGCCGCATGTCGATGTGACCAAACCTGACAAGGTGATCGGCACCAATACTGTGGCCTGCATGCAATCGGGCGTTTTCTGGGGTTACGTTGGCCTCGTGAACGGGATAACCGCCAAGATCAAGGCCGAACGTGGCCGAGAGATGAAAGTCATCGGCACCGGGGGCCTCGCCTCATTGTTTGCCCAAGGTGATGCGCTATTTGACCGGGTCGAGGATGACCTGACGATGCACGGCCTGACCGTGATCCATAAATTCAACAAGGAACTCTAAATGAAAACCGAAAGACTGATCTATTTGCCTTTGGGGGGCGCGGGCGAGATCGGGATGAACTGCTACGTCTATGGCTATGGCAAACCCGGGGCTGAACGGCTGATCGTTGTCGATCTGGGCGTGACTTTTCCCGAAATGGACAACACCCCCGGCGTCGACCTGATCCTTCCCGATGTCGCGTGGCTCGAGGCGCGGAAGTCTCAGATCGAAGCTGTGTTCATTACCCATGCCCACGAAGATCATGTCGGCGCAGTCGGTTTGTTGTGGGAACGTTTGCGCGCGCCGATTTATCTGCGCAAGTTTACCGGAATTCTGGCGCGTGGCAAAATGGACGAACATGGCCTGCCGAAATCGGCACTGAACGTGGTCGAGGCCTGGCCCGCCACCACGACCTGCGGCCCCTTCACCGTGGGTTTTCTGCCGGTCAGCCATTCGATCCCGGAATCCGCCGGACTGGTGATCGACAGCCCCGGTGGCCGCATCATCCATACCGGAGATTTCAAGGTGGACCGCACCCCCGTGGTGGGCGAGGCGTTTGATGACGCATTGTGGGCTTCCGTGGCCAAGGACGGCGTCAAGGCACTGGTTTGCGACAGCACCAACGTGTTTTCGACCCACCCGGGCCGGTCCGAGGCGACCCTTGGCCCCGATATCGAGGCCCTGTTCCGGCAGGCCGCTGGCATGGTCGTGGCCACAACATTCGCGTCGAACGTCGCCCGCCTGAAAACACTGGCCTTGGCTGCACAAAAGGCCGGGCGCACCGTCTGCTTGCTGGGCCGCGCCATGCGACGCATGGTCGAGGCGGCGACCGAAGCCGGATTGTTGGACGGTTTCCCGAAAACCATCTCGCCAGAAGACGCCATTAACCTGCCGCGTCAGAACTTGCTACTGCTGGTCACCGGAAGCCAAGGCGAACGCCGGGCAGCCTCGGCGCAACTGGCGCAGGGGTCGTATCTCGGCCTGAAACTGCAACCCGGCGACATGTTTCTGATTTCGTCCAAAAACATCCCCGGCAATGAACGCGGCGTCATCAAGATCATGAACCAGATGTCCGAACTGGGCGTCGATGTGGTCGATGACCAAACTGGGGCGGGCCGCTATCATGTGTCCGGCCACGCCAACCGTCCTGACCTTGAGCAGATGCACGACATCATCAAACCGCAATTCCTGATCCCGATGCATGGCGAACACCGGCACCTGCGTGAACATGTCAAGATTGCCGAAGCGCGGGGGTTGAAAGGCATGGTCGTGGTCAACGGCATGATGATTGACCTGTCCGGCAACGCGCCCAAGGTCGCCGAATATATCGAAACCGGCCGGACCTATCTGGATGGCTCAGTGCAGATCGGGGCGCTTGACGGGGTGGTGCGTGACCGCATTCGCATGGCCTTGAATGGCCATGTGACAGTGACCCTGATTATCGACGAAAACGATGATCCGTTGGGCGACCCATGGTGCGAGATCATGGGCTTGCCTGAAACTGGCCGTTCCAAGGCCGCTTTGGTCGATGTGCTTGAGGCTGATCTGGGCCAGTTTATCGGGCGCGCGGCGGCCAAGACTTTGCGTAACGAGGAAACGCTCGACAAGGAACTCAAGCGCGTCGTGCGCCAGACCGCGCAGAACGAGATCGGCAAAAAGCCGGAAGTGACGATTGTGGTGTCGCGGCTTTCTTGACCCTAGGGGTGGGTTAAAACCCACCTTGCTGACGCGTTTCACCTAATTTGAGCCGCTGCCGGAAAAATAGCAAGCTATTTCAATAGGTTGCAAATGGGCCTGTTCACCTATTTTGAGCCGTTTCGTGTGATTTGGGGGTTTTGGGGTGGTTTGTGGCGGTGTGCCGAAAAAAATGTGTAATGAAATCAATGGGGGCTTTGAGCAAAACGGGAACCGGCCAGTTCCCGTTTCCCATTGTTCATTCGTAGTTTAGGAGAAGCGGATTGTCATGCAAATCCTCGGCAAGTTGTTGTTCCACGCGGCCAGCCGTCGCGGCTGGATCACGCAGGTCATATTGCATGATGAGAGCCTGCGCGGTCTTCAAATCGATGCCAAGAGCTTCCATTTTTGAACGCAGGTCATGAGCTGCGCGATGTACGACAAACCACCATGGCTTGAGGGTTAAGAACACACTCAAGCCGCGATCCACTTCTCCACTGCTAGCAACCTCGTGCCGCAACAAAGTGTATCGAACCAAGGCGACAGCGGTGGCACAGCTAGTCATTTCCGGCCAAATATCACCCATCTCGGCAGATGATATGTTCGCTGGCTCCCTAAGGAACTTTATGAATTTGTTCGGCACACGTCCACGCGCTCGCCAAGAAGAGATTGTGCTCTGATCCACACCCAGCTTCTGCGCCAGTTCTGCATTTGAGCTAGCGTTCACGACTGACCTTAGGTTTGCGATAGTGGCGTCAACCAAGTTATCCATCAATCCCTCTTGGCCACCTTACATGCGTCTTGCATACTTTGCATGTAAAGTATCCAAGGCGCATCCCATGTCCGATGTAAAGATAGCTGATAATCTGCGAGAACGCCACAGGCGTATTCGCGGGGCTTTGGTCGTCCAAGGCACAAGCTTCGATGCCTGGTGCAGACGTGAAGGGATTACCCGGCAAAACGCTGACAAGGCATTGTTGGGCCAATGGAACGGTCCGACCGCCACGGCCCTGGTCGAACGGATACTTGCCGCCGCATGCTTTGCCGAATGAGGTTGAAAGTCGCCTCAATCACTGGATTGCCGGGTGTTCCTGCAACAAATAGGGGTGTCCGCGACTGGATAAAACGGCTTTCAATTCCCCTTCAAGAACCGGGCAATCGCTTCACTTTCTGCCTGTCCGATCTGCCCAAACCTGTCCGCCTTGCCTATACCGAACGGCAGATTGAAGCCTGCGGGCTGAAACCCGGCTCCCATGATGCGACGGCGCAGGCGACGCTCACGGCGGCTTGCCCATCGATGAAGGCCACGGCGCTGCGCAAGGCCGATATCGCCCGGTTTCTGGTGACAGCCGGGAAGGCGCTGACATGGCCCCAAAAGGTCGCCTTGGTGAAGCAAAAGTTCGGGCCAGAGGGTGCTTCAAAGCCCAATTTAACGCGCCTTCTAAAGGCGGTTGAAGGGGTCGATCCGATCAACTTTGCACCTGCGCTGTTGCCCGGTCATCAGGGGTCGAAACGCGCCGCCGATATGTCGCCAGAGGCTTGGGGGTATTTCATGACCACCTTGCGCGATGCAGGCGAGGGTTTCCCGCTCATACAGGCGTGGCGCGATGTGCGCGATGTGGCGATCAAGCGGGGCTGGGCATGGCCGTCGCGGGTGACGGTC
>JANOQM010000089.1:0-86137 GCA_031422295.1 Rhodobacterales bacterium | reverse complement strand
GACACCGGATTAAGGAACATGTTCTTCCATAACATCGCCGCCACCGGGGGCATGATAAAGAACGGCGCGATCACAAGGATACGGACATAGCCTTGCCCCCAGATCGGCTGATCGATCAGCAGGGCAATCAGGATGCCGCCGCCGACGGTGACGATCAGCACGCCGGCGACAAGGATCAGGGTATTCAGAATGGCAGTGAAAAAGGCGGGGGTGGCCACGAAGTTGAGGTAATTGTTGAACCAGATGAACCCGGCCCGGTCGGGCGACAACAGGTTATAACGCTGGAACGAGAAATACAGCGTCAGCACCAGCGGGACAATCATCCAGACCAGCAGGACCGCAACGGCTGGCGAAAGCATGGCACGGGCGGCGGACCGCGAGGCTTGAGTGGACATGTCGTCCTCCGCTGTTGCGCTGAGTTCAGGTGAGGCAGGGGATTGCCGGACTGCGACCGACGTCAGGTGCAGTCCGGGATTTGCCCTGGAGGACGGGGCCGACCCGAGAGAGGAGCGGCCCCGAGAGCGTGGCTTTTACTGGCCGTAACCAGCCGCCGTCATTTCAGTTGTGGTCAGCTCTTGCGCTGCTGCAAGTGCTTCGGCTGCGGTTTTCTGACCGGCAAGTGCGGCCGAGAACTCCTGGCCGGTCGCCGTGGCAATCCCCTGGAATTCGGGGATAGCGACGAATTGCACACCAACATACGGAACCGGCTGCACCGTCGGATTGGTCGGATCAGCAGCATTGATGCTGTCCAGCGTCATCTGTGCAAACGGCACTGACTGATATTCCGGGTTCGCATACAGCGAGGTCCGCGTTCCCGGGGGAACGTTGGCCCAGCCTTCGGTCGAGGCAACCAAAGCGGTATACTCTTTGGATGTGGCCCAAGCGACGAAGGTTTTGGCTGCATCAACCGAGTCAGACGTTGCCGGTACGGCCAAAGACCATGCCCAGAGCCAGTTTGCACGACGGCCAAGGCCATTATCGGGGGCCAAAGCGAAGCCCACCTTGTCGGCCACGGTCGAATCCGCACCCGTTACGAACGAAGCCGCAACAGTGGCGTCAATCCACATGCCGCACTTGCCCTGTTGGAACAGGGTCAGGTTTTCGTTGAAGCCGTTGTTGGACGCGCCCGGCGGGCCAAAGTTGGTCATCAGGTCAAGGTAGAAGTCCAGCGTTGCGGCCCATTCCGGGCTGTCGAACTGGGCGACCCAGTTTTCGTCAAACCAGCGTGCGCCGAACGAGTTCGACATGGCGGTCAGGAAAGCCATGTTTTCGCCCCAACCCGCTTTGCCGCGCAGACAGATGCCGTAAATGCCAGCGTCCGCGTCAGTCATGGCCTCGGCAGCGGTGCGAATCTCGGCCCAGGTGGGGGCGGCGGGCATGGTCAGGCCAGCAGCTTCCATCAGGTCGGTGCGATACATCACCATCGAGGATTCACCATAGAACGGTGCGGCATACAGTTCGCCGTCAACGGTCAGGCCGCCACGGATGGCGGGCAGCAGATCGTCGATGTCCCATTCAGGCGGCAGGTCGTTCAGCGATGTCAGCCAGCCCTGTGCGCCCCAGATCGGAACTTCGTATGTGCCGATGGTGATCACGTCATATTGGCCGCCTTGGGTCGCAATATCGGTGGTCACGTTCTGGCGCAGAACGTTCTCTTCCAGAACAACCCACTCAAGAGTAATCTCGGGGTGGATTGCATTAAATTCGGCAGTCAGGCCCTGCATGCGGACCATGTCGCCGTTGTTCACAGTGGCGATTGTGATGGTGGTGGCGTGCGATTCGGCAGCGGCAAAACCGGCGACCGCGCATAGCGCTGTTGCACCCAAAAGGGCGCGCAAAGTCAGTGTCATAGGTATCCTCCCTATTGCCCTAATGGGCAAATGCTTAGTCAGTGGGCAAATACTCGCTTAAGGACTGAGTCGAGTCAATGGGTGTTCCACGCCGCAGTGCGGCGGTCTTTTAAGCCGTTGGTTTCATGATTTAATGTGGTTTGGATGCGTGGGTTTCACCCACCCTACGCCTGTAGGGTGGGTGAAACTGATGCAAATGCAGAAAGCTGCTAAAGCCCCAACGTCTCGCGTGGCGGCCCTGGGAATGGGCTGAATGCCGGTGCCCCGTCCGGCGTTCCGATCAGGTCGCGCACGGCACGTACCGCCTGATCAATCGCAGAATGCGCATAGGCATAAGCCCCGCTGTCGGCATTGGCGATGCTGATCCGGCCCCACGGTTGCCGCGCGGTTTCTATCGGCAACGGGCCATCGGGCCAGAATGTATCCCAAGGGCGCATATATTCGTAGGCGTAACCATGGCTCCAGCGGTTGCAGGTGATGGCCTCGATATCGGTCACGGGATCAAAGCCGGAACCAGCCAAAGCCCGGGTCAGCAGGTCGCGGATCGACCGTTCCATATCTTCAAAGGTCAGGGTCATCAGCGCGCGCTTGCCCGCAAGGGCCTGATCCCGGGCAGGCAGGCCCGGTTCTACCATGACCTTGGACAAATGCAGGATCACCGGGTCGGCTGGAACATCGGCAAACTTGTAGTCGCCCATCGACACTGGAAAGTCGATTTCAAACCCGCTCCAGAAATTGCCGGGGGCACGGGCGCGGGCAATCTTAAGGGCATCGAACGCCTCCCAGTTGCGCAGCTGGACGTTGGTATAAATCAGCGGAATTTTTTGCTGATCATTCAGGGCGGTGACCTGATCGGGACCAATCTCATCCGTCAGATAGGGGATAACCCGGTGCCAGCAGGCCAACACAACATGACCCGCAGTCACGCTGACAGGTTTGCCCGCCGCGTCGGCATAGGTCAGCATCACAGTTTCGGCAGCATCTGGCGGACCGTCATGCGCCACTTTGATCGCCGTCGCATTCAGCCGCAGTCGCACGGGATTATCCGGCAGATCAAGGGTGGCATAATCCACCACGCCGGTTGCCAGATCCTCCATCGTGGTGCCAGCTAGTGCGGCGGGGATCATGGAGCGCACAAGGGCGCGGGCGATGCCTGCGTTCCCGTCTGGAAAGTGGTAGATATAATAATCCGGGTCGGTAAACGCGAGCCTGCCCGACGGGCTGTGAAACTTGGAAACCGTATCGCCCAAATCCATGCCGTCAAAGCCCGGATTGTAGCTACCCCGCGCGTCCAAGGCGGTGGTGGCATCGATGCCGACCCCAAAATAGCCATTGGTCGAGGATTGAAAGAAATCGACCAGCTGCGGATCGGCCTTCACAAAGTCCAGAAGGAATTGTTCATAGGTGATCTGGCTTAACTTTTCTAATCTTTGTTCCGGCGTCAGCCCCGGTAGATAGTCACCGGGGGCATCAAACAACGCGATCAGATCGGCCTTTGCCATATCATTCAGCGGGGTCTGGTTAACCCAGTCTGCGGTATTTTCGGTGCGGATCACCAGTTTATCCATACCCCAGACCTCGGCCCCGAAAAACATCGCACTGGACAGGCCGCGATCCTCGGACCAGCTTTGGTCAAAGAATTCCTCGAACCTTGCCGGTTCAATGCCGATATCGGCCAAAACCTTGTTCACCGCCGGGCTGAAATAACTGGGGGTCTGCATAGATTGCGACCCGCCGTAGCCGATCAGGGTCTGGCCGTTCGAGGCGCTAAATTCATTGCGCTTGGCATGGCCACCAAAATCCTCAAGCGCATCTAGAATCAGAATTCGGGCACCCGGGATTTGCTGTCGATAGGTCAAGGCGGCAGTCAGTCCAGAGATTCCGCCACCGACCACGACCAGATCATAGGTTTCGCCAGATGCGGTCACAGCACCGGCCGTATCCCAATAACTGCCATCGCGGATACTGTGCATGACGTTCTGCGCGGCATTGGTCTGCCCACGCAATCCAGCCAGCGCCGGGGGATAACCCGCATCTGTTTGCGCTTGAGCCCGGCCCGCCGCAAACCCGCCAAAAGCCACAGCCCCAACGGTCAACGCGACGCCATCCAGAAAATCACGCCGCGTGATCGGCTGGTCCATGCCCAGGTGTTTATCCTTGTCTGTCCAACTCAACTCTCACTCCCTCACACTTCGGGCGACCAGTATGTCACCAAGCCGAACGATACGGGGCCTATGAAAACACTCAATGATTCGCGTTGAGAATAGGGATGAAAACGTTTTAGGTCAGGGGAGATTTGGCCAACAACCGCTCGGCCGTGGCCTCATTGGTGATCAACCCGTTAATCAGATGACCAAGCAAAGCAGCACGGATCGCATGGACCTTGGCCTCGCCCAGCGCAACGGCAATCACTGGTCGGTCAACGGCGCGGGGCAAAGGGGCAGAGGTGACGCGCGAATTATGTGTGCAGTCAAGCACATGACCATCGCCGTCGTAAACCCATGATGTGATCTCGCCCTTGGCACCGGCGGCGGTCAGCTCGGCCAGCACCTCGGTTGACATAAAACCATCAACGACTATTGGACCTGTCTTGCCCAGTTGGCCGATACCGACCAGTGTAAAATCAGCCTCGGCACATAATCGCAAGGTATTCTTTATTGGGTCTTGCGCGTGCATCACGGCCAGCTCCGCCGCATCCCGCGCCAGCACGGGCAGTGGATAGGGATAGTGCCGGGCGCCGACCCGATCGGCCATTCTGATGACCGCATTATAGGGCGTGGCTGACCCATCGCCCATCATATTGCCCAACCGCGAGACGATGCTGTGGTGTGGGCAATCAAGGCGCGCAAGGCTTTCGACAGTCGCTTTCAATGCCCGCCCGGTGCCCAAAGCGATAATGCGCGGCTCGGGGTCGCGCAGCGTTTGTTCCAACAATGCCGCCGCCGCATTGGCCACGCCGGCCAACAGATCGGGCGCATCGGGGTCGGACGGCACGACATCGCACAGCCGCAATCCATAGGTTTCGATCAGGCGGTTCGCCAAATCCATGCAGCGACCAATCGGGTGGTCAATGCGGACCTTGACCAGCCGTTCACTGACCGCCATTGCAACCAGCCGCTGCGCGGTCTGGCGCGACACCCCCAATTTGCGCGCAATCTCGTCTTGCGTATTGCCCGCGACATAATACAGCCAACCGGCGCGGGCGGCATCGTCCAGCCGGGTCGTTTCGGGGGTCATGCGGCCAACGGTCACGGCAAGTCCTTGAACAGCTCTGGGCACAGTGCAGGCAGCGCCTCCCATGCCTCAAATGCCCGGACCGGGGGGGTCGTGTCAAATGCCTTGCCGCGCATATGGCTGCCGCCAGTATATAACAAGACCTGCATCCCGGCGGCTTGGGCGGCCGCCACGCCGGGGCGGCTATCCTCGATCACCAGGCAGCGGGCCGGGGGCACACCCATTTCCGCCGCCGTATGCAGGAACAAATCGGGCGCGGGTTTGCCATATTTGACAAGCGATGCCGTAAAGACCCGGTCAAAGAACCGGCCCAGTCCAGTGATCGCCAGTGACCGGGCCACGCGGGGCGGGCTGGAGCTGGTGGCGACGCATTTGCGCACTGTGACTTGCGGCATGATTTCAAACAAACCGGGGGTGACGTTCAAATTTGTCTCGAACAACTCCAGCAGCCGGGCCCGATAGCGGGCCTCAAACTCGGGCGGCAGGACCAGCGCAAACCGGTCGCGGATGATCTGCGCCACCGTCGGGAAACTGCGCCCCAGAAAATTGTCCCGCACGTAATCCGGGGTCAGAGTGATGCCATGCCCGGCCACTTCTTCGATCAAAATACGGGCCGACAAAACCTCACTATCGATCAGCACGCCGTCGCAATCAAAGATGATCAGGTCAATCGGCGCGGCTGGCATGTGGGTCCTGTTTGGGTTGGCACTGCACAGCACCCTATTGCAGGTTCGTTTAAGATTGAAATGCGAATCGACCAATGGTGGCCAAACAGCAGATCGTCTGTCGCAGTTCGGTTTCCGTAGGAATGTTAGCCAATCAAGTGAGGATCAAATGCCCTATATCGATATGTATGTGATGCCCGTTTCACCCGATCATCTGGACATCTATTTCGACGTCGCCCGCCGTTGCGCCCCGATGTGGCTGGAGAACGGCGCGCTGGCCGTGACTGAAATGCAGGGCGAAAATACGCCCGTTGGTGAAATCACGTCGTTTCCCCGATCCGTGCTTGCCACTGGGAACGAAGTGGTGGTCTGCGGCTATGTCACCTTCCGCGACCGCGCCCACCGGGACGAAGTGAATGCCAAAGTGATGACGGACGACCGGATGAACGACGCCATGCGGGACGCCCCGATTGATGGCAAACGCATGATATGGGGCGGGTTTGAAGTGATGTTGTCTGTTTAACGCCACATCGGCACAAAGAACTGGCAGGGGCAGCAGGGCTTGAACCCGCGACCTACGGTTTTGGAGACCGTCGCTCTACCAACTGAGCTATACCCCTACAATTACCGTTCGGTTAGTCTGAAACCGGCAGCGGATCAAGAGGGGATGATGCGGGCCGCGCCCAAATCAGGCCCTGGCCATCTCGCGGTCAATTTCGGCGACGACATCGGCAGGCAATGCCAATGCGGCGGCCAAATTGGTCAGATAGGCCGCTTCGGCCGGATGATCCTGGCCGCATAAGACCAAGGAGGCCGCATAAATCTCGCGGCGCTCCTGATCGCTTTGGGCCATAGCTGCGATGGCTGCGGGATCAGCCGCGCGCATCAGGTCTGATGTCAGGGCGGCGCGCAGATCGGGCGACAATTCGGCCAGCTCCGCGTCAATCGCGGCGCGTTCAGTGTCGTCAATATGGCCGTCGGCCTTGGCAGCCGAAATCATCGCAGCGGCCAAAGTCCGGGCGCGGGTTTCACTGTTGGCATCGGTCAACTGGTCAATCGGGGCCGCCTGCGGGCTGCTGTCGCCGCTTTTGGAATTTTGCCAGGCGTCAAAGGCCACCTTACCCAAATACCCAAGCCCACCCATCACAGCCACGCGGCCCGCCATCCGCCGCCCACCGCGCGACCCCAGTAACAGCCCCAGCACCCCGGCAGCCGCCCCCGAAGCCAGCGCCGTATTGCGCATCTGCGACCTTGCGCCGACGTCATCATCAACGCCTAATCTGTCAGCCGCCATATCTTCGCCCCGCTGGGCCAGATCGCGCCCGCCGCTCAGCATTTTATCCAGAAAGGACTGAATCGTGGGGGTCGATGCCATGGTGCATTCCTTTTCTGGTCGTGACCGAGGGACTCGTGACCTTTCGTTGGCTGCAAGATAAGTGCGTCGTGTAAAGTTTTCCAGCGGGCCACACTTGCCCTTAGGCGGCGGATTGCCACTATATCGGTTTGCAACAGGGGGGCCGGGTGACATTTCGCAAACGCATTGAACAATCGGCGCTGGTGGCCGGGGCATTGGGCTGGCTGGTGGCCTGCTATCTGCGGCTGTGCAACCGCACGACCCGCTGGACAAAAATCGGCTACGACGACTTGCAGCAGGCGCTGGCCCAAGGGCCTGTCGTATTGGTCTTGTGGCACGAATGTTCGCTGATGGCCCCGGTGCATTGGCCGGTCCGGCATGGGCAATTGTGCAGTTTGCGCGACACGTCCCCCATCGGCATGGTGTCAGGGGCCGTTCAGGCCGCCTTTGGGCTGGACCCCATGGCGATGTCAGCGAAAATGTCCAACCGGGCCGCCAGCCGCGAGATTTTGCGCCGCGTGCAGGCGGGCAAAAGCATTGGCCTGACGGGCGATGGGCCGCTCGGGCCGGTGGGGCAGGTCAAAGATGCCGCATTGGACTGGGCCCGCGCCACTGGCTGCCCGGTGTTTGTGTATACTTTTGCGGTCAAACGGCACCGCCTGCTGAAAACCTGGGACCGGATGGTCCTGCCCTTGCCCTTTACCAGCGGTGTCAGCCTGTATCAGCGCTGGCAGGCCCAGGTTCCCCGCCGCGCCGATCCGGCGACGGTCGACCAGTTGCGCACTGAACTAAAGGGACTGCTGGACCACGCCACAGCACTGGCAAAAGCCCGGCTTTAGCGCTGCCAGAACCGCGGCAACACCAGCACGAATAGCGTCAGCAACCCCAGCCGCCCCATGGTCATCGCCAGAATCATCAGCCATTTCGCACTGTCCGGAAAATCGACAAAAGTCCCGGTGCGCACCACCATTGGGCCATAGCCATAGCCGATATTGCCGATGGATGTCCAAATGCCGTAGATCGCCGACACCGCATCAATCCCGGCAAACGTCATGCAAATGCTCAGCACGCCAATCGTCACGATATAGCCGGTGACGTATAGAATAAGGGCGTTCATCACATCATCGTCTACCTTGCGCCCATCATATTTGATGATCGTGATCCGGTTGGGCAGATGGATCAGCCGAATCTGGGCCACCAACGCCTTGACCGCCAGCTGCACCCGAAACACCGTCAGCGCCCCAGAACTGGAGCCTGAACAGCCGCCGATCAGGCCCAGTATAAACGCCACGATCATCGAAAAACCTTCCCAGCTGCTGAACGTGCCAGAAAAGAATCCGGTGCCGCTGGCAATGGATGCAAGATTGAACAGGGTTTCCCGAAACGCCGCCTCAACCGCCATATCCGAGGTGGACAACCGCCACAGGGTCACGGCCAACGTGGCAACCAGCAGGATTTTCAGATAGGTGCGCACCTGCAAATCGCACAGCAACGGCTTGGCCTGCCCACTGGTCAGTTGCACGTAGCGGATATAGGGCAAACTCCCCAGAACCATGAAAAACGCCCCGGCATATTCGGGCAGGCCCTGATATTTGGTGAATGAAATATCGCTGGGCGAAAAGCCACCCGTCGCAATCGAGGCCATGCCATTGACCACAGCATCCAGCGCGGACATGCCCAATATGCCATAGGTGAGGATGCAGAATACGGTCAGCCCGGTATAGACCACAACCAATGACCGGGCGATATCGGTGGCACGCGGCAGCGCCTTGCCCATCGTGTCAAACCCTTCGGTGCGGAAAAACTGCATACCGCCGACGCGCATGACAGGCAGGAATATCATCGCGACAAAGGCAATCCCCAGCCCGCCCAGCGAATTAAGCATCCCGCGCCACAGGTTCATCCCCGGCGGCAGCGCATCGAGGCCCACAATCACCGTCGATCCGGTGGTGGTGACCCCGGACACGGCCTCGAAATAGGCATCGGTAAACCCCAGGCCGGGGGCCCCGATCATGAACGGCAGCGCCCCGAACAGTGGTACCACCCCCCAGATCGCAATGGTCAGCAAATAGGCCTGCCGCACATCCAACCCGCGCCCAAGCGAGTTGCGCGTTGCCAGCGCGATCAACAGCCCGGTCAGCCCGGTGTAAACGGCGGATTGCACAAAAGCCGCCGCATTGGGCAGACCCGCCGCCGCATCCGTGGCCGCCGGGATTAGCATCAGAATGGCCAGCACGGTCAAAACCCACCCGACAATATAGGCGATGGGGCGGGCGTCAATCAGAGTGGATTGCTGAGGCAGGCTTTGGGTCATCCGCGTTTCATGCGCCGGGTGCGGCGTGGATTCAAGGGTGGATGCCGTTTTGGCCCGCTTCCGGCAACTGTCAGGCGCAGCTTGACCGATGCGGCGCGCTGGCCTTAGCCTTGGATCAGCCATTGGAAGAAGGATATGCGATGAAGAAACTGATTTTGGGTTTGATCGGCGCTATTGGCTTGGCCATTCCGGCATTGGCGGAAAACCGGGTGGGGATTGTCATCAGTTTTGACCAGCCCACCATGGACCGGCTGGTCAGCCTTGGCGAATGGGTCACTGTCAGCGCCTATTATTTTGGCGAGCCCGCGCGCGAAGATGCCCCTACCGATGAAATGGGCATGGTCTATCTGGGCCATGAAGAGGCCAATATTTTTCCGGCTAATCAACGGGTCGAACTCGGCGGGTTTCTGGACGCCGCCCCCTTGGACTGGGCCGTGGCCCTATTGGTCAATGTAAATGTCTATTCATCCCGTTTCGTGGACGAAAATAACATTCTGGATTGCGGTCTGGTCGAGGGGCCGGTGGCGGAACTGTCAGGGGCGGATCAGGCGATCAGCTGCACGTTGTTGGGGGATAAGGCCGTGAATAGTTACGTGCCTCCGGCGGGGTCACTTAGCGATCCAAAGAAATAAAAGCCTTTAGCCGCGTGATTAATTAAACCGATTGTCCCGCGGAAACCCCCTTGGGGCCATCCGGCCCGCCGTGGCGCGTTTGGCCAGCCATTCGGTCAGGTCGGGTTCAAGGCGGGTGCGGCCGCCGGTATCTTTCCACGACAGGCCGGTGGTGAGGGTCAGCGTCGCCACGTCGGCCAGCCCGCCGTCTTTGTATTTTTGCAAGCGCACGCCCTTGCCTCGGGTCATCTCGGGCAATTCTGCCAGATCAAACACCAGCAGTTTGCGGTTTTCGCCCACCACAGCCACATGATCACCGCCGACCGGAATGCAGATTTTCGCCAGAACACCGTCGCCAAAGTTCAGCACAACTTTGCCCGCGCGGGTCTGGGCAATTACATCGTCTTCGGCCACCACAAACCCATCCCCCGCATCCGACGCGATCAGCAGTTTGCGCCCGGGTTTGTGGATGAAAAACGCGATAATCTGCGCCTCATTGGGCAGGTCGATCATCAGGCGCAGCGGCTCTCCCATCCCGCGCCCCGATGGCAGCGCTGTGGCCCCCACGGTGTAAAACCGCCCGTTTGACCCGAATACCAGCAGCCGGTCGGTGGTTTCAGCGTGGAACACAAACCGGCCTTCGTCACCATCTTTGAACTTCAGCTCGGCATCGGGGGCCAGATGGCCTTTCATCCCGCGCACCCAGCCCATCTTTGAGCAAACCACGGTGATCGGTTCGCGTTCGATCATCGCCTCCAGCGGCACATCCTCGGCCGGGGCGCCATCGGCGAATGTGGTGCGGCGCTTGCCGTTGGGGGTGTCCTTGCCGAACGCCTTCAGTGTTTCGCGCAGTTCGGATGCAATCTTTTTCCATTGCAGGCCTGGATTTTCCAGCAGGTCATCCAGCGCCGCCCGCTCCAGCATCAGCGCATCCCGTTCGGCCTGCAGTTCGATTTCCTCAAGCCGGCGCAATGACCGCAGGCGCATGTTCAAAATGGCCTCGGCCTGCACCTCGGACAGCGACATTTCGGCAGAGGCCAACGGCGTCACATAGTCCTTTTCCGTCATCGCCCGGGCATGATCCTGGCCCCAATCTTCGCGCATTAGTGCGGCTTTGGGGTCGTCGTCATAGCGGATAATATCAATCACCCGGTCCAGATTCAGAAAGGCGATAATGAACCCTTCCAACACCTCCAGCCGGTGGTCGATCTTTTCCATCCGGTGTGCACTGCGCCGCAGCAGTACATCGCGGCGGTGGTCCAGAAAGGCACGCAACACTTCCTTCATCGAACAGACTTTGGGGGTCAGCCCGTCGATCAGCACATTCATGTTCAGGCTGAAACGCACCTCAAGATCAGAGTTCCGGTACAGCATCCCCATCAGCATGTCAGGGTCCACGCCCCGGGCGCGTGGTTCCAGAATAAGGCGAATATCTTCAGCGCTTTCATCCCGGACATCGGCCAGCAGCGGCACCTTTTTAGTCTGCACAATCTCGGCCAGCTTTTCGATCAGCCGGGATTTCTGCACCTGAAACGGAATTTCCGTGACAACAATCTGCCACATGCCGCGCCCCAGATCTTCAACTTGCCAGCGGGCGCGCAGCCGGAACGATCCGCGCCCGGTGCGGTAGGCGTCAGCGATATTGGCGGCGGGTTCGACCAGAATACCGCCAGTTGGAAAATCCGGGCCGGGGACATGCGCCAGCAGACTGTCGTCATCAGCATCGGAGTTCTTGATCAGATGCAGGCAGGCGTAGATCAGTTCATCCAGATTATGCGGCGGGATATTGGTGGCCATGCCAACAGCAATGCCGGTTGATCCATTGGCCAGCAGGTTGGGAAACGCGGCAGGCAAAACCACAGGTTCCTGCAAAGTGCCGTCGTAATTATCGCGGAAATCGACGGCGTTTTCGGCCAACCCCTCCAACAACGCCTCGGACGCGGCAGTCAGCCTCGCCTCGGTATAACGGCTGGCGGCCGGATTATCGCCGTCGATATTGCCAAAGTTGCCCTGTCCATCAACCAGCGGATAGCGGACGTTGAAATCCTGCGCCAAACGGGCCATGGCATCGTAAATCGCCATGTCGCCATGCGGGTGATAGTTGCCCATCACATCGCCGCTGATCTTGGCCGATTTGCGGAAACCGCCATTAGATGCTAGTTTAAGCTCGCGCATCGCATACAGAATCCTGCGGTGGACAGGCTTCAGCCCGTCGCGGGCATCTGGCAGGGCGCGGTGCATGATTGTGGACAAAGCGTAGGTCAGGTACCGTTCGCCGATGGCCCGGCGCAATGGTTCAATAATCTCGATCGGGCCGGATGGCCCCTCGATATGGGGGTCTTTGACGTCATCGCTCATAGGGCTTGTGTAGCTATGCCCGCAGGGTGCGTAAAGCGGCCAAAGGGGGAAACCATGGCCTAAATTTTCACTGCCCCGTGACTGCAATTGTGATGTAGTATAGGGGCAGTTCGGTTGGGGCCTGTTCTAGGGAGTGTTGGCGGTGACGCGCTTTATCTTGGCGACTTTTTTCTTTTTGGCCGTGGCATTCTATGAATTGTCCGGTGGTGCTGGCTTTGTGCCCGATGTGCAGGTGGCCCGGGTCGACGCGGTGGAAACCGTCACACGCGCCGATACTGTGGCTTTGACCCAGGTTGCGGCCCCCGCCGTGACGGACACCCTGACCGTCCCGCTGATCGCGCCCGAAGTTGCGCTGGCCCCCGAAGCTATTGCCGCACCACAAGTGGCGGTCGTTGAAACTGCGATCGACGATGTAATTGAACAAGTGATTCAAGAACCGGCCGCTGACCTGCGCGTCGTCAATGCCGAACGGGTCAATGTCCGCGAAGGGCCGGGCACCGATTACGCTGTTGTGGACCGGTTGGTGCAGGGCACTGCAACCGAAGTGCTGGAAACCGACGCATCTGGCTGGGCCCATGTCCGGGTGATCGACACCGGGCTGCTGGGTTGGGTTTCAGCCGAATACCTTGCCGCGCAAAACGGCTGACTTGCAAAAATCCGTCCTGATCACCGGTTGTTCGTCAGGCATTGGCTATGACGCGGCGCATGGATTGCGCGCACGTGGCTGGCGGGTATTTGCATCTTGCCGGCAGGCCAAGGATTGCGACAGGTTATGCGCCGAAGGGTTTGACAGCCCCTTGTTGGATTACGCCGACCCCGCGACCATCCAAACCGCATTGGCGCAGGTTCTGGCTGCCACCGGCGGGACATTGGACGCCCTGTATAACAACGGGGCCTATGCGATCCCCGGCTACGCCGAAGATCTGCCGCGCGATGCGTTACGCGCCATATTCGAGGCTAATCTGTTTGGCTGGCACGATCTGACCTGCCGGGTGATCCCTGTGATGCGGGCGCAGGGGCACGGCCGGATTGTGCAATGTTCATCGGTGCTTGGCCTTGTCGGGGCAAAATGGCGCGGTGCCTATGTCGCCACCAAATTCGCGCTTGAAGGGCTGACCGATGTGCTGCGGCTGGAACTGCGCGGCACGGATATCAAGGTCATTTTGATCGAACCGGGGCCGATCACCAGCCGGATCCGGGCCAATGCGGCCATCCAGTTTGAACGCTGGATTGATTGGGAAAATTCGGCCCATGCCGCGTCCTATGCCGCCCTGCGCCACCGGTTATACGCGGCCAAGGGGCCGGATAAATTTGAACTGCCTGCCTCTGCTGTGACCCGGCGATTGATCCACGCCCTGGAATCGTCCCGCCCACGCGCCCGTTATTACGTGACCTTTCCGACTTGGTTTTCGGGTGCCATCAAGCGGCTACTGCCAACCCGCTGGCTCGATTGGGTCGTGGCCAAGGGGTAACCCCTTCCTTTTCGCATGGGGCCTGCTACATCGTCCGCTAGTCAAAAAGGAATCCTGATGGCCCGTGATCCGTTATTCTTGCTCGTCGTCTTGGCCGTTCTGATCGTTGTCGGCATTTTGATGCTGGGCATCGGAGCCTTTGGCAAAGGTGGCGAGTTCAACCGCAAATATGCCAATAAAATCATGCGTTGGCGCATTGGGGCGCAGTTTGTCGCGGTCGGGCTGATCCTGCTGTATATCTGGCTAAGGGGCTGAAAATGGTCGTTCTGAACCGCATTTACACCAAAACCGGCGATGCTGGCGAAACCGCACTTGGCAATGGTGCGCGTGTAGCCAAACATTCACTGCGGGTCAGTGCCTATGGCACCGTGGACGAAACCAATGCGACAGTCGGCATGGCCCGACTGCATGCGGACGGCGACATGGACCACCTGCTGGCGATGATCCAGAACGACCTGTTCGATCTGGGCGCAGACCTGTGCCGCCCGGAAATGGAGCGGGATGGCGAGGCGGGCTATACCGTTTTGCGGATGGTTGAGACGCAGGTGGACCGGCTTGAGGCCGAAATTGATGCGATGAACGCCCGCCTGACCCCGCTGCGCAGTTTCATCCTGCCCGGCGGTTCGCCGTTGGCGGCACATTTGCACATCTGCCGCACCGTATCGCGCCGCGCCGAACGGTTGGTGGTGGAACTGGCGACGATGGAGGCGATCAATCAGGCGGCGGTCAAATATCTGAACCGTCTGTCGGATTGGTTTTTCGTCGCTGCGCGCATCGCCAATGATGATGGCAAGGCCGATGTGCTATGGGTGCCGGGGGCGAACCGCTAATTTTCGCGGGGGTTCACCCACCCTGCGTAGGGTGAGTGAAACCCGCGCGCCCCTGCGACATCTATGTTCTTTTGGACGCCACATTTTGAATTAATATTGCGCTGCAGCTGCGAAGTGATTATCCCTGCACCAACATAATTCGGAGATTCACTTTGCCACATGACGGACAAACCATGCCTGTAACGCCCATCCTGCGTGACCTGTTGGCACTGACGGCGGCAGCTCTGGGACCGGTCGACAGCGTCCTGACCCGCGCCACCGCACTTGTCCGCGATCTGGTCACCGTCGCGGGCAAAGTATCCCCCCCCCTGATTGACCAGCACCAGACCGCCGCACATGGCCTGGCCTGGCTCGCCACCTATGCTCAATCCCTGCACCAGATGCAGGACTGGGCCGAACGCTTGGCCGCGATGGGCAAGTTTGGTGAAACCGAGCAACTGCTGCACCAGATCGCGTTCGGCGAATACCTGTGGCAAATATATGGTGGCATCCCGATGTCGCAGGGCGAGATTTTGCGCCTGCAGGATATCGGGCTGACACAGGATGACATGCGCGCCCTGATGCACCCCGCCGTGATGACCCTGACCCAAACAGGCAACACCCAGGCCGCCCGCACCCAGCTGGTCGAACTGATGCAGGACCAGACGGCCAATATCACATTTGGCGCATCCGGTCTTGATGATGAACTGGAAATGATCCGCACCCAGTTCCGCCGCTATGCGGTTGAAAAGGTTGAACCACACGCCCACGGCTGGCATCTGGCCGATGAACTGATCCCATTACAGACCATCACCGAACTCGCCGACATGGGGGTCTTTGGCCTGACCATCCCCGAGGAATACGGCGGGCTTGGCCTGTCCAAGGCCAGCATGGTCGTGGTCAGCGAAGAACTGTCGCGCGGGTATATTGGCGTCGGATCATTGGCCACCCGCACCGAAATTGCCGCCGAACTCATCCTGTGTGGTGGGACCGAAGCGCAAAAACAGCATTGGCTGCCGGGGCTGGCATCCGGAGAAATCCTGCCCACCGCCGTATTTACCGAACCCAATACCGGGTCCGACCTTGGGTCGCTGCGCACCCGTGCGGTCAAACATGGTGACGATTACACCATCACCGGCAACAAGACCTGGATCACCCATGCCGCCCGCACCCATGTCATGACCATGCTGGCCCGGACCGACCCCGCGACCACCGACTATCGTGGCCTCAGCATGTTTCTGGCCGAAAAGACCCCCGGCACCGATGCGGCACCCTTTCCGACCCCCGGCATGACCGGGGGCGAAATTGAGGTCCTGGGTTACCGTGGCATGAAGGAATACGAACTTGCGTTCGACGGGTTCGCGGTCAAAGGCGAAAACCTGCTAGGCGGGGTCGAAGGCCAGGGCTTCAAGCAACTGATGCAAACCTTCGAGAGCGCCCGCATCCAGACCGCCGCCCGCGCCATCGGCGTGGCGCAATCGGCGCTGGATGTAGCCCTGCAATACGCCCGCGACCGCAAACAGTTCGGCAAGGCCCTGATCGCCTTTCCGCGCGTGTCGGGCAAACTTGCGATGATGGCCGTAGAAATCATGATTGCGCGGCAGTTGACCTATTTCAGTGCCCGCGAAAAAGATGCCGGGCGGCGCTGTGACCTTGAGGCCGGCATGGCTAAACTGCTGGGTGCCCGCATCGCCTGGGCCTGCGCCGACAACGCCCTGCAAATCCACGGCGGCAATGGATTCGCGCTGGAATACAAAATCAGCCGCATCCTGTGCGACGCCCGCATCCTCAATATATTCGAAGGTGCCGCCGAAATTCAGGCGCAGGTGATTGCACGGCGGCTGTTGGAGTGACCCCTATTTTACCCGCAATGGCACCAGAAAACACGGCCAGTCCTGCAAATTCGGCACGTCGCTGCGGTTAAGTTCGCATTCAGCGATTGCGGCAGCGTCGGCTTCGGCCTGCAGTGTGTAGCCCCACATATAGGCCCATGACCCATCTTCGCTGATCGCCATCGACCGCATATTATTCACATCCGGGCTGGGGTTATTAAAGAAATCGGCGGCCTCGGTGCGCAGAAAAATCTCGCCTGGGGCGGGGGGCACATAGCGTTCGGGGACGATTTCAGCGACGATCACGCAATTGGCGTTCTCGGTCAGGCAGCGCTGCAGGGCCATATCGCGGGCCGCACCCAAAGAGTTGGCGCCGATAGCATAGCCAAAACCGCCTGCTTTGGCCAAGGCAAAGGCGGAAAAATACGTGGATGCGGCGAAATCCCGGTCAAACGCCTCCTGCGCTATCTGGCTGAGCGGTTGCCCCGAGGTGATGCGCAATTCAGCAATCGGCGCAAAAGTCGTGACGCGTTGGGCGGGCAGGGCGAAATCGACCTGTGTCAGCTGCATGTCGGTAGTTTGGGCTGATGTCAGCAGCATCAATCCAGCAATGAAATTGGTAATCATGTGACCCTCCGTTTATCGTTCAATGCGCCGATTGTGCCACCAGACCGAGTGTTTTGGCAAACAAAGACTGCGGTCCAACCCGCCCTACTTTGCAGGCAGCGGTCCGACCGGATTGGTTGCACGCGCCACGCCAAGGCGCGGGTTCAGTTGCCCGGCAATCGCCCAAGCGCTGAACATGCCGACACCCGCCGCAGCAAACACCCCCGCCACGGGTGACACCATCAGCACCACTGCGGCCACCCCTGGCGTCAGAATGCCTGATATATCCCGGAAACTGGAATAGACTGCCGCCATTTCGGTCCGTTCCGACGGCTTGACCGCCATCAGGAACGGCAGACTGCCGCACACATCCAGCATGACCAGCCCGATGGACGCGATCATCAGACTGCCGACTGCCGCCCATGGCCACGGGGCCAAGGCCCAGGCAATAACGAACATCACGCCGGTCAGGGCAAAGGTCCAGCGCACCGCGCGGCGCACCGACATCCGGTAGACCAGCCGCAACATAAACGGCGTCACAAACAACAACCCGTTTGACAGCGACAATGCCGCCCCGCCAACCGTCTCACCCAAGCCGTTCTCGATGCAGTATTTCGGCAGATACACCACGTAAACCCACCAGCCGCAGGACCGTAGCACCGCGAACAGCCAGCCCGCAATCAGCCGGGGTTGCCTGCGAAAGCGCGCCAGAAACGCCAGCGGATTGGCCGCTGGCCCCGCCGCCCGGGTGATCTGCTTGCCATTGCCCAGCCGCAACCACCAGAATGTCGCGATCAGGGCCACTGCAAAGCCGCCCGCCACAATGAATGGCGCAGGCTCCCACCAGTTCAGCAGCCAGACCCCCGTGACCGGGCCAATGGTCCAGGATGTGGCGCTATAAATCATCCGGGTGGATTCATTGCGCCCCAGTTCACTGCGGTTGATGTAGTCCAGCACATAGGCGGACAGGCAAACACTAAACGTCACGGTCCCAAAGGCATTGACCATCAGCACCGCGATTTTCAGCTGCGGAATGCCGGTCAGGGCCATTGCCACCCCCGCCAGATAGAACACCCCCGCCAGCGTGAACATCCAGCGCCGGGCGACAAACCGGGTCATCCAGGGGACCATCAGCCCGCAGAACAGCGACGCGATGCCGACGATGAAATACAGCCCGCTGACCAGTTGCGCGTCCTGAAACGCCCGGTACATGACCACAGGCATGACCGACAAAAGGATCCCCCGGAACCCGGCCTCTAATGCGGCCAACAGGGCGAAATGTTCAACACGCGGCACCGGCGTGTGCGACAGGTACAAAGGGGTGCGGGGCGTGAACATGGGTTGGTCCAAAATATTGCTGCCTTGATCCACCTGCCAGCGGCCCGCGTCTGTGCCAGACCCGACATGTCATGTCGCAGGCCCGGCTGTTTCTTAAGGTGTCTTTGATTTTTCGGCCCAGATGTATAGGTCTGGTGCAATGATCAAACCAAATCATTTAGGTATCGGGGTTTTCCAATGACGCAGACCGTGCTTTTGACCGGGGCCAGTGGCTACATCGCCAAACATATTGCCCTGCAACTGCTGAACGCGGGCTATGGCGTGCGGGCCAGCCTGCGCAACCTGTCCCGCGCCGATGAAGTGCGCGCTGCCCTTATCCCGCATCTGACCGGGCCGCTGGATGACAGGCTGACCTTTGTGGCGCTTGATCTGGAACAGGACGCAGGTTGGGCCGACGCGCTGGCCGGGGTGGATGTGCTGATGCACACCGCCTCGCCGTTTCCGCTGGTGCAGCCCAAAGATGCGCAAGACCTGATCCGCCCGGCGGTGCAAGGGGCCTTGCGGGCGCTCAGGGCTGCGCAGGCGGCTGGTGTTACTCGGGTCATCATGACCTCTTCGTCGGCAGCCATCTGGGGCGGGCCCTTGCCAGCGGGCAAATCGGCTTTTGATGAGGCGGACTGGACCAATCCCGATGCGCCTCATACCACCGCCTATACCCAGTCCAAGACATTGGCGGAACGCGCAGCTTGGGACTATGTTCGCGATCACGCTCCGCAAATGCAATTGACCTCGATCAACCCGGTCTTAGTGATCGGCCCACCTCTTGATCGGCATTTCGGATCTTCGGTTTCGGTAGTCGAGCGGTTTTTGAACGCCAAAGACCCGATGCTACCGCGTTTTGGCCTCCTGACCGTCGATGTGCGTGACGTGGCGCTGGCCCATGTTCGGGCGCTCGTCACCCCGGCCAGCGCCGGAAAGCGCTACATCACATCCGACCGCTTCTTGTGGTTCACCGACATGGCTCAGATTCTCAAGACCCGTTTTCCAGCCCGTCGAATCGTCACTCGGCAGGCGCCCGATTTTGTGGTCCGTTTTCTGGCGATTTTTGACAAAGCCATCGCTGGCATTGTCCCAGAGTTGGGCAAGCGAGCCGAAGTCACGAGCGCCCGGGCGCAGGCCGACCTAGGCATCACCTTCCGTGATGCCCGCGAGAGCCTGATCGAAACCGCTGAATTCCTGATCAACAACAAGCTGGTGAAGTAATCCTGCCTCTTGCGCGCGGCCGGACGGTGGCGCAAGCTCCTTCCATGCGCCCCTTGCTCGCCCTTCTGGCCCTGACGGCCTGCATCCAGACCGCCGATCAGCCGCGCGCCGACGGGATTTACCGGCTGATCAGCATTGACGGGCAACCCTTTGCTGCCCGCGCGACGATCAGTTTTCCGGCGCCTGACACAGTGGCCGGAAACGCGCCCTGCAACAGCTATGGGGCGCAACTGACCGCATCTTTGCCGCAGTTTGAAACCGACGGTTTCATTTCCACCGAAATCGCCTGCGATGCTTTGGTCGACGAAGGGGTATTCTTTGCCGCGCTGACGATCATGACACAGGCGACAGTGACGGCAGGCAATGTGACCCTGACCAACCCGGCCGGGGGCCGCATGGTGTTTGTTCAGCCGTAGCGGGCCATCGTCTCGATCAACCGCTGGCGGGCCGCTGGCATCGGCCTGTCACCCGATCCATGCAGCAACCGATGTTCGATGAAATAGCCAGTGGTGGCCAGCGCGGCGACAATCTCGGGTTGCCCGGCCTCGCCTTCGCCGCGCAACACGGGCGGCAGGGCCAGCATCCGGTCGGCCCATTCAGCAGCCCCCGCCGCACTGACCGCCCGCCCGGTTTTGGGCGATACATAGATCAGCCCCTCGGTCACGCCCGTCACGGCGCATCGGGTCAGATCAAGGCCAAATCCCATATCTTCCAGCAAGGCCAGCTCCCATTGCAGATAGGCCAGCGGCCATAAATCAGTCTGCTCGAGCAGATCGAGCAGGGCAACAGTGCGTTGGTAGAGCACCGGATGCGAATCGCGTTCGGGCAGAACAAGGCACAGCAATCCCGCTACTGCATTCAGCCCGGCCAGCGACAGCCTGTCGTCCATCGCCCCGGCCCGGCTGCGCAACGGTTCCACGGTAAACGATCCCAGATGTTCATCCAGCCGGGCCTGCCAGACCACCTGCACCTGTGCGCCGGGTTGCAATGTGGGCGCAATTTTCCGGCTGACCCCGCCGCGCACCACACCGGCATGACGGCCATGTGCTGCGGTAAACACCTCGACAATCGCCGAGGTTTCGCCATGCGCCCGCACCGCCAGAACCGCCCCTTCGTCACGCCATTCGATCATGGGCGCAGCATCTTTTTCGCCAGCGCGGTAAAGGCCTTGATCCGGGGATCACGGGACATTTGGGGTGTTGTGACCAGCCACATCGAGGCCATCATTTCCGGAGCCGGGTCAAAACAGCGCACCAATCCCGGCTGATCATCGCCGATGACGGTCGGCAGGATTCCCACGCCCAGACCTGCTGTAAGGATGTTTTTCATTGAGGCCACATTTTCGGCCAGCCCCGAAGAACGTGCGTTTGCTGTCTGCGCCATAAACCATTGATTGCCTTTGCCTTGGCCAACCTTGCCTTCGAGCCTGACAATATCATGGCCGCACAGGTCGCTGATCTGCGCTGGCATCCCGCGCTTGGCCGCATAGGCCGGACTGCAATAGACCGTCCATGGATGATAATCTAACCAGACCGACACGAACGTGTCATCCGGCGTGGTCCAGCCTGCACGCATCGCAATGTCAGCCTCGCCTGCAAACAGATCAAGCGTGTGTTCCGACTCGTCGTAACTCAGGTTCACACCCGGATGCTGCTGAAGAAAGGCGGCCATGACCGGTTCCAGAAACGATCTGAAAACGGCCGGAGCCGCCGTAAGTTTCAGGACCCCGCCCGATTGCCGCGCCAGCAGCGTCGCGGCCTGCACCACAGCATCGGCCTGCACCTGCATCGGGGCGGCGGCATCAACCAGCGCCTGCCCCTGCGTGGTCAGGACATGACCCCGCGTGGTCGCATCGAACAGTTGCAGTTTCAATGCATGTTCCAGCACCTCAAGCCGCCGGTTCACCGTGGATTGGTTCAGCCCCAATTCCTCGGCAGCGGCCCGGATTGAGCCGAACCGGGCCACGGCCAGAAACAGCTTGAGGTCATTCCAATCCAAATGCGCGCCCTTTGCAAAAATGCAAAACAGAAACTCATCTCGTTACCTATGGCACAGCGCAATTGTCTGGCAAAGTTTATTTATCGGTCACATTCAACAGAGAGGTTAGTCAAATGCCTGTAAAGACACGCGAAATTCATAATCACCACATGGACAGCACGATCTGGAACGGTTTTGCTTTCCGCAACGACGACATCATTCTGGGGACCTATGCCAAGTCCGGCACCACCTGGATGCAGCAAATTCTGGCTCAGCTGATTTTCAGCGGGGCCGAGGGGCTGGACCTTGGCACCATGTCCCCGTGGATGGACCTGCGCTTGCCCCCGAAAGAGGTCAAACTGCCGATGGTCGAGGCGCAGGCGCATCGCCGGTTCCTGAAAACCCATCTGCCGGTCGATGCCTTGGAATTTTCCGACGAGGCCAAATACATTTACGTCGCCCGCGATGGCCGTGATGTGGCGTGGAGCCTGCATAACCACCATCTGACCGCCAATGACGTGTGGTATGGCGCGTTGAACGATACCCCCGGTCGCATCGGCCCGCCGATTGGCAGGCCAAACCCGGATGTCGCGGCCTATTTCCGCGACTGGCTGGCGACGGACGGCCAACCGTTCTGGTCGTTCTGGGAAAATGTCCGCACCTGGTGGGACATCCGCGAGCTGCCCAATGTTCTGCTGGTGCATTTTGCCGACCTGAAGTCCGACATGCCCGCCGAGATTGCCCGGATCGCTGATTTCCTTGGGATCAAGCCCGACGCTGCCACCATGGCCAAGGTCATCGAACATTGCACATTCGACTATATGAAGGCCCATGCCGCCGAAGTAACCCCCATGGGCGGGGCGTTCTGGGAAGGTGGGGCCGACAGTTTCATCCACAAGGGCACCAATGGCCGCTGGCGCGATGTGCTAACGGACAAGGATAACGCGCTGTATATCGCCCGTTCCCAGCACGAACTTGGCCCCGATTGTGCGGCATGGCTGGCGATGGGGATGCGGTCCAAGGTTATGGCGGCGTGATGCAAGGGGATGCGGGCTTGTCTTTTGGCTCCGGCCCTGCAAACCTGCGATCCATGACGTTAGCCCCGCGCCTGATGAGTGTCGTGATATTAATGGTCAGCGTCGCAGCCTTGGCGGCGCAGGCGGTCGTGTCCTATCGTCTGACCGGGGCGAGCAGCGTTTTGGCGCTGTTCTGGGTGATGGCCGCTTATTTCACCGTGCTGGTCAATCTGATCGTAGCGGTCAGTTTTGCGGCCATATTCATGACTGGCCGGATCGGCAGTGCGGGCTGGCATGGCGGGTTGTTTTTGTGGATCGGGACCGTCGGACTGATCTATCACACGATTCTGGCTGGTATCTGGGCACCCCAAGGGCTGGGCTGGTGGGCTGATCAAGGGTTGCATACAGCGGTGCCGCTGTTGTGCCTGATCTGGTGGGTCCGCTGTGCGCCCAAATCGCCACTGACCCGCTGGCACCCGTTACGCTGGGCTGTGGTGCCGCTCGCCTATTGTATCTATGCGCTGCTCCGCGGGCAGATGACCGGGGTCTATGCCTATCCTTTCATTGATGTGGGCGTCTTGGGGGTGGGACGAACCGCGCTGAATGTCGCAATGCTGACTCTGGGTTTTGTGTTCGCCGGATATGGTGTTGTCGTGTTGGCTCGCGTGCTGCCCGATCAGGCCAGCCCATCCTGATCCAGCAAATGCCGCCCCAAGCGGTCCTCGACCTCGATCACCCACAGGTCAGGATCAAAACTGCGCTGTTTGGTGACCGAGGCATCGACGGCGGGTTCCGCGCCTTGGGTCAGCACGACCCATTTGCGGTCACCAGACAGCAGATCGAACGACCGCTGATAACAACAGGCCCGCCCATCCAATGTATTCAGCTTGACCAGAACCGCCCCAGCGGTGCTATCCCCGCGCTTTACCACAAACGCGGGGATATTCACCAATCTCAGGCGGGTCAGATAGGCAGACACCCAGATGTCGGCCGTTAGCCTGATCACTCGTGGCTGTCCTTGAAATCCAAGCCCATTTCGGAAAACCGCTCGGCCTCGTCCAGCCAGCCAGGGCGCACCTTCACCTGCAAAAACAGATGCACCCGGCGGCCCAGAAATTCCTCCAACTCGGCCCGCGACGCCGTGCTGACCGATTTGATCGTCTCGCCACCCTTGCCCAGCACGATCCCCTTATGGCCATCGCGGGCGACATAGATGATCTGGTCCACCCGGGCCGAGCCATCCTCGCGCTCGACCCAGCTTTCGGTCTCAACGGTCAGTTCATAGGGCAATTCCTGATGCAGCCTTAGGGTCAGCTTTTCGCGGGTCATTTCAGCCGCAATCATCCGCATTGGCAGGTCGGCAATCTGATCCTCGGGGTATAACCACGGGCCGTCGGGCATTTTCGACGCGAGCCAAACGCGCAAAGCGTCACAACCATAGCCCTTTTCGGCGGATATCATGAAGGTTTCAACAAAGGGATAGGCGTCGTTCATATCCTTGGTCAGGGCGAGCAGCCCCTCGGCCTTGACCCGGTCAATCTTGTTGATCGCCAGCGCCACCGGGGATTTGCCCACACGGTCAGCCAGCGTCTCCAGAATCGTCTTGACCCCCTCGGTCATCCCCCGCTGCGCCTCGATCAATAGCACAACAACATCGGCATCCGACGCACCGCCCCAGGCCGCAGCCACCATGGCGCGGTCAAGACGGCGGCGCGGTTTGAACAGACCGGGCGTATCGACAAACACAATCTGCGCCAAACCCTCCATCGCCACGCCGCGAATCCGGGCGCGTGTGGTCTGCACTTTGTGGGTGACGATAGATACCTTTGCCCCCACCATGCGGTTCAGCAGGGTGGATTTACCGGCATTGGGTTCGCCAATCAGGGCGGCAAAGCCTGCTTTTTGGCCCAGAACAGAGTCTGTCATGACGATACCTTTTGCAATAACGCAGCCGCAGCCGCCTGTTCGGCCTGCCGCTTTGACCCGGCCACAGCCTGTTCTGCCCTACCCGAGGCCAAGCGGACCTCGATGGTGAACAACGGCTGATGATCCGGCCCCTCGCGGGCCACTTCTACATAGTCCGGCGGGGTTTCGCCCCTTGCCTGCGCCCATTCCTGCAACGCGGTCTTGGCGTCGCGGGCATCGTCTTCGACCCCGCCAATCCGGTCGGCCCACAGGCGCAATACCACGGCGCGGGCGGCCTCGAAACCGGCATCCATATACACGGCGGCAATCACCGCCTCCATCGCATCGGCCAACAGCGCCTCTTTACGGCGGCCCCCCGATTGCATCTCGGACCGGCCCAGCTTCAGGACCGATCCCAGATCAATCGAACGGGCGATATCGGCGCAGGTTTCGCGGCGGACCAAGGCGTTATAGCGCGGGGCAACCAACCCCTCAGCCGCCAAAGGATCAGCAGCCAGCAGCGCCTCGGCCATCACCAGCCCCAACACCCGGTCGCCCAGAAACTCCAGCCGCTGATTATCGTCGCGGTGGGGCGAGGACATCGACCCATGCGTGACAGCCTGCACCAGTAAGGCAGGCGAGGCAAAGCTGTGACCAAGCCGCTTGGCAAAGGCCCCCAGCTCTGCCGCAAGCCTCATTCGACGGCCATCAGATAACGGTCAGAACGCCATGTCCAGAACGCCAGCATCGATGTTCCGGCTGATGAAAACATGATCCGGTCCGCCCGGCCCACGATATCCTCCAGCGGGACAAACCCGACACCATTGGTCGGGGCGGCCTGCGGGAACCGGCTGTCGGTCGAATTGTCGCGGTTATCGCCCATGAAAAAGTAATGCCCGGCAGGCACGGTGTAGATGCCGGTATTATCCGCATCAAACGCGCCATTGGCGGGGGGCTGATTGCTGTCGATATTCAGCACATTATGCACAACTCCATTTGGCAGGGTTTCACGGGCGCGCGAACTGGTGCAATCCGCCCCCGCGCCGACAGTGCCGTTTTCACAGGACATCCGCTGCGATTGCGGACCCTGGCCCTCGGGCTGAAAGGTTTCGGCAAAAATACCTGCGTCTTCCTGCGGGGCGGCGACATCATTGATGTAAACGATCCCTTGGGTCACCTGCACCCGGTCGCCCGGCAGGCCGATCAGGCGTTTGATGAAATCCACGCCCGTGACCGGATGACGAAACACCACCACATCGCCGCGCTCCGGGTCAGACCCCAGAAACCGGCTTTCGGCGCCTTGGAACATGCCGCAGAAATCCTCGGCGGTAATATCAATACCCAGCCGGGCAATGCGGATCGACGGGCAGGACGCATAGGAATAGCCATAAGCCATCTTGTTGACGAACAGGAAATCACCAATCAACAGCGTGTCTTTCATCGACCCGGATGGAATCCAGAAGGGCTGAAAGAATACGGTCCGGAACACCCCGGCAATCAGCAATGCATAAACAACAGTCTTGACCGTTTCTAATATACTGCCCGCAACACTTGTCTTTTCAGCCATCGACCCATTTCCCGCTAATCATCCGCCGCTTCATGGGCGGCTGGGGCCAGTGAGTCAAGCCAGCCCAGATCAATTTCGGGGCCGCGCTTCGATCACCACAAATGCTTGTGCCCAGGGGTGATCATCGGTCAACGTCACATGAATGATCGCCTCGTGCCCCGGCGGGGTCATGCTGTCCAGCCGTTCCTTGGCCCAACCGGTCACATGCATGACAGGCTGGCCGGTCCGCAGATTGGACACAGCCATGTCTTTCCACGAAATCCCCATCCGCAACCCAGTGCCCAGCGCTTTGGAACAGGCCTCTTTCGCGGCCCAGCGTTTGGCATAAGTGGCGGCAATGGCACGGGGGCGGCTGTCGGCCTTGCGCTGTTCGCGTTCAGTGAACACCCGGTTCAGAAACCGCTCGCCAAACCGCGCAAGCGTGCCCTCGATCCGTTCGATGTTACAAAGATCGGTGCCGATACCAAGGATCATTGAATGAAGGCTTCTATGTTTCCGCCGGCCAAGTCGATTTGGACAGTCAGGAGAGTGTCGGCACCGTCTCCGGCATCCCACCAAGCACCATTCAGTTCGACAGTTAATACGTTACCGTTACTGACTTCTGAATGCATGCCCTGCAAGGTCAAGTATAGGAAACCTTGTCCGTCGTGGCGGCCACTTGCGTTAAAAGAAACGAGGCGGCACTGCTGACCAGCCGAACTTTCTGGTGTTGAGACAAGTACAAACAGGAAGTACTTGCCGTCATCCGGCGCGGAATCGGAATGCACAATGGCGAGACTGACATCACCGTTGGCTAAAACTCGAAGACTATCCTCGGTAGATTTGGCGATGATCGCGGTGCGCATTTCTTCATCACAGGCCGTAATGGTTTGGGCCGCCAAGGGTGAAGCCAACAAGCAGAGTAGTATTACGATTAACGCCTGACTTTTCACCGCCGCGCCCCATCCATCAACCGGCGCATTTCGGTCATCGCGGGGCCGATCCCCCGGAATATCGCCTCGCCAATCAGGAAATGGCCGATGTTCAGCTCCATCAGCTGCGGGATGGCGGCGACGGGGGCGACGGTATCATAGGTCAGGCCGTGGCCGGCGTGGACCTCCAGCCCCAGATCAAGCGCAAACACCGCCATATCAGCCAGCCGGATCAATTCTGCATCCCGCGCCTCAAAATGCCCTTCTGCATGCGCGTCACAATAGGCCCCGGTGTGCAGTTCGATGACCTGTGCGCCAATCCGGTGCGCCGCCTCGATCTGACGTTTGTCGGCAGCGATGAAAATCGACACGCGGCAGCCCGCCTCGCGCAAAGGCGCAATGAAATGGGCCAGCATGTTTTCTTCGCGGGCAACCTCAAGCCCGCCCTCGGTCGTCCGTTCCTCGCGCTTTTCCGGCACGATGCAAACGGCATGCGGTTTGTGGCGCAGCGCAATCGCCTGCATTTCCGGCGTGGCGGCCATTTCGAAATTCAGCGGAATGCGCAAGGCGGCCATCAGCCCGTCGATATCGGCGTCCGAAATATGCCGCCGGTCCTCGCGCAGATGGGCGGTGATCCCATCCGCCCCAAATTCCTGCGCCATAATCCCGGCCCGCACCGGGTCAGGATAGGCCGACCCGCGCGCGTTGCGCACCGTGGCCACATGGTCGATGTTCACACCCAGCCTTAACTTGCTCATCGCTTACTCCGGCTTTTTCTTCAGCATTTCCAACTTGTCGCGCAATGCCTTGCGGCGTGCGTCTTGATAGGCGCGGACCAGGGGGACGGTCAAGAAATAGACCAGCGTTGCGACAATAACGCCGGGAATCAGGCAACCAATCAGATAAGGCAGAAATACCTCGTGGTGAAACACGGCCAAACGATCCCAGTCCGCGCGTTCGGACGTGAACACTGCCTTGATATTGTGCCACAGATCCGAGGTGGCACCGCCAAACAAATGGGGCAGCGCCTCGATCAGGCGTTCGGTCGGGCGATGGCCCAACAGGAAATATCCGGTGTGCAAACTGGCCGCTGATATTGGCACCAGGGTCAAAGGATTGCCGAACCAGGTGCCCAGAACAGCGGCCAGAAAATTGCCGCGCAGGGGTTTGGTCAGCGCAATCGCCACCAGAAAATGCAAGCCAAGGAACGGGGTGAAACTGGCAAATACGCCCGCCCAGATGCCGCGTCCGATCTTTTCAGGCGTGTCCGGCAGGCGGCGGATGCGGTGTTTGACATATTCAAACGCCCGGCGCCAGCCACCGCGCGGATAGACCGCCTCGGCGAGGATGGTTCTGATGGGTCGTCTGACCCGGCGTTTGAAAACCACCCCAAGCGCCCCTTACAACCGTGCCGACACAATCGTCGCCTGTTTCGGATCGCGGCGGCGCGAAATTGACGACACATTGCTTTCCGCCTCAAGCGCTGTCATCACCCGGTGCAGATGTTCGGCATCACGCAGATCAACGTCGATGACCAGCCGGTAATAATCCGGCTTGCGGTCCAGAAATGTCAGATCCGAGATATTGGCCGATTGTTCGCCGATCAGCGTGCAAATCCGGCCCAACACGCCCGCATCATTGGAAATGGTAATATCCAGCGTCACGGTATTGATCGCTTTATGCGTGCCGCCCTGCCACTGCAGGTCAATCCAGCGGTCGGGCTGTTCTTCGTATTCGACCAGAGCGGGGCAATCGATGGCATGGACCACAACGCCTTGCCCGCGAAAGGTAATCCCGACAATCCGCTCGCCCGGCACCGGCTGGCAACATTTCGCGCGGCGGTGGATCGTATCGGGGCCAAGGCCAACAACGGCGCGGCCTTCCTCAACCTCTTCCCCCGGCTTTTGCGCCAGATCGGGATAGATTGCGCGAACCACTTCGCGGCTGGTCAGCTCGGCGCTACCCAATCGGGCCAGCATTTCGTCAACCTCATCAATCCCCAGCCCCTTGGCGGCGGTGCGCAACGCCTTGTCGGTCGATTTCTTGCCGATATTTTCAAAGGCGACGCGAGCCAGTTCCGACCCCAGCTTGATAAACCGGTCCCGATCTTCCTCGCGCAAACTTCGCCGGATCGCGGTTTTGGCACGGCCAGTGACTGCAATATCAATCCACGTCGCCTGCGGCGTCTGCCCTTCGGCGGTGATAATCTCGATCGACTGGCCGTTTTTTAGCCGGGTCCACAAAGGCACGCGCAACCCGTCCACCTTGGCCCCCACGCAAGCCGACCCGATGCGCGTATGGATCGCATAGGCAAAGTCGATAGGCGTGGCGCCGCGCGGCAATTTGATCACGTCACCTTTCGGCGAAAAGCAAAAGACCTGATCCTGATACATCTCTAATTTAACAGCTTCGAGAAATTCATCGTGATCATGGTCTTCGTCAAACCGCTCGGTCAGCGCGGAAATCCAGCGCACCGGATCGACGGCAAAGCGGTTTTCCACGCGCACACCGTTGCGATAGGACCAATGGGCGGCCACCCCCGCCTCGGCGACCTCATGCATCTCACGGGTGCGGATCTGCACTTCGACACGCTTGCCATCGCGGCCCGACACAGTGGTGTGGATTGACCGATACCCATTGGATTTGGGCTGAGAAATGTAATCCTTGAACCGCCCCGGTACCGCCCGCCAGCGTTGGTGGATCGCGCCCAAAGTGCGATAGCAATCCGCCTCTGACCCGGTAATAATCCGGAACCCATAGATATCGGACAGGCGGCTAAACCCCTGATCCTTTTCCTGCATCTTGCGCCAGATCGAATAGGGTTTCTTGGCGCGGCCAAACACTTCGGCCTCGATCCCGGCCTTGTCGAGTTCCAGCCGCATGTCAGACGTGATCTTTTGAATCACGTCGCCAGTCTCACGTTGCAGGGTGATGAACCGGCGGATGATCGAATTGCGCGCTTCGGAATTCAGGACGCGAAACGCCATATCCTCCAACTCGTCGCGCATCCATTGCATGCCCATGCGGCCCGCAAGGGGGGCATAGATATCCATTGTCTCACGGGCCTTCTGCGCCTGCTTTTCAACCCGCATCGACTTGATCGTGCGCATGTTGTGCAGGCGGTCTGCCAGTTTCACCAGCGTAACGCGCAGATCGCGCGATGTGGCCATGAACAGCTTGCGGAAATTCTCGGCCTGTTTGGTTTCCTTGGAGTTCAACTGCAGATTGGTCAGCTTGGTCACGCCATCGACCAGTTCGGCAATCTCGCGGCCAAACTTTGCCTCGACATCGCTGAATGACGCTTTGGTATCTTCGATGGTGTCGTGCAGCAGCGCGGTGATGATCGTGGCATCATCCATCTGCTGTTCGGCCAAAATCATGGCGACGGCAACGGGATGGGTAAAATACGGCTCGCCAGATTGGCGAAACTGGCCATCATGCATCGTCTGACCAAAGTCATAGGCACTGCGGATCAGCGCCTGATTGGTGCGGGGATTATAGGTCAGGACCAGCGCGATCAGGTCATCAGCGGTCGTCATCTGGTCCTGTGCCTGTCGCAGGCGGCTTAACGTTGCCCCTGCGCCTCCATCAATTCGCGCAAAAGCCGCTCTTCGGACATGTCATCATGTACTGGCTTGTCTACCTCGGCCCCCATGAGCAGGGCCATGTTGTCGTCTTCGGCCTCGTCCACTTCGATCTGGGTCTGGTTCGCCTCGATCATCCGTTCGCGCAGGTCATCGGCCAACTGGGTTTCCTCGGCGATTTCGCGCAAGGAGACGACCGGGTTCTTGTCATTGTCGCGCGGCACGGTCAGCGGCGACCCGGCGGTGATTTCGCGGGCGCGGTGGGCGGCCAGCATGACAAGCTCAAAGCGGTTCGGAACTTTGTCGACGCAATCTTCTACGGTAACGCGGGCCATGTGGCACTCCCATCGGGTTGGGCTAAGGTCGGATCGGCGCAAGTGAAAACAGGGCGCAGGCCCGAACTTTGGAAGCCGTCTGTCTAAGGGCTGAAAAACCGATTGACAAGGCCAATAACGGGCGCGGCCCTAGTCTATCGGCACCACATCGGCACGGTCCTGTGCCGGGCAGGCGGCGCACATTTCGGCAATCGTCAGGCCCAGGATCGGATGCCGCCAACCGGGGGCAATATCGGCCAAGGGCACCAGCACAAAAGCCCGGTCCTGCAGGCGCGGATGCGGCAGAATGATCTCATCCGGGGCGCGCATCTTTTGCAGATCGGCGGGAAGCGCGCGCCATGCGGCATGGGTGGCTGGATCGGGCAATACCAGATCGCCCAGCGCTATCAGATCCAGATCCAGCGTGCGCATACCCCAGCGCTGCACCCGTTCGCGGCCAAACGCGGCCTCGATCCGGTGCAGGGCTGCCAGCAGTTCGGCGGCATTCAGGGCCGATTCGACACTGATCGCGGCATTCACATAGTCCGGACCCGCACCTGCCGGAAAACAGGGTGTGCAAAAAAATCTGCTTTTCCCCGTGACCTTGCCTATATGACGCTCTACTTCCGTCACAGCCGCGCGTAACGTCAGTTCGGGCGGTCCGTATGGGGATACGACATTACCACCAAGGGCGACCAGGGCTGACCTTACGGCAGGCCCTTGCTCGGGGACTTGCGACATGTCACCATTTCCTTACATTACGCAACTTACTGCCCGTTACTGGACCCACTCACCCAAGACCAGTGCGGCAGCACACATTCGGAAGGACAATTTATGTTTTATCGGGACGAGCGTCTCGCGCTCTTCATCGATGGATCGAATTTATACGCGGCTGCAAAGTCACTCGGATTCGACATTGATTACAAGCTTTTGCGGTCAGAATTCATGCGCCGGGGCAAATTGCTGCGCGCCTTTTATTATACCGCACTTTTAGAGAATGACGAATATTCACCGATTCGCCCTCTGGTTGACTGGCTGCACTATAACGGCTTCACCATGGTCACCAAACCGGCCAAGGAATATACCGACAGCCAGGGCCGGCGTAAGGTCAAGGGCAATATGGACATCGAACTTTGCGTCGATGCCATGGAACTGGCCCCGCATGTCGATCACATTGTCTTGTTTTCCGGTGACGGCGATTTCCGGCCGCTGGTTGAGGCGATCCAGCGCAAAGGTGTGCGGGTGTCGGTCGTATCGACAATCCGCAGTCAGCCGCCGATGATTGCCGATGAATTGCGCCGTCAGGCCGATAATTTCATCGAACTGGATGAGTTACGTGACGTCGTGGGCCGACCGCCACGCGAAACCCGCCCGATCCGCGATGAGGCCATGGCCGAGAGTGAGGCTGAAGAAGAATAAGACCACTACCGGGGCAGTTTGCCCCGGTTTTAGGGTGTCCCGCTGCGTGTCCAACCGCGATTGGCCCCGCCGAACATCTCATATCCCATGGCCGTCACCGCCACCGTATCCTCAATCTTGATAAACCCGCGCGTGGGATGCAGCATGGTGGTTTCCACCGACAACACCATGCCCGGCATGAATGGCGTTTCGGCGTCTGACCCGACATAAGCCACCGGATGATTGGTCATCAAAAACGGGGCCTCATGCGTGATCAGCCCCATACCATGCGCGAAAAAGTCATTGCAGGCGGCATTGGGGCCGCGTTTCAGGGCCGCCTCTCCCGCCGTCACCATATCCGTGGCGGTGCCCCCCGGCCTGATCCGGGCAAAGGCGGCCTGCTGGACCGTCTCGATCTCGGCCAAAATATCGACCAGTTCGGCATCCGGTTCGCCCAGTACGCCCATCCGGCAGATATCGCCGATATAGCCGTCCAGATTGCCACCGGAATCAATCGACAATACCTCGCCCTGCGCCCATTTCTGTGGCGATGCAGCACGGATATGGCTGGCCCCCAGGGTCAGCAGGCAATAGTCGAAATGCAGCCCGCGCAGGGTTTCCTCAACCCGCAAGCGCTCGATGATCTCCGTTTTGCTGGTGCCCTCGCCCGCCCATTTGATCGTGGCCTGCATCGACGCATCGATGCCATCCGACGCGCGGCGCAGCAGGTCCAGTTCAACGGTCGTTTTGATCATCCGCAGCCGGGCCAGCATCATGCTGGCGTCAACCACAGCAGCGCCCGGCAGGCCGGCATTCAGCGCATCAAACCCGTCCTTGGGCAGAAACCCCGGCTCGATCCCGATCCGTCCGTTGCCCACACCAATCTTGTGCAGATAGGCCGCGACCGAGGTCATCGTATCCACCGACCCCCAGTGTTTGGGCTGAAATTCGGACACCCAGAACGGAGTGACGGCATGTTCATGCCCCTCCATCCGGTTGGCGAAATAGGCAGTTTTGGACACATCGCCGCGCCGATAGACAAAGGCAGGCAAATACCGGCTTTGGCCAATCGCATCCATCGCGCCGAAAAAGATGAACTGATAGCCGCCCAGCAAATAGCGGACATTGTGTTTCGATGTGGCGACAAGGGCATCAATCCCGGCGGCCTCCATCAGATCATCAAGGGCGTCAAAACTGTAGTTGAGGTGGGTCATGGCATGCATCCGTGCGGTTTCAGGCGTGGGGTGGCGGGACAAGCCGAAAACCTGGCAGGTCACGCACCCCCAGCTCTGGCCCGGCAGGGCTGTAAACGACAAAAACCCGCATCAGCGTTGTGCCGGTGTTCATCGTCGCATGAAACCGGCTGTCGGGCACAAAGATCGTGCAACCGGCCCGAACCTGATGCACGACCGGGTTGCCTTGGGTATCCTCGATCATCTGTTCGCCGGATCCCTCCAGCACATAAATGATCTCTTCCGACCCCGGATGATTATGCCGCCCATGCCCCATTCCGGGCGGGACATGCACAACGCCTGCAGATAACTGCGTTGCCCCGTTCACCTCGGGGCCGCAGGTCATCGTCAGGTGCCCCCAGTCGAACACAAAGCGGTTCACGTTTTCTGGATACACAATCAAATTATCAGTCATTTTGGTCCCCCTATGGCCTTAAAGGCCCTGATCTGGTCACGAATCGCCGTTTCCGCAGGCAGGCGTTCGGCAGAACTGGCACCGTAAAACCCATGGCAGCCGGTGGTGCGCGACAGCACATAGGCTGCATCCTCGGGCATCGAAATCGGGCCGCCATGGCACAACACGATAATATCGGGGCGCAGCGCCCGGGCGGCGATGGCAATCGCATCGATCTGCGCCACGCAATCATCCAGCGTCTTGGCCGAGGTGGCCCCTATACTGCCCCCGGTCGTCACCCCCATATGCGCCACGATGATATCGGCCCCGGCCCGGGTCATCGCCTCCGCTTCGGCGGTATTGAACACGTAAGGCGTGGTCAGCAGGTCCATCCCATGCGCCAGCGCGATCATCTCGACCTCCAGCCCATAACCCATCCCGGTTTCCTCAAAACTCTGGCGCATCGCCCCGTCGAACAGGCCGATGGTGGGGAAATTCTGCACCCCGGAAAACCCCATATATTTCAGCTCAGCCAGAAACTGCGGCATCAGGATAAACGGATCAGTGCCATTCACCCCCGCCAGAACGGGCGTATGCCGGACCACCGGTAGCACTTCGACCGCCATTTCCTTGACGATCTCATTGGCATTGCCATAGGCCAACAACCCCGCAGCAGACCCCCGCCCAGCCATGCGGTAACGGCCTGAATTATAAATGATGATCAGGTCAATCCCGCCCGCCTCTTCGGCCTTGGCCGACAGGCCGGTGCCAGCACCGCCGCCAATAATCGGCTGACCTGCGGTGATCATCGCGTTCAGGCGGGTCAGAATGTCGGCGCGGGGAATGGCGGGCATCAGTGGTCCTTTACAAAATTTCATGCACAGCAGCGACGGCAGCAGCGGCAAAGCCCGCGTCGTTAATATGAAACGGCACCGGGATCAGCTGGCGCGCGCTGGTTTGCACCGTGGTCTGGGTCAGCGCCCGGAACAAGGCCGCATCCGCATCGGGGTCATGAAATGCACCGCCCGGAATATCCAGCGCCGACAGCCCGCCCAGCGGCAACAGCATCCGCACCGGCCCCTGACAGGCGTTCAGCTTGGCCCCGATCCAGCACCCGATCTGCGCACATTCGGCCACGGTTGTGCGCATCAGGGTCACATTGGGGTTGTGGTGGTACAACAGCCGGTTGGCATAATTGGCAGGAACAGTATCCGGGGCCCAGAAGTTCACCATATCCAGCGCGCCCAGCGATCCGACATAGGGCAGGCCGCGCCGGGCCACCACATCCAGCCTTGTGGGCAAGGCAGGCAACACCCCGCCAAACAGCAGATCGGCGACTTCGGTGGTGGTGATATCAATCAGCCCAGCCAGCAGGCCCTGATCCGCCAGCGCCTCCATCGCGCGGCCGCCCGTGCCTGTCGCGTGAAAGATCAGCGGGTCGAACCGGTCCTGCAACGCGGCGGCAATGGCAGCGACGGCAGGGGTGGTGACGCCAAACATCGTCAGCCCCAGCGCCGGCTTATCCGCCAAATCCGGCTGCGGTCGCACCGCCAGCATTCCGCGAAACGCCTGCGCTGCATTATGCAGAATAACTCGCGAAATCCGGTTCAGCCCGGCAATATCCGTGACCGACGGCATCATGATAATGTCGGAAATATCGACATAAGGCGCCACGTCACCCGACGCCAGGGTCGAGACCATCAGTTTCGGCACACCCAACGGCAACGCACGCATACCCGCCGTCACCATGGCCGTGCCGCCACCGCCGCCGATACCGATAATCCCGTCAATCTGGCCCACATGGGCCGCACAATGCGCGGCAAAGGCCACGACCATCCCGGCCACAACCTTGCCCCGGTCGCCCGACGTCAGAAACTCAGGCCCGTCCGGATGATTCGCAGCAATCATCGGTGCAGTCAGATCAACCGGCACGCCGGACAGCCCTGAGCCCAGATCAACCCGCATCAGACCGGGCAGATGCGGGGCCAAAAGCCCGTGCAAAAACCCGATCTCGGGGCCTTTGGTGTCTGCCGTGCCAACCAGATAGACCCTGCCCAATCCGGGCCCTCCTGTGTCTTGCAGTCCTAACTGGTCAGGCCAGATTAGATTTATTTCTGAACCCGTGGTCTGAAAACCTGACCAAACCTACGCGGGTCACGCTAGTCTTGCGACCGTTCGGCGCGGTCGTCAATCGGTTTTCACTGATATTTTGCTGCGCTGCGGCAGGTATCCAAGAGATTCTGCAACAATTCGACCGCCACTTGACAGCATGTTTCATCTGGTATTACCACAATGCAGTGGGAGAGGCCAAAACAGCCCCCTTGCCAGTACCGGCAAGTCGAAGGCTGCACGCCGCTGCCCGCGCGACATGGGAGGATATCGCAATGCATACCAAATGGACCGGCCTGTTGGCTGGCGCGGCCCTGTCCGCATTCGGCGCCTCTGGCGTCGCGGCACAGGATCTGGTGATTTTCTGGGCCGAATGGGACCCGGCAAACTTTTTGCAAGAACTGGTCAATGAATACGAGGCGGAAACCGGCGTGGAAGTGCTGGTTGAAACCACCCCATGGTCAGATTTTCAAACCAAGGCCTTTACCGAATTTAACGCCCAAGGCAGCGCCTATGACATGATCGTTGGCGACAGCCAGTGGCTTGGCGCGGCGTCCGAGGCTGGGCATTACGTCGACCTGACCGAGTTTTTCAACGCCAACAACCTTGCCGAAGTCATGGCCCCCGCAACGGTCAAATATTACGCCGAATACCCCGGCAATTCCGGCACCTATTGGGCTGTGCCTGCCGAAGGCGACGCGGTGGGCTGGTCTTACCGCAAGGATTGGTTCGAAGATCCGACCGAGATGACCAATTTCGAGGCGAAATATGGCTATCCGCTGGCCGTGCCGACCACTTGGGCGCAATTGCTGGACATTGCCGAGTTCTTCAACCGGCCCGACGAAGGCCGCTATGGCGTGGCGATTTACACCGACAATTCCTATGACGCGATGGTCATGGGCGTCGAAAATGCGATTTTCTCCTATGGCGCGGAACTGGGCGATTTTGAAACCTATCAGGTCGAAGGCATCCTGAATTCACCGCAAGCCGTCCAGGCGCTCGAGGATTACAAGCGCCTGTTCAGCTATACCCCGCCGGGCTGGTCCAAAGCGTTCTTTGTCGAAAACAATCAGGCCATCACCGAAGGGCTGGCCGCCATGTCGATGAACTATTTCGCGTTCTTCCCGGCCCTGCTGAACGAGGCGACCAATCCGCATGCCGCCAATACCGGGTTCTTTGCCAACCCGGCCGGTCCCGATGGTGATCAGTTCGCTGCCTTGGGCGGACAGGGGATTTCCATCGTCAGCTATTCCGAAAACCAAGAGGAATCGATAAAGTTCCTTGAATGGTTCATCCGCGATGACGTGCAGCAGCGCTGGGCCGAACTGGGTGGCTATACCGCCAGTGCCGCCGTGCTGGAATCCGAAGCCTTCCGCACCGCGACGCCGTATAACGAGGCGTTCTACCAGACGATGTTTGTGGTCAAGGATTTCTGGGCCGTGCCCGAATTTGCCGAACTGCTGACCGCCGCCAACCGTCGCCTGTATCCGTTCATCGTGGGTGGTGAAGGAACCGCACAGGAAACGCTGGATGCGCTGGCCGCCGACTGGACCGAAACGTTTACGAAATATGGGCGCATCCAGTAAGGTTTGGTGCTAAATTGACAGCAAGGGGGGCGGTGCCTGCTGCCCCCCTTTTCATCCCCAAAATCCGGAAAGTCGCCCCTTGTCCCTGCCCGTCATGACAGCCCTTGACCCTAAATCCCGCGCGGCGACCCGTGGCCTTAGCGACATTACCATCCGCAATCTGTTCATCATCCCGACGATTGCCTTTCTGATCATTTTCAACATTTTCCCGCTGATCTGGTCGCTGGGCTATTCCTTTACCGATTTCCGCGCCTCGACCCCGGATGCGCCGAATTTCGTCGGGCTGGCCAATTACCGCGAACTTCTTAGCGACCCCTATATCTGGTCCAACTTTACCATCACCGCGAAATACGTGATCGTGTCGGTGACGGGGCAGGTGATCGTCGGCTTTGGGTTCGCCATGCTGCTGAACCGCGACATTCCGTTCAAGGGGATCATCACCACGCTGCTGTTACTGCCGATGATGCTGTCAATGGCCGTGGTAGGGCTGTTCTGGAAACTGCTCTATGATCCGTCCTTTGGCATCATCAACTACTTCCTTGGGCTGGGCACATTCGAATGGCTGGCCGACCCGGACATAGCCCTTTACGCCATTGCGCTGGTCGATATCTGGATGTGGGCGCCCTTTGTGATGCTGCTGTCGCTGGCTGGCCTGTCCGCCGTGCCAAAGCACCTGTACGAGGCCGCCGAAATTGACCGGGCCGGGCAGTTTTACACCTTCTTCCGCATCACCCTGCCGCTGGTCGCCCCGATCCTGATGATCGCGATTATTTTCCGCACGATGGAGGCGTTCAAGACCTTTGATCTGGCCTATGTCCTGTCCAGCCAGCCCACGACGGAACTCATCTCGATCCGCCTGTATAAAATGGCGTTTCAGGAATGGCAGACCGGCCTGTCCTCGGCCTTTGCCTATATCGTGCTGATCATGGTGGTGGCGATCACTAATATCTATGTGAAATACCTCAACAAAGTGAAGGAACGCTAGTATGGCAGCGGTCCAAACCCGGGGTGAAGTGATCTTTAACAGGTCGGCCATTGTGGCCGTGATCATCGCCACGTTCATCATGCTGATCCCAATCTTCTGGATCGGGGCCACCGCATTCAAACCGCGTAATCTGGCCACCACCATCCCGCCCACAGTGTTTTTCGAACCCGAACTGTCGCCCTTCGTCAAACTGTTCCTGAAACGCAGCCAGTTGCGCGATCAGGTGGACGAGGAAACCTATAACGCCGCCCCGTGGTGGGAACAGGCCGTGTTTGACGGTGGCGAGAAAATCGTACGCGGGCCGGATGGCGATGTAAAACTGTCAGGCTATCTCAGCCGGTTTTCCAATTCGCTGATCGTGTCGATCATCTCGACCGTGTTGGCCGTGTCGATGGGCACGCTTACCGCCTATGGATTCTCGCGGTTCAAGGTAAAGGGCGAGGATGATTGGTTATTCTTCATCCTGTCCACCCGCATGCTGCCCCCGGTGGTGGTCGCGATCCCGATGTATCTGATGTACCGGATCGTCGGGCTGAACGACAGCCACCTTGGCCTGATCATCCTCTACACCGCCTTTAACCTGTCCTTCTCGGTCTGGCTGATGAAGGGATTCATTGACGAGATTCCCCGCGAATATGAAGAGGCAGCGCTGGTCGATGGCTACACAAGGCTTGAGGCGTTTTTCAAGATTGTCCTGCCCGAGGCTGCGACCGGCATCGCTGCCACTGCGGTCTTTTGCTTCATCACCGCCTGGAATGAATATGCCTTTGCCCTGATCATGACCAATCGCAACGCCCAAACCGCCCCGCCCTATATTCCGTCCCAGGTTGGCTCTGGCCTGCCCGACTGGACGGTCATCGCATCCGGCACATTGCTGTTCCTGATCCCGGTCGCCGTATTCACCTTCCTGCTGCGCAACCACCTGCTGCGCGGCATGTCCTTCGGGGCGATCCGCAAATGACATTCCGCAGCGCCAATCAAAAATGGCTCATCCCCGTCGCGCAATCGACAATGATCTTCGGCATCATCGCCCTGTGCCAGCCATGGATCGAACCTTTGCACCGCTATGGGCTGACCATCACCCTGATCGGGCTGATTGCCTTTAGCGTTTTCACCAAATTCGGCCCTGATGTGCCGCCCGCACAGGATGACGACTGATGGCCCAGATTGTCCTGTCGAATGTGCAGAAATTCTTTGGCCCGGCGCAGGTGATCAAAGACATGAACCTGACAATAGCTGACGGCGAATTTGTCGTCATGCTGGGCCAGTCCGGCTGCGGCAAAACCACCACCTTGCGGGCGATTGCGGGTCTGGAAACCGTCTCATCGGGGACCATTACCATCGACGGCGCACAGGTGCAGGACCGCCGCGCATCGGACCGGGATATTGCCTTCGTGTTCCAGTCCTTCTCGCTGTATCCGCATATGACCGTTTATGAAAACATTGCCTTTCCGCTGCGTGCAGTAAGCATGGGCAAAGATGCGCGCGAACAGGCGGTCCGTGAAGTGGCCGATATCCTGCGGATTACCCCGCTGCTAAACCGCCGCCCATCGGCGCTTGCAGGCGGCGATTTACAGCGCGTGGCGATTGGGCGGGCCTTGGTCCGCCGTCCCAAGGCGCTGCTGATGGACGAACCCATCGGGTCACTGGATGCCAAGCTGCGCGAAGAAATGCGGGCCGAGATCAAGCGCCTGCATATCGCGCGCGGCTCCACCAGCGTTTATGTGACCCATGACCAGATCGAAGCGATGTCGCTGGCCGACCGGATCGTGATCATGCATGACGGTGTGCTGCAACAGGTGGGCCGCCCTGACGAAGTGTATCTGCGCCCGGCCAATCTGTTCGTGGCGCAATTTGTGGGCAGCCCGGTAATGAACGTATCCCCCGTGACGCTGGACAGCGGCGTGGTCCTGCCCGGTGCGGCGCAAGGGTTCAGCTTTGCGCCCGGTTTGCTGGCCGCCGTGCCGCAGGGGACCGCCGTGCAACTGGGCATCCGACCCGAGGCGGTGGTGTTGGCACAGAGCGCGTCGCCGGGGCATCTGGCGGCCGAAGTGACCAATATCGAACCCTTGGGATCGCATGATATCGTCGATGTCCGTATCGGTGACGCCACCCTGCGGGCGCGGACGGACAGTGGGTTTATCCGGGCGGCGGGACAGCCGGTCTGGGTCAGCCTTGAACAAGAACAGGCACATTTCTTTGACCGGGCCAGCGGCCTTGCCCTGCGGAAGGCTGGTTAAATGGCGAGTATTTCCTTGCGTGGCGTGACCAAGGATTTTGGGGGTAACCGCGCCCTGCGGGGCCTTGATCTGGATATTGCCGATGGTGAATTTTTCGTTCTGCTGGGCCAGACCGGGGCGGGCAAAACCACGACCCTGCGGATTGTGGCCGGGCTGGAACAGCCGGGTGCAGGCACTGTCATGATCGACGGGCAGGATATGCAGGGCTGGAATGCTGCAACCCGGGATGTAGCACTGGTCCTGCAACAATATTCGCTCTATCCGCGCCTGACCGTGCGCGGCAACCTTGAATTCCCGCTGCAATCCAAGATCCGCAAGCTGAATGCGGCACAGATCAAAGACCGCGTCGACAAGGCCGCCGCAACCCTGCAAATCACCAAATTGCTGGATCGCAAGGTGGAACGGCTGTCGGGGGGCGAAATGCAGCGCGTGTCGATCGGGCGGGCCATCGTCCGTGACCCCCGCGTGTTCCTGATGGACGAACCTTTGTCCGCACTGGACGCCAAACTGCGCGAGGCGTTGAGGGTTGAGCTGAAACGCCTGCACAAGGAACTTAAGGCCACGTTCCTCTATGTCACCCATGATCAGGTCGAGGCGATGTCGATGGGTGACAAGATCGGCGTGCTGAACAAAGGTATGCTGGTGCAGGTCGGCACCCCGTCACAGGTGTACGATCAGCCCTGCAATACCTTCGTGGCGCGGGCCGTCGGCAGCCCGCCGATGAACCTGATCGACGGGCGGATCAGCGGCGGACAGGTGGCGCTGGGCGATGGGGCCTTGCCTGTTGCAGGCCCCGAAGGCCGCGATCTGACCCTGGGCATCCGCCCTGAAAACCTGCGACTGGACACCGGCGGGTCGGTTTCGGGCCGGGTGTTTGATATCGAAGATCACGGCGTCGTCAAAATCCTGACCATGCAGGTGGGCGACACGCGCATTCACGCGACCGTGCCCGCCCGGACCAAAGTTGCCTTGGACGAAGACGTGCGCTTTGGCTGGGTGCCGGAAAAGGTCGTGGTGTTTGACCGGGCGACCGGGGTCAATCTGGCGGTCTAGCCAAAGCGGGCGAAATAGGCATCCCAGACTTGCGGATTGCAGACATGCGCGGGCTTGGCGCCGGCCAGAATGGCGCGGGTTTGACCCACGACACATTGGCCTAACCGCAGCATGCTTTCATCGGTAATCCCGGCCACATGCGGGGTCAGGATCACGTTGGTCAGCGTCAGGAACGGGTGGTCCTGCGGCAGCGGCTGGGTATCAAACACATCCAGTGCGGCCCCAGCGATCCGGCCTGATTGCAGGGCCGCAATCAGCGCCTGTTCCACCACGACAGGCCCACGCGCCACATTGATCAAAACTGCATGTGGCTGCATCAGGGCCAGCTCGGCGCGGCCAATCAGCCCGGTTGTGGCGGCACTCAGCGGACAGCACAGCGCCAGTACATCACAGGTCGCCAAAGCCTGGCGTAACGACACCGCCCGCGCCCCTGCTGGCACCGCATCCGGGCGGCTGGTCACGGCCAGCACCTCCATACCAAAGCCATGATGAGCGATTTTATGCAGGGCATGGCCGACATTTCCCATGCCAACAATCGCCAGTCTGCGCCCGCTTAACTCCAGCGCATGGTCCGCATGGATCCGGGCCGCAGCCCAGCCCTTGGTCCGCAGATCAACCGATAGCGCGGGATAACGGCGGAGCAGCGCTAGGGCTGACCAGATCACATGTTCGGCCACCGTCGGTGCATTTGCCCCCGGCACATTGGTCACCAGAACCCCCGCCTGCGTGGCCACCTCGACCGGGATCATATCCAGCCCCGCGCCATGCCGGACCAGCGCCCGCAGACCGGGTTCCCGGCTGATGATATCTGGCGCAATCGGGGCACGGACGATAATGATCTCTGCGCCACGGCATTCGGCATTAATCGCCGCAGCGGTCGGACTGCTGGCCACCCGCAGATCGCCGATTGCGGCCAGATCGGCCATCACGGTCGGGTGCAGCGGATGGGTGGAAAAGATCATGGATCAGGCGGGCTGTCGCCGTCCAGCAGTTCGGTCCAATAGCTTTGCGCCCCACCCAGATGCGTATTCATCAGCGCCTGCGCCAGAATGGAATCGCGGCGATACAGCGCATCGAAAATCTGCATATGTTCGGCATGCGATTTCACATTGCGCTCGGGCTTGGCGAAATACAGCGACAGCCGGTGTTTGCTGGCCTCGTAGAAATTGCAGCAGGTCCGGTAGAACAGATCATTCTGCGTGGCCCGGACAATCTCCAGATGAAACGCCATATCAAGGCCATGCAGCCCCTGACCATTGGCAATCTGCACTTCGGATTGTGCAAGAATGTCCCTTAACCGCTGAAAATCCTCGTCGGTGGCACGCAATGCGGCCAGTTCAGCGGCCTTGATTTCATGGATCTTACGCAACTCGACCACTTCGGCAATATGGCGGGTGGTCAGCGGCACGCCTGCCTGGGCAAACAGGGCCATGCTTTCGGGACCAGCCACATCCGGGGTCAGGTAAATGCCGGATTTCGCCCGCCGTTCGATCACCTTCATCGCCTCAAGGATCGCAAGCGATTCGCGCACCTGCCCCCGGCTGACATTGAAATGCTCGGCCAGTTCACGCTCTGACGGGGCCTTGTCACCACGGGCGCGGGCCACGGTGACGATATGGGCCACCAGCGTTTGCAGGAATGTGTTGTCGGGTTTGGTCATGGGCTTTTGGCGTAACTTTGCAAGACAGCTTCATTCATCGTGAACCCCAGTCCGGGGCCGTCAGGGATGGCGATCATCCCGTCCTGCGCCGCCACAGGCTCGGCGATAATGTCATGTATCATCGGATTTGCGCCAAGTGAAAACTCAATCGTAAAGCTGGCGGGGGAGACCGCACAAATCTGCAATCCGGCGAAAAAGCACGGCGCACCGGCCCATAAATGCGGGGCCAGCCGCAGGTTGAACGCGCTGGCAAGGGTGCCAATCCGCATCGTCTCGGAAATCCCGCCACAAAACGCCGGGTCGGGTTGCAGGATATCGACGGCCCGCGCCGTGATCAGATCGCGGAATGCAAACCGGGTCTGTTCAGACTCGCCCGCCGCAATCGGGGTCGCAATCGCCGCCCGCACTTCGGCCATACCGGGTTTGTCATCGGCAATCACCGGCTCTTCGAACCAGCTTAAATCGCAATCGGCAACCATATGTGCAAAACGCCGTGCCTCAGCCACTGTATAGGTCCCATGCGCATCCACAGCCAACTCTATCCCCGGCCCCAAAGCCGCCCGCGCCGCCCGCACCCGCGCCGCAGACACATGCACCGCACCATCCATCGCGCCCACGCGCATCTTGACGGCCCGGAACCCGCCAGCAGCCACATAAGATTGCAACTGGTCGCCAATCTGATCAACCGCCGCCCACCCCCCTGATGCATAGGCAGGCAGCCGGTCCGCCTTGCGCCCGCCCAGCAGTTTCCACACCGGCTTGCCATCGGACTTGCCCAGAATGTCCCACAGGGCAATATCAATCGCGGAAATCGCAGCCACAGTCAGCCCACGCCGCGCCATTTCTGGCATCGAATGCCCGGCCAATGCGGCCTTGCCGGCGCGGACGCCGTTATACAAATCCTCCCAGATACAGCCCACATCCGCCGGGTCGCGGCCCAAAATCCGGGGGCCGAAATCATGGTTCAGCAAATGCACCAACGTCCGGTAATCGCCCGCACTTCCCGCCGCATTCTTACCCTCGCCCCATCCAACCAGCCCGTCATCCGTCGTCACCTTCAGGATTGCGGCATCAAAGGTGCGCAAAGTCCCAAAATCGCTGGTATGCTGGCGGTCGGCCTGAATCGGGATCTGAACCCACCAGGCCTGAACGGATGAAATACGCATTGCCGCTGGCCTATTTGATCAGCGGCAAAATCGTTTCCGCCGTGATCCGCATCTGCTCGGTATAGAAATCCTCGGTCAACACGCTGGACCCGTGGTCTTGAATGAACTTCAGCTGCGCAGGCGAGATATCCACCGGATTACGCTCCACCATATTGGGGTACATCGCGGCAGGGGTCCGGTCCACCGGGGCCACAAATTCATTGGTCAGCGCACCGTCATAGCCAATCTCGCGCAATGTGCCGATAATCCTGGCCCAGTCGAGGTGCCCAAGGCCCGCCGCAAAACGGTTGTTATCGGCCACATGGAAATCGAACAGGCGTTTTCCGGCCAGCCGGATCGCGTCATAGATATTCGATTCCTCCATATTCAGGTGATAGGCGTCCAGACAGACACCACATTCCGGGCTGACGGCATCGGCAAGGGCCAGCGCTTGGGCGGCACGGTTAAAGAAATAGGTCTCGAACCGGTTCAGCGGCTCGACCGCGATTTTCACGCCGACCTTCTGGGCATGGGTGAAACATTCCTTGGTCGCTTCGACCACCCATTTCCATTCCTCTTCTTCGGTCGCATCGGGCACCACCTTGCCCACCGTGGCGGGAACAAGGGTAATAATCTGCCCCTCCAGCTCTGACACCATGGTCAGCACCGATTTCACATAATCCACCGACCGGGCCCTTTGCCCTTCGTCTTTGGCCGCCAGATTACGCTCGCCCAGCGTCAGTGTCACCGCGCCCCAACAGCGAATGCCATATTCCTTTAGCAGCGCGCGGGTTTCCGGCACCTTGTATTGCTCCGGCTCGCCCGAGATTTCGATGCTTTCATAGCCAAACGCTTTGATCCGCCGCAGCGTAACCTCAAGCGGTTCGGCGCGCATCCAGTTATGGGTTGACAGGTGCATGGTCTTCCTCCCCCTCGAAGGTAAATCTGGTTGGACCAGATTGCGCGAAACCGTGGGCGGGTTCAAGAGTGTTTTATGACAATAGGAGCGCGAAACCGGAAATTCGATTGACCGAAGGGCGTGCTTTGGTATGACCAGTTAGGCGGAAATGGGGGATCAGATGAAAATCGGCATGAACATGTTTCTGTGGACAACGCATCTGACCGCAGATCACGCGCCGCTACTGCGCGATATCAAGGCCACGGGTTTTGACGGGGTCGAGGTGCCGGTATTCGACGGCGATATCGCGCATTATGCCATGCTGGGCGAAATGCTGGACGACATCGGGCTGGACCGGACCGCGGTGACCGCGATGGGCGATCCGGCAATGAATCTGATTGGCGATACCGCGGCCCGTGTGGCCGGTATCGACAATATGAAACAGGTCCTGGACCGGACCCATGCGCTGGGCGCGACCTTGGTCTGTGGCCCGTTGCATTCTCCACTGGGGCATTTCAGCGGGCAGGGACCAACAGCGCAGGAATTCACCCGCTCGGTTCAATCACAGCGGCAGATCGGCGATCATGCGGCGCCTTTGGGCATCACCGTGGCGCTAGAGGCGCTCAATCGGTTCGAATGCTACTTGGTCAATACGATGGACGCCCTGACCAGCCATCTGGGCGAAGTCGGGCACCCCAACATCCGGGGCATGTATGACACGTTCCACGCCAATATCGAGGAATCCGATCCGATCGGCGCCCTGACCCGGAACATCGGCCATATCGCGCATATCCATATTTCCGAAAACGACCGCGGCGTGCCGGGGCGCGGCAACATCCCGTGGGCCGAAACTTTTGCCGCGATCAAATCCAGCGGTTACGACGGCTGGCTGACCATCGAAAGTTTCGGACGCGGCCTGCCCGATCTTGCCGCCGCCACCAAAGTCTGGCGCGATTTCGCAGAATCGCCGCAGGCCGTTTATCGGGGTGGGCACGCGCATATCCGGTCATTTTTGGCCGGAAATTAGCGCAAAACCACCTTAAGGAAATGCTGCAAATCCTTACAGATGCCCTCGCGCGGACTGGTGTTCATCTGTTCCGCGCCGATCAGGGCGGTGTAAAAAAGCCGGGCAGAACGGCCTGCGTCAGCCTCATCCAGACCCGCCATTTTGAACAGTTCCCCGACAAAAGCCAGCCGCCGGGCATCAACGCGCAGCAGGCTGGGGGCCACGCGCGGGTCATGCCGGGCCCAGTCGCGCAGCGCAGCTTCGGTCGCTAATCCACCGTAAGGGTCTGATAAGTCGGAGGTAATTATATCCACTAGCCTGATCAGACGGGCGGCCCCATCGCCGCCGCCTGCATCAACATCATGTATAATCTGCTCGGTCGCAAAGCCTTCCCAATGGGTCAGCATCGCGGCATGCAGGGCCGGGACATCGGCGAAATGCCAGTAAAACGACCCCTTGCTGACCCCCAACACCCGCGCCAGCCGCTCCGCCCGCATAGCCTGCACCCCACCTGACCCAAGTGCTTGAAAAGCAACCTTAATCCAGTCTTCAGCCGATAATGTGCGACGATTTGCCATGCCTCACCATACGGATGCGTATTGACCAAACGCAAGCCCTTGCCGCAAACATACGGTACCGTATGGAAAATAGGAGAAACCCGATGAACCGACTGATCGCCCTTGCCGCCGTGGGCATGGCTGGCACCTTTGCGCTGCATACCTTTAGTGGTGAGGGTACCGTCCACCGCCCCCTACTGGTTGATGCAGTGACCGCTGAAATGGACCTGTATGTCAGCGTATTATGGCACGGAATCACCGCCGTCATTGCGTTCGGAACCATTGCGCTGGTCTATGCGTCCTTGCAGAAATTGCCCCCAAAACCGCTTTTATGGCTGGTTGGCGGTCAAACTCTGGCCGTTGGCCTGCTATTTGCCGCTTATGGCGTTTTGCGAACCGAAAGCCTCTGGATCGCACCGCAATGGGTCATTCTGGTGCCACTTGGCCTGCTGATCCTATGGACCGCCCGGCCAAAACCCACGGTAATGCCCGCAGCGGCCTGACCGGCATGGTTTGGCTGGACGATCCGCCATGCAGGCATTACTTCTTCTGAGCAGCCGGAGCATTCGCCATGACCAAACCGCCATTAACCCTGTTCCTCGCCGCCCCGCGCGGGTTTTGCGCAGGCGTGGACCGGGCGATCAAGATAGTTGAAATGGCTTTGGAAAAATGGGGCGCGCCGGTTTATGTCCGGCACGAGATCGTCCATAATAAGTTCGTTGTGGACGGTTTGCGCGCCAAAGGGGCGGTGTTTGTCAAAGAACTCGCCGACTGCCCGCCCGACCGCCCGGTGATCTTTTCGGCGCATGGCGTGCCGAAATCCGTACCAGCCGAGGCCGCCACGCGCGAGATGCTGTTTGTCGATGCGACCTGCCCCTTGGTCAGCAAGGTACATCTCGAGGCGGCGCGGCATGCCGAAAACGGCCTGCAAATGATCATGATCGGCCATAGCGGTCACCCCGAAACCATTGGAACTATGGGGCAATTGCCGTTGGGCGAGGTGCTGCTGGTTGAAACCGCCGCCGATGTGGCATCTGTGCAAGTCCGCAATCCGGCGCAGTTGGCCTATATCACCCAGACCACATTGTCCGTCGATGACACAGCCGAAGTCGTCGCAGCCCTGCAAGCCCGGTTTCCGGCGATTGTCGGGCCGCACAAGGAAGACATCTGCTACGCCACCACCAATCGCCAGGAGGCGGTCAAGGCGATGGCCCCGCGATGTGATGCCATGCTGGTCATTGGCGCACCCAATTCGTCCAATACCAAACGGCTGGTCGAAGTGGGCGAACGGGCGGGCTGCCGCTATACCCAGTTGATCCAGCGGGCCACCGATATCGACTGGCGGGCCTTGCAGGGGATCACAACCGTTGGGATTACGGCCGGAGCATCCGCGCCCGAAGTGTTGACCCAAGAGGTGATTGATGCCTTCAAATCCCGCTTTGAGGTGACTATCGAACTGATCGAAACCGCCAAAGAGAACGTCGAATTCAAAGTGCCCCGCGTGTTGCGCGAGCCCGCCTAAGGAGTATCCAATGTCGCCTGAGTTCCTGCTGACCGCCTTTATCGTCTGCATCACCCCCGGCATCGGCGTCGTCTACACCCTGTCAATGACCTTGGGCGGCGGCCTGCGGGCCGGGCTGTGGGCAACGCTGGGCTGCACCATTGCGACGGTGTTGCATATGGGCGTCGCGATGGCGGGGTTGGCGGCTGTTTTGCACACCAGTGCTGTGCTGTTTCAGGTGATCAAATTCGCCGGGGTCGCCTATTTGCTATGGATGGCATGGGCCGTATTGCAATCAACCAGCGCGCTGGCGATCGAGGCAGCCGATGGCGGATCAGCAGGCCGGATCGTCTGGCGCGGCATTCTGCTAAATGCGCTGAACCCGAAATTGCCGCTGTTTTTCGTGGCTTTCCTGCCGCAATTCCTGCCCGCAGGCGATGCGACCGCGCTGGCGCCGATGCTGCAACTGGGAGCCGGGTTTTCGGCGATGACCTTTGGTACATTCGTGCTGTATGCAGTGATTGCCGCCAGCGGACGGCAGGCCATTCTGGCGTCTCCCGGCGTGATGACATGGATGAAACGGGCCTTTGCCGTATCATTCGCCGTATTGGGCGCACGATTGGCGTTTGAAAAAGCATGACCCTGATCCCCCGCGCCGCCTTGATCCTCGGCTTGGCAGGGCTGATACCCTTTCTGTGGGGCATGGTCACAGTGCTGAACCCAGACGCCGCAAACTGGGGAATTTCGACCTTTGGACCGCGGTTCATCGGGCCCTATGTGCAGCTGTTTTACGGTGCGATCATCCTGTCCTTCATGTCCGGAGTGCTGTGGGGCTTTGCCGCGAAAGCGACCGGACATCGGGAAACGGTGGGCTATATTTTGTCAGTCATTCCGGCACTTTGGGCGTTTTTCATGACCGGCGATGGGCCGGTTTCGGCAGGGATCAACCTGATCGTCGGTTATGTGGCACTCTTGGCGCTGGACTGGCATTTCTGGCGCAATGGGCTGACCCCGGCGTGGTGGATGCAATTCCGCATTCTGCTGACCGGGCTCGTGATCATCAGTTTCATCCCGGTTGTGGTCTGATGCCCGATCCTCACCATGGCTGATCTATTTGCCTATACCGACGGCGCGTGTTCTGGCAACCCCGGCCCCGGTGGCTGGGGCGCGCTGTTGATCGCCCGCGATGGTGATACGGTCGTGAAAGAGCGCCAGCTTTGCGGTGGAGAAGCCGATACGACCAACAACCGGATGGAACTGCTGGCAGCGATCCATGCGCTGGAGGCGCTGGACCGGGCCAGTGTGATCACGGTGATCACCGACAGCGCCTATGTCAAAGACGGAATTACCAAGTGGATTCATGGCTGGAAGCGCAATGGTTGGAAAAAGAAGGGCGGGTTGAAGAACGTTGATCTGTGGCAAAGGCTAGACGCCGCCGCCGCCCGCCATCAGGTGCGCTGGGAATGGGTCAAAGGCCATGCCGGGCATCCCGAAAACGAACGTGCGGATGAACTGGCAAGGGCCGGCATGGCCCCGTTCAAGCCGGGCAAACCCGAGGCCGTGCAAGGATGAGGCGGGCCATTGGTTGGGTGCTCGCCATGCTCGTGCTTTCAGCGGGGCTGATCCTGTGGCGTGCGCCGCAGGTGGCGGTGCTTGTGGGCGAGGGCTTTCCCGGCGCGGTCTGGCCCGCGCCGGGCCGTTTCGCCCCAGTCGCCGGGGCATCCGTCGTGACCGACCCGCCCCTTGCATCCCCACCCCCCGATGAGGCGCTGACCCGGCTGGCCGAAAGCGGCGGACGTGCCCTGCTGTTTTCGCAAAATGGCGTTCTGCGGGCCGAGGCTTATGGCGAAGGCGTAGATCGCGAGACCCTTCTCAATTCCTATTCGATGGTCAAGTCGCTGGTCGGTGCATTGGTGCTACGGGCGGTGGCTGATGGGAAGATCGTGGGGCTGGAGACCGACCTGCGTGATATCCTTGGGCCCACCGCGCCGGGGATTAGCGTCGGCGCGGCGCTGAGCATGACCAGTGGGCTCGTCATGGCCGAAGCGCCGCCGAAAGGGCCACAAAGCCTTGACGACGAAGGTGGGTATTCGGCGTGGGGGCCGCTGGCCCGGCTGCATGCCTTTGGCATCCGTACGGTCCTGCCCGATCTGCGCGTCGACCCGGCGCTGACAGGGGCGTTCCACTACCAAAGCGCCAACACGGCCCTTTTGGGTCTTGTGCTTGAGACGGTCTATCGCCGCCCCCTGCCCGATATCCTGTCCAACGAGATCTGGAGTCCTGCCGGGGCAGCCACGGCGCAATGGCGGCTGACCCCGGCGGGGGACGGGGTTTCGGCCTATTGCTGTCTGTATGCCCGCGCGATCGACTGGCTGAAGGTGGGTGAATTCCTGTTGCAGAACGGCGGGGCAGAGCCATTCCTGCCCCCGGACCTATGGCGCGCCTTTGTCCTGCCCGATCTATTACCGCAGGTGCGCCAGCAAGGCAGTTATTGCTGGCACCTGAGGCATGATGTGCTGGACCGGCCAGGTGCCGGGATTGCCGGACCCTTTGCCTATATGACCGGGCTCGATGGGCAGGCGGCCTATCTGATCCCGGGGTCGGACGCGGTAGTGGTGCGGTTTGGCGCGCAGGTGCAATTGCTGCATTCAACGATCTATGACCTTTTTCCTTTGGTTGATTTACCTCATGGGCCTCACTCACCTTCGCCTGCCACTCCCTGACATATGTCAGACATGGACATCTGCCGGATGGCCGGATGCTCCAACGAAAGCCGAGATGAGGGAGCGACCCCCTTTTAACATCGGAGATTCCACATGCGCCTGACCCTGCTTCTGACCCTGCTCGCCAGCCCGGCCTTGGCCCAAGACTGCACCGTGCCCGACGTCGCGGGCCGCACCATCAACCACGCCAATCTGTTTGTCGAAGATAACGCCGGTGACGGCGATATCGGCGTGCATGGCTATTTCGATGATCATGGCTGGACCGAGCTGTGCGTCTTTGACCCCGCTGGCACGCTGATCCTGCAAGTCCTGCCTGCGGGCCGGATGGGCGATCTGGGGATTGCCGGGGTGTTTTTTGAATCGACCGAACCGGTCTATGCCGACTGGGACTATGACGCTCTGAAAGCCGCCTGGTCCGAGGGCGATTATGCCCTGCGCGCCATGGGCACCGATGGCGAGGTGCTGACCGGGGCCGCCCTGTTCACCACCGTCCTGCCGACCATGCCGCAGATTATCACGCCGCTGACGGTTCCCGAGGAGGACAGCCCCGGTATGCCCGTGGTTCCGGTGGCCGATCTGATAGTCGGATGGGCCCCGGTGACCACTTCGCAGGATGGCCGTCCTATTGTCATTCGCGCCTATCAGGTCTGGGTCAACAAGGAAAACCACACCGACGACAACGGGTTTTCCCGGCCCAATTACGACATCCATGTCGGGCCGCACATCACATCCGTGACCATCCCGGCGCTGTTTTTCGATGCTGCCTCGCTGTACGAGATCGAGATTGTGGCGATCGAGGAAACCGGTAACCAGACCATCGGTGGCGCGTCGTATTTCGCCACCGAATAGGCTGATCCGACATCTGCCGGATGCCACAGAGCCTCGGTTCTGTGGCATCATGCTGCGACCAAAGGATACACCATGCCCCGCAAGACCCGTTTCATCCTGATTGCCGCCGCCTTGTTTGGCGCTTTGCTGGCCATCGAACACCTGCGCTCGACCGAGCCGTTCGATCTATGGGTCTTTGCCACTGACGCGGTTGAGATGAGCCTGCTGGCCGCTGCCGTGTCGATGACCGCCTTTGTGTCTGCTGAAACCCGCGACATGCGGCATGAACGGCTGTCTTTGCTGGATGATCTGGCGCAAACCCGGCGCGAAAGCACCCGCTGGCGCGATGCGGCGCGGGCACATGTGACGGGGTTAAGCAAGGCGATTGCGGCGCAGTTCGACCAATGGGGCCTGACCGAGGCTGAGGCGGATGTGGCCGCGCTGATGCTAAAGGGCCTCGCGCACCAGGAAATTGCGGCCCTGCGCCAATGCACCGAGGCCACGGTGCGCCAGCACGCCACGGTGGTTTACCGCAAATCCAACTTGACCAGCCGGGCGCAACTGACTGCATTTTTTCTGGAGGACCTTTTGCAACCCGCCGAGGCACCCCGGCCCATGGCCAAGTTGCACAGCCTTTAAGCCAGCGATGCCCCAAGCGTCAGTCCGCGCAGCGCCTCGTCCACCGGCATCCGGCGTTTGCCTTCGCGCTGCACTTCGGTCAGTTCGACCGCTCCATCACCACAGGCAATTCGGAACCCGTCCAAAACAGTGCCGGGTGCGCCGTGGCCATCGGTCAGCCGTGACCCCAGAAGTTTCACCCGCTCGCCTGCCACATCGCACCACGCGCCGGGAAAGGGTGACAGGCCACGGATCAGCCGATCAACTTGCACAGCGGGCAGGGTCCAGTCGACACGGGCCTCGGCCTTGTCGATCTTGGTAGCATAGGTCACGCTATCAAGGCTTTGCGGTTCAGGTCGCAAGTGGTCCAGTTCGGCCAGCGCCTGCACGATCATTGCGGCCCCCAAGTCCGACAGCCTGTCGTGCAAGCCGCCCGTCGTCTCCTCCGCCGCAATCGCCAACACCTGCCGCAGCAACACCGGACCGGTGTCCAGCCCTGCCTCCATCTGCATGATGCAGATGCCGGTTTCCGCGTCTCCGGCCATGATCGCCCGGTGGATGGGGGCTGCACCCCGCCAGCGCGGCAAAAGGCTGGCGTGGATGTTCAAACAACCACGGGTCGGCATGTCCAGCACCGCTTGGGGAAGGATCAGACCATAGGCGACAACCACCGCTATGTCGGCGTTCAGGCTGGAAAACTCCGCCTGCGCCTTACGCGTTTTCAGGCTGTCCGGATGTCGGGTTTTCAACCCCAAGGCTTGCGCCCGCAGCTGCACCGGCGAAGGACGGTCCTGTTTGCCACGGCCAGCGGGGCGGGGCGGTTGGCTGTAAACGCAGGCAATGTCATGGCCCGCCTGCAAGAGGGCGTCCAATACCGGAACGGAAAAGTCGGGCGTGCCCATGAATACAATCCGCATGTCACCGCCCCCGTTTCGCCGCGCGTTTCAACAGCATGTCGCGCTTGACCCGGCCCAGCCGGTCAAAATACATACGCCCAGCCAGATGGTCGATCTGGTGCTGCACCGATGTGGCCCACAGGCCGACAAAATCACGATCCTCGGTCACGCCTTCCGCGTTCAGATAGCGCACGGTTACGGCGCGGGGCCGTTTGATCAGCGCCGACACACCGGGCAGATTGGGCGAGCCTTCTTCATGGGTCCGCAATTCAATGCTGGCGTGCAGGACCTGCGGATTGGCCATGCGGATTGCTTGACCCCGCGCATCGGACGCATCGACCACGGCCAAGGCCAGCGGAATACCCAGTTGCACGGCGGCCAAGCCCACGCCGGGCATCGCGTCCATCGCCTGAATCATCTCGGCCCAAAGGGCGCGAATTTCAGGTGTGACAGCGGCCACCGGGGCTGCGGTGGTGCGCAGGCAGGGATGCGGCCACATCACAAAGGGGCGGGTCATTCCTGGGTCGCCACTGGCACAACGGGCAGATCGATACATAATATCCCGTCCAGATGATCGCGCTCGTGCTGGACACAAATCGCGGCAAAGCCGTCAAACCAGCCGACATGTGCTGCGCCATCAAGGTCTTGCCAGTGCAATTCCACCCGGTCGGGCCGGGCCACGCGGGAAGTCTGGCCGGGGATCGACAAACAGCCTTCTGTAAACGGCACCATCACGTCCGACGCATCGGTGATACGCGGATTGACGAACACCTGTGGATTGGGCGGACCATCCTTCCACCCAATATCCATCACGAACAGGCGTTGCGACACGCCCACCTGCGGCGCGGCAAGGCCTCGGCCCGGGGCGGCATACATCGTGTCCAGCAGATCAGCGGCAAGGTTTTTCAGGTCGGAGTCAAAAGCAGTCACAACCGCCGCCCGCGCCCGCAACATCGGATCGCCCAGCAGCACAATGGGGCGCACAGCCACGCGGCTAGCCCCGTGCCTGATCGCGTTTGAACTTGACCATTTTGCGGGTAATCATCTGGCGGCGCAGCGGTTTGAGGTAGTCGATGAACAGAATGCCATTCAAATGGTCAATCTCGTGCTGCACACAGGTCGCCCACAGGCCGGTGAAATGCTCTTCCTGCACTTGGCCGTTCAGGTCCATCCAGCGGGCGGTCACTTCGGCAGGGCGTTCAACCTCGGCATATTGGTCAGGGATCGACAGACAACCCTCGTCATAAATACTGCGTTCGTCCGATACAGCCACGACTTCAGGGTTTAGCAAAACCATCGGGCGCGGGGCTGCCCCCTCTTCCTTGACGCAATCCATGACCAGCAGCCGGGACATGACGCCGACCTGCGGCGCGGCAAGGCCGATGCCGGGGGCCGCATACATCGTGGCCAGCATGTCGTCGGCAAGACGGCGCAGATCATCCGTCACCACGGCGACGGGTTTACACACCATTTTCAGGCGCGGGTCAGGATGGATCAGGATATGGCGCAAGTTCATGCAGCCGATTTAGGCGATGAAGTGCCGCGCTGCAACATGCTCTTGCGCCTGTCCGTCATCCCGCTAGCTTGCCGACAAACGGAGGCGGACATGAATTTTGACGACCTGATCGACAATCGCGGCACCCATAGCAACAAATGGGACGATATGCAGGCCGTGCGCGGCGTCTCGCCCGATGATGGCATTGCGATGTGGGTCGCGGATATGGAGTTTCGGGCCGCTGATGTTGTGCAACGGGCGTTGGCGGCAATGACGGCCCATGGCGTCTATGGCTATTTCGGCGATGACCGCGCTTACAACGCCGCAATTGGGTGGTGGATGTCAAAGCGCCACGGCTGGGACCTCGACCCTGCCACGATCTTTAGCGTCAATGGTCTTTGCAATGGTGTGGGCCTTTGTGTCGATGCCTTTACCGCGCCTGGGGATGGCGTGGTGTTGTTTACCCCCGTCTACCACGCCTTTTCCCGCATCATCAAAGCTGCCGGGCGCGAGGTGCGGGAATGTCCGCTGGTCAATGTGGCGGGCCGCTATGAAATGGATTTCGACGCTTATGACGCGCTGATGACGGGGCGGGAAACGATGATGATCCTGTGTTCCCCACATAATCCCAGCGGCCGGGTTTGGACCCGGGCTGAACTTCGCGCCGTTGCTGCATTTGCCAAACGTCATGATCTGGTGCTGGTCAGCGACGAAATTCACCATGACCTGACCATGCCGGGTCAGGTCCATGTCCCGATGGCCACGATTGACGGCATCAGCGAACATCTGGTGATGATGACTGCCACGACCAAGACCTTTAACATCGCAGGCGCGCATATCGGCAATGTCATCATCGCCGATCCCGATTTGCGGGCGCGGTTTGGTGCCCGGATCATTGCGATGGGCACCTCGCCGGGCAGTTTCGGCATGCACATGGCAACTGCAGCCTATTCGCCAGAGGGGGCGGCCTGGGTCGATGAATTGCGCCTGTACCTCGACGGCAACCGCCGTGTGCTCGATGCCGGGATGAATGCCATTCCGGGCGTGGCCTCGATGGTGCTGGAATCAACCTATCTGGCGTGGGTCGATTTTTCCGGCACCGGGATGGATCACGCGGAAATTGTCAGGCGGATTGAACAACAGGCGCGGGTGGCAGTAAACCATGGACCGACGTTCGGCTTGGGCGGCGATGGGTTCATGCGGATGAACTTTGCCGCCCCCCGGGCGCAAGTGATCAATGCCGTGTCGCGAATACAGGCGGCCTTTGCGGATTTACAATAGGCGCGGGATCAACGCGACCGGCGCATCGTCGGCCCGTACAAAATCCAGCGCCGGGCCTCCCGCGACGGCCGTGGACCATTTGAAATCATACACCCGCTCGCCGGTCTGTTCATAGGATGCGACGATCAGGCACTGATACAAATGGCGGCTGCCGTCATAAATATCGACAAACCCGCGCAGTTGCGGCGCATCCTTGGCATCTAGGGTAAACCCGCTGTCCCACAGCCGCAAAACCCGATGCACATCGTCACCGTCATGAACGCATAACCGGCTTGACCGGCGTTGGGTCGCTTTGCGCGCGTCTTCCAGGCCTCTGCGGACCGCCTCTGGTAAATAGTTCGACATTACACACCTCACGCCACCCGATTCAGATGATGTGCCTGCTCCATGTAAAATCAAGTTAACACTTCCGCCGCAACGCAGCATAAGGTGCTGAAATAGCGGGATTATCCGGTTTTGACGCGCGGGCGCAACACATGCGGATGCTCAGGGTTGTAAAGCGCGCTGTCTGGAAAGCCATGTTGATCGGCCAATGCCGGGCCCAACAGAATCAGGGCGGTGCGGGTAATCTTTGATTCCCTGACCTTGGCATGAATATCCGACAGGGTGCCGCGCAGGATGATCTGATCGGGCCAGCCGACGCGGTACACCACGGCCACCGGGCAATCCGCGCCATAAAACGGGGTTAATTGCCGCTCAATCTCGCGCAGCGCCCGGATGCCCAGATGGATAGCCAGCGTCGTGCCGGACCGGGCAAAATTTTCCAGCGTTTCGCCCGCCGGCATCGATGTCGATTTCATCGACATGCGCGTCAGAACCAGCGATTGCGCCACCTCGGGGATGGTCAGTTCCTGCCCTAGGGCGGCGGCGGCGGCGACATAGGCGGGCACACCGGGGATGATCTGATAATCGATCCCATCCGCCTTGAGCCGCCGGATTTGTTCCGCAATCGCGCCATACAGCGACGGATCACCCGAATGCACGCGGGCCACGTCCTGGCCCTTGGCATGGGCGGCCAGAATTTCGGCATGGGTATCATCCAGTGTCATCGGCGCCGTATCCAGCACCCGTGCCCCCGCAGGCGCACCTGCGACCACAGACTCGGGCACCAGTGAGCCCGCATATAAACACACCGGACAGGCCGCAATCAGCCGCGCGGCTTTCAGCGTCAGCAACTCCGGATCGCCCGGCCCTGCGCCGATGAAGTAAACGGTCATGACGCCACCTTGCTTAAATCCCCATCAATTTTTCGGGCATAGCCGCGTGGGGTATACATCCGTGGCCCCTCGCCTAACATCGCCAACCGCGATTGTGACGATCCCACCAGCACCACCGTCAGCATATCGACCTCGTCCACATTCAGCGCGTCCAACCGCCGATAGCGCACATGTTCCTCGGGCCGGCCTAATGATGACGCCAGCATGACCGGCGTATCGGCGGGGCGGTGTTGCAACAGAATATCCCGCGCCTCGGCCAGCAACGTCCGCCGCCGCTGCGATACAGGGTTGTAAAACGCGATGACGAAATCCCCCTCGGCAGCAGCCTTGAGCCGCTTTAGGATATCCTCGCGCGGTGTCAGTAGGTCGGACAGCGATATGGCACAGAAATCATGCCCCAAGGGTGCGCCCGCCCGCGCCGCAGCCCCCTGTAAGGCCGAAACACCCGGCGAACAGACCACCTCGACCCGTCGTGCGGCATCGCTGACACCCAGCGCCTCCGGCCCCCGGTCCAGCAGTTCAAACACCAGTGCGGCCATGGCGTAAATCCCGGCATCACCGGAACACACAAGGGCGACATTCAGCCCCTTGCCCGCCTGTTCCAGCGCATACCGGCAGCGGTCCTCCTCGCCGCCCAGTGGGAAATCAGACCGGGCCTTGCCCACGGCCAGCGGTCCCAGAAGATCAATATACAATCCATATCCGACCAGTTCCTGCGCCTGCGCCACAAGTTGAGACACTTCCGGTGTGCGCCAAGATGCCTGCCCCGGGCCGATGCCGACGACCGACAACCGCCCCCGGGGCCGCCCACGCAAGATGGTCAGCGGCTCTGCCGACAGGCCTAAAGCACAGGTCGCATTGGCCGATTTATGCTTGGCCACATGCAGCACACCGCCCGGACCAACCTGTGCCAAAGCCGCGCCTTCGCTGACGCCGTGGCAGCCCACTTCGGCAAACACCACGTTGGACGGGTTTTGCAGACGGGGCGCTTCGGCCTCCAGTTCCGCCGCCGTAAACAGCCGCAAAGGCACGCCCATCGTGTGGGCCAGTTCGATCACGGCAGGTTCATCTGCCTTGAGATCAATCGAATTGACCGAATGGACCGCCTGCGGCGCAATACCCGCCTTGGCCAGCACCACCGCCACCAAATCCGCCAGTTCTGCAGGTGGACAACCCCGCGCACAGCCCACCCCCAGTGTGACCCGTTGCGGTGTAAAGTGCAGGTGCGCGGGTCCGTTCTGCGCGGGTTCCATCCCGCAACTGATCGTCAACCCCGGCCCACGCGGCAACTCGGCCAGCCACGGCGCATTGCCCACAACCGTCACGCCGCCGCCCGCCAAAAGCCCTGTCATTGCGTCCTTGGCATCATTCGGATTGACCAGCCGCCAGCCCGGTGGCGGCACGTCCAGTGCCACGCCCAGCGCCACATCCCCCGCTGTGGTGATCGCCGCCAGCGCCCCCAACTCCTCGGCAATCTGCCGCGCCATTCGGTTAGCACCCCGGTGCCCACCCAGCAGCGGGATTACCACCGCCCCGTCATCACTGATCGAAATCACCGGCGGTTCGGTACGTTTATCCGCCAGCAGCGGCGCCACGGCGCGGATCAAAATGCCACTGGCACAAACGCCCACAATCGGGATGCCTGCGGCGAACAGACCGCGGGCATGGTCCAGCGCATTGGCAAACCACGCATCAGCCTTGTCCACCCGGCCTTGGCGTCCATGTACTTGGGCTCCCAAAGCAGTGGCAACCCGGTGCGCTACGGGTTCTCCGGACCGCGACAGGGCCATGACAACAGGACTTACAGCCATGGATCGGCTCCTTTGGTCAGCAGTATCATTGAAAAATATGGGGCCACGTCGGGTGCATCGGCCAGCGGCCAGACCACTTGTTCGGGCAGGGTGGCGCGTTCGACATAAACCGCCCGGTTAGTCAGGCCCAAGGCGTCGATGATCCCCCGGATCTTGGGCAAATGCCGCCCAACCTTCATAATGACCACGCTTTCCGCGCCTTCGATCCGGGCGCGCAATTCCGCCTCCGGCAGCGGGCCGGGCAGGACGGTTAGCCGTTCGTTGCGGGCGACCAGCGGCAGCCCAGCGACAGCGGCACAGGCGGTGACAGAGGTGATTCCGGGCACGATTTCAACGCGGTAGCGGGTAGACAGGCGGGCGAATAGATACATGAAGGAGCCATAGAAAAACGGGTCTCCTTCGCATAGGCAGATCACGTTTTGTCCTTGGTCAAGTGCTGCGGCAATCTGCCTAACCCCCAGATCATAGGCCCGCTGCGCAGGTTCACGGTCGGTAGTCATTGGCACGTCCATGACGATTTCCGTGGCATCGGAAGGGATCAGCCCTGCTGCAATCGACCGCGCAAAACTGGCCGCCCCGGCAAGGGTCGGGTAGGCAATCACCGTGGCGGTTTCGATCAGCCGGGCCGCCCGCAAGGTCATCAGATCAGGCGCGCCGGGGCCGACGCCGACGCCATACAGGGTGCCCGTTTGAAGTTGGGTCATCGCTTGATCAGGCTCCACTGCGTTACCGGCATCAGCGGGCGCCAGCCGGTCAGGCGGCCCACAGGCTCGGCCCGGTTGACGGCGATTTTGACCAGTTGGCCGCCGTGGAATTTGTGCAGGGCGATCAGTTCGACCTCGGATTCCAGTGTGACCGCATTGGCGACAAGTCGACCCAACGGGCGCAGGGCGGCCCACGCGGCGGCAAAAACGTCAGGGGTCAGCCCGCCACCGATGAAAATGGCATCCGGGGCGGGCAGTCCGGCCAACACCTCGGGCGCGGAACCGTCGATGATCTCCAGTTTCGGGGTGCCCAGCGCCAAGGCATTCGCCGCCGCCATCGCCCGTCGGTCAGCACGCGGTTCGATCCCGATCGCGCGGGCATAGCGAGCAGAGCGCATCCATTCAATCGCGACTGACCCGCAGCCGGTGCCGATATCCCACAGCAGCGCCCCGCGCATCGGCATCAGCTTGGCCACGGTGACAGCGCGAACCTCTTGTTTGGTCATCGTGCCGTCTGACTGGAAAAAATCGTCGGGCAGGCCGGGGACGCGGGGCAGCAGGGCCGCATCGGGCGAGGCGACGCAATCGACGGCCAGCGTGTTGAACGGCGGTACATTATGCACCCAATTGGCGGCGAGCCCATCAAACCGCGCCTCATCCTTGCCACCCATGGCGGCCAACACGGTCAACTGACTTTGGCCGAACCCCCGTTCGGTCAGGAACCGGGCAATCTGCGATGGCGTATCCGCCCCGGTGGTCAGGATCAGCAGCCGGGTTTCGGGCTGGATGAAGGCGATCATCTGTTCCACGGGGCGGCCATGCACGGTGAGGGTTTCCACATCGGCCAGCGACCAGCCCATCCGCGCGGCGGCGAGCTGAAAGGCACTGAGCTGTGGGTGGTAGATGATTTCATTTGTCGGAATGGCCTGCCCGATCCGTGCCCCGACCGAGAACCATAAGGGGTCGCCGGTGACCAAAACCACGGCGCGGCGGCCTTTGAGGGATTTGATCGTGTCGATCATCGCATTGAACGGGCTAGGCCAGGCCAGCCGTTCGGCGGTGATCGCGTCGGCTAACAAATGATGCCGTTCGCCGCCCAGGATCACCTCGGCAGTTTCGACGATGGTGCGGGTGGCAGGCGATAGACCAGCAATTCCATCCTCGCCGATACCGACGATGTGCAGCCAGGGTTTAGTCATCGGCGGCGGCCAGCAGGGTATGAAATGGGTCGATCCCCAGCTTTTCGCCGGCCTGAACCCGGGCGACATAGGCCAGTAGGTGCAGGCGGGTCGGGTTGGGATTAAGCAATGTTTTCGGGCGATTATCGGGGTCAAACTGATCCAGATGGGCGGTGAAATTAGCCCGCGCTTGGGTCAGGCTGCGGCCATTCGGGCTGTCCTCGGCCAGATCATCGGCATCAGCATCGTCTTGTCCATCATCTTCCCAGCGGCACAGCGGGCACACCTCATAGGCTTCGCGCACGGTCAGGGTCGGGTATGTGCAACAGGGGCACAGGAACCAGCCTTGCCAGCGCGGGGCGTTGGAGTGGTCGCGGGCATCCAGCGACGCAATGGTTTTGCGGAACATTGATGTGATGTCTTTGGGGTTAGTCATGGTTCAGTCCTGCGGCCAGCGCGTTGACAGCGGCAGAGGCCATCGCAGAGCCACCTTTGCGCCCCCGCAATGTAAGGAACGGCACGCCGCGCGGGTTGGCGGCGAGTTCGGCCTTGGATTCCGCAGCACCGACGAAACCCACGGGCAGGCCGATGATCAGGGCGGGTTTGGGCCAGCCTGCATCGAGCAATTCCAGCAGATGGAACAGCGCGGTCGGCGCATTGCCGATGGCGACGACGGCCCCGGCAATATTGTCGGCCCACAGTTCGACGGCGGCGGCAGAGCGGGTGTTGCCGATGTCTTTTGCCAACTCCGGGACGGCGGGGTCATTCAGTGTGACAATCACTGGGTTTGCGCCGGGCAGGTTGCGCCGGATAATCCCGGCGGCGACCATTTCGCAATCGCACAGGATTGGGGCACCGCGCGACAGGGCCGCAGCGCCTGCAGCGCTGGCATCAGGGCTGAATGCCAGCCGGTCTGCGATTTCGACCATGCCGCAGGCGTGGATCAGCCGGGTGATCAACGGCTGCATGTCCGGCGCAAAACGGTCAAGTTTAGCCTCGGTCCGCACCGTGGCGAAGCTTTGTGCATAGATCGCAGCGGGGTCTTTTTCATAGGGGCGCAAGGGCGGGGCCTTTGGGATTATGAAGAGTGCGGAGCCTCCGGCGGAGGTATTTGGGCAACTCCGAAAATCGACGTTATTTCTTGGTTTTCAAGGCAGAAAGTGGGCCAAGCGGGTGGGCCGCATGGGGGTAGGCGGAGTGGACGTGGGTGTCTGGGCCGTGGTCTGCTGGATGGAAATGGGCGTTGCCGTCGCCATGATCATGCCACGCGCCATGACTGTGGTCCATGTGCGCGACATGGCCCATCGGTTGACCCTGTGCCTGAAGCCGACATAACCCAGTGCAGAATGTGTCGCACAGCGCGCAGTCGGCGACGTTCGATCCTGGGGCGGATGCCCCTTGCCCTTCGACATGGTGGTGATGCGATTCCTGCACGGCGCCCACTTCGGCCTCGAACCCCAAGACCTGCACCCGGTATTTGCACATCGCGCAATTGGGCGGCGGGATTTCGCCGACCTGTTCGGTGATCCGTTCGGCGAATGTTTCCAATACCTTGGGGTGATCGCCCAGATAGGGGGCTTTGATGAATTGGATGCCGGGGTGTTCGGCGGCGACCTGATCGGTAAACCCATAGATCCGGTCGATCAGGATGCCCGAGAACAGGAAATACGGGAATACGATGACGCGTTTATAGGGCAGACGGGCCACGTGTTGCAGGCAGGGTTCGACCAGCGGGAAGGTGACGCCGGAATAGCCGACCTCGCACCAGCCAAATCCCATCCCCTCCTGAATCATCCGCGCCACTTTGGACACATTACCGTTGGCGTCAGGGTCGGACGCGCCGCGCCCGATGACGACAAGGCAGGTATCGTGCAGGGGGACAGGGCCGTGCGTCGCATTGGCGCTGTCCACGGCGGTTTGAATCCGGGCGGCTGCGGCGGCGATCATCTTGGGGTCGACGCCCAGTTCGCGGCCATATCGGACCTCGACCCCGTGTTGGGCGGCATAGGTGTTCAGCACGGTGGGGATGTCGTTTTTCGCGTGCATTGCAGCGAACAGCATGCCGGGGACGGCGAGGATGCGGTCACATCCGGCAAGGCGCAGCCGGTCCAGCCCATCACGGATCACCGGATTGGCAAATTCCAGATAGCCGTAATCGACCAGCCAGTCGGGGGGCAGGAAACCGGGCAGCTTTTCGGCCAGAACGGCAAACTCATCGACCGCCGATTGGCTGCGCGAGCCATGACCGCAGATCATTACGCCGGTTTTGAGGGGCGTCGTCATGCCGAAACCTCTTCATCCGGGTCTTTTGCCTCAGGCTCTTCGGCTTTGGCGGGCGCTTGCTTGCCCTTGATCGCGCCGTAAATCGCCACCAGCCCAGCCAGCCCAAGTGCCCCCGCGGCGACCCAGTGGTCATGACCTGCAAATTCGCCCAGATGGCCGACATGGGCGGACGCAGCATTCGCCGCTAAAATCAGACAAAGGATAAGGATAGTGCGCATTCAGACCTCCGTTTGCCCAGGAACCAGAGGCCCGTTCGCACGGGAGTGACGATATGGGCCTTGGTCCCCACATGGGGTCAACCGCCGCACCACCAACCGCTCTGGCCCATCGGGCTTCGTCGGATAGGGGTATAGGCGGGTCGGGGCGACGTGGCAAACCGATATCCGGCTGCTGCGGGTCTGAAACCGACCATTTGCGCAGGGTCTGTGCGCGGGCGGACGTTTAGGGTGGGCCGCAGTGATGGTAAGCTGAACCCTACGAAGGAGCTATGCAAATGGGTCAATTGGTGGACGGGGTCTGGCAAGACGTGGCGTATGATACGTCAAAAACCGGCGGAGCCTTTGTGCGGCCGGTGACCCGGTTTCGCAACTGGATCACCCCGGATGGTGCCCCCGGCCCCACTGGCACTGGGGGTTTCAGGGCCGAAAGCGGGCGCTATCATCTGTATATCAGCCATGCCTGCCCCTGGGCCCACCGGACCATGATCGTTCGCGCGATCAAGGGGTTAGAGGACCATATCACGGTGTCTGTGGTGCATCCCGACATGTTGGCCGATGGCTGGACCTTTGCCACCGATTTTGCCGGGGCCACGGGTGACGGCCTGTTTGACCTGCCATTTCTGCGCGATATCTATCTGCGTGCCGAACCGGCCATGTCGGGCCGGGTAACGGTGCCGGTTCTGTGGGACAAGGCTACCGGCACCATACTGTCGAACGAATCGTCCGAGATTATCCGCATGCTGAACAGTGCGTTTGACGCGATCACCGGAAATACTGATGATTACTGGCCGCTGGCCCGGCGCGCCGCGATTGAACCGGTCAACGCCCGGGTTTATGACACGGTGAATAACGGGGTCTATAAATGCGGTTTTGCCACCACTCAGGCTGCCTATGATGCGGCCATAGCTCCGTTGTTTGCGACGCTGGATTGGCTGGAGGTGCGATTAGCCCAAGGCCGGTATCTGATGGGCGATATCCCAACCGAGGCGGACTGGCGGCTGTTCACCACCCTGATCCGTTTTGATCCGGTCTATCATGGCCATTTCAAATGTAACCGCGCGCGGATTTTGGATTATCCGAACCTCTGGGCCTATACGCGCGACCTGTATCAATGGCCAGGTGTCGCCGGGACAGTTCATCTGGACCACATCACCCGGCACTATCATTACAGTCACGAAACGATCAACCCGCACCGGATTATTCCGATTGGGCCAAGGCTGGATTTATGGGCGACACACGACCGGCAGACACGATTTTCCTTGCCTGGCATGGCCCCAAGATCGGAATATGTGGCTTGAAATGAATTGTTCCCGTCGACCAGGATTATTCATGAAAGCGATTGTTGCGGGCCTTATCGGGCCAGTCTTGTTTTCCCCTGCCGCCATCGCGCAGGACCTGACCAGTCAATATGTCTCGGCCTTTCATGCCTTTACGGTCAGGGGGCAAAACGGCCGGTACTTTATTCAGCCCGAAGGCGTCTTTGCGCAGGTGTTGCCAACCCTGACGGGGCGCTGGACGAATGCGCTGACCATTTCCGGGAATACAGAATTTGTCGACACGGCGTATATGGCAGATTTGTGCCAGAACGGACCCGCCAACATCAGCATCCAGGTCACTGCGCCGAACAGCTTTTCCGTGACCGAGCAGCCGGATGGCAATTAGTTCACGGTCCAGCACAGCTATATCGGGGGCAACTGGTTTGATACCACATTCGAAGTGGCCGACTTTGCCGCGATATTCGGCAAGGATGCCGACGATCCTTTTGTGGAACCCATGATCGCCACCAAAGAACTGCCTATTGCTGTCTACACGCCCGGCCCAGACGTGCTGGTGATGTTGCCTGCGGGCGGGATGATTCAGATTTATACCCGCTGCCCTGCGTCTTAGGCGGCCCGCCCGTAATGTGCCACCATGGCGGCCAGATCTTCGGGCGGGGTTGATGTCTGCACCAGCGCCCGCGCGTTGGCATTGATCGAAAAGATTGATCCGTCCGAAAAAAACGTGGTGTCAGTGACAAAGATCACGCTGCTATCCGGCAGGCGGAACTGGGCATAATCGGCCACGGCCAGCGCAGACCCATGGTCCAGAACAAGATCAAGGATGATCACGTCAAAGGCAATCTCGTCGATCAGCGACACCGCTTCGTCACCTGTCACGGCAAGGGTAACTTGCGCCCCTTGCCGCACCAGATGCCGTTGCCAAAGCTGTGCAAGGGCAGTCGCACTTTCGACTATCAAAACGTCCATAAGGCCTCCACACACGCGAGCCATCGGGAAAATCTATGATTCCTCAACCCTGTCGCGCATTACCTTGCACACAGGCTGGCTCTGAATTTCTTAACAAAAGGTAAATCGTTTGCGCAAGGCGTCAACTTTGACGGGTTATCCCCAGACATCTTGTGAAACCGGCTTAAATCCGCTTGTAAGAGCGGCGTAACCACGGGACTTTGACGGATGACGACTTGGATCACGATCTGCGACACCTGCAAACGCGATGGCTGGGAATTGACCGGCATGGAGCGGACGGATGGCGAGGTGCTGGCAGAATTGATCGAGGTTGCAGCCGCCGGGCAGCCTGTTTCGACCCGCCGGGTTTCCTGCACCATGGGCTGCGAACGGGCCTGCAATATTATCGTGCAGGGCGCGGGCAAGATCGGTTATTCGCTGGGCAAGTTCGAGGCCACCACCGATGATGCGGGAGCGATCGTTGCCTATGCCGCAATGCATGCCGCCAGTCCGACCGGGCAGGTGCCGTTCCGCGAATGGCCAGCGGGCGTCAAGGGCCATTTCGTCAGCCGCCATGTGCCGCTGCCTGATGTGCCTGGGTCAGAATGATTACTGTCCGCGATCATGGCGGTGGGATTGACGCCGCAATGTTGCAGTTTGGCGGTGAGCGAGCCGATTGGCTGGACCTGTCCACCGGGATTAATCCGGTTCCCTATCCGCTGGGTCAGATCGGGGCCAATGCCTGGACGGCCCTGCCAGACCGTGCCGCTGCTACGGCATTAGAGGCTGCTGCCCGGCAGTTCTGGTCGGTTCCGGCACAGGCTGCTGTTCTGGCCGCCCCCGGGGCGTCCGCCCTGATTGCCCGGTTGCCGCACTGCTTTGCCGCAGGAAAGGTTTCGATCCCGCCCCCAACTTACAACGAACATGCAGCGGCGTTTGTGGCCCAAGGCTGGACCGTATCTGACCAGTTGCCGCAGGTGCAGGTTGTGGTTCACCCCAATAATCCCACCGGGCGGGTCTGGCAGGCCGCTGACTTGACCGGGCCAATCACGATCATCGACGAAAGCTTTTGTGATGTGATCCCCGACCAATCCCTGATGGCACTTGCCACCCGTCCCGGTACGGTGATCCTGAAAAGCTTTGGCAAGTTTTGGGGTCTGGCGGGGTTGCGGCTGGGCTTTGCCATTGGTGATCCCCCGATTGTTGCCAAACTCACCGAGGCGCTGGGGCCATGGCCGGTGTCTGGCCCGGCCTTGCAGATTGGCGCGCAGGCGTTGCAGGATCAGGACTGGGCGACTGAAACCCGTGCCCGGTTGGCTGCCGATACCGCCCGGCTGGACCAGATGATGACCAGAAGTGGGGATGTGCTGGTTGGTGGAACGACATTGTTCCGGCTGTATCAGGTGAACAGCGCCGCTGACTGGCAGACCCGGCTGGCGCGCAAATATGTCTGGTCGCGGGTGTTTCCGTATTCGCAAACGTGGCTGCGCCTTGGGCTGCCGCAGCCGGACCGCTGGGATCAGTTGGGTAGCGCGATATGAGCCATGCCATGATTCTTGTGCTGGCAATGCTGATGGACGCGGCGCTGGGCGAACCCCGTTGGCTATGGGGCCGCTGGCCGCATCCGGCAGTGCTGATGGGGCGGGCTGTGGGCTGGATTGACCGGCGGTTCAACACCGATGGCCAAAGGCGGCTAAGGGGCACGCTGGCTTTTGGCGGGCTGGTCATCGGGGCCGGGGCGTTGGGCTGGGTTCTGCACTTGCTGCCCGGCCCGTTTGCGGAAATTATCGTTTGCGCCATCCTGCTGGCGCAAAAATCATTGGTCCAGCATGTGCAGGCCGTGGCCGATGCGCTGCGCCTGTCCGTGGCTGATGGGCGGCGGTCTGTGGCGATGATCGTAGGTCGGGATACCGCGCGTATGAATGAACCGGCAATTGCCCGTGCCGCCATCGAAAGTGCGGCCGAAAACCTGTCTGACGGGGTCACCGCCCCGGCCCTGTGGTTCCTGATCGGCGGTCTGCCCGGTCTGCTGATTTACAAGATCACCAACACCGCCGACAGCATGATCGGCCATCGCACAGCCCGGCACGAAGAATTTGGCTGGGCCGCCGCGCGGTTTGACGATTTGCTGAACCTGATCCCGGCCCGGCTGACCGCGCTGTTGATCTGGGCGACGACCCGCCCCTATGGCGTCTGGCCCGCAATTATCGCCGATTCCCGCCGTCACCGGTCGCCCAATGCAGGCTGGACCGAGGCGGCAATGGCCCGCGTCCTGAATGTCGCATTGTCCGGCCCGCGCAGTTATGGCGGCGAGATGCGGGAGTTTCCGTTTGTTCACCCAAGGGGCAAGCACGACAGTGGCCCTGATGAAATTGATGCCACTGTCAAATCGCTGTGGCAAACTTGGGGTATCGGCCTTGTTTTTGTCTCGCTGCTCGCTGTGTTTTAAAGCCAAGTTCAGGTGGTCAGCCCGTGACTTGCTTGCGCCGCGTCTTGTCGCTGTTAGTGTCGGCGCAGCTATTTGCGGGGGTTTTGATGCGCCAACTTATGTCGATCTTCGTCATCATCGCAGCGACCAACGCGCAAGCCGAATCCTGCGGCGGTGATTTCGGCGGTTTTATCGGCGGTTTGAAAACCGAAGCCGCCCAGCGCGGTTTTGCGCCGGACATCACCGACCGGTTCTTCTCCCGCATCCGACAGGACCCCGCCGTGATCAGCGCCGACCGGGCGCAGGGCGTGTTTCAGCGTGATTTCATCGACTTTTCCCGCCGTCTGATTTCGCAAGGGCGGATCGACAATGCCCGCGCCAATGCTGATCGCTATGACAGCACCTTTGACCAGATCGAGGCGCAATATGGCGTTCCGCGCGGGGTGTTGCTGGCGTTCTGGGCGTTTGAGACTGATTTCGGACAGGTGCAGGGCGATTTCAACACCGCCAATGCGTTGGTCACATTGGCGCATGATTGTCGCCGTCCGGAATTGTTCCGCCCGCAGATATTTGCTGCAATGGAGTTGTACCGGCGCGGCGAATTTGACCCGGACCGGACCACCGGGGCTTGGGCCGGAGAGATCGGGCAGGTGCAGATGTTGCCCGCTGATATCATTGAAAACGGCGTTGATGGCGATGGTGACGGGCAGGTGACGTTGAAAACCTCGGCACCCGATGCGCTGATGTCGGGGGGCAAGATGCTGGCCGCGCTAGGCTGGCGTGCGGGCGAGCCTTGGTTGCAGGAAGTCGTGGTGCCTGAGGGGCTGGACTGGGCTCAGACCGGGCTGGACAAAACCCGCAGTAGTGAAGAATGGGCCGCCCTTGGGGTGCAGGGGCGCGATGTAGGGCTGTGGCCGGGCCTGCCTGCGTCGGTCCTTTTGCCGATGGGCCGCGATGGCCCCGCATTTCTGGCCTATCCAAATTTTCGTGTTTATTTTGAGTGGAATCAAAGTCTTGTCTATGTGACGACGGCGGCTTACTTCGGAACAAGGATTATGGGTGCCCCGGTTTATGAACCCGGCAACGCCGATCCGGGGCTGACCGGGGAACAGATTGTTGGCCTGCAACAGCGACTGGCTGCAATGGGTTATGATGTGGGCAATGCGGATGGAATTTTGGGGGCCAAGACCCGGGCAGCGGTGCAGGCCGAACAGGTCAGGCTGGGGTTGCCTGCGGATGCCTGGCCGACCCAAGCCTTGCTGAACGGACTTTAATCGTCCCGGCGCGTAACCTTGGGCAAACGCTAACCCACCACTGCGGAGCGGATCAGGCCCGCCACCGTCGCCGGGTCCTCTTCATGCGCCAGATGGCCCAGTCCGGGCAAACTGATGACCGTCGCCGTGGGCAGGGCCAAAGCCGCATCATGGCTGGTGACAGGCGGCACCGCCCCGTCAGTTTCGCCCACGATCAACGTCACCGGCGTTTCGATTTGCGGTAGCCGGGCAAGCAGCCCATCCAACTGCCATTGCGCCATCATCGTCAATGTCCCGTCCACATGGGCCCGATCAGATGACAGCCGCAAATACAGCCCAATCCCCGCATCATCCAACACCGAACCCGTCCCCCGGATCAGGCTGCGGACCTTTTGTTCGGTCATTGATCCGGCAAAGATAGTGGCCGCGAATGGGGTCAGTGCCAGCAGTTTGGCCATGGCGGGAAACAGCCATCCGGCCACGCCCTTGAAAGTGCCCAAGGCGGCGTTGATCCCGATGACCTGCCCCGGCACACCCAATTCGGCCAGTCGCAATGCAATGGCAGCCCCTGCCGAATGACCAATGATCGCGCGGGGGACCCAGCCCTGATGCCGGATCAGCGCCAGCAAATCTTCGGATATATGATCTAATCCGCAGCGTTGCCGGGCACCCAATTGGGTAAAACCCTGTCCCGGCAGGTCAATCGCCACGACATGATGGGATTGCATCAGCAATGGCATCAGCCCGCGCCAGCTTTGGCTTGCCCCGCCCGCGCCGTGGATCAGCAACAGGGTCTTGCCTTTGCCGCCTTCCTGAATGTGCCAGCGGTGCGGGCGGTGCAGCACAAAGCGCGATAATTCGGCCATTGGCCAGTTGTGGGCATCTTTGGGCCAGCGCATCGGTCAGGTATCCAGCACGGCAGCGACGGCGGCTGACAATCGTTTGGCATCAGCGCGGGGCAGGGGCAGGTAGGTGGCCCCCAATGTGGCAGAGAGCAGTTTCAAGGCAGGTTCGGGCCGGTTTCCAGTATCAATCACCAGCCCGTCCACGCCGGTCAGCCGCAGCGCACGCGCAAGCTTTTGCGCATCTTCCGCCGCTTGTGTCCGGTTCGCGGTGCCATCCAGCGCGATATTGGCCCGCCCATCGGTCAACAGGGCAATCGTCGGGGTCAGCCCACGCCGCCGCGACTGATCGGCCAGTTGCAGTGCTGCCTGCAATCCGGCAGCCAATGGCGTGCCACCACCACCGGGCAATGCGGCCAGTCGCCGTTTGGTTTGCACCAGCGACCGGGTCGGCGGCAGCAGGATTTCCGCAGCGGTCCCCCGGAACGCGATCAACGCCACGTGGTCGCGCCGCGCATAGGCCTGGGCCAACAGTAGTTCCACCGCCCCCTTGGCCTCGGCCAGCCGGGCCAAGGCAGCAGACCCCGAGGCATCGACGGTGAAGATCAGCAGCCGGTCGGACTTATCCTGAAATCGTTTCAGCTGGATATCGCTGCTGCGGATATGCAACCCGGCCTTTGGTCCCAACGCCTTGGCCCGGATGGATTGCCATGGGGCCGCTGCCCGCAATGTTGCCACCAGATCAATCCGTGCCCCGGTGCCTAACCGCCCGGCCCGGGGTGGCAGGGGCCGCCCGCGCCGGTTGCCTTTTTTCGCCGCCCCGGACCCGCTGCCCGTGCCGCGCCTGGATTGTGTGGCGGCAATCCGGGCCAGCAGGTCATCAGGCAATAGCGCCCGGATCGCGTCTAGCAACAGTTCTTCGGGCAGGATCAGGTCGTCATCGGCACTTTGGGTTTCAGCGTCCGCATTGTCGTCAGGTGCGGGGGCGGGCGGGGCGGGTTCTTCGGTCTGGGGAAATTGCGTGGCACGGTGGGCAACGGTCAGGGCGCAGGCTGCTTCGATGTCTTCATCCTCAATCATGTCGTGACCGGACAGGGCCGCATGGGCCCGCGCGGCACGCAGGGCAAACAGTGGCGCGCGCAGGCTGTCGATCCCGAGTTGCAGGCAAATCGTGGTGATTTGGGTCAGCGTATCCGCTGGGATGCGGACGGCGGACAGGTTATCGCGGGCTTGCACAAGTTCCTCGGGTTCGGGCGGAAATTCCGTAATATCACCCAGCGCGACATCGGCGAGGTCAATGAAAAACGCCAGCCGTTCGGTCAGGGCAGGCGGGGCGCATTCGTCGGGTTCGGCGCCCTCATCAAGCGCGATCAGGCAATGCCCGGTGCCATGGTCCAGTACCTGTGCCACACGTGCAGCCAGTTGCGGCGGGGTACGCTCGGCCATGCTCAATACCAGTGCAGCGGGGCGGGCCAACAGACCCTGTTCCCGCACAATCCGGCCTGTGGCCAAGGTAGCAGACAGGTCAAGGCCGCCAAACAAAGCCTGGTCCGTCAGGCCCGGATGCAGCCGGATGATGGGCAGGGGTAACGCCCCGAACATGCCTTGGACCGCATCGCGCACCGGACCGGACCGCGCCCGCAGCATCAACCCGCCAAGGCCCACAGGGTCCACCGCCAGCAAGGCCAGCGCCGTTGTGGCGCGGGCAAAAGGTGCGGTCAGGTCAACCAAGCACCTCCTCCACCACACGTTGCACCCGGGTGCCGCTGCCGGCCTCGTCCAACGGATCGCGGCGCAGGCGGTGGCGCAGCGCCATCGCGGCCACATCGCGCACATGGGCGCGGGTTAGGGCAGTGTCATCGCGCCATGCGGCATAGGCGCGGGCGGCCTTGAGCAGGGTCAGTTCGCCGCGCAATCCGTCGGACCCAAGGGCAAGGCACAACTCCGCCACATCATGCAGGGTTTTATCCGGCGTTTTCAGCTTTTTCAGGGCTTTTCGCGCTTTCAAAATCTGATCGCGGATCAGCCCGTCCTCGGCCTGCCAGCGCAGCATGAAGGTGGCATAATCATTGTCATAGGCATCCCGCCTGCGGATCACCTCGACCCGGGTTTCAATGTCTTTGGGTGATTTTACATCCAGCGACAGGCCGAACCGATCCAGTAATTGTGGCCGCAATTCGCCTTCTTCGGGGTTGCCCGACCCCACCAGCACGAACCGGGCGGCGTGACGGATGCTGAGGCCCTCGCGCTCGACCAGATTTTCGCCCGATTGTGCCACGTCCAGTAGCAGGTCGACGATATGATCCTCAAGCAGATTGACCTCGTCGATATACAGATAGCCCCGGTTGGCACGGGCCAGCAGCCCCGGCTGAAACGCCTTTTCACCCCGCGTCAGGGCGCGTTCAATGTCCAGCGCCCCCGTCACCCGATCCTCGGTCGCGCCCAAGGGCAAATCGACGACGGGTGTGGGCATTTCGACCAGCGTTTTCGTGTCTAATCCGGCCCAATCGGGCACCAAAGCGGCCGTTTCCGAATTCACCGGGCAGCCCCGAATGGCCATGATCGGCGGCAACAAGGCAGCCAGCGCCCGCACGGCGGTGGATTTACCCGTGCCCCGGTCGCCAAAGACCAAGACGCCACCGATTGACGGGTCAATGGCGGTCAGGATCATGGCGCGTTTCATGTCCTCTTGGCCGACGATGGCCGAAAACGGAAAGGGCTGTTTCATGCGGCCTCTTTTAAGTGACTAAGGGGGGATGTGCCGTTCCATGTGCCAGAGTCGGATTGGACGGTGAAGCGGGCGTATAATTCTTCGCTGAACCAGTTTTCAGACCGGACAGCGCGGATCGCCTCGGCATGCGGACCAGTGCGGGCGAAACCGGCCATCGCGGCCTCGTTCGGCCAGATCGAGAATGTCACCTGATGCAGCAGGGGGAGTTCGCCGATCCCGATCTTGAACGCGACGTTCGGATCAGAGCCTATCATGGCGGAAATATTCGGAACCCGGCCCCAGAACCGCAGTGCGATGCGCGGTTTGATCGTGGCCCGGGTCAGGGCGGCGAGTGGGCCGGGGTTGGCGGAGGACACCTGAAACGGGGCAACGCCAGACCAATGCCCGCGTGACGATGTGGGAGTCAGGAATACCGACCACGATTCGGCGGCTTTGGTGCGGTAGCGGCGGAATACTGGGGCTGTGGCGACCCGGTTTTGCGCTGTCACATGGTCCGGCCATGTGGCCAGAATGGCGTAAACGGCGGTGTTGGGAACCGGGGTGAACCCTTCGCCGGTGCCGGACCCGCACAGCTTCCAAAACCCGATATCCGGTGTGCGGGCCAGTGGCCAGCGGGCCGCGCCCATCTGCGCCAAGGCCCAGAACCGGGCCAAAGGTCCGGCAAATCGGAAAAAAGACAGGCTGACGGTTTGACTCAAGATTGATGCCCCGGTGGTGTAAACTTATCCTTACACATGATGCTTGCTTTGAAAAGCTATTGTCATAGATGGGCGTAGCCGGGTTATGCGCCATTTCAAGGGGTAACCCGCATTAAACTACGGATTGTCAGCCCGTAAATCCCCCGATAGTGTCAGATTATGTTTACACATTCTGACCCAACCACCACCGCCGACCGCGCCATTGTGATTGGTGCCGGAATTGGCGGATTATCCGCCGCCATGCGCCTTGGTGCCAAAGGCTATCGCGTGACTGTGCTGGACCGCCTTGACCGGGCAGGCGGGCGCGGATCGTCGGTGACCCAAGATGGGCATCGGTTCGATCTGGGCCCGACAATTGTGACGGTGCCGCAGGTGTTGGAGGAATTATGGGCCGCTTGTGGCCGGGATTTCCGCAAGGACGTTGACCTGCGCCCGTTGGACCCGTTTTATCAAATCCGGTGGGAGGATGGCAGCCATTTTGCCGCCTCGGGCGATACCAAACGGATGATGGCCGAGGTTGAACGCCTTTCGCCCGGAGACCTTACAGGATATGCGAAATTCCTTAAGGACAGCGAGGCGCGCTATGCCTTTGGGTTCGAGAATCTTGGCCGCCGGTCGATGCATCAGCTGTGGGAACTGATCAAGGTTTTGCCCCGGTTCGTGATGCTGCGGGCTGACCGGTCTGTGGCTCGTCACGCGGCGTTCCGGGTCAAGGACGAACGCCTGCGCATGGCCCTGTCGTTTCACCCCTTGTTCATTGGCGGCGACCCGTTTCACGTGACTTCGATGTATATCCTCGTGTCGCATCTGGAAAAACAATTTGGTGTCCACTACGCCATGGGCGGGGTGCAGGCGATTGCTGATGCAATGGCAGAGGTGATTAAACTTCAGGGCGGGCAGGTGCGCCAAGGCGTTGAAGTTGACGAGATATTGCTGAAAGACAAAGCCGCCGCCGGGGTCAAGCTGACAAGTGGTGAAGTGCTTGCTGCCCCGCTGGTGGTCAGCAATGCCGATGCAGGGCACACCTATTCGCGCTTGCTGCGCAACCATCCGCGCAAACGCTGGACCGACCGGAAACTGACCAGCAGGCGCTGGTCGATGGGTCTGTTTGTCTGGTATTTCGGGACCAAAGGCACGGCAGACCAATGGGCCGATGTCGGCCATCACACGATCCTGAGCACGCCGCGCTATAAGGGTCTGCTGAACGACATTTTCCTGCGCGGCAAGCTGGCTGATGACATGAGCTTGTATCTGCACCGCCCGTCAGTGACTGACCCGACCGCTGCCCCAAAAGGCGATGATACGTTTTATGCACTTAGCCCTGTGCCGCATCTGGGCCATGCCAATCCGGTCGATTGGGCCACCGAAAAGGCCGCCTATACTGATAAAGTCGCGGCCGTTTTGGAAAAAACCATCCCCGGTTTCCGTGACAAGATCAGCGCGCAGTTGATCTATACTCCCGATGATTTCCGCGACCGCTATCTGTCGCCGTTCGGATCGGCCTTTTCGATCGAGCCGCGCATTTTGCAAAGCGCGTGGTTCCGCCCCCATAACGTCAGCGAAGAGGCCAAGGGTCTGTATCTGGTCGGCGCGGGCACGCATCCGGGGGCGGGACTGCCGGGGGTGATTTCCAGTGCCGAAGTGTTGGGAAAACTGGTGCCAGATGCCCCCAAGATCCTCACTGATATCCGGATCGCCGCCGAATGATCCGCCCCATGATCGACCCCGACGACCTTGCCCATTGTCAGGCCGCAATCCGCACCGGGTCACTGTCATTCCATGCCGCATCGCGGCTGTTGCCAACCGCCGTGCGCGACCCGGCGCTGATTTTATATGCCTTCTGTCGGCTGGCCGATGATGAAGTGGACGAGGGCGATCACAAGGGTCACGCCGTCCTGACCCTGCAGCACCGGCTTGATCTGGCCTATGCAGGCACCCCCCGAAATGCGCCCGAGGACCGGGCCTTTGCGGCAATCATCCAGCAGTTTGATATGCCCCGCGCCCTGCCAGAGGCGTTGCTGGAAGGGCTGGCTTGGGATGCCGTCGGGCGGCGCTATGCCACCCTGTCAGACCTGCGACACTATTCCGCCCGTGTCGCAAGCGCTGTCGGCGCGATGATGTGTGTTCTGATGCGGGTGCGCGACCCGCATGCACTGGCGCGGGCCTGCGATCTGGGTGTGGCGATGCAACTGACCAATATCGCCCGCGATGTCGGCGAGGATGCGCGGGCCGGACGGCTGTTTTTGCCGCTGGACTGGCTGAAAGCGGCTGAAATAGAGCCTGATATGTTCTTGCAAGACCCCGATTCGACCCCTGCAATCCGCCGCATGGTCGCACGGTTGCTGGCCGAAGCTGACCGGCTGTATGCCCGGTCCGAGGCCGGGATTGCAGCCCTGCCGCGCAACGCCCGGATGGGTATCTGGGCCGCCCGGCTGATCTATGCCGGGATCGGCACGCAGGTGCGCCGTCAAGGTTGTGACAGCATCACCCGCCGGGCGCATACATCGGCGGCCCAAAAACTCTGCTGGATGGGGCAGGCGACGCTGCGGGCCGTGGGCGACAGCCTGATGCCGCGAAATGCAGTGATCTATGCGCCACCTTTGACCGAAACCGCGTTTCTGGTCGATGCCGCCGGGCGCAGTGCCCCGGTGCAAGGGCGGACCACGGCGTTGCTGGACGTGCTGGCCGAATTACGACACCGCGAATTGACGCTTGGAACCGATACCCAGGGCGCATAGTTAAACCCGATCACTGGCAAAGGGACCGCTGCGCATGGACTGGCTGCTTTTCGCGATATTTCTGGCGGCCTCTTTTGGGGCCGGGGGCACCGGAGCGGCGTTCCCGACCGGAACATGGTACAAGAGCTTGAACAAACCGGCATGGACTCCGCCGAACTGGGTGTTCCCGGTGATGTGGACCTCAATCTATCTGCTGATCTCGTTCGCCGGGGCGCTGGTGGCAGGACAACCGGGCAGCGCCTATGCAATGGCGTTCTGGGCCGCACAGATTGCATTCAACGCCCTGTGGACCCCCGTATTTTTCGGCGCTCGCCGATTAAAGGGCGCCCTGCCGGTGATGGGTGCGCTTTGGCTCAGCGTTCTGGGCGCAACCATCGCGCATTTTGAGGTGGATTTCTGGGCGGGCGTCATGTTTGTGCCCTACCTGATCTGGGTCACCGTTGCAGGCGCACTGAACTGGGAAATGGTCCGGCTGAACCCGAACGCCGTGCCGCTGGACATGGCCGAACTCTAACCCCAAGTCTGGCGCAGGACATTTAGCCAATTGTCAGAACACAGCTTGCGCATCAGTGTGGCGTCATAGCCATGCTGCCGCAGTTGCGCCTGCAAACCCACCAGCCCCACCACATCGCCCATCACATCCGGCATCGTCGCCCCGTCAAAATCCGACCCAAAGCCGACGTGATCCTCGCCCAGTTGGCCAATCAGATGGTCCAGATGGCGGATGAACGGGTCCCAGCCGATCCCCGGCCGTTTGCGTCCATCGTCGGAGAGGAAGGCGGTGGCAAAGTTCAGGCCGACCATGCCTTTGCTGTCTTTGATAATTTCCAACTGCCGGTTCGTCAGGTTGCGGCTGGACGGCGTTATGGCATGGGCGTTGGAATGGGTGGCGACCAGCGGTTTGCTACTGATCCGCGCCACATCATCGAAGCCCTTTTCGTTCAGATGCGACAGGTCGATCATGATGCCTAACTGATTGCATTCCTTGATCAGCGCCTTGCCTGCCGGGGTCAGCCCCGGCCCGGTGTCGGGGCTGCTGGGGTAACGGAACGGCACGCCATGGCCAAATACAGTGGGGCGGCTCCACACTGGCCCGATGCTGCGCAGGCCCATGGCGTGGAATGCGTGCAATGCGTCGAGGCTGGGGTCGATGGCCTCGGCCCCTTCCATATGCATGATGCCGAATATGATGCCTTGGGCCATGCAGGTTTCGATTTCGGCTATGGTGGTGCAGACCTTGAACGCGTGGGGTGCCAGCCGTTCCATCGCCAGCAAATGCCCGGCCATGGCCAGCGCAATCGGCTGCGCGGTGGCCCGGTCGATCAGGTCGGGCAGGGGGAGGGCATAGGGTGGATTATCAAACATCGCCTCAAAATCGGGCTGGTCGGGCAGGTGGGGCGACGGGATATAGATCGCAAAGAACCCACCCGCGAAATGGGCCGTTTGCATGCGCGGCAGGTCAAGGTGGCCCTTGCCGTTGCCGTGCAGCCAGATTTGGTCGCGGTTTTGCGGGTCGTGGAGGAGGCGGAGCAGAAAGTCGTTATGGCCGTCGATGAGGGGGAGGGTCATGGGGAGGGGGGTCCGGATGGGGGTGTAGACGCGTGTGGAGGCGTCTAAACTACATGGCTATTTTCTTGCACCAACGAAAATACCAGTGAGCACCATGCCAACTAAACCAATTACAGTCACTGCTGTGCTTCCCACCAAGACTTGAAGCACTCCCTCTTCCATTGGTATCTTGAAGCAACCAAAGGAATTCATAAGCAGCATCAATCCTACTGCGCCGGAGTAAACGAACATAAAATTGAAAGCTTTTTTGGCGCTAGGCTCAATTAAATTATCAAGTATTTCAACGGAACGAGCTTTCTTTTTGGCGGCGTCGAGCTCCTCCTCAAGTTGAGCGTTGCGTTCCGTTGCGCGAGCAAAGGCTTCCTTGTAATCATCAATCTTTACCACAGTATCCGTAGCCGTCACCTCGGTGGATGACGGCGCTGTGTCGATGTCACTAATATTTATATCAGGCTGCTGTAGATCGTCCTGCAAGTGCTAGCTCAACAAAATGAGTCTGAATGTCTGACTGGGAAAGTTGTGCATTTCGACCTCTTCCAAAATATGCGTTACTCCAGGGTGTTCCAGGCTCGTGAGTAATATTCGAAAGTTCTAGCCCGGTATATCCACCATATCTACGCCAGACATGTTCAATTATGCCTCGCTCGGAAACGGACAAATCCGCTGATGATGGGGCACCATTGGCAGCAACTAGCAGTTGGCCATTGGCGTCATAACCCACATCTCGGAGGTGGTTCCATATGGAGCGGATTACAGGACCCCCGTCCCACGCCTCGATCCGATCAGCAACCAAAGGAGCGCGATTGATTGCGAGATTCCAGCCGTGGGCCATAAAGACCAACTTCTGGAGCCTCATTTGCGACATAGGTCCACCATTGAGACGAAGGAACTCGTTGGCTATCAGTCTTGCATCATAGCTAGGCATCATACCCACCCCATCAAAGTAGCCAGTATCAAGCTGCCACCACCAAACCATACACTCCACAACGTCCGCGAAGCACATTGACCAAGCGTCAACATCGCTTCTTTAACACGTTTTTCAAACCTATCCACCAAATATGGATCAGTGACACGTCGCTGCAATGCTGCCTCCCCGACGCTACCATCACAATTTTGGTAGAAATGCCTTACCAAAGGGTTAAGGGGACGCGAAATAGGCTTCATCTTGACTGCAGCTACGCAGTAAGTTGCGAGTTACAAATGGCGTAAAAGTCATTAACCAATTGAAAGAAATGGTAAACTCCCCCTCACCCCCTCCGCCAAACCCTCACCGCCAACAGCCACTTCATCCACCACAGCCTGAACCTGTCCAAGTCCAAAGCCTCATGCACCCCTGTCACCTCCTGCCCCCCCAACACCGTCCGCACAGCCGACCGGGAATAAAACGGCGCGTCCAGCATTGGCATCACCTGCTGTGGCACCACCCCCGCATCGGCCCGCGTTTCCCGCCGGACCCGCCAGAATGACCGCTTGAACCGCGTCCGGGGCGGGGCCTCTACCACCCGCGCCCCGCCACCCCGGTCAAACCCGATGGCCGCCTCCAACTCTGTCCCGTCCCGCCGCAAAGCGTCGTAAAAACACACCGCACCTCCGGCCAAGGGATAGCGCCCCCAAGTCCAGAACCGGAAATCCTGTTCCAGCGCCCGGGTCCCGAAATTGGCGTCGAAATAGCCGTGGCCGGACCATTGCCAGCCTGTCGCCTCCAGTTCGACCGAGATATCGGCGCTGGGCGCAAAGGGTCGCCAGACATGCGCCCCGTCAGGGGTAAGCGGCAGTTCGACCGATGTGACGGCATGCGGGGTCAGCGTGATGCGCCCGCGCACGCGGGTCACCATGGGCAGGGCGCCGATCTCATCAATATCAATGACCAGCGTGCTATCCACCCACCGCATCGACGATGGTCCGACCTGCAACATGTCCCGCGTCGTCACCAACGCCGACCGCCCCCGGTCGGTCATGGTAAACCGCCCGCCCGGCCCGTAGGTGGCCACATTGATGCAGCAGTGGTTCGCCGGATCGCGCCGCCCTGACCACGCATACCAGGGCGAAAACACCGACCCGATAAACCCTATGACCGAGACGGCCCGCGTCCCGTCGGCGCTGATCCCGTCAACGTACCACCAGGCGTAGCCGTTTGGCGGGACGTCAAGCGCAAAGCAAGGTCGGTCATGATCGCCCCGGCCGCGTGCCGGGCGGAGAGCACCGCCATCGGCATCCCCGCCCCCGGATGCGCCCCTCCGCCCGCCAGATACAGTCCCGGGACTGTCGTCCGCGCCTGTGGCCGTTTCAGCCCCGCCGTCAGCCCCTGTGGGCTGCGCCCGTAAAGCGAACCGTTGCTGGCCGGGAACAGCCGGTTGAACCCCTGCGGCGTGGTCAGCGCCTCGGGTCCCGGTGTCGGACTGAACCGCAGCCCAAACTGCGCCAGCCGGCCGAAAACCTGTGTCTGACATGCGGCAATCTCCTGTTCGGTATTCCTGTCGGCGCTGGTTGGCGGGCCATTGAGGATGATTTCAAAGCGTTCGGGCCCCGGTTTGGCCCCGGTCGAGGTTGTCCCGGTCCGGTCTTGGGCACAAACATAAAGCGTCGCATCCAAAGGCCGCTCGCAGCGGGACAGGGCGTCAAATTCGGCCTTGGGATCGTCACCGAAAAATACCGTGTGATGCGACAGATCCGGCCCCGAAGGCACCGCTGCAAAAGCATGCACAAAAGCCGACAGGCTGCGCGGTTCAACCCCTGACACCGGCACCGCCTTTTTCACGCCATCCCCCAGCAGACCCGTGGTCAGTGCCCGGGGATCGCCATTGAACAAGACCGCATCGGCAGGAAACCGGCCCAAGGTGGTCACAACTGCGGCGGCCCGCCCGCCCTGTTGCTCGATCCGTTTGGCTATTTGCCCATAGTGAAACACCGCCCCCCGGGCTTGTGCCAATTCGGCGATGACCCGAGAGAGCCGGTGCATTCCGCCTTGGACTGCCCAAACGCCCCGCGCTTCGGAATGACTGATCAGGGTCAGCAGGCCGGGCGATAGATAGGGCGAGCCGCCGACATAAGTCGCATAGCGGCCAAAAAGTTGGCGCAATTTGGGTTCGGTGAAACAAGTCTGCAAAAGCCCGGCCATGGTCCGATGCGGCGCCATGTCCCACAACAAGCGAGGGGATTTCAGGACTTGCAGCGTAAGTGCCGTTTGCGATGGAGCAGCTGATTGCATCATCGGGGTATCAAAGGCGTCAAACAGCCGTTTGGTCCGGGCGGAAAAACGGCGGAACTGCTGTTCGGCCTTTGCACCAAAGGCCGCGCTGATATTAGCCGCACTTGCATCAGGATCGGCCATCAGGTCAAGTTTGGTCCCGTCGGCCCAATAATGCCGGGCCAGGATGGACAACGGTATTAACGTCAGATGGTCACAAAGCCGTTCGCCGACATCCGCAAACAGCCCCTCGAACACCGGGCGCATGGTCAGCACTGTCGGCCCCGCATCAACCGGCCCCGCATCAACCGGCCCCGCCACTGAAGCCATGGTGCGCATCTTGCCCCCCGGGCCCTCGGCGGCCTCAAGCACGGTCACGGCGCAGCCTGCCTGCGCCAGACGCAGCGCCGCAGCAAGACCTCCAATCCCGGCGCCGACCACTACAATCCGGCTTTTGTCACTTTTCAGGGTCACATTCATAGGACGATTGTTGACTTCAATCTGGAAACTGTCCAGTCTGATTGACACATATGATGTCTGATTTGTCTGACAGATCAGCGGAGGGAGAATGCCGGATGGGATTGTCAGATAGAATCGACGCCGCTGTGATGGCGGCAATCCGTACGGGACAAGGGTCAGTGGCCCCTGCCAAACTTGCCGCTGCCTTGGGCTATGCGGTTACGCCGGGCGGCGCGCGAATCCGCCCCACCATACTGATGTCAGTCGCTTTGGCCTGTGGCGATGACGCGCCACGCCTGACCGATGCTGCCGCTGCCGCGCTGGAGTTGATCCATTGCGCCAGTCTGGTCCATGACGACCTGCCCTGCTTTGATGATGCCGCCCGACGGCGCGGCAAGCCTTCTGTGCATCTGGCCTTTTCCGAACCGCTGGCGGTACTGACCGGCGACAGCCTGATCGTGAAAGGGTTCGAGATTCTGGCCCGCGCCGCCGGGGTCCATCCCGCCCGCGCTGTGGCGCTGATTGACGTGTTGGCCACCCGCACAGGCATGCCCTTTGGCATCTGCGCCGGACAAGGCTGGGAATCGGAGCAGCAGATTGATCTGTCCGCGTATCATCGGGCCAAAACCGGTGCACTTTTTGTCGCCGCCACGCAGATGGGCGCGATCGCAGCCGGGCAGGATGCAGAGCCTTGGGAAGAACTGGGTGCGCGGATCGGTGAGGCGTTTCAAGTGGCTGACGACCTGCGCGATGCGCTGTGTGACGAAGCAGAACTTGGCAAGCCCGCCGGACAAGATGATCTGCATGGGCGGCCAAACGCAGTGACCCAATTGGGTATACGCGGCGCGGTCAACCGGTTGGATGCCATTTTGGCCGGGGCTATCGCCTCGATCCCGAAGTGCAGGGGAGAGGCCGCCCTGGCCCAGATGGTTCGGGCTTATGCGGACAAACTGGTGCCCGCGGGCGCGCGTGACCGGATGTCTGTCCCAGGGGAATAACCCATGGCCGGCGTAGAAAAATTCTCTCCGAAAATTTTTGGTCTGCTGGACCACGGCCTTGGCTGATATGGGGCTTCCAACGCTATCCACAACCGTAAACCGCGGCGGCTGGTTCAACCGCCTTGTCGCGTCGCAGCCTTTTCAAACATGGGCTGCCCGCTTCCCCTTGACCCGTGGCATCGTGCGACGCGAAGGCGAAGCGATGTTCGATCTGGTCGCAGGGTTTTGCCATTCGCAGGTTTTGCTTGCGCTGGTGGAACTGCGGATTCCAGAGCAATTGATCGGACGGCAAAGCTCGGTCGAGCTGCTGTCACTTCGGGCAGATATGGCGCCGGACCGGATGCGCATTCTGCTCAATGCCGGGGTCGCCATTGGTATTTTGCGACGGCATCGGGCAGGCACCTATGGGCTGACCCGGCGAGGTGCGGCCTTGACCGGCGTGCCCGGGCTGGCCGGGATGATCCTGCATCACCGAACCCTGTACCGCGATCTGGAAAACCCCGTGGCGTTTTTCCGGGGCGAAACCGAAACCGAATTGGCCGGTTTCTGGCCTTATGTGTTCGGGGCCGGGGCGGCGGCCGATCCGACTGTTGCACAAACATATTCGCAATTGATGGCCGACAGTCAGGTCCTGGTGGCGGCAGATACCCTGGCCGCAGTTTCCTTTGCCGGGACCAAAACGCTGTTGGATGTCGGCGGTGGAACCGGCGCTTTTTTGGCGGCTGTCGGAAGCGCATGGCCCGGCCCAAAACTGGCGCTGTTCGATCTGCCCGCCGTCGCCCCCGGGGCGCAGGCGCGATTCGAAACTGCTGGCTTGGCCGACCGGCTGACCATACATCCGGGGTCGTTTCGCGACCAGCCACTCCCGTCTGGGGCCGATACAATCAGCCTGATCCGGGTGCTGTATGACCATTCCGACGACACGGTGCGCAGTCTGTTGACGTCGATTTACACCGCTCTGCCCGCCGGCGGACGCTTGGTCATTTCTGAACCGATGACCGGCGGAGACAGGCCCGAACGGGCGGGCGACGCCTACTTTGCCCTGTATTGTCTGGCGATGCGCACGGGTCGGGCCCGGTCGGCTGGGCAGATTTCGGACCTGCTGCGAACCGCTGGATTCACCGCGATCACCGCCCCCCACGCAGGCCGCCCTTTTGTAACTTCGGTGATCACCGCTGTCAGGCCAGATTGACAGTTTATCTGTCTAATTTGATTGACACTTCGCACTGTAAGGGTAAGGTTACATCAAGGACGAGGATGCCAGACGCGTGACCCGAAAAATGGGCAGCAATGGCAAGGGGAGAGAGACTAGTCGTGGAAACCAATGCTGTCATCCTAGCCGCACCGGGAATTCTCGGGCTGGACAGTGTCGGGTTGGTGGCTCCCACGGCGGATGATCTTGTCGTCAACATCTCGCATTCCGGCATTTCCACAGGCACCGAAAAACTGTTCTGGTCTGGTCAGATGCCGCCGTTTCCCGGCATGGGTTATCCGTTGGTTCCCGGCTACGAGGCCGCAGGCGAAGTGGTCGAAGCTGGGTCCAATACCGCGTTCAAAGTGGGCGAGCGGGTGTTTGTGCCCGGTGCGTCCTGCTATGAAGGCGCGTTTGGCCTGTTCGGTGGCTCTGCTGCCCGGCTGGTCACCAAAGCCAGCCGTGTCACCCGAATCGATGCAGGGTTAGGGGCCGAAGGGGCGCTGCTGGCGCTGGCCGCGACGGCGCGTCATGCGATGGCTGGCCCCGGCAAATCTGTGCCCGACCTGATCATCGGCCACGGCGTTTTGGGACGGTTGTTGGCCCGTTTGACTATCGCCGCCGGGGCACCCGCGCCGACCGTTTGGGAAATCAATCCGGACCGGGCGACAGGGGCAGTTGGGTATGAAGTCACGACGCCCGAGGCTGACACGCGCCGCAATTATCAGTCGATCTATGACGCCTCTGGCCGTTCTGATCTGCTTAATGATCTGGTGATGCGACTGGTCAAAGGCGGCGAAATCGTTCTGGCTGGGTTCTATACCCAACCGCTCAGCTTCACCTTCCCGCCCGCTTTCATGAAGGAAGCCCGGTTCCGCATCGCCGCCGAATGGTCCCCCGATGACCTGATCGCCACGCGGTCCTTGGTCGAAAGTGGGGCGCTGTCTTTGGGCGGCCTGATTACTCACACGCGCCCCGCCGCAGATGCGTCAGCGGCATACGAATTAGCCTTTACCGACCCCGCCTGCCTGAAAATGATCCTCGACTGGAGCGCCCACGCATGACACTCGACATTCCGAACCTGAAGGATTTCGACGCGCGTTTGCGGGCCGAGGCGCATGAAGAGCCGACGATGGAAATCCCGCAGGGCGAACCGACCAAAAAGACGCAGATCATTGCAATCTATGGCAAAGGCGGCATCGGCAAGTCGTTCACTCTCGCCAATCTGTCGCACATGATGGCCGAAATGGGCAAGCGCGTGCTGTTGATCGGCTGCGACCCGAAATCCGACACCACGTCGCTGCTGTTCGGCGGCAAGGCCTGCCCGACCATCATCGAAACCTCGTCCCGCAAGAAGCTGGCGGGCGAAGAAGTGCAGATCGGCGACGTCTGTTTCAAGCGCGGCGGTGTGTTCGCGATGGAATTGGGCGGGCCCGAGGTTGGCCGGGGTTGCGGCGGGCGCGGCATTATTCATGGGTTTGAGCTGCTGGAAAAGCTGGGCTTCCACGACTGGGATTTCGACTATGTCCTGCTCGATTTTCTGGGCGACGTGGTCTGTGGCGGCTTTGGCCTGCCCATCGCCCGCGACATGGCGCAGAAGGTGATTCTGGTCGGATCGAACGACCTGCAATCGCTGTATGTCGCCAATAACGTCTGTTCCGCCGTCGAATATTTCCGCAAACTGGGCGGCAATGTCGGCGTCGCGGGGCTGGTGATCAACAAGGATGATGGCTCGGGCGAGGCGCAGGCTTTTGCTGCTGCCGTGGGCATTCCGGTGCTGGCTGCGATCCCACAGGACGACGATCTGCGCAAGAAATCTGCGAATTATCAGATCGTTGGCACCTATGAAAGCAAATGGGCCCCGATGTTTGTGGGTCTGGC
>JANOQM010000088.1:0-2491 GCA_031422295.1 Rhodobacterales bacterium | reverse complement strand
TGCGCCGTGGGTTTGGGGTAGGGCCGGACGGGGAGTTGATCAGTCATCGGCCCGCCGCCTGTCGCCTTTGCCGGTGAAACCAGCGATGCAGGCCGGACACCGATGCGCGGCGTTCGGGTGGGAAGTGCGCGGCGATATCGGCGGCGATTTCCTTGAAGGTCAGCCGGTCGATCCGGGCACGGATGAAGGCGGTCAATTCGGGGTCAGTGTCGATCCGCGACGGACTGCCAACGCGGTGCGCCGCGCGGTGCGGATCGATCGGTGGCAGAGTGTCTTGAACAGGGTCTTCAACAGGGCTTTGAATGGGCTGTTTAACGGCCCATTGAACGACCCTTTGAATGGCTTCTGGAAAGCTGTCGGAACATTCCGTCACCAGCTTTTCGGCGACGAAACGGTCAACTTCCAACTGTTCGATTTCATCGGCTGTCAGACGGGTCAAGGTGCTGCCTCTTGGTTTGGTTCTATCTGCCCGACGCAGGGCCCTCGTCGGCGCAACAGGACAATCGCCCGACAAGGCCCCCCGTTAGTCAAATGGGGTCACTCGCAGGGCGGCGCTGCCCGCCGCCCGCTGGCATCAGGTCCGGGGCTTGTGACACCCGGCCCGATCTCAGATGTTCAGACTGCCGGAGGGCAAGCCAAGCTCCGCATAGATTGCCGCCGCTGCATCGTTGTCGTCGCTGCGCCCGGTTGCGGTCTTGCCGGGGGGCGCACCGGTCATGTGTGACGGCTTGGTCAGGTGCGCATAGGCCGGGGTCGATTTGGCAATGAAGGCGTCAAAGCTGTCCGGGTCTTGGGCGCAAAGCGCCATGGCCCAGCCGCGCATCGCGGGCGTGATGTAGCCTTTTTTCAGGGCATCCTGCACCTTGGCCGAAGCAACCTCTTCGCTCATGGTGGCAATCCGGCTGTTCCGGTCGCGCAACAGTTCGGCCATGGCCTCAACCGGCGCGTATTTCTTGGGGTCCGGCTTGGCCCCGGCTGTCATCGCCTCTTTCAGCGCCGCCAGAATGGTATCTGCATCCGCATCGGGCGGCAGTTTCAAGCTCTTGGCCAGGCGCTGCATGAAGGTCATGTCGATTGGGTCTTTGTCGGTTGCCATGGTGTCCTCTTGCGCGGCCAAGGCCGTCAGGTGCAGGTTCGGGTTGTGGACCAGTCCAGCGCCCTTGAGGCGGCTGATTGTGCCATTTGCGATGTGGATGAACACCGGGCTGATATAGCGGTATTCCTTCGCGCCGATCAGCTCGGAGGCACGCGCGGTCCACTCCACCCGCCCCCATAGCCCATCGGCCCGGATTTGCAGTTCCTTGATCCACCCCGCCGCAGGCACCGGCCCGGTGCGACCCGGTTCGGGTTTTTCACTCTGGTGTTCATAATCCACCGGCAGATCAACCTTGCGGACTTGAAAATCGGCCACCAGACCGCGCGGATCATCCAAGGTCCATGACCGGCCATCGCGCCCTTTGACGGCTCCCAGCGGCAGCAGATGCACCCAATCGGGTGCCCACCCGGCTGTGGTTTCCAGGGCCCGGTCGCAGGTGGCAGTCTGCATGGCGTGCACGATAGCGGACCTTACAGGAACGGCGTGACGATCAATTCCGCCGTGCCCTTCCAGGGGTTCGAAATGCCGCCAGTGCCGTATTCGGTATTGACGATTTCCAGCGCTGCTTGTTCCAGGGACGGGGGCACAATCAGGGTGTTCGGCGCGATGCCCAGGGCGTGACCGCCATCGGCCTTGAAACCCATCATTGCAGCCCGCGCCGCCGCATAGTTCGCCGCCGTCAAAGGCTGTTTGGAACCATAAGCGAATTGCCAGAAGCCAAAGCCCGCATTGACCCGCGCCCGAACCCCGTAAAGGTATTCGTCGTTCATGAACACATAAGGGTCATCGGGGCGTTGCACGGTTTGGAAATCATAGGTTTCGCGCTCTTGCCAGATGATCGGCTTTACCGCCCGTGAGGTGTCGAGCAAATACCAGCCGACGCCTGCGCCGCCCCCGGTGTTGCTGACATTGACCACGGCCCCGCCGGCATCAATGACCGGGTGATCGGTGTCGAAATAGAATTGCCCATCGTAACAGTTCGCGGCAAAGCCAGACGCCAGTAATTCGAACACCAGCCGGTCCGGGTGTTGCTTGGCTACGACCCCCATTTCCGCGACCATAGGTTTGAAGATGCCCAATTGGTCATCCGAGATATCTTCGCGCTTGATGCCGATAGTGGTTTCAAACTTGCGGTTTGTGATAGTGAAGGTGCTGGCTGCAAGGTTTTGCACATGGCGCGGGCCGATCCATTCCCGCAAGTTCGGGAATTGCCCGATCCAGCCATAAGTTTCGTCACGCGCCGAACTTGGCATCGTGATCGCAATCTTGCTGTAATGTGACGGGGCCTTGTCAAAGCTGTCACGGTAAACAGTCGAAAAGCCGCTAAAGACCAGATCGAGATTTTGGGTGTTGATCAGCATGGCGGGTGTCCCTGTGAACGGATGATTGCGCAAG
>JANOQM010000087.1:0-18340 GCA_031422295.1 Rhodobacterales bacterium | reverse complement strand
TTTGCTGGCGTTGCAGGCGGCGGCCTACGCGCCGCAAACGCTATGGCCGCTGGACGTGCTGGGGGCGGAAACCGAAGGCATGATCGGCTATCTAATCGAACAGGAATTGATGAACGCCCTGCCGCCGGGGGCGGAATGTGCGACCTTGCTGACGCGGGTCGAAGTGGACCGCGCCGACCCCGCGTTTGACCAGCCGACCAAGCCCATCGGGCCGGTCTACACGGCGGACGAGGCCAAACTGGTGCGGGCGGAGCATTTGTGGTCGATGGTTAGCGAGCCTAAAGGCGGGTTGCGCCGCGTGGTGCCGTCGCCCCTGCCGAAGCGCATACTTGGGTTGTCAGCAATCCGGCTGTTGGTGGAGGCCGGGGTATGCGTCATCTGCGCGGGCGGCGGCGGCATTCCGGTCGTCCGGGGTGATACCGGCGACATGGAAGGTGTCGAGGCGGTAATCGACAAAGACCGCACCGCCGCCTTGCTGGCGCAGGAATTGCAAGCCGACGCGCTGTTGATGCTGACAGATGTAGCGGCGGTGATGCGCGACTGGGGCACGCCCGCCGAGGCTGCCATTGGCACCATCACACCCGATGCGCTGGACAAGATGAGCTTCGCCGCCGGGTCGATGGGCCCGAAAATCGCCGCCGCCTGCGCCTTTGTACGGGCGGGCGGCAAACTGGCCGGCATCGGCACCCTGCAGGACGCGCGCGCGATATTGGAAGGGCGGGCGGGAACGCGGATTGGGGCCGTGCAGGATGTAACCCGGTCCAAGGATGCTGCGGGCACCAGATCTTCTGAGGTTAGCAAACCTGCATCAGTGCGCAGCTGATACGGGCAGGCCAATGTGACGTGTGGGTACCTCCCCGGAACCCACGCTGAACGCTTGGCCGCGTTCCGGGTGATGTGCGCGTGGGTCAATCCGCCCATGCGCACCGCCTGAAACCGCCGATCAGAATGCGCCAGCGCATCCGCGCTGGTCAAAGGTTGACCGCGCAAGACGGCGCGGGGCGGACGCACCCCAGCCCGGACTTGCAACCCCCAACCGTGCCATCGTCCGGATTGCCAAAAACCACGACCTGCGGCACCGCTCTGCATCGTATCAAGGGTGATCATGTCCGCCTGACTATTTCAATAGCGGCCCGTCATGGTCCAGATACGCCTTGTCGAAATCGGCCAAGGCCACCAGCCCGTCAAAATCATCAATCGTCACATGCCCTTTTTGAAAGGTCAAAAGCCCCATTTCGCGTAACTGCCGTAGCACCCGGTTCACATGGACCGCACTCAATCCCAATGCGTCGGCAAGCATGTATTGCGACAGCGGGCAGTCGTATCCGGTTTTAGTAGCCAAACCGACCAGCTTCAGCCGTGCGCCGAACTCCAACAGGTAATGCGCCGTGCGTTCCAGCGCATTGCGCCGCCCGATGCCCACCAGGTGTTCCACCACCATCGCCTCATCCCGGGATGCCGCCCACAGCACGGCGGTGGCCAGACGCGGCGTGTTTGCAAAGGCATCAAGCAGATCGGTGATGATCACCTCGGACGCCTCAACCTGCGTGACAGGTTCGATATTGTGGTCGGCAGTACGAAACAGTACGGACCGCAGCCCCAGAAAGTCGCCCGGAATCTGAAAATCGACAATCTGGCGGGCCCCGTTGGGCAGCAATTTATATGAACACACCCAGCCGCTGGCCAGTATGTATGCCGACTGGTTGGTTTGGCCCTGATGCACCAGATCGACACCCGCCACAAAACAGCGCCGCCGCTGATGCAGGCGGTCAAGCATAGAAAGATCTTCGTCCGATAATGCGACGAACGTGCCCAGTTTTCGTGCAAGAGGGCTATTCTCAATCATCATGAATTCTCGTCAGAGGTCGGGGCAGCCCGATCACGCAAGATCTGCGCGATGTAACGCTTTTGGCAAAAGAAGTCTGCAGCAAAGCTGATGTCGATCAGTCCATGAACCAGTAACTCTGCCAGAATGCAGATGGTTCCCACTTTATTGGCAGATGTTGCCAAAGCCTGCGGCAATATTGGAAAGAAATCATGTAATGGCCCAGATCAACGATGTGTCAGGCACCGCCGCACTGGCGATATGTGAGTCGCTGCTGCTGGCGTTGAATGACCGAAATATTCTGCCAGAAGCCGAAATCATTGGTATTCTGAGAGACGCGGCCGCGGCCCACCAACACGCGCCCAAGGGCGGTGATAATGACGCTTTGAACCTGGCCGTGGCGACATTGATCAATGCCATCGTCACAGGCGGTAATTCGGTGCGGAGGCGCTGAGTTCAGATCGTTACAGCGACAGAATGCCGATCAGCCTTGCCCCAACCCGCATCCGCAAATCCTTGGGTTCATCCGCCATCGCTTGGGCGATTGCGTGTAGGTCGCGGCGCGCGCCGTGCAATTGGTCGATCAGCCCGATCACCACCCCCAAGGCATCGCCCTTCAGGTCCAGATGATCGGCAAGGTCACACAGCAGCTCCAGACGGGTCAGATCAACGGGGCGAAAGACTGGCCCAGATTGCGCTTGCTGCGGAGTCACAAGATCGGCCCGCAAGAACGCGGCAAGTCTGGCCTGTGACAATCCGGGTATGGCGGCCACTACCTGTTTATGTGTGAAATACTCGGTCATTCGGGGGCCTCTTGCAGAATTACGCGGCGGGGATCATGGGCATGGGTTTTGCGCCATTCGGTCAGATATTCAACAAGCCCTGCGTCAATTTCGGGCGGCGCCACGATGCGCAGCTCAATCAGTGCATCGCCGCCCTGACTGTTGGCGCGCACAACCCCGCGTCCGCGCAGCCGCAAGACGCGCCCGCTGCTGGCACCTTTAGGGATGGTCACACTGACCGGCCCGTCAATTGTAGGGGCGATGACCTTGCCGCCCAGGATCGCTTCGTCAATCGTGATCGGCAGGGTGACCAGAATATTATCGCCGTCGCGGCGGAACACCGGATGCGGCGCGACCTGCACTGTCACCAGCGCATCGCCCGCCGGCCCGCCGCCAAAACCCACCGCACCGCGCCCACGCAGGCGCAATGTCTGGCCATTGACCAGTCCGTTGGGAATTTGCACCTCAAGATTACCACCTTCGGGCAGGGTGATCCGGGTCTTGGCCCCCAGTGCTGCATCCAGAAACGGTACTTCCAACGTATAGCGCAGATCAGGTCCGGATTGGACATAACCCCTGTCACCTTGCCCAGATCGGCTACGCTGCCGCAGGATTTGGGCAAAGATATCGGACGGATCGCCAAGATCCTCAAAACCTTTCTGTTGGCCAAAACCTTGACCGGCAGCATCGGCATGATCACGGTAAAAGGTCCGTGGCGCACGTTCGGCCCCGGTCGCATCAATCTCGCCGGCGTCAAACCGGGCCCGGGTGGCCGCATCTTTCAACAGATCATGCGCCGCCGTCACCGCTTTGAACCTTGCCTCGGCCCCCGTATCGTCGGGGTGCAGATCGGGGTGTGACGTGCGCACCAGCTTGCGGTAGGCTTTCTTGATGTCCGCCGCCGTCGCCGTCCTGGTCACGCCAAGGGCTGCATATGGATCATTGCTCATCTGGTCCCCGGTGCAGTAAACTACAACAGCCATAGCACAGTTGCTCGCGTCCAGCTTGACCCAGATCAACGCGGGCCGCCAAGATTGACCTGCGCCATAGGCATCGCACGGCAAAGCCGCATCATCGCGGCACAAGATTAGGCACGGTCGGGCGAAGATGAGCGTATAGTCGATGGGCTATGGCGGAGTGGGATGGTGGTGATGGCCGTTGTGGCGGTACTTGCGACCACAAGGGCCCGGTCAGAGCAAATGACTCAAGATGGACTGATCCGACGCGTAGCGTCTCGGGATGACCCCGCCCCGCCTCAGTGCTTTACGTAGAGACTCACCCAAAAAAGCACCCGCTTGGCAGTGCTGTTTAAATCCGACACCTTTTTTCGCTGCGCAACGTCGAGGGCCCGCTGTGTGCGCGTGGAACCGAGATCAGCAACGTGACTTTTCGGTTCTGATGGGATAAATTTGATTTTATCCTTACTGCCGAATTCCGTCGCAAACGGGTGGATCGGATGCAGCGTCGGCACAGTTGGCTTGGCGCAGCCGCTTTGGCCCGGCATAAGGGCTGCATGACCCTCCAAACCAAAGGTTTGTTCCATGCACGGCTCAACTACGTTGCCCGTTGTTCTGATAGTTGGCAGTTTGCATCATGATATTGTTGTAACGGCCCCCGGCCTGCCGCAGCGGGATGAAACCATGGTGGGCAGCGCTTGGTTTCCTAAATTTGGCGGCAAAGGTGGCAATCAGGCAGTGGCTTCGGCCCGTGCCGGGGTTCCGGCGCGGATGTTGGGGGCAGTCGGTGCAGATGCGTATGGGCTGGCTTTGCGGGCTGGTTTGCGGGCAGGGGGGGTGGACGACCAATTTGTGACCACGCTGACGGCAGCCGGTTCGGGCATGAGTGTGGCAATCATGGACCCTGCCGGCGATTATGCAGCTGTCATTGTCTCGGGCGTCAATCTGCTGATTGATCCGGCCGCATTGCTGCAAGACGGGTTGTGGCAGGGCGTGACAGTGCTGGTTTTGCAAAACGAAGTGAGTGCGGCGCTGAATCTGGCTGCCGCACAGGTTGCGGTCGCGCGCGGGGTGCAGGTTGTGCTGAATGCGGCCCCGATGCGGGTGCTGGACCCGGCATTTGCGCCCCTCGTCGATGTGCTTGTGGTCAATGCAGTCGAGGCGGAAATGTTAGGCTGTGTCCCGGTGACATCGCTTGACGCAGCTAGACTGGCCGCGGCGTATCTGGCCGGACAGTTTCGTGCGGTCGTGGTTACGGCGGGAGGGGCCGGTTTGGCCTTTGCCTCGGCTGACAATGTGGGCGCAATTCCGGCGCAACCTGTCACTGTTGTCAGCACGCATGGTGCGGGTGATGTTTTCACCGGTGCATTTGCTGCGGCCCTCTCAAAGGGTGAAACGGTAGCAGACGCCTGTGGCGCAGGCAGTGCGGCGGCAGCGGCGCATGTGTCCGGTATGTCCGCATAGAGTGCCGAATCGATGATTGACGTACATCATTTCCGCGCCTATCCCTGCTGTAAAGGAGGGCGAAATGACTAAGCCTACTGTGCATGACATCGCCCGCGAGGCAGGGGTAAGTCTGGCCACGGTGGACCGGGTCATCAACAGCCGGGACGGGGTGCGCGGGATAACCGTAGACCGGGTGCAGGGCGCTATCCGCAAGCTGGGTTATGTGCGCGACATGTCGGCGGCCAATCTGGCGCGCAGCCGGGAATATACGTTTGCCTTTGTCCTGCCCAACAATCCCAGTCAGTTTGTGGGCACTCTGCGGGCTGCTTTGCGGGATGTTGAGGCGACGCAGATTGCTGACCGAACCACGATTCAACTGATCCCTGCGGCGACGCATGACCCACATGCGCTGGTGCAGGTTTTGGCTGCGATTGACCACAAGCGCTGTGACGGCGTAGCCATTATGGCACCCGAAACCCCGCAATTGCGCGATCAGGTGGCGCGGTTGAAGGCTGCCGGGCTGGCTGTAGTGGCGCTGGTGTCTGACCAGCCCAATTCGGCGCGGGACCATTTTGTCGGGATCAATAACACTGCAGCAGGGCGCACGGCAGGTGTCTTGTTGGGCCGTTTTCTGCCGCAAAATCAAGGGAAAGTCCTGGTAGTTGCGGCCTCGATGCTGGCGCGCGATTCGATCGAGCGGCGGGGTGGGTTTGGGGCTGTGATGTCGTCAGACTTTCCCGGCATCCGGGTTTTGCCATCGGTCGAGGCGCATGACGACCCCGACCGGATGGGCCGGGTGCTGCGGGCCGCGTTTGCAGCGCATCCGGATATTGCGGGGATTTATGCACTTGCTTCGGGCAATCAGGCGTTGCTGAAATCGCTGACCGACATGGGTCATGGCAATGACCTGGTGGTGATTGTGCATGAGCTGACCCCTGTCACACGCACGGCACTGCAATGCGGGCAGGTAGCGGCGGTTATTACGCAGGATGTGGGGCATCTGGTCCGGTCGGCATTACGCCTGTTGCGGGCCAGAACTGACGGGCAGGATATTGTGCCAGCGCAAGAGCGGATCCGGATCGAGATCATGCTACGCGAAAACCTGCCCTGAAAACCTGTTGGCTGATGGGGATTTCAAAAATGATTTACGTACCTCAAATTTTACTTGCACCCCGCCGGTAATTGAAACTATAGTGTCGTACCGCCTGACCCCTGTCCCTCTGCGGACCCCGCGTCAGCGCGACCATTGGGAGGAGTGAGAAATGAAAAAGACCAGTTTGCTGGCCGCTACTGCTTTGTCAGCAGCCGCCGGATTTGCGGCCTCGACCGCCGCTGCCGCAGACCTGACCCTGTGCTGGGCCGCATGGGATCCGGCCAACGCGCTTGTCGAATTGTCCAAAGAATTCGAGACGGCCAGCGGCCACACGATGAGCTTTGAGTTCATCCCTTGGCCCAACTTTGCTGACCGCATTCAGAACGAGCTGAATTCGGGTGGGCAGCTGTGTGATCTGCTGATTGGCGACAGCCAGTGGATCGGCGGCGGGGCGGAAAATGGCCATTATGTCAAACTGAATGACTTCTTTGACGCCAATGCGATCAGCATGGATGATTTCGCCCCGGCGACCGTCAATGCCTATTCCACATGGCCCAAGGGCACGCCAAATTATTATGCCTTGCCCGCGATGGGTGATGCGAACGGCTGGTTTTATCGCCGTGACTGGTTCGAAAACGCAGACATCATGGCCGCCTACAAAGAAGCCACCGGTGACGACCTGCGCGAACCTGAAACCCAGGCCGAACTGCTGCAAATTGCGCAGTTCTTTCAGGGCCGCGAGATTGACGGCGAAACGCGTTATGGCGCTGCGATCTTTACCGAACGTGGGTCCGAAGGCATCACCATGGGGGTGACAAGTGCCCTGTATCCCTTTGGTTTCCAATACGAAACCACGCCGGGGTCCTATGACATGCAAGGCGCGGTCAATTCGCCCGAGGCTGTGGCGGGACTGGAGTTCTACAAGGAATTCTACCAAACCGCGACCCCGCCGGGATACACTGACAGCTATATGGAACAGGGCCTGGATGCGTTCAAATCCGGTCAGGTTGCGATGGCGATGAACTGGTTTGCGTTCTTTCCGGGGCTCTATGCTGACCCGAACGTTGGCGGCGACAATATCGGGTTTTTCGCCAATCCGGGCCAGAATGTCCAAGGGTCAACCTTGGGCGGGCAGGGTATTTCGGTGGTGTCCTATTCCGACAATCAAGAGGCCGCGCTGGAGTATATCAAGTGGTTTGCGCAGCCTGATGTGCAGGCCAAATGGTGGGCTGTCGGCGGCTATTCCTGCCATAACTCGGTGTTGAATGATCCGGGTTTTGCCACCAGCACACCCTTTGCGGCCGACTTTCTGTTGGCGATGGCCGATGTGCGGGATTTTTGGCAAGAGCCGGCCTATGCGGAATTGCTGCAAGCCATGCAAAAGCGGATGCATGATTATGTCGTGGCCGATATTGGCACCGCACAAGAGGCACTCGATTTGCTGATCGTCGACTGGACCGAAGTTTTCGAAGACGAAGGCAAGCTCTGATCTGATTTGGCCCCGCCTGTGGTGGCGGGGCCAGACCCAAGCCGTGGGTTGCGCCCGCCCACCAAAAGGTTTCCAAATGTCTGATACCCCTATCATGCGTGCCGCCGCAGCGACGCCGCCCAAACTTTCACGCCGTATCAAAGGTTTATCAGACCGGACGATTGCGTGGATCTTTGTCGGCCCGACGATATTCCTGCTGCTGGCGATCAATATTTTCCCGCTGATCTGGACCATCCGTCTGTCCTTCACCAATTTCAAAGCCAACTCGCCAAACCGCGAGGTTGAATGGGTCGGACTGCGCAATTACCAGCGTATTCTGACCGACCCGGATATCTGGCTGACGATGCAGGCCACTGCGCATTTCCTGTTCTGGACCTTGCTGCTGCAAGTGGTCATCGGTTTCAGTCTGGCTTGGCTGATAAACCGCAAGTTCAAGGGCAATGACCTGTGGACCACGCTGATCGTGCTGCCGATGATGCTGTCGCCCGCCGTGGTCGGCAATTTCTGGAAATTCCTGTATCAGCCGCAGATCGGCCTGTTCAATTATGTGGTCAGCTGGGTCAGTTGCCATCCCCCCGCCGGCTGGCTGCTGAACTGCATTGATCCGTCATCGTTCGAAATGATTGGCTCGGTCAACCTTGCCCCTTGGTCCATCGTGATTGTGGACACCTGGATGTGGACGCCGTTTGTGATGCTGATCTGTCTGGCAGGGCTGCGGTCGATCCCCGATTATATCTACGAAGCGGCGGCGATTGACCGCGCGTCCAAGTGGCGACAGTTCTGGACCATTACCCTGCCCATGGTCCTGCCGTTCCTGATGTTGGCCGTATTGTTCCGGGGCATTGAAAACTTCAAGATGTTCGATCTGGTGGTGCAACTGACCGGCGGTGGGCCTGGGTCCACGACCGAAGTCACCTCGATCACGCTGAAACGCGAGGCGTTCGAAAAGTGGCGCACCGGCTATGCGTCGGCCTATGCGATTATCCTGTTTGTGACCGTGTTTGGTCTGGCCAGTATCTACGTCAAAGCCCTGAATAAGGTGAAGGAAAGATGAGCACATATTCCATCACCGAGCCGTCGCGTGGCCAGAAATGGGTCGCTGGCATGCTGGTTGTCACCTATGCGATCATCACCCTGATGCCGCTGGTCTGGATCATCCTGACCGGGTTCAAATCCCCCGCCGATTCCATCGCCTATCCGCCGGTTGTGATGTTCGAGCCGACGGTTGAGGGGTATGTGAACCTGTTCACTACCCGCACCCGGGTCACCGCCGAACAACTGGCCGCATTGCCCCCGCCCGACGGGCTGGCCGAAACCATTGTGCGCGACCGCGGCATGGTCATTGCTGGTGCGTCAAAGTTTGGCGAGCGGTTCCTGAATTCGGTGATCATCGGCTTTGGCTCGACGTTTCTGTCGATCGTTCTGGGCACGTTGGCCGCCTATGCGTTCAGCCGGTTCAAGGTGCCGCTGAAGGATGATCTGATGTTCTTCATCCTGTCGACCCGGATGATGCCGCCCATCGCCGTCGCTATCCCGATCTTTCTGATGTACCGCTCGCTGGGTCTGTCGGATACCCACCTGGGGATGATCCTGCTGTATACTGGGGTGAATATCTCGCTCGCGGTCTGGCTGCTCAAAGGGTTCATCGACGAGATCCCGCGTGAATACGAGGAAGCAGCGCTGATTGACGGCTACACAAGGTTTCAGGCGTTTTACAAAGTCGTGCTGCCACAGGCTGCGACCGGAATTGCGTCAACTGCAATCTTCTGCCTGATCTTCGCCTGGAACGAATATGCCTTTGCCGTGCTGCTGACATCCGGCAATGCTCAGACCGCCCCACCGTTCATTCCCACGATCATCGGGGTTGGTGGGCAGGATTGGCCTGCCGTTGCGGCAGGTGCGACGATTTTCCTGCTGCCTGTGATGATCTTTACCATCCTGCTGCGCAAACACCTGCTGCGCGGGATCACATTCGGGGCGGTGCGCAAATGATGGCTCGGCAAAAACTTTTATGCGCGCCGCGCGGGGGATATTTGCGAACAAAAGAACGGGGGAAGAAAGAATGAGTACTTTCTTGTCTGGCCTGATCCGTCTGCGCCGTGGCCCCTGGGAAAACTTAGCCACCGTGCTGATCGCACTTGGCGTCGTCATGCTGATGCAGCCCTTTGTCCTGTGGGCCTTTACCTGGTCCTTTGTTGTCACCCTTACCGGCACCGTGATGTTCATCGTCACCAGCCATTTCCCGGAGTAGGCCAAATGGCCCAGATCATCATCAAAGGCCTGCGCAAGGAGTTTGGCGCATTTACCGCCGTCCAATCCTCAAGCTTTACCATCGAGGATGGCGAGTTTTTCATGCTGCTGGGGCCTTCTGGCTGTGGCAAGACCACGACACTGCGGATGATTGCCGGGCTGGAATTGCCCACTGCCGGCGAGATTTGGATTGGCGGCGAAGAAGTGGCGCAGAAGCCCGCGAGCCAGCGCGATATTGCTTTTGTGTTCCAGATGTTTGCGCTTTATCCGCATCTGAATGTGCGCAGGAACATCAGCTATCCGTTGATTTCCCAAGGCATGCCACGGGCACAGGTCAGGGCCAAGGTGGCCGAAGTGGCGCAGATTTTAGGCATCACCGATATCCTTGACCGCCCCGTTGGCGGCCTGTCTGGCGGTGACCGGCAGCGCGTTGCCCTTGGCCGCGCCATTGTCCGCGACCCCAAGGCGTTCATGATGGACGAACCTTTGGGGGCGCTGGATGCCGAATTTCGGGAACACATGTCGCTGGAACTGCGCGCCCTGCATGACCGGATGGGCGCGACGACTGTGTATGTCACCCATGACCAGCTTGAGGCGATGCAGATGGGCGACAAGATTGTCGTGATGAACCATGGTGTTATCGAGCAATTCGGCACGCCGCAGGATATCTACGACAAACCCGCCACGATGTTTGTCGCTGAATTCATCGGCAGCCCCTGCATGAACCTGATGCGGTTCGATGGGCGGGTTGCAGCGGGGTCCACCGAAGTTTTGCTGGCCAATGTCCCTGTCGCAATCCCGCGCCAACATGACGGCTTGTCCGGATCATTGGCCTTTGGGGTGCGTCCCGAACATGTCCAGCTGTCCACCGACAGCCCCTACCGGGCCGAGGTGCGGGCCACGGAATATCTGGGCACCACCCAGATTGTGACGTTGAAAACCGCACAAGGCGAGGTCAAGGCGCGCACCGGGTCGGAACATCGGATTGGTGTCGGCGATAGCGTCGGTTTAGGCTTTGACGCCCGTACCATCACGCTGTTTGATGCAAAATCCGGACATGCCCTGCGGTCGGATCTTAATGCCGGAGTGCTACAAAATGTCTGATGTCACCCTGACCGGGATCCGCAAATCCTTTGGCACGCAGGTGGCCGTCAAGGCGATGACTATGGATATTCCGGATGGCAGTTTTGTGGTGTTGCTGGGCCCGACCGGGGCGGGTAAAACCACGACATTGCGGTTGATTGCCGGACTGGAAACGCCCGATGCGGGCGATATCCGGATTGATGGCCGGTCGATCCTGCGCGACACACCTGCCGACCGCAATGTCGCCATGGTGTTCCAGCAATACTCGCTTTACCCGCATCTGACGGTCCGCGACAATCTTGCCTTTCCGTTGCGCAGCCCGATGTTGCGCACGCCCGAGGCCGAGATAACCCGCAGGGTGGCTGAAGTCGCCGAAGTTTTGCGTATTCCGCACAAGCTGGACAATAAGGCCACTAACCTGTCGGGCGGCGAAATGCAGCGGGTGTCGATTGGACGGGCCTTGGTCCGCAGCCCGTCGATTTTCCTGATGGACGAGCCGTTGAGTTCGCTGGATGCGAAATTGCGCGCCGATTTGCGCATCGAGTTGAAACGCATACAATCTGATCTTGGTGCAACTTTTCTTTATGTTACCCATGACCAGATCGAAGCGATGACCATGGCCACGCATGTCGGCGTGCTGGATCAGGGCCAGCTGGTCCAGTTCGGCACCCCGCGCGAGATTTACGAAAACCCGGCCAGCCTGTATGTGGCCTCCCGCCTTGGTCTGCCCCGGATCAATGCCTTGCCTGCCGCGCTTTTCGGCGGTGCGCCTGCCGGGGCCAAGACTATTGCCTTGCGCCCGGAACATGTGCAGCAAGGGCAGGGTAAACCGGCGCAGGTGATCAGGATCGAACATCTGGGCGACCAGACCCGGCTGCATCTGATGCTTGAAGGGCATGCCTTCACGACGCTTACCGATCCGCATTCGCCCCTGACCAGCGGTGATACCGTTGCCATCCAACCCCGCGACGCGCTGTATTTTGACGCAAGCGGCAGCCGCATTGCCTAACGAGGAACTTCCAAATGACCCAGTTTATCAACGCCCGTGACACCTTGGTCACCGAAGCCCTTGACGGCATGTTACGCACGGCGGGCGGGCGGCTGGCCCGGCTGGACGGCTATCCGCATATCCGGGTCGTGGTCCGCACTGATTGGGACAAGTCCCGTGTAGCGCTGGTGTCGGGGGGAGGTTCGGGGCATGAACCCAGCCACGCAGGTTTGGTTGGTCAAGGCATGCTGACAGCCGCCGTGTGTGGCGATATCTTTGCCAGCCCGTCAGTTGATGCTGTGCTTGCGGGCATTCTGGCCGTGACCGGCAAGGCGGGCTGCCTGTTGATCGTCAAGAACTATACCGGTGACCGGCTGAATTTCGGCCTTGCCGCCGAACGTGCCCGGGCGTTTGGCCTGCGGGTCAGCATGGTTGTGGTTGACGACGATATTGCCTTGCCTGAATTGCCGCAGGCCCGTGGCGTGGCGGGCACATTGTTTGTCCACAAGATTGCCGGTGCTTTGGCCGAACAAGGTGCTGATCTGGACATTGTGACCGCCGCCGCCCACCGGGTCATAGATGGGATGGTGTCCATTGGCATGTCGCTTGATACCTGCACTGTGCCCGGGTCACCCAAGGACAACCGGATCGATGCGGGCATGGCCGAGCTTGGCCTGGGTATTCACGGCGAATCCGGGGTCGAGCAGGTCGCATTTACTGGCGCGCGTGCAGCAATGGATATGGTGATTGACCGGCTGGCTGGCCATATCGGCGAAGGTCCGCATGTGGCCCTTTTGAACAATCTGGGTGGGGCCACACCGTTGGAAATGTCCGTTTTGGCCGAAGAACTGGTTCGGTCGCGGATTGGGGGACAGATCCGCTGGATGGTTGGCCCGGCCCCTTTGATGACCTCGCTTGATATGCAAGGGTTTTCTGTGTCGCTGCTACCGGTCACGGCGGCGGATGAGACACTCTTGACAGCGGCAGTTGGCCCTGCGGCTTGGCCCGGATGTCTGCCGGTTGGGGCGGTGCCGATCCTGCCATTGCCCGACGGGCTGACTCCGATCAAACCGATGGCCTCGTCTGATCCCACGACTGCCGCATTTATCCGGCAGTGCTGCGCGATCCTGATCGCCGCCGAGGTTGACCTGAACCTGCTCGACAGCAAATCCGGCGACGGCGATACTGGGTCTACCTTGGCCACCGCAGCGCGGGCCCTTGACGGCGCAGTAGACCAATTACCCCAGGCCGATCTGACGCAGTTATTTCGTGCGATTGGGATCGAACTCAGCCAGACCATGGGCGGGTCATCTGGGGTGCTGTTGGCCATATTCTTTGCCGCAGCGGGTGATGCGTCAGCGTCAGGGCAGGGAACTGTGGCCGCGCTGACCTCGGGCCTTGACCGGATCGCGCAGGTCGGAGGCGCAAGGCCGGGCGACCGCACGATGATTGATGCGCTTGGGCCGGCATTGGCGGCTCTGCCGCACGGTCTGGCCGCTGCCGCCGCCGCCGCGCGGACGGGCGCAGACCTGACCGCGACCATCACAAAAGCAAAGGCGGGCAGGGCCAGCTATATTTCGGAAAACAAACTGGCCGGGCATAATGACCCGGGGGCCGAAGCGGTCGCACGTTTGTTCGAGCAACTGGTGTAACAAACCGCGCAACGTTTGGCAAAGCGGCCCGCGATCCTGATCATCTGCCGTATTCCACGCATCATCGGTCGCATCTCAACAATCCCCCTTGCACCCGGCATAACCCCCGGGCTAGCAAGAGGCGTCAGGATCGGGAGAATCCAGCGGTAACGCTGGTGCCGAAGGAGCAACCGCCCCGGTAAACTCTCAGGCGCAACGGACCGTTCTGACATACGGACTCTGAAGAGTGGTGCAGCCGCATCCGCCGAAGGGATAACGATCTCAGGCGTTCCAGTTGGGACAAGGACAGAGGGGGCATCGAAGGGCAGGGATTGGCCTGTCTGATCGGTGCTGGCCTATGGGTCCGGCCATTTGGGGGTTTGCGTGGAAAACCTGAATAAGACGGAAATTCAGCAACTCGGCTTGCATGATCTGCATGTCGGGCTTGGCGGGCGTATGGTGCCTTTTGCGGGCTATCAAATGCCAGTGCAATACAGCGCCGGGGTGATGGCCGAACATCTGCACACGCGGGCGCAGGCCGGGCTATTTGATGTCAGCCATATGGGGCAGGTCATTCTGCGGCCCAAGGGCGACTATGCGGCGCTGTGCCTGGCGTTCGAGGGTCTGATGCCGGTCGATGTGCTGTCATTGGCCCCCGGCAGACAGCGCTATGGGGTTTTTACCAATGAAACCGGCGGGATACTGGATGATCTGATGTTCGCCAACCGGGGCGATCATATCTTTGTGGTGGTCAATGCCGCCTGTAAAACTGCCGATATCGCCCATATGACGGCGCATTTGTCCGGGGTTTGCGATGTGATCCCCGTGACCGACCGGGGGCTATTGGCGCTGCAAGGGCCACTGGCCGAGGCGGCCTTGGCCCGCCTTGTGCCCATAGTTACCGCAATGCGGTTCATGGATGTGACGATTGCCGACTGGAACGGCGTGCCGCTGTGGATTTCCCGATCCGGCTATACCGGTGAGGATGGGTTCGAGATTTCGGTGCCTGAAACCAATGCGTCAGCATTGGCACAAGCGCTGCTGGCAATGCCCGAAGTTGCACCCATCGGCCTTGGGGCGCGGGATTCCCTGCGATTAGAGGCGGGGCTATGCCTATATGGCCACGACATTGACACCACCACCAGCCCGGTCGAGGCGGGACTGACCTGGGCCATTCAGAAGGTCAGGCGCACAGGCGGCGACCGGGCCGGCGGCTTTCCCGGCGACGTCCGCATCCTGCAAGAACTGGCCACTGGCCCGGCCCGCAAACGTGTTGGCCTGCGCCCCGAAGGCCGCGCACCGATGCGCGAAGGGACCGCCTTGTTTGACGGTGACATCCCGATTGGGTCGGTCACATCAGGCGGCTTTGGCCCCTCAGTGGCAGCCCCGATTGCCATGGGCTATGTGTCCACACAGGCGACAAACCTACAAGGCGAGGTGCGCGGCAAGCGTCTACCCTTGACCGTCTGCCCGCTCCCCTTTCACCCAACCACCTATAAACGCTAAGGAAAACCATTATGAAATTTACCGAAGATCACGAATGGCTGCGCGTCGAAGGCGACCTGATTGTTGTCGGTATCACCGAACATGCCGCCACCCAACTGGGCGATGTCGTGTTTGTCGAATTGCCCGAGATCGAGGCAATGGTCGCGTCGGGTGACGAAGTGGTGGTGATCGAAAGCGTCAAGGCCGCGTCCGATATTCTGGCCCCGATTGACGGTGAGATTGTCGAAGTGAACGATAAACTGTCCGATAAACCCGGGCTGGTGAATGACGACCCGTTGGGCGAAGGCTGGTTTTTCAAAATGAAGGTCGATGATCTGTCAGTGATCGACGATTTCATGGATGAAGATGAATATATGGATATGATCGGATGAGCTTTACCCCTTCAACCTATGACCCCTACGATTTCGCCAACCGCCGCCATATTGGCCCCAGCCCGTCGGAAATGGCGGCGATGTTGGCCGCTTGCGGTGTGTCCACGCTTGATCAGCTGATCGACGAAACTGTGCCAGCCTCGATCCGGCAATCGGTAGCTTTGGATTGGGCCCCCTTGACCGAACACGGGCTTTTGGCCCGGATGCGTGAGGTTGCTGATAAGAACCGGGTGATGACCCAGTTGATTGGGCAGGGCTATTACGGAACTGTAACGCCGCCCGCTATCCAACGGAATATACTGGAAAATCCGGCTTGGTACACGGCCTATACGCCGTATCAGCCCGAGATTGCCCAAGGCCGGCTTGAGGCGCTGTTGAACTACCAGACCATGATCGCTGACCTGACCGGATTGCCCGTCGCCAACGCGTCCCTGCTGGACGAAGCGACAGCGGCGGCCGAGGCGATGACCATGGCTGAACGGTCCGCCAAATCCAAGGCGCGCGGCTTCTTTGTCGACCACGGCTGTCATCCGCAAACCATCGCGGTGATCCAGACCCGGGCTGCCCCTTTGGGCATTCAAGTGATCGTCGATGCGCCAGAAAAATGTGATGTTTCAATGGTTTTCGGGGCGATCTTCCAGTATCCGGGCACCTATGGCCATGTCCGCGATTTTAGCGCCGACATCGCCGCGCTGCATGGGGCCAAGGCACTGGCCATCGTCGCGACCGACCTGTTGGCGCTGACCATGCTGAAAGATCCCGGTGCGATGGGGGCCGATATTGCGGTCGGGTCGAGCCAGCGTTTCGGCGTGCCGATGGGCTATGGCGGCCCGCATGCGGCGTTCATGTCCTGCCGGGATGATCTGAAGCGATCGATGCCGGGGCGGATTGTCGGTGTGTCGATTGATGCGCGCGGCAATCAGGCCTACCGGCTGTCGCTGCAGACCCGCGAACAGCATATCCGCCGCGAAAAGGCCACGTCCAACGTGTGTACCGCGCAGGCCCTGCTGGCCGTCATGGCCAGTTTTTACGCGGTATTCCATGGGCCCGAAGGATTGCGCGCGATTGCCGAGCGGGTGCATTTCAAAACTGTCCGTCTTGCCAAAGCGCTGCGCGCCGCCGGGGCGAAAGTCGCACCCAAAGCGTTCTTTGATACGATCACCGTCGAGGTTGGCGTGGGCCAGGCCGGTATTCTGGCTGCGGCCCGGGCCGAGGGGATAAACCTGCGCAAGATCGGTACGGATCGAGTTGGTATATCCTTGGACGAAACCAGTGATGACAAGGTATTACAAGGCGTTCTTCGTGCGTTTGGCATCTTGATTGCCCCGCCCCATCGCGGCTCACTTGGTTTCCCCGAAACCCTGCTGCGCACTACGGACTACCTGACCCATCCGGTGTTCCACATGAACCGGGCGGAATCGGAAATGATGCGTTACATGCGCCGCTTGTCTGACCGCGACCTTGCCCTTGACCGCGCGATGATCCCGCTGGGGTCCTGCACGATGAAGCTGAATGCCGCCGCCGAAATGATGCCGATCACCTGGCCGGAATTTGGGTCGCTGCACCCCTTTGCCCCCGCTGATCAGGCGGCGGGATATAAAGAAGCGATTGACGATCTGGCGGAAAAGCTATGTGTGATAACGGGTTATGACGCGATGTCGATGCAGCCCAATTCAGGCGCGCAGGGTGAATATGCGGGGCTGTTGACGATTGCGGCCTATCACCGGGCCAACGGGGATGCGCAGCGAACCGTCTGCCTGATCCCGGTTTCGGCGCATGGCACCAATCCCGCGTCCGCACAGATGGCCGGGATGGAGGTTGTCGTGGTCAAATCCGCCCCGAATGGCGATGTGGATTTGGAGGATTTCGCCGACAAAGCTGCTGCGGCGGGCGACCGTTTGGCAGCGTGCATGATTACTTACCCATCCACCCATGGGGTGTTTGAAGAAACCGTACGTGAAATCTGCGAGATCACCCACCGACATGGTGGTCAAGTTTACCTCGACGGCGCGAATATGAATGCCATGGTCGGGCTGGTCAAACCCGGCGAAATCGGCTCGGATGTCAGCCATTTGAACCTGCATAAAACCTTTGCGATCCCGCATGGCGGCGGGGGGCCGGGTATGGGGCCGATTGGGGTAAAGGCGCATCTGGCACCCTATTTGCCGGGGCATCCCGAGACGGGGGGCCCCTCGGGCGGCGGCCCGAAAAATGTAAGCGACCCAGGGCCGGTGAGTGCCGCCCCCTATGGATCGGCCTCTATCCTGCTGATCTCATGGGCCTATTGCCTGATGATGGGCGGGCCGGGGCTGACCCAGGCGACCCGTGTGGCGATCCTGAATGCCAATTACATCGCGGCACGGCTACAGGGCGCATACCCGGTGCTGTTCATGGGCAACCGGGGTCGCGTGGCGCATGAATGCATTCTGGATACACGCCCCTTTGCCGAGTTTGGCGTTACCGTCGATGACATCGCCAAACGCCTGATCGACAACGGTTTTCACGCGCCAACGATGAGCTGGCCTGTCGCGGGCACGCTGATGGTGGAACCGACGGAATCCGAAACCAAGGCCGAGATTGACCGGTTTATCACCGCGCTGCTGGCGATCCGGGCCGAAATAAAAGCAGTGGAGAATGGCGAAATATCGTCCGAAAACAGTCCGCTACGCCACGCTCCTCATACGGTCGAGGACCTGATTGCCGATTGGGACCGCCGCTATCCGCGCGAACAAGGCTGCTTTCCGCCAGGTGCGTTCCGGGTGGACAAATATTGGCCGCCGGTGGGCCGGGTGGACAATGTGTTTGGTGACCGCAACCTGGTCTGCACCTGCCCGCCGCTGACCGACTATCTGGAGGCGGCGGAATAGCCTTTTTGGAGGGCGCGTGGGTTTCACCCTCCCTAGGTAGGGTGGGTGAAACC
>JANOQM010000086.1:0-1706 GCA_031422295.1 Rhodobacterales bacterium | reverse complement strand
CAACGTTTCGCGCCGCAGCCGGATGATCTGGCGGGGCGTGGCACGCGCAACATCAAGTGTGCCAACACGGATTGCACCGCCATCCGACAAGTAGTTGCCATAGACCATGCGCATCAGGGTAGATTTGCCAGATCCTGACTGACCAACAAGGCCGACGCATTCACCCGCGGCCACAGAAATGTTTGCACCAGTCATCACAGGGATCACGGCACTACCTTGATTATGCAGGGTAAATGCTTTGGACAAGTTCGAAATCGCGATCATGATCTAGGCCTGCAGAACGGAGGATACAAGAAGTTGCGTATAGGCGTGTTGCGGATCATCCAGCACCTGATCCGTCAGGCCCTGTTCAACCACATGGCCCGATTTCATCACCATCAGCCGGTCGGCCAAAAGCCGTACCACGGCAAGGTCATGCGTGACGATCACCACCGAAAGGCCAAGATCGCGCACCAATCCCCGCAACAGATCAAGAAGCCGCGCCTGCACAGAGACATCAAGACCACCCGTGGGTTCATCCATGAACACCAGCCGTGGCCCCGTCACCAGATTGCGGGCAATCTGAAGGCGTTGCTGCATCCCGCCGGAAAACGTCACCGGGCGGTCGTCAATCCTCCCTTCGTCAATCTCGACCCGGCCCAGCCATTCGGTCGCGGCGTCACGGATTTGCCCGTAATGCCGGGCCCCAACCGCCATCAGCCGCTCGCCGACATTGCCCCCCGCTGACACCCCCATGCGCAAGCCGTCGCGCGGGTTCTGATGCACAAAGGCCCAGTCTGTGCGCGACAGCATCCGGCGTTCGGGTTCGGACATTTGCAGGGTATCGCGCAACCCTTCGACACGAGTGTCGAACAACACGACACCACTGTCGGGTTTCAGATGCCCGGCCATACAGCCCAGCAAGGTGGATTTGCCCGACCCACTTTCACCGACAATCCCCATGACCTCGCCGGGGAACAAATCGAACGACACATCGGCGCAACCAATATGGCGGCCATAGGATTTAGTCAGGTTTTGGACGGACAGCAGCGGGGTCATCTCGCAGCCTCCTCCGGATGCGGCCCCAGATGGGAATTCATACCGGTCAACCACGCATCAAGGTAAGCGATAGGCCGGAATGTGTAATAGAGCCATGCCGCCTGTGCCGGATAGATGACATAGGTCAGCCCATCAAGGTCGCGCGTCTCGGCTTGGATCGTGCGAAACGCTGCATAGCCCATGGGATAGGCCAAAACGATCAGAATAAAGAGTTTTTTCATGCAGCCTCCTGCCGACAGCGGCAATAATCCGTATCCGAACATACAAACATCCGGCTGCCCTGATCGTCGATGATGACTTCGTCCAGATAGCTGTCGGTGGCGGCACAGATCGCGCAGGGGTGATCCGCCTTGGACGGATCAAACGGATGATCTTCGAAATCCAGACTGACCACCTTGCACCAGGGCGGCAGCGCGTAAATCCGCTGTTCCCGCCCCGCGCCGAACAGTTGAATCGCAGCCATTTCCAGTTTCGGGTTGTCGAACTTCGGAATCGGCGACGGGTCCATGACATAACGCCCCTCGACCTTGACCGGATAGTCATAGGCGGTGGCGATATGGCCGTGTTTGGCAATGTCCTCGTACAGCTTTACATGCATGAGGCCGTAATCCTGCAAGGCGTGCATGCGGCGGGTTTCGGGCTCGCGCGGTTCCAGAAAGCGCAGCGGC
>JANOQM010000085.1:0-11551 GCA_031422295.1 Rhodobacterales bacterium | reverse complement strand
CCCATGGCATGGTGGGTTGAAACCCACCTTACTTTTGCGCGGGTAAGGTGGGTTTTAACCCACCCTTATTCCAGATGCGCCTTGACCAGCGCCGCGAAATCATCGCCGCGCTGTTCGAAATTGTCATATTGGTCAAAACTGGCCGCCGCCGGGGCCAGCAAAACCACATCACCCGGCTGCGCTTCGGCCATCGCCCGTTCCACTGCGCGGGCCATGGTGGTGCAGACCTCGGCCTCAAGCCGCAATCCCGGCCCGGTCAGTTGCAGCGCAAATTTCTGTGCCTCGCGCCCGATGACATAGGCTTTGCGGACCGATCCCAGATGCGGGACCAGACCGGACAATCCGCCGTCTTTTTCTAAACCGCCACAAATCCAGCGGATATTGTCAAAGGCCTGCAAGGCTTTGGCTGCACTGTCGACATTCGTGGCTTTGCTGTCATTGACATAGACCACCCCACCCGCCTCGGCGATCCGCTGGCTGCGGTGCGGCAGGCCGGGGTAGCTGTGCAAGGCCGCCTCGATGGCCTTGGGCCCCAACCCCAATGACCGGCAGACTGCGTAGGCCGCACAGGCGTTTTGGTGGTTATGCGCCCCGGGCAGCCCTTTGATCCCGCGCAAGTCAATCGACCCCACCTGCCGCCCTTTGCGCCATTCGGCCAGAAAGCCCTTGCGCGCAAACACCGACCAGCCCGCTGTTTCCAGCTTTTGCCCCGAGGATACCGCAATGACCCGGTCATCGCCGGCCCCTTCGGCCAATTGGTTGGCCAGATACCGCCCTTCGGCCTCGTCCACGCCAATCACCGCCCGGTCCGGTCCACCTTCGGCGAACAGGCGCCGCTTGGCCGCAAAATACCCCCCCGGCCCGCCATGCCGGTCCAGATGGTCGGGCGTGAGGTTGGTAAAAACTGCGATATCGGGGGTCAGGGCGCGCGCCAGATCGGTCTGATAGCTGGACAGTTCCAGCACGATCACCTCGCCGTCGCGGGCGGGATCAATGTTCAGCACACCGACCCCGATGTTTCCGGCCAGCTGTGCAGGCCGCCCGGAGGCCTCCAGAATATGATGGATCAACGCCGCAGTGGTTGATTTGCCGTTTGACCCGGTCACAGCCACAACCCGTGGTGTCACCTCGAAATCATCCCATTCATAAGTGGCAAACGACCTGAAAAACAGCCCGATATCATTGTCGACCGGCACCCCTGCGCCCCATGCGGCGACAATGGCCGGATGCGGTTTGGGATAAAGATGCGGGATCCCCGGCGAGGTGATGAGCAAGCTTATATCGTCAAAGGCCCCGGGTTTGGTCAGGTCGCCAACACTCAAACCCGCGGCGCTGGCCGCGTCACGGGCGGACGGGCTGTCATCCCAGACCACAACCCGCGCCTTGCCCGCCAGCAGCGCCTGCGCCGTGGCCTGGCCCGACCGGCCAAGGCCCAGCACGGCAACGGTTTTGTCCTCATACCCCTGAACCGGGATCATTGCAGCTCTCCATACGGTTTCGAGCCGTTATTTCCGAGACTGACCCGAACCGCAAGACAGATGGGGGCCACCCGCTGCCTTTGGCCGCTCCCGGGACATTTGGGAACAAATGCAGCTGCAGCGCGGGTCAGACATCGTCTTGCGCGGTCTTGTCGGCCAAAGCCCGCAGCAATCCGACAGCCCGTTCTGCATCTGCGGCGGGCACAAAGGCATGATCATGGTGATACGCCGCGACCATGTTGCAGGCAATTCCGTGACCTGCGAGTTCGCTGGCAACGGCGGCGGTCAGACCAACCCCTTCCAGCGACGACAGGACCTGTAGCGTGATTTGCCGCAGTCCGCCGACCAAAGGTAGGCCAAGGGCGCGTGCTGCTGCCTCGGGCAGGATCAGCGACAGCCCTTCAACTTCGTGAAACGTGCCCAGCGCATCCGGCAGGGCAGCCGCGATCTGGGCCGGGTCCGACACTGTGCAAAACTGAAACAGACCGGGCATCAACGCCGGATTCATGCCTGCAATCATGTCGGCGCGGTCGCGTATGACGGTCATGGTATTCCTTTCGGCCCGGTATCAACTTTGGGACAGGATGATGTGGCGGGTCATCGGCTGGACCCGCCGCACCACAACTTACTATTTGACCGAAATATCATCGCCATTGATGACAAGCGTGATTTTGCCGCCACCGCGCCCCGCAACTTTTTTGATCTTGGCCTTTTCCGCTTTGTTGTTGGTGCTGTCCAGATGGAACGACAATATCCCCAGGATCAGCTTTTTGGCCGGCTGAAACACCAGATTGCTTTTGGCATTTCCGCCAATATGGATGTGGTTGTATTCGTCAATTTCGGCATCCTTGGGCCCCGCGCGCCCCTTGTCGCCCCGCGCGACGGCCTTGAGCGCCTGTGCCAGCTTTTTGTCCGTGCCAATCAACTCGTCCTTGGCCGTGGCCACGGCGTCGATGGTGATCTCGTTCTTGGCTTCGGCCACTTCCTTGACCACCATTTTTTCGGCTTTTTCAATCAGCCCGATCAGTCCGGTGTTCAGTTTGCGCGAAGCCTTGTAGTCGTCCTCATCCGCAAAGATCGGCGGCTTGAGCGTCAGATCACGCACGAACCGGTCCACGGCAGGTTTCAATTTGTCATACTGAGCCTGCAGCTTTTCGATCACCGGGCCGCTGTCGGGTTCGCCCATTTTCTTGACATGAGCCTGCATTTTTTCAAGTGCGGCCCCCATGGCTTTGGAATCTTTGGCAAGGGCGACAATCATCTGGGCGGAAGCTGTGGGCATGGTAATGGATCCTTTGGCTGTGATGGCTTTACGATAATTCCCGCACTAAAGCCCTCGCCGCGATTCCCTGCAAGCCCCGGTTTACCGGACCTTGAGCGTTGCCAGCCCGATCATCGCCAGGATCAGCGAAATGATCCAGAACCGGATCACGATCTGCGGCTCGGCCCAGCCCTTTTTCTCGTAATGATGATGGATCGGGGCCATCAGGAACACGCGCTTGCCGGTGCGTTTGAAATACAGCACCTGGATGATCACGGACAACGCCTCGACCACGAACAGGCCGCCGACGATGGACAGCACGATCTCGTGCTTGGTGGCCACCGCAATCGCGCCCAGCGCCCCGCCCAAAGCCAGTGACCCGGTGTCGCCCATAAACACCGCAGCGGGCGGGGCGTTATACCACAAAAACCCAAGGCCGCCGCCGATCAGCCCGGCACAGAATATCAGAATTTCACCTGAATCCGGCACGTAATGCAGGCCCAGAGATTCTGAAAAGTCGACCCGCCCGACAAAATAGGCAATGATTCCAAATGTGCCTGCGGCAATCATCACCGGCATGATCGCCAACCCGTCCAGCCCGTCAGTCAGGTTGACCGCATTGGCGGCCCCAACAATGACAAGGATGCAAAACGGGATGTAGAACAGGCCAAGATTGATCAACAGGTCCTTGAAAACCGGCATGGCGAGTTGCCCGGACAGGCCATCCGGGTGGATTTGCGTTGCCAGATACCCCGCCGCCGCTGCCACGATCAGCCCGGCCAGCAGTCTGATCCGGCTGGACACACCTTTGGTGTTCTGTTTGCTGACCTTGGCATAATCATCGGCAAACCCGATCAGCGCAAAGCACAGGGTCACACCCAGCACCATCCAGACATAGGGATTATCCAACCGGGCCCAAAGCAAGGTCGAGGTCAGTAGAGCGCCGACAATCAGCAGGCCCCCCATGGTGGGCGTGCCCGCCTTGATGAAATGGCTTTCAGGGCCGTCAGACCGGATCGGCTGCCCCTTGCCCTGCTTGCGGCGCAACACATTGATCAGCGGCGGGCCAAAGATGAACCCAAAGATCAGCGCAGTGAAAAACGATCCCCCGGCGCGAAAGGTAATATAGCGGAACAGGTTGAAAAAATCCCCGCCATCCGACAACCCGGTCAACCAGTATAACATGCCCTATTCCTCTTGCTCGACACCGGGGCTGCTGCGCCCCAGTTTGCGGATCGCGTCAACCACGCGGGCGATGTAACTGCCCTTGGACCCCTTGACCAGCACCACGTCGCCGGCATCAATCAGCCGGCCAACCCGGGCGGCCAGTTCATCGGCAGTCTCAAACCATAGCCCGCGTTTGCCTTCGTCCAAAGCGTTATACAGCGCCCTTATCCGGGGCCCGGCGCAATGGACGATATCGATGGCACGCATTGACCGGTCGGCTGCCATGGCGGCATGCATCGCCATTTCATCGGGACCAAGTTCCAGCATATCGCCCAGAAGGGCCACCCGGCGGCCCCGTGCTAGTCGGCCTTGGCCATGCTTCGGACTGGCCTGCGCCAAGACCTCAAGGGCTGCCGCCAGCGATGTGGGATTGGCATTGAACGCATCGTCGATCAGGTCCAGCGTTTCGCCCGGTTGCGCCTTGCCTAACATCAGCGCTTCGCGGGTGCCGCGCCCGGCCGGGGGCAGCCATTCGGCCAGCCCCAGCAATGACAGCGCCCGGTCGGCCCCCAGCGCCTGCGCCGCCGCAATGACCCCCAGTGCATTGATCAGGAAATGCTTGCCCTCGGTCTGGATTTTCAACAGCATCGGGGTGCGCCAGCCGCGCGCATGCCCGACCGTAGCCCCCTCATGCACAGCAATATCGGTCAACCGATGGTGATTGCCGGGCTTGGTGCCAAAGCTGATGATCCGGGCGCTGGCCCTGTGGGCGGCGGCCCGCAGGATCGGGCTGGTTGGCAGATCGCCGTTCAGGATGGCCACTCCACCGGGTTCAAGCCCTTGGAATATGGCGGCTTTTTCATGCGCAATAGCCTCGATCCCGTCAAATGCGGCCAAATGCGCTGCCGCGACAATCGTCACCATGGCCACATGCGGGCGGACTTGGTGGGCCAGCGGGGCGATTTCGCCGGGATGGCTCATCCCGATCTCGAAAATCGCGTAATCGCTGTCGGCGGGCATCCGCGCGAGGGTCAGCGGCACCCCCCAGTGATTGTTATAACTGGCCTCGGCGGCATGGACCCGGCCCTGATGCGCGAGGGCTGATCGCAACATTTCCTTGGTCGAGGTTTTGCCGACCGATCCGGTGATGGCGCAAATCCGGGCGCGGGTCCGGTTGCGGGCGGCCTGACCCAATTGTTCCAATGCGGTCTGCACATCGGGCACGATCAGCAGCGGGGCGTCAGTTGGGACATCTTTGGGTCGGAAAGATACCAGTGCGGCGGCGGCCCCTTTGGCCAAAGCTGCGGCGACAAATTCATGGCCATCCCGGTCGGCCCTCAGGGCGACGAACAAGTCGCCCGGCTGCAGGCTGCGGGTGTCGATCGACACACCGCTGGCTTGCCAGTCGCATGTCGCTTGCCCGCTGGTCGCAAGGGCGGCAGCGGCAGAGGTCCACAACGGGGTCATTTGCGCCTGTCTAGAAAGGAAGGGTGGGTTAAAACCCACCTTACATCGTCAAAAGTAAGGTGGGTCTTGACCCACAGCAGCAGATCAGGGTGGGTTAAAACCCACCTTACCACTGGAACAGACCGTTCTAAAGTAAGGTGGGTTTTAACCCACCCTTGCGGAAAAACTGTCATATCCGCCCTTCCAGTGCTGCCACGGCAATGCTGGCCTGTTCGGCATCGTCAAACGGCAGCACGTCATCGCCGACGACCTGCCCGCTTTCGTGCCCTTTGCCTGCGATCAGCAGTGCGTCGCCGGGCTGCAAGGCATCGACCCCGCGCAGGATCGCTTCGGCCCGGTCGCCGACCTCGCTGGTGATATCGGCACCGCCCGCCAGACGGACGCCTTCCAGCACAGCCGCCCGGATGGCTGCGGGGTCTTCGGTGCGAGGATTATCATCGGTGACGATGACCACGTCAGCATTGTTCACGGCGGCCTGCCCCATCAGCGGCCGCTTGGTGGTGTCGCGGTCACCCCCAGCCCCAATGATCGCAATGATCCGGCCCATCACATGCGGGCGCATCGCGCGCAGCGCGGTTTGGATTGCATCCGGCGTATGGGCATAATCCACAAACACCGCCGCCCCATTGTCGCGCGTCGCGGCCAGCTGCATCCGGCCCCGGACGGTGGTCAGATGCGGGAATGTGTCGAAGACGGCCTGCGGGTCTTCGCCCGCGCCAATCACCAACCCTGCGGCCAGCAGCACGTTATCCGCCTGAAATCCGCCAATCAGCTCTAACCGGGTCATCTGAATGTCGCCCTGCCAGCTGAACCGCACATCCTGCCCGGTGGCGTCAAAGCGCTGGTCCAGCAGGCGCAGCCGGGCGCTCGCATGGCGCCCTACCCCGATCACTTCCTGGCCGCGCCCGGCGGCGAGATCGGCCACTTGCGCCCCATGCGCATCATCCAGATTGACAACGGCCACACCTTCGGGCGGCAAAACCCGGGTGAAAAGCCCCATTTTAGCTGCAAAATAGGCCTCGAATGTGTGGTGATAATCCAGATGATCCTGGGTAAAGTTGGTAAACCCGGCAGCGGCCAGCAGCACCCCGTCCAGCCGGCGCTGGTCCAATCCGTGCGACGAGGCCTCCATTGCCACATGGGTGACACGGGCGCGGGCGGCGGCGGCCAGAACCCGGTGCAGGGTGATCGGGTCGGGGGTGGTATGGCGCAGCGGATGGGTCCATGCGCCCTCGACCCCCGTGGTGCCCAGATTGACGGCCTGCCTGCCCAAAGCCACCCAAATTTGGCGGGCAAAGGTTGACACGCTGGTTTTGCCGTTAGTCCCGGTCACGGCAACCACAGTAGCGGGATGCGCGCCGAACCACAAAGATGCGGCCTGTGCCAGCACGGCGCGCGGATTCTCTGCAATGACAACCGCTGCGGTCGATCCTGCCAGGTCAGCCGCCGCAATCGCGGCCCCCGCCACATCGGTCAGGATTGCGCCTGCCCCCATCCGCAAGGCATATTGGATAAACTCGGCCCCATGCACCCGCGCCCCCGACATGGCCGCAAACAAAGTGCCAGCCCGCACCTCGCGGCTGTCGGTGGCCAGCCCGGTAATCTGCGCCTCGCGGCCGCCCTGCGCCCGCAGGCCCAGTGCAGCCAGCGATGATGTCTTGACCTGCGCCATATCTGCCCCGCCTCAGTTCGAGGTGAGTGTTACACTGTCATCTGCCGGAACTTCAATGATCGGACGCAGACCCAGCAACGGGGCGGTGCGCCGGATCACTTCGGCGGCTACCGGCACAGCGGTCCAGCCTGCGGTGCGCCGCGCCTCGGCGCTGCTGGTTTCCACCGGTTCATCCAGCGTGATCACGATCACGTAGCGCGGGTCGCTGGCCGGGAACACGCCTGCAAAGGTGGCGATGGTCCGGTCATCATAATAGCCCCCCGTCGGGCGGGGTTTGTCGGCAGTGCCGGTCTTGCCACCCACTTCGTATCCCGGCACATCAGCCAGCGTGGCCGTGCCGCGCACCACCACATTGCGCAGCATCTGCCGAACGATGGCCGAGACGGATTCTGAAATCACCCGCTCGCCGATGACAGGACCCTCTTGCCGCAACAGCGTGGGCGTCACGCGCGTGCCGCCGTTGGTGACCGTCGCATAAGCCTGGGCCAGATGCAGGGGCGAGGCGGACAGCCCGTGTCCATAAGCAATCGTCAGCATTGACAGTTCCGACCATTGCGGCGGCAACAAAGGCCGCCCGGTGGGTGCCTCGGCCATTTCAACCGTGGTCGGGACCAGCAGGCCCAGTTGCCCCATGAAGGACCGCTGCGCATCAACCCCGAACATCAGCGCAATGCGCGCTGTGCCGATGTTGGAGGACTTCACGATCACATCCATAACCGACAAGGTCGGGCCATAGTTGTGGAAATCCGAAATGCGGAACCGCCCCCAGGTCATTGGACCCGAGGTGTCGATCATGGTGTTTTCATTGACCAGACCCAATTGCAGCGCCTGTGCCACGGCAAAGATTTTGAACACCGACCCCAGTTCATAGACGCCTTGCAGGGCGCGGTTAAAGATCGGGCTTTCGGAGGCATCGCCTGTGGTCAGTGGGGCGGGGCGGTTGTTGGGGTCGAAATCGGGCAGGCTGGCCATGGCGACAATCTCGCCGGTGCGCACGTCCATGATAATCCCGGCGGCGCCTTTGGCGTTCATCAGGATCATGCCACCGGCCAGCACTTCTTCCATCGCGGCCTGCACGGTCAGGTCGATGGACAGCTCCAGCGGTGCGCCTTCATTCGCCGGATCGCGCAGATAGGCGTCGAACTGCCGTTCGACCCCGGCCACGCCGATCACTTCGGCGCTTGCCACATCTTCGCGGCCAAAGCTGGCCCCGCCCAGGATATGGGCGGCAATCGGGCCATTAGGATACAGCCGCATCTCGCGCGGGCCGAACAGCAGACCTGGGTCGCCGATATCCATGACCAGCGCCATTTGCTCGGGGCTGATCTGGCGCCGGACCCAGAGGAATTTACGCTCTCCGGTGAAATCACGCAGCAGGCGCGCTTCGTCCAGTTCCGGGAAAATCGCGGCCAGTTCGGCAGCGGCACGGGCCGGTTCGACCATTTCGGGCGGCTGGGCATAAAGCGAATAAGTGTCCAGATTGGTCGCCAGAATCCGCCCGTTCCGGTCCAGAATATCGGCTCTTTGGCCAATGATCGGATTACCCGCTGCCGCCGTGCGCGGTTCTTCGGGGTCAGCCGAGGCCAGAACCCCCATTTTTCCGCCGATCAGCGCGAAGGCGAAAAAGAACATCGCCCCCAGCACCAGAAGCCGCCCTTCGGCCCGCAGCCGGGATTTGTCGCGCATGCCTTCGTGCCGCAGCCGCAGGTTTTCGCGGGCAATGGCCGCCGGGTTTTCGCCCTTGTCGCGGGCCTTAAGGATGCGGGCCAAGGGGCGCAACGGGCTGCGGATCATAGCGGGTCCTCGTCGCTTGGGGTTGTAATCGCGGGGTTTGCAGCCAATGCAGCGCCGTCCGATGACAGTTCAATCGGGCTGGTGATCGGCAACATGTCGGGCAAAGGATAGGCCACCTGATCGACCCGGCCAAACGCCTCGGGCATCAGCGGCAGCAGTTCCAGCCGGTCAAAGTTCAGCTCGGCCAGTTCGCGCAACCGGTCGGGCCGGTTCAGATAGGCCCATTCGGCCCGCAACATCCCAAGGCGGGAATGCGCGGCCCCGATCTGCGCCTGCAGGGTGCGCACCTCGCGTTGCGCCTGCTGGGTTTTGTAGTTTTCCTGATAGGCCCAGAACGCCAGCCCCATGACGGCCAGTGCCGACATCACAAAAAGCAGTCCCCTCACCGCCTGTCCCCCTTTAACATCGGCATCCCCAACAGGCCCGGATCAATCGGTTCGGCAGGCGCTGCGGTGCGCCGCGCAACGCGCAGTTTAGCCGACCTCGAGCGCGGGTTTTCGGACAGTTCGGTATCATCCGGGCCAATCGCCTTGCGCGTGACCACGGTGAAGGCCGCATCAACGCTGGCCGCCTCGGGCGCATAGCGGTTGGCATTGGCGGCCTCGCCGGCGCGGGCCTGAAAGAACCGTTTGACCATCCGGTCCTCGACCGAATGAAAGGTGACGACAGCCAGCAGGCCGCCGGGCTTCAGGGCGCGCTCTGCAGCGGCAAGCCCTTGGTATAATTCTCCATATTCATCATTCACCGCAATGCGCAGGGCTTGGAATGTGCGGGTCGCCGGGTGGCTTTGGCCGGGTTTTGGGCGGGGCAGGCATTTGGATACGATCCCGGCCAGTTGCAAGGTGGTTGTGACAGGGCGGCCTGCGATGATCGCTCGGGCAATGCGGCGGCTGGCGCGTTCTTCTCCATATAGAAAGATGATATTGGCGAGGTTTTCTTCTTCGGCATGATTGACCAGATCAGCGGCAGAGGGGCCCTGCCCGCTCATCCGCATGTCGAGCGGGCCGTCCTTCTGGAAAGAAAAGCCGCGTTCCGGCATGTCGATCTGCATTGAGGACACGCCAAGGTCCAATACAACGCCGTCAAGCGGTTCGGCGGCAAGGGTATCAAGGTCGGAAAAGGTTCCCTCGCGCAGGCTCAGCTTGTCGCCATAATCAGCGGCCCAGGGTGCGGCCAGTTCAAACGCCAATGGATCGCGGTCGATGCCGATGACTTTTGTCGCGCCCGCCGCCAACAGCCCGCGCGCATAGCCGCCCGCGCCGAATGTGCCGTCAAGCCAGACGCCGGTGACCGGGGCGATGGCGGCCAGAAGGGGGCGCAGCAGGACGGGGATATGGGGGGCCAAGTTAGTCGGGTCGGGGGGCATCGCGGCAGCGGGTGACATGGCGCTACGTCGCCGGGAGTTTGGGGGGAAGTTTCGGCACCATGCTGATCGGATCGAACCCCTCGGGTTTACCCGCCAGCCAGTTCTCCATCGATGCGCCCTCCTTGACGGCAAAGGTCTCGGATTTCCACAATTCGCAATGGGCGCCCATGCCCATGAAATTCACTTCGCCCTCTTGGATACCCATCTTTTCGCGGTGCCGGATCGGCAGGACGATGCGGCCATCCTTGTCCAGCTCGATCTCTTCGGTGCGGGTGATATAGTCGATCATCGCAAAGCGCATGTCCTGCGTGCCGTCCTGGGCCGCATCAAGCCGCTCTTGCAGAGCGTCGAAACCCTTTATCGTATAAATCCGCAGGTTGTTTTTCAGGAAGGCCCCATAGCCCAGCCGCATCCGCGGGGGCGTGCCGACAGGGCGGTCCGGGTCTCCGGCGTCTAATACACGCCGGATCGCAGCCGGGATCGACATGCGACCCTTGCCATCAACCCGTTGCGGGTACTCGCCTGAAAAACTCACCTGATGTGCCCGTATGTTAGAAAGTGGCGTGTGTTAGAAAGTGGATTCCGTGTCCCGCCCGGATGTGCTAAGCTTTAGATGTGGAAATGGCGGACACATGCTGCTGCCACTGCATGGTCCACCATTTCTACCCGTTTCCGGGCCGTACCGACTGCGCGCGCCACCTGGGGGGATGTCTGCTCGCTCGCGCGCCGGATCTTCAGAACTTGTTGAATGTGACTGCCTGTATGAAGCCTGCCATTTTTTGTTTTTGTTCAGCGTGACCGATCTGTTGCCCGTCTACCGCTAGAGTGTCGCATTCGTCGTCTCGTTCCGTACGGCATGTATGGCATGGGAATTACCCCCTAGCAAAGGGATTTAACGGGAATGACCGGGAAACCGCGCATGGTTGGAAAAAATGCAGGTCAGCCCAAAAAAGAATTGACGCACAAGATGGTGTGATTTTCCAAAAAGTTTACCAGATGTAGTGTGAACGCAACGCCTGCATGTCTGGGGCGGCCTACAGATCAGTTGGATTTTTCAACCCGCCTAAGTGACGCGTGAGGGACATTGGGCCCGAAAACAGCCCGAATCGCTGGGCATCCGGACCTATTCCCAGATTTCGGTTAGAATCGGCTGCCATTCCCATGACCGGCAATATCGACCAAAATCCGGGTATTCGCCGCCTAAGCCTAGGGTCAGGACTCATAACCAAAACATCACGACTGCCGCCAGTGCACAGGCTGACATGAAGATGTCGGCACATCTGTCGTAACGCGTGGATATCCTGCGCCAGTCTTTGAGGCGCGCGAACATGTTCTCGATTTTGTGG
>JANOQM010000084.1:0-135724 GCA_031422295.1 Rhodobacterales bacterium | reverse complement strand
CGGGTTGGGGGGGGTTCCCCCCGCGGGTGGGTGGGGTGGGGGGGTTAACCCCGCCCTACGGTTTAGCTGCAATAGTTTTTCCTTAACTTTATTTTCGAAGTGCCAAACTGACCATTCTGTCCCATTCAGTATCAGAGAGTGTTTCCCAACCTGCAGCAGGCTTAAAGCGCTGCGCAAAATCCACCAAGTCTCCACTTGAGGCACCTCGAAAGGCTCGTGCTTTGCGCTGCCCTTCGATGAAGCCTGAGTAGAGATTTTTCAGTGCCCTATTCATTTCCAATAGCTCTTTCGATGATACTTCATCAAGCTTGCGGTCGATTGTCAGATCAACAATTTTTGTATCAACAAATTCTCCTATAGCACCAACGGTGCTTACGATCTCAAATGACTGAGGGAAACCCGCATCTCTCAACGTACGAAACTGGCCTTGTAAATACTCGACTGCTTCCCGGTTTTGATAAAGAATCCTGATTTGTGACAACCTTAGTCGCCCGTCTACTCGTTTCAAAAACCAATCTAACAAGCCCATCTACCGGCTCAACCCCCCCTGCAAACTCGGCACATCCAGGCTCGCGAACCCATAGTGCCGCAACCACCTTAAATCCGAATCAAAAAACGCCCTTAAATCCGGGATCCCGTATTTCAGCATCGCGATCCGGTCGATTCCCATGCCGAACGCAAAGCCCTGCCAGGCCGAAGCATCAACGCCAGCCGCCGCTAGAACCTTGGGATGCACCATCCCCGACCCCAATATCTCTAGCCAGTCATCCCCCTCGCCCACTTTCAAAGTGCCGCCGGCCCACGAGCATCGAATATCCACCTCGGCCGACGGCTCGGTGAACGGAAAATGCGAGGCGCGAAAGCGCACGTCCACAGTATCCACTTCAAAATAGGCCTTTACGAACTCCTCCAGCACCCATTTCAGATTTGCCATCGAAATATCGCGGTCAATCGCCAGCCCTTCGACCTGATGGAACATCGGCGTATGGGTCTGGTCGTAATCGGCGCGGTAGACGCGGCCCGGACAGATGATGCGGATCGGCGCACCCTGCGCCTCTAAGGTCCGGATTTGCACGGGCGAGGTATGGGTGCGCAAAACATGTGGCGGGCGGTTATCACCAACCGCACGATGCGTATAAAACGTATCCATTTCCGCCCGGGCCGGATGATGCCCGGGAATATTCAGCGCGTCGAAATTATACCAATCACTTTCCACCTGCGGCCCCTCGGCCACGGCAAAGCCCATATCGGCGAAAATCGCGGTCACTTCCTCGGTCACCTGAGAAATCGGATGGATCGTACCTTGCCCTCGCGACCGCCCCGGCAGGGTCACATCCAGCCATTCGGCGCGCAGCCGGGTGTCCAGGGCCGCATCGCCCAAAGCCGCCTTTTTGGCGACCAGCGCCGAATTGATCTCATCCTTCAGCGCATTCAGGGCCGGGCCAGCGGTTTGTCGTTCCTCGGGTGACATCGCGCCCAAAGACTTCATCAGGCCCGAAATCTCGCCCTTTTTGCCCAAGGCGGCGACGCGCAAATCCTCCAGCACGGCCTCATCGCCCGCCCCGGCAATCAGCCCCAGATATTTGCCCTTGAGATCATCCATCGCTGCGGCCCTTTGTGCATCCGTCCGCAGGGGTGCTAGCGCGGGCAGGCCATGGGTGCAAGTCCGGTGTCAGGAGCCGACGCGGACCACCAGCTTGCCGAAATTCGCGCCAGTCAGCATCCCGGCAAAGGCGGCAGGGGCATTTTCCAACCCCTCGACCACCTGTTCGCGGTAACTGATCTGCCCGGCGGCAATCCATGCCCCCATCTCTTTCGCAAATGCCGGATACAGATGCCCGAAATCATCAAAGATGATAAATCCGCGCAGGGTGATCCGCTTGCGCAATATCTGCCCCATCAGCCAGCCCATGCGGTCCGGCCCTTTTGGCAGAGCGGTTGCATTATATTGTGAAACAATTCCACAGACCGGCACACGGGCATTGGTATTCAGGCGCGGCAGGACCGCATCCAGCACGTCACCGCCGACATTCTCGAAATAGATGTCGATGCCCTGCGGCGTGGCGTCCTTAAGCCTGCCCGCAAGATCAGGGGCTTTGTGATCCAGACAGGCATCAAACCCCAGCGCCTCAACGGCATAGGCGCATTTCTCGGGCCCTCCGGCGATACCCACCACCCGGCACCCCCGCAGTTGGGCAATCTGGCCCACCGTGGCCCCCACCGGACCAGTCGCCGCAGCGACCACCACGGTTTCCCCCGGCTTGGGCTGACCAATTTCCTGCAACCCGGCCCAGGCGGTAAACCCCGGCATCCCCATGATCCCCAGCGCCCGTGACGGCTGCACGGGGTCGCGGCCCAAAGGTGACACGCCCTTGCCATCCGAAACCGCGTAATCCTGCCAGCCGCTGTAACTCAGCACCCAATCACCGGGGGCAAAGCGGGCAATGTCGGAGGTGATCACCTCCGCCACCGTCCCGCCGACCATGACCTCGCCGATTCCGACCGGCGCGGCATAAGACGGCGCATCGCTCATCCTGCCGCGCATATAGGGGTCCAGCGACAAATAGACGGTGCGCAGCAGCATCTGCCCCGGTCCGGGCACCGGCAGCGGACCCTCGTCAAGCCGCAAGGTGCGGTCAGTCGGCGGGCCCTTGGGCCGTTCGGCGAGGGTGAAACGCCGATTGATCCGGTCGGTCTGGGGCATGGGGTCACCTCCGAATTAAGTCAACTCATCCGCAATATGGGCCTGAATGATCGCATCAAAACTGGCGTCAGCAGCAAAGCCCATGGCACGGGCGCGGACCGGGTTGAACGCCTGCGCCCAAGCCTCGACTATAGTGGCGATGGCCGGATCAGGGCTGATCTGGATCAGGTCCACCGCCTTTTGCCCGGCCACCCGGCGCAACGCCTCGATCTCTTCCGCCACCGTCGCCGACAGGCCCGGCATGTTCAGGCTGCGGCGCTGCTCCATCGGCGCGGTATCGACCACAGCGGCATGGCGCAGGAATCCCACCGCCGCACGCGGGCTTGCGAACCAGTGGCGCAATGTGTCGCGGACCGGCAGGATGGCAGGCTGGCCCACCAAAGGTTCGCGCAGGATATTGCTGAAAAACCCCGAGGCCGCGCGGTTCGGCAGGCCGGGCCGGATGCAAATGGTCGGCAGGCGCAGCCCGATCCCATCCAGAAACCCGCGCCGGGAATAATCGGCCAGCAGCAGTTCGGTGATGGCCTTTTGGGTGCCATAGGACGTGCGCGGGGTCAGGTTGAAATCATCGTCGATGACAGCGGCAAAGGGGGTGCCGAACACGGCAGCAGACGACGCGAAGACCACGCGCGGGCAATAGTTAGCCTGCGCCCGGATCGCCTCGAACAACCAGCGGGACGCGTCCAGATTGACGGTATAGCCTTTGTCAAAATCCACCTCGGCCTCGCCCGACACAATCGCGGCCAGATGAAAAATCACATCGGGACGACCGGCAATCAGCGCTGTGGCGGTGGCAGGGCTGGCCAGATCAATGGTCAGGCAGACCGCCCCCCGCACCTGCGCCGGGGCTACCACATCGGCAAGGGTCAACCGGGTGTCGGCCCCCAGCGGGTCTGCCAGCAGCGACGCCGTCAGTTTGCGCCCCAGCATCCCCGCCGCACCGATAATCAGTATATGCATGTTACCCCCAACCTTTGATCCCTGACCTGACCACATCACGTAGCCGGGTTCAATGATCGTGGCGGTGATGCAGATCGGGAAAATGGGCATGCCGGTGGGTCAGCGGGGCATGGTGATGCGGATGGGCATGCGGCGCGGTTGCCACGGTTCCGGGCGGGTGGTCATGCTGGTGATGGTCGTCATGCATATGGCGGTGATCGTGATCCATCGGGCTGTGCGCATGGTCATGGGCGTGCTGTTCGGTCAGGTGCAGCCATAGGCCAAGGGCCATCAGCCCGCCACCCACGACCAGTTGTATGTTCAGCGGTTCCGACAGCAAAACAACCGCCAGCGCCGCCCCGACAAAGGGCGAGAGCGAGAAATACGCCCCCGTCCGCGCCGCCCCAAGATGGCGCAACGCCAGAATGAACAGGGCCAGACTGACGCCATAGCCCAGAAATCCGATCAGCCCGCTGGTCAGCACCGCGCCGGGGGCGGGCCAGTCACTGCCCTGCATCAGGGCAATGCTTAGGTTCACACTGCCCGCCCCCAACCCCTTGATCATCGCAATCTGCAACGGGTCCGCCCCGGATAATCTGCGGGTCAGATTATTGTCGACCCCCCAGCACAAACAGGCCAAGGCAATCAGCCCCGCCCCCAGATTAAGCGACGCCGCACCCTGCCAAGACAAAAGCATTGCCCCCGCCAAAATGGCCATAGCCCCGACCAGTAACCGCCGGTCCACATTTTCCCGAAACACGGTCCATGCGATCAGCATGGTCGCCAACCCTTCAAGGTTCAGCAAAAGCGATGCGCTGGCAGCATCGGTCCGGGCCAGCCCGAACATCAAAAACACCGGCCCGGCAATACCGCCCGCCAGCACAACCAGCGCCAGCCAGGGCAGATCAGCCCGCTGCAGCCCGGTCTCGCCCCGGGGCCGCCGCATGGCCGCCTGACCCAGCCGATAACAACCCAGCCCGATGCCCGCGCCCAGATACAGCAGCCCCGCCAACATCCATGGATCAACGGCCTCCAGCAGCACCTTGGCCAAGGGGGTGCTGGCCCCAAACAACAGGGCCGACAACAGCGCAATCGGGATGCCGAGATTAGTCATGGTGCCAGTCTGACGACTTGTCGGGTCAAAAACCAGCCTTGTGCGGCAAGGGTAGGTGAAAACGCAGCTAACTTTTCAAGCCAGCCTTGGCCGACAAGGCAGGATTCAACTCAGCTTTGGTGCGGCGACAAACCCGGCTTCGGCCATCAGCTGGTTCGACCGGGCTTCAACTTCGGCCTCTAACCGGGCCATGAATTCTTCTACCGGCAGCCACTTTGGGATGCGCGGCAGAAACTCGATCACCGCCAATCCCGGCTTGCGATAAAACCCATGCCGGGGCCAGAACACGCCGACGTTGCAGGCCACAGGCACGCAATCCTGCCCCAACTCGCGGTATAACGCGCCCGAGCCTGCCTTGTAGGGGGCGATAACGCCGGGGGCGATCCGGGTGCCCTGTGGGTAGATGATCAACTGGCCCGGTTCTGACCGGCCCGCCGATACATCGGCAATCATTTGTTTAATCGCCTGCCCCCGCTTGCCCCGGTCCACGGGAATACAGCCAATGCGCAGCGCGAACTGGCCCAAAATCGGGGCATACGTCAGCTGCTTTTTCATGATGAACTTGCCGCGTGGGACGGCGGAATAGATCATGATAATGTCCAGAAACGACTGGTGCTTGGCGGCAATCATGCATTCGTCTGTGGGCGGCAGCCCGCGCACTTCGGTACGCAACCCGATCATCCAGCCTGCGGTCCAGCGGACCCAACTGCACCACGCATGACAGGCGGCCACCGCCCCCTCCCGGCTGAACACCGCCCATGGGCCATAAATCACTGCGACCGGCAGCATCGCAAAATACATCTGCCCAATAAACAGCACCGACCGGATCAATTGAATCTGACGCTTCATGATTGCTCTCGCAAAGACCGCAGGGCGGCGGAACGGGTCGCCACAAACGCCACAGCGGCGGCCAGGGGCGGAATCGCCAAAGGGTAAAGCCAATGTGCGCCCTGCAGCCCAAAGCCAGGCAGAAAACCGCCCGCGACATCCCCGCTGGGCAATAGGAACACAGCCACCATGCCCGCCAGACAACCCGTCGCCGCGCCGAACAAGGCGCGAAACGTAAACCGGCGGACAAAGGCGCGGGCGATATACACGTCACGCGCGCCGACCAGACGCAGCACGCGGATCACTTGGGCATTGGCGGCAAGGGCAGATTGGGCGGCCAATGTGATCATCGCCCCGGTGGCCCCGGCAATCAGGATCAGCGCAACCCATCCCAGACTGCGCAACCGGCTGGCGGCCTCGACCAGCGGTTCGCGCCAGCGGGTATGGTCATCCAGCACCGCGCCGGGCACTTCGGCCTGCAGCCTTGCGCGCAGGCCAACCGGGTCAAACCCGTCGGCCTGTTCGATGATTTCGATCAGTTGCGGGATCGGAAGGCTATCCACCGGCAGTTCTGCCCCGAACCACGGCTCCAGCAGGGCCATTTCTTCTTCCCTGCTCAACGCCCGGGCACTGGCGATGCCCGGCGTCGTTTCTAGCAGGCGAATCGCAGCAGCCGTTTGCGCGGCCATCTGGTCGGCAGGGGCTGAAATGCGCAAAGTCGCGGTCTGCGCCAGTTCCGACGCCCAACGATTTGCTAACCGTCCGGTGGCCAGCGACAACGACAGCGCAAAGACCGCCAGAAACGCCATGGCCCCGGCAGTAAAAACGGTCAGCTGCGCCGTAAACCCGGTTGGCGGAACCGCCCGGTCCGCCTGCGGATCGCCTGCGATCAATGCGAAAAACCGCCCCACCTGAACCTTCACAAATCCACCCCCGCCGATTGCAGCCGCCCGCCGCGCAGGCGCAAAATACGGGCCGGAACTTGGGCCTTGGCAGCCCGGATCAGGTTCAGATCATGCGTGGCAATCAGAACTGCTTTGCCCATCTTATTCAACTCGACCAACAGGGACAGCAGCCGCTGTGACATTTCCCAATCGACATTGCCGGTCGGTTCATCGGCGATGATCACATCCGGCGACATGATCACCGCGCGGGCCAATGCAGCCCGTTGCCGCTCGCCGCCTGACAGCGATGGCGGCAATTGCGCAGCTTGCCCGGTCAGGCCGACCCAGCCCAGCAATTCATCCAGATCTTGCGCGGCATCGCCCTTGCGTCCGGCCACAGTCAGCGGCAGTGCCACGTTTTCGGCCAACGGCAAATGGTCCAGAAACTGGCAATCCTGATGCACCACCCCAATCCGGCGGCGCGCCAGCGCAATACCGTCCCGGCTCAGACCCCGGCTTTCTTCGCCAAATAACATCACCTGACCCGCTGTGGTGGTAAGCTCTGCGTAACATAATTTTAGTAGCGTGGTTTTTCCGGCACCCGAAGGACCCGTCAAAAAATGAAAAGATCCCGGTGCAAGCACCAGCGACACATCTGCAAACAGCTCGGCTCCGCCATAACTATAAGCCACGTTGCGAAGCTCGATCACAGATTACCCCCCATTTCCCGCCCCCCTTCTGCCCAAATCATGCAACGGTTTCAATCCGCGCAGGAACATTCGCTGTCAAATCCTTGGCGAATGCGCGATCCGTTGCTAGAATATGGTTAACAAACGTGTTGTGGTTGCGGTGTTAGGGCAGAGGGACGCATAATATGAGATTGATTTGCCCCAATTGCGGGGCGCAATATGAGATTGCCGATGATGTGATCCCGGTTGCGGGGCGCGACGTGCAATGCTCCAATTGCGGCCACACATGGTTTGAACGCCCCGGCGCGTCCGAGGCCGCCGAAGCGGGCGAGCCATTGCCCGACCTTGGGCCCGACCTTGTGCCCGAATCCGATCCAGCGTCTGAGCCAGCGCATTTGGCTGACGCAGCCGAACCTGAACCAGAAATTCAGCCCGAGGTTGAGGTCAAGGCTGAGGCTGAGGTTGAGGCTGAACATGAGCCGGAACCAGAAGCTGAAACTGAACCAGAGCCGGAATCCGCTGTGTTCTTGGCTGATGCGCAGGACAATAACGCAGTTCAGGAACCACAGCCTGAAGCACATTCTGAACCACAGCCCGAACTACTGCCCGCCACGACCGAACCGCCAGACGACAACCCCGACGATCAGACCGTTTTGACCGCTGGCGGATTGCAACGCCGTAGTCTGACACCTGCCCTTGCCGAAATGTTGCGGGAAGAGGCCGCCAGAGAGGCCGCTTCGCGCACAGCCGAAGGCCCGCCCCGGTTTGGCGAACCGCCCGAGGCCAGCGCTGATCCGGACGACCAGCGCAGCGAAGAATCGCGCCGCCGCATGGCACGGATGCGTGGAGAGGCGGCCCCGGCGGTCAGCGCACCAACATCTTCAGGGCCTGCGACCCGTAGGGAATTGTTGCCCGACATCGAAGAAATTAACTCAAGCCTGCGCTCGACAGCCGAACGTCAGGGCGACAGTCAGGATGAACCTGTCGCGGTCCAACGCAAACGCGGGGCGCGATTTGGATTCACGACAGTAATGCTGATCTGCGCGATTCTTGTCGGGCTTTATCTGGGTGCGGCCCGGATCAGTGCGCTGATCCCACAGGCCGAACCCGTGCTGACCCGCTATGTCGAAGTGGTCAATGACGCGCGTCTGTGGATCGACCTGAAAATGCAGTCCTTTATCGCAAATCAGTCGGACCCGGCTGCGGCTGATCCGGATGCCGGTGCCACTGCGGCCCCGGCCGCTGACACCACGCCGCCAGTGGCCCCGGCACCAGAACCCGCAGCAATCGACCCGCCCGCAACTGTGGGAACCGAAACGCCGACACCTCAGGTCACGCCACCCGCCGCCCCGGCCACCGAACAAACCGACGGCTGACACAGGCATCAGACCTATGTCAGAACCGCTCCAGCAACCGGCGCAGGTAATCCAGTTCCCCTTCCGGTCGCTCTTGCTCTCCGGCCCGGCGGCGGATTTCATTCAACAAGTCTTCGGCACGGCGATAAATATCCTGCCCCTGCAACATGGTCTCGTCGCTGCCATATTGACCGGTATTGCCAATTTCGCGGCCCAACGGGTCACGGCGGGCGGGTTCAACCTGGCCGGTCGCATCCGCACTTTGGGTGCCATCGCCGGGGTCCTGCGTTTCGTTTTCGGCCAAGGCACGACCCAGATTGCGCAGCCCCTCGCGCAAAGCATCCATCGCAGTCGCCTGATTTTCAATCGCGCCTGCCAGATCGCCGTCGCGCAGGGCCTGTTCCGCCCCGTCCATCGCACCCTCGGCCTCTTCTAACGCGCGTTCGGCGGCTTCGGCCTGTTCCCCGGTCAGGCCGGGCAAGTTGCCGCGCTGGCGGGCCAACTCATCGCGCAGGGCCTGCTGGCGGTCGGCCAGCGTCTGGCCCTGATCGCGGCCTTCGCCACCCTGACCGTTGCCATCCTGCTGCCCGGGCACATCATTTTCGCCCTGACCCTGACCCTCGCCCTGTTGCTGGCCGTCTTGGCCCTGCTGGCCATCCTGCCCCTGCCCCGGTTGCTCGCCGGGTTGTTGGCCCTGCTGCTGGCCATCCTCGCCCTGTTGGCCCGGGTCCTGACCATCTTGGCCGGGCTGGCCCTGTGGCTGGTCCTGACCCTGCTGGCCCGGATTGAACTCGTCCTGCAATTCGCGGAACGCCTCGTCGGTCAGTTCTTGTTGTTCACGCAGACTATCCTGCAAATCCTGCATGGATTGCTGGCCGGGGGTGGGCGGACCGTTGCCCTGGCCATCACCTTGGGTGACCTGCAGGTTTTCCATCAGTTCGTTCAACTGGTCCATTAGTTCGGCGGCCTCGGCCATCCGGCCTTCTTCCATCAGTTCCTGAATGCGGTCCATCAGGGCCTGAATTTCGTCTTGCGTGACCTGCATATTCTCGTCTTGTGCAGATTGCGGCGTATCGGTCTGGTCCTGCCCCGGCTCCATATTCTGGGCGAGCATTTCAACATAATCATCGGTCGCTTCGCGCAATTCCTGCATCAATTCGGCTATTTCGGCATCAGAGGCGCCATTACGCATCGCCTCGGACAGCCGTTCCTGCGCGCGGCGCAATCGCTCGCGGGCATCGGCCAGGGTGCCATCCTCAAGCTGAACCGCCAGTTCGTACAAGGCGGTAGCAATCTCGTCCTGCCCGGCAACTGTCAGACCAACGTCCAGCATGCCATCCAGACTGCGCAGGGTCATACGCAAACGCAGATAGGTCGTTTCATTGGGAAACAAATCCTCTGGATAATGCGACACCGCTTTGAGGATCTGGCTGACCTGTCGGCCATTGGCCATCGACCACAGCAAATCGCGGCGCTGTTCTATGACCGCACGGGCCACCGGCTGAAAAAACCGCCGTCCGGGCAGGACCAGCGGCGCAGGTTCGGTCACACCGACCTGCCCGCTGGCGTCAGTCACCTGCAGGGTCAGGATCACCGGCAGATTGGCAAACGGATGTTCGCTGAAATTATCGACCAACACATCCTCGAACGCGGCCCGGTCGCCGGTAAAGGGCATCGGCAGGTCGATGATAATCGGGTCGCGGGCATCGGGCTGGGCCGCCAGCCCAAAGATCCGGGCCACCGCCGCCAGATCAAGGGTGATCGTCGCCTGACCAGCCAGCACGCCAAAATCATCCGACGCGGCAAAAGGTTGCGACATCTGCCCTTCGGCATCGGCATCGACCGGGCCGGTCAGCGATACGGTCGGGGGCAGATCAGGGATGATGCTGACCTTCCATTCGGCCCCACCCGCGCCATTGATCGCCAGATTACCGGCCTGCATGATCTGGAAACTCTGCTGCGCCCCGGCAGCGCTGCCAATCTCGCCAATCCGGCCTGACACGGTTTCGGCCACGGTCAGATCGCCAATCTCACCATACAGGCGCAAGGTCAGGGTGCTGCCCTGCGGAACCGACAGATTGCCCGGCGGCACATCGGCCAGATAGATTGACGGCTTGCCAGTATAGGCGGGCGGTTCAACCCAGCCTTCCCATGCGGGGCCAGTGGCCAGAACCGCCTGCCCGCCTGCACCGATGTCAACCACCGACCCGACCCGCCACAGCGACCCGAACAACAGGGCGGTCACCATGAACAACAAGGCAATATAGCGCAGACCAAACGGATCACGGCTGGACAGTGTCAGGTCAGGTTCAACCATCCGCGCCTGCCGGGTGCGTTCGGTCATCCGGTCTAGATGCGCGGCCCAGACCGCAGCCGAGGCGGGGTCCGCAGCCCCAATCGCCTGCCGGTCGGCCAAAGTGGCAATCGGTCTGCCGCGCAGCGATGCGTCCACCCGGGCCACTGCTTCGGCCTGACCGGGCCAGTGAAACCGGCGCAAACCCCAGACCGCCGTGACGCCCAGCGCCAACACGGCCAGAACCGCGCAGGCCCAGAAAAGCTCCAACGCCATCAGGTCCTGCCAACCCATCAGCAACGGGGCGATAGCCAGCGCCAGCGCCACCCAGAACGGCCAGAAAGCGCGGACCAGACGTTCAGCCAACATCCCCGCCCGGGTCAACAGAACCGGACGCCTCAGATGCGGCAGCAGATATGGCACGCTGGTCAGTGGCCCGCTCCTGTAACGTAAACTCTATCTAAGACACTCAGACCCATTCGGGTATGGTATCGCGTGAAATCATTTCATCATAGGTAGGTCTTGCGCGGATAACTGCGAATTGATCACCTTTCACCAGCACTTCGGGGATCAACGGGCGGGAATTGTATTCGCTGGCCATCACCGCGCCATACGCCCCCGCCGACCGGAACGCGACCAGATCGCCCGCCGCCACCGGGGGCATCTGGCGACCCTTGGCAAAGGTATCGCCACTTTCACAGACCGGGCCGACAATGTCATAGGGGCGCTGGTCGACTCCGGGCACAGGCTCAACCACCGGAATAATATCATGATAGGCGTCATACATCGCCGGGCGAATCAGATCATTCATCGCGCCGTCCAAGATCAGGAAATCCCGGCCTTCGCCGGATTTCACATAGATGACCCTGCTGACCATGATCCCGGCATTACCCGAAATCAGCCGGCCCGGTTCGATCTCGATCTCACAGCCGAGATGACCGACGGTGCGGCGGATCAGATCGCCATAATCCTGTGGCAGCGGCGGGGCCTCGTTGCCCCGGGTATAGGGAATGCCCAGACCACCGCCCAAATCCAATCGGCTGATCACATGACCATCGGCACGCAACACCGCGGTCAACTCGGCGACCTTGCGGTAGGCTTGCTCAAACGGGGCCAGTTCGGTCAGCTGCGACCCGATATGCACATCAATCCCGATCACTTTCAGACCGGGCAGCCCCGCAGCCATGGCATAAACCTCCCGCGCCCGGGCAATCGGAATGCCGAACTTGTTCTCGGACTTGCCGGTGGCAATCTTGGCATGGGTCTTGGCATCGACATCGGGGTTCACCCGCACCGTAATCGGGGCTACCACCCCCAATGACCGGGCCACCTCGTCCAGCACGACCATCTCGGGTTCGCTCTCGACATTGAACTGCCGAATGCCGCCCTCGAGCGCCAGCCGCATCTCGTCGCGGGTCTTGCCAATGCCGGAAAATACGATCTTGTCGCCCGGCACACCTGCGGCGCGGGCGCGCAGATACTCGCCGCCCGACACGACATCCATCCCCGCCCCGGCATCACCCAACAGCTTCAGAATGGCCACATTGCTCAGCGATTTCATCGCAAAACAGACCATATGGGGCAGCCCGGACAAGGCCGCATCGAACAGGCCGTAATGGCGCAGCAACGTGGCACTGGAATATACATAGAACGGCGTGCCAACCTGCGCCGCAATCTCGGCCACCGGCACATCTTCGGCAAACAGGCGGCCGTCACGATACAGAAAATGGTCCATTCCGGCCTTTCAAACGCTCAATCGTGGATTTTCGGAGTTGCCCAAATACCTCCGCCGGAGGCACCTACCTTGATGCGGCTCCGGACCGCAAAAACAAATACAGCGGCAGCCCGCAACTGACCCCGATCCCGAATGTGGCGGGAATGACGATCAGCATCAGCCAGACCCGGCGCGCCGCCAGATCGGCAACCACCGCCACGGTCAGGGCAATCGCCGCAATGGTCAGGTCCCAGGTCAGCCCGGTGGTTGACGCATTGACATACCAGGCATCAATCAACCCGCGCAGGCCGGTGCCGGTATCGCGCATATGGCGCATAAACCAAACCATCGGATGCACGGTGCCCCAGATGACCAATCCCAGATAAATCCATCTTATCAAGGGCATTACAGGCTAACCCCCAGTGATATGATGCCATTGCTGACCCCCAGCGCCGTGTTGGTCGACAATCCGCCAGCGCCGACCGAAACATTGGCCGACGCAGCAGGCACAAAGGGCGGTGCGTCTGCGCCGCATCCGGCCAGACCCGCCGTCGCACCCAGTATGAACAATATCTTCATGCCAAACCTTCCTTCCATCTTGCCACCTGTGCACGCACCTGCGTGGGTGCGGTTCCACCATAACTTACGCGACTGGCCACCGAATTTTCGACCCCCAACACAGCAAACACATCCGCCCGGATAGCCTGATGCACGGACTTCATCTGGTCCAGTGACAAGTCCGGCAAATCCACGCCCTGTCGTTCGGCCAGCGCTACGAGCGCCCCCGTGACATGATGCGCCTCGCGGAACGGCAGGCCCAATTCGCGGACCAGCCAGTCGGCCAGATCGGTCGCGGTGGAAAACCCGGCCCCGGCGGCGGCCTGCATCGCGTCGCGGTTCGGGGCCATATCCCCGATCATCCCGGTCATCGCGGCCAAGGCCAGCATCAGGTTATCTGCGGCGTCAAACACCTGTTCCTTATCTTCCTGCATATCCTTGGAATAGGTCAGCGGCAGCCCCTTCATCACCATCATCAGCGCCACATTCGCCCCCATGATCCGGCCCACCTTGGCGCGGATCAACTCGGCCGCATCCGGGTTGCGTTTTTGCGGCATGATAGATGACCCGGTGGACCAGCGGTCCGACAGGCGGACAAAGCGGAACTGAACGGTGGACCAGATCACCAGTTCTTCGGCGAGGCGGCTCAGGTGCATCGCGCAAATGCTGGCCGCCGCCAGAAACTCCAGCGCAAAATCGCGGTCGCTGACGGCATCGAGCGAATTAGCCATCGGTCCGTCAAACCCCAGCGCCTGCGCCGTCATCAGCCGGTCAATCGGAAACGACGTGCCCGCCAATGCCACAGCACCCAAGGGCGAGTCATTCATCCGCGCCCGCGCATCGGCAAACCGGGAACGGTCACGCGCCAGCATTTCGACATAGGCCAGCATATGGTGACCAAAAGTCACCGGCTGGGCCACTTGCAGGTGGGTAAATCCGGGCATTACCCAGTCGGCCCCAGCCTCGGCCTGCACCAGCAGCGCCCTGATCAGCGCCAGCAATGCACCATCCGCCGCATCACACTGATCGCGGACCCACAGCCGGAAATCCAACGCCACCTGATCATTGCGCGACCGCGCCGTATGCAGCCGCCCGGCAGGCTCGCCAATCAATTCCTTCAACCGCGCTTCGACATTCATGTGAATATCCTCCAGCGCCGTCGAAAACACGAAATTCCCGCCCTCAATCTCTGACAACACCGTGAGCAGGCCTTCCCTGATCGCATCCGCATCGCTATCCGAGATGATACCCGTCGCCGCCAACATCGCGGCATGGGCGCGAGACCCTGCAATGTCCTGCGCGGCCATCCGTTTGTCGAACGAGATCGAGGCATTGATCGCCTCCATGATCGCGTCAGGCCCGGATACGAACCGCCCGCCCCACATGGCATTGCTGGTCTTGGTCATATTGTCGTCCTGTCGGAGTGTGCGCATGCTGAAAATCACTGTCGCGGTTGTCTATACGGCGCTGGCCCTGCTTGCAAACCCTGCGGCAGCACAAACCGTGGCCGATCCTGCCGCCCTGATGGCCCTGCGCGACGGCGATATGCGCAAGCTGAACTTTCACAGCACAGCACAGCCCGGTTCGGATGTGCCGTTTCTGGGGTTTGACGATTCGGTGGTGACGTTTGACGATTACGCCGGTCAGATCGTGCTGGTCAATTTCTGGGCAACTTGGTGCGCGCCCTGCCGCAAGGAAATGCCACAGCTGTCGGCGTTGCAGGCGGCCATGGGATCACAGGATTTTCAGGTTGTGACCATTGCCACCGGGCGGAACGCGCTGCCGGGGATGCAGCAGTTTTTTGCTGAAATCGGGGTGGATAACCTGCCGCTGCACCGCGACCCGCAACAGGAACTGGCCCGCGATATGGGAGTTTTAGCCCTGCCGATCAGCGTGATCCTGAACCGCGATGGACAGGAAATCGGCCGGTTGCAAGGCGATGCCGATTGGGCCAGCCCCAGCGCCATGGCGATTTTTGCCGCCCTTATCGCCGCACCTTAAGCCGCCGCCTAGCGCTAATCGGCCCCTTGCAGCGGGCGCTTTACCCGGCCAAAGATGACACCGACTAATGTAAGCTGGAGTAGGATCATGGCAGGCGCATTAGACGGGCTGACAGTGCTGGACCTTAGCCGGATTCTGGCCGGACCCACCTGCACCCAGCTGTTGGGCGACCTTGGGGCGCGGGTGATCAAGATCGAAAACCCGGGGTCCAATGGCGACGATACACGCACATGGGGGCCGCCCTATGTGAATGATCTGGCGGGCCAACCTACCGATTTATCGGCCTATTTCATGTCGACCAACCGCAATAAACTATCCGTCGCCGTCGATATTGCCACGCCGGCAGGGCAGGATACGATCCGCGCCTTGGCCGCAACGGCCGATATTCTGATCGAAAATTTCAAACCCGGCGGGCTGGACAAATACGGGCTGGACCATGCGACCCTGTGCGCGGCACACCCTAGCCTGATCTTTTGTTCGATCTCGGGCTATGGCCAGACCGGCCCGAATGCCGCCAAACCGGGCTATGATCTGATGGCGCAGGGCTATGGCGGGATCATGTCGCTGACCGGCGATCCGGACGGCATGCCGATGAAAACCGGGGTCGGCATCGCCGATGTGATGTGCGGCATGTATGCGACCACGGGCATTCTGGCGGCGCTGCATCACCGGACCAAAACCGGCGAGGGGCAGCATATCGACGTGGCCCTGGTCGATACGCAGATTGCCTGGCTGATCAACGAAGGGGTGAACTATCTGACGTCGGGCAAGACCCCGCAACGGCGCGGCAACGGCCACCCCAATATCGTGCCTTATCAGGTGTTTGAGGCATCCGACGGGCATGTGATTGTCGCTGTCGGCAATGACGGGCAGTTCCGGCGCACCTGTGCCTTCCTGGCGGTCGAAGGGCTGGCCGACACGCCGGATTATGCAACCAATCCAGCACGATTGACGCACCGCGAGGCACTGCTGGCCACACTCGCCCCGCTGTTCCGGGGGCGGACCATGGCCGCAATCACGGCGGGGCTGGAGGCTGCTGGCGTGCCGGTCGGGCCGGTCAACCGGCTGGACCAGACCTTTGCCAGCGATCAGGTGGCCGCGCGCGGGATGATCGTCTCGATGCCGCGCGATGATGTGCAAGGCGGGGCCGTGCGGCTGCTGGGCAACCCGCTGCATCTGTCACGCACCCCGGTGAGCTACCGCCTGCCGCCACCGCATTTCGGACAGGACACAGCAGATGTGCTGGCGGAATTGCGACCTAGGCCCGATCCGACCTAGGCCCGATCCGACTTAGGCCCGACCCGACTTAGGCCCGACCCGACATCGGCGACAGTCCAACAGGATTAACCCCCATTGATTTCAACGCCGCCGACCATTTGTGTTCATCCGCCCGGCCAAACACGATATCGGACCGGGGGGCGCAACTCAGCCAGCCATTCCCGGCAATTTCAGCCTCAAGCTGGCCCGGCCCCCATCCGGCATAGCCCAGCGCGAACATCGACTGCTGCGGACCGCGACCCTTGGCAATATCTTCCAGCACCTCAAGCGTGGCGGTCATCGAGGTTTCGGAATCGACAGCCATGGTCGCGGCGCCGGATGTATAATCTGCGGAATGCAGCACAAAACCACGGGCGCGTTCGACCGGACCGCCAAAATGCACCCGGATGTCACGCATCCCCGGTTGCGGGGCAATACCCAGCTGCTCCAGCAATTCGGGCATCCGGACATCGGGGGTCGGTTTGTTCACAATCAGACCCATCGCGCCTTTGGGCGAATGATCACACAGATAAACGACACTATGCGCAAAACGCGGATCGGCCATCGCTGGCATGGCGATCAGCAGCTTGCCCCGCAGGGATGTGGGTTCAGATTTCATATGATGGATGATGTGATGCAGCCGGGTCACGCGCAAGGGGGGGCTCGCGCCGGTCTCGCTGCAACGTGACTTCCTATCGCAATCAATGGGCTTATGTTCGCCGACATGTTAAAATCCACGCTCCTTTCATGCGCCGCAGTGCTTGTCTCAGCCCTAGCCCCGGCCCTGCCCGCCCTTGCGGGCCCACCCGATGACGTGGTCCGGATCGAGGTTCTGCCGGGCTGGCAAACAGCGGATGGCACGCAGATGGCGGGGTTACGGCTGACCCTTGCGCCGGGCTGGAAAACCTATTGGCGCGCCCCCGGCGATGGTGGCATTCCGCCCGCGTTCAGCTGGGCAGGGTCGGAAAACATCGGCGGGGCCGCGTTTCACTGGCCCACGCCCGAGGTGTTCGACCAGAATGGCATGCGCAGCTTCGGGTATCACAATCAGGTGGTGATCCCGATCGAGATTACGCCATCGGTCGCAGGCGCACCGACCCGGCTGCAGGGCGAAGTCGAGATTGGTGTCTGTCTGGATATCTGCGTGCCGGTCCACCTGACCTTTGCGGCCGACCTGCCCCCTGCCGCGCAGCGTGATGTGGCGATTGTGACGGCTTTGATCGACACCCCGATCAGCGGGGCCGAGGCCGGGCTAACCACTGCCACCTGCGCCGTCGAACCGGCTGATGATGGTATGTGGATCACAGCCGTCCTGCACCTGCCGACCGCCGGCGGGACTGAGGTCATTGTGATTGAAGCGGGCGATCCGCAGATCTGGGTGTCCGAGACGGATGTGACGCGCGATGGCAATGCCCTGACGGCCCGGGCGCGGATGGTGCATGTCAGTGGGGCGGCCTTTGCCCTGGACCGGTCCGCCCTGCGGATCACAGTGCTGGGCGATGACCGGGCCGTCGATATTCAAGGCTGTGCTGCGGGTTGATGCCAGCAAACGTGGGTTGAAACCCACCTTACTTTGACCAGATCATGATTTTGCCGATTCCGTACAACGTGGGTTAGAACCCACCTTACGGGTCGGCTATTTGCGCCGTTTATGTTCGTCAAGCCGTGGAAATATCTCGACAAAATTACACGGGCGGTGACGGTAATCCAGCTGCAGGCGCAGAATATCGTCCCAGGCATCCCGACAGGCCCCCGGACTGCCCGGCAGGGCGAACAGATAGGTACCCAGCGCTACCCCGCCGGTTGCCCGGCTTTGAACCGCACTGGTACCGATCTTTTGCATCGAGACAATGGTGAATACCGTCCCAAACGCCTCGATTTCCTTTTCATAGACATCGCGGTGCGCCTCGATCGTGACATCCCGGCCGGTCAGGCCAGTGCCCCCGGTGGTCAGGATCACATCCACCCCCGGATCGGCGCACCACGCCCGCAACTGATCTGCAATCACGGCCCGGTCATCCCGGACAATGCCCCGCGCGGCCAAAACATGCCCCGCGCCGGTCAGGCGTTCGACCAGCGTATCGCCGGATTTGTCATCCGCCGGGCTGCGGGTATCACTGACGGTCAGAACCGCAATACGGACGGGCAGGAAATCGCGGGTCTGGTCCATCCGGGTCATGTTAACGCCCCCTGCCCAATGTCCAACCGGGCCCGCAGTGCCAGCAAATCGGCCCAGGCCTCGCGCTTGGCCGCAGGCATCCGCAGCAGATAGGCCGGATGCACCATTGGCAAGGCGGGTTTGCCCAGCACCGTCACCCAATCGCCCCTCATTTTGGTGATCCCGCCCCGCCCCAGCAGGGCCTGACAGGGCGTATTGCCCATCAGGATGATGAAATCGGGATCGGCTAGGGTAATATGCCGCTCCAGAAACGGCAAAAACATCGCGATTTCAGCGGGGTCCGGGGTGCGGTTCGATGGCGGCCGCCATGGCAGGACATTGGTGATGTAAACCGCTTGCCGGGGGTCTGGGGCCGCACGGGACAGGCCAATGGCCTGCAGCATCCGGTCCAGCAACTGCCCGGCTTTACCAACAAACGGGCGGCCTTCGATATCTTCGTCGCGGCCCGGCGCCTCGCCAATAATCATCACCCGGGCGGCAGACTGGCCGTCAGCAAACACCAGATTGCGCGCGCCTTGGCGCAATTCGCAATGGGTGTAGCCTGCCATTGCACCCGCAAGTCCGGCCAAATCCGGCGCCGCTGCCGCCAAAACCCGCGCCTCAGCCACCGCTAAAACCTGCGCCGCCCCCGATTTAGCGAGTTGGGTCATCGGCGCAACAGTCTGATCATCCGGCTTTTTGTCCGGCACCCCGGGCAACAACCCCTTGCGCGGCGCGGGCCTAGGCAATTCGTCAGTCAGGCCATAGCGGTCAACCGGGGCATCCAGAATGGCTTCATCCGCCCCAACGGCCACCTGCCATTCCAGCATGGCCCGCAACATCCCAAAGTCTGCACCAGAATCCATGCGCGATGATTACGCGCAAAACACGGCAATGTGCAGGGGGATTAACGCATGGGTAAACCTGGGCAAGCCCGGCGCGGCCCCGGACGCCCGGTTCACCGGCCCGCCTGCAACAGATTCAATGCGACCGAGGCCGCAGAAAATCCTGATGCAGGCGATGCTTCCGCCCGGATCATATACAACCGGATCAATTTATCCTGCAGCTGAGGATCGGTAAAATCCCTTAGGTCATCCGTGCCAAAAACGTTTCTGGCCCGGTCTTTAAAGCTGTCAAGCTGCTGATCCAGGTCAATCTGCCCAAAACTGGCCGAAAAACCCATGGCAGTCTGGACGACCTGGCGTAACGGCGCATTGCCCATGACCCCCAACCATTGGCCATTCTTGGTCGAACTGGCGGCCAGAACATCTTGCAACCCGGTCGAGACATTCAGCGCCAATCGCACCTGATCGTTCTGTTCGCCCACCGCCCGTTCAAATTGCCGCGCGGTGTAGCGTTTGACGATACTGTCGGGAAAGGTGGCCAATCCAGTGCGCGCCCCCAGATCGCCAAAGCCAAAGACCCGCGCCATTTCGGTATAGCGCTTGTCCGACAGCCGGTTGGCAAAAGCATCATCTTTCAACGTGCCCTCGGCCAGCACCTTGCGGATGAATGCTTTGTTATTGATATCATCATCCAACCCAAACGCACCCAAAGCCACCTCCAGCAACCGCCGGTTTGCCATCAGGTCATCGACAGTGCGAACAGTCGCGATGTTTTCCCGGAAATAGTCGGTCGCCCGCTGAATCTGGGGACTTTCGACAAAAGCTTTGGTCTGGGTCTCCAGCGTGCGTTGCAAAAAACGCCAGCCGGTATACCCGGAAAACGGGATGACCGGCTGGAATGTCATGACAGGCGCGGGGCAGCAGCCAACAGCCGCTCTTCACGTGGCATCAGGGCGCGCAAGCGTTTGAGGGCGCGGTAGAAATCACCGGATATAACCGCTTCGGTCGCGTCGGCCAATTGCAACCGGCTGTCCGGGTCGCACAGCGCCTGACTGAGCTGTTCGATCCCGCGCAGCAATTGAAAGCGGGCATCGTCTTCGGTGGCATCACCCGACAGCACAAGCTGGGCAATATAACACACGCGGCGAACCGGGGTATTCACCTCATCCGGGCGGATCGCATCGCGCAGCCGCAGAATATTGGCATTGGGCGTCAGGATCGACAGGCGCGACCGCCGGTCGCCATTTTCGATCACCGCACCATTGACCAGCACCCGTTCTTTCGGCCCAAGCTTAAGGACAAGACCTGACATCAGAGCACCCCACTTTCAGCAGCTTGGCCCGACTTCTGCCCGGAAAGGCCGCGCATGATGGCCAGATTGATATCGACCAGCGCCTCGACCGTCGCCTCGCCTTTCAGGACTTTGCGGCTGTGATAGGCTGTAAATTCAGCAAGGTAGAAAATCTGCGCCCGCAGGTCTGGCGACAACCCATTGTCGTCATCGGCGACATCGGCAGCCATCAGAGTCCAAAGACGGCGGTTTTCGTGCAAAGCGGTGGCAAGGCGGGCGAAATCCGCAGGGGTTGCGGCAGCGGCAAGGCGTAGCCGTGCGGTGGTCTGACTGAAAATCTGCAGCTCGGTTGACCGGTCCGTGCGCAAGGGGGAATTCACCGGGGCATAGGCCTGGCGTGCTTGTTCTATCACGTTCACAACGTGTCCTTTCGGGACAAAATGGCAATGTCGCGCGGGCTTTGCCGCGCAAAGCACGATGAAACGGGGGGGGTCCGTCTAAGGCCCCCCCGCCCTCGTCTTACCGGAACAGCGACAGGATCGACTGCGGTGCCTGGTTCGCAATCGACAGCGATTGGACACCCAGCTGTTGCTGAACTTGCAGCGCCTGCAAACGGGCAGAGGCCTCTTCCATATTGGCATCAACAAGGCTGCCGATACCGGATTTCAACCCATCAGACAGCTTGCTGATAAATTCGCTTTGAATTTCGATCCGGCCCTGTGACGAACCGAAAGATGCGGCAGCATCAACCGACATCTGGATTGCGGTTTCGACAGCGCTTAACGCGGCCTTGGCACCGTAAGTGGTCGTGACGTCGTAATTCGCCAGTGACGCAAGGCCGCCGCCGATGGTCGAGGTTGTGCTGGCCGCAAAGTCGATCCGGGCTGCAATGGTGTCCGTGGCGTCGGTCTTGGTCGAGGTGAATACCAACGTGCCACCACTGGATTTCGCATTGACAATGTCGGTATCCAGCCCGTTTTTCGACATATATCCGGCAAAAGCTGCCGCCAGACCTTTGGCCACATCCGCCGCAGTGTCACCTTCGCGCGAGACATACAGGATCTTGTTCTGGTCTGCCGTTGTCGCACCGGTCGTATAGCTGGCCGGTGTGAATTTGCTGGCATCCGCGTCAGTGCCGGCCAGACCAATCGAATAGGCCGTGCCGATAGCCGTTGGCGCGGTAATCGTCAGGGTCTGGGTCTGGGTCGCGTTCAAGGTCGATGCCGTGCCCGCCGTCAGTGCCGTGCCGGTAAAGGACGCAGCCGACAGCCCAAGGTCTTCTTTGCCGACCGCGATATTGCTGGCCGTCACGCCCGAACTTGACCGGTCAAGCGAGGACAGCACGTTGACTGTGCCGGTCCCGATGGTCGTGGATTTGTTCGACAGCAGGTTCAGGCCGTTGAACTGCGCCGCGCCGACAACTGATGTAATCTGATCGCGCAGGGCCACGATATCGCTTTGAATCTTGACGCGGTCGACGTTGGATTCCTGCGAAGCAACGATTTTGCCCTTCATCTGGGTCAGCAAATCCGTCACCGTTTCCGACGCTTGGCGGGCCACGGCAACGGTCGATTCGCCCAAGGACAGGCTGGAACTGATCGCCTTAAAGCCTGCCACATCGGATTCCATGATCTTGGAAATCGCCCAGACAGCCGAGTTATCTTTGGCAGAGCTGATCGCCTTGCCGGTCGAAATCATGTTTTGGGTTTTGGTCAGATCCATGTTGATGGATTTCAGGGTCTGCAGCGCAACCATTGCGCCATTGTTGGTCAGAACGCTCGACATGTACCGAGTCCTTTAAAAGTGCGGCGAATTTTTCGCCAAGGTTTCATGAAATCGCCGGGGATCGGCGAAATGACACGTCATTCTGATCGTTGCGTTGGGCCGGGTTTTCCAGTCGCTGCGCCATCCGGTGGGATGCAGGGGCACATTGCTGGCAAATCTGCTAAGAGAACCTTAATTTGCAGGGGTCCAATAGGGCGAGTTTTATTCAACGCCATGCCCGAAACTAAGTTGAAATGTATAAATATTTGAAAGGGTTACAGCGCATATTTCATTAACCAAGACTTGGCCGAACGTCCCGCCCTCAGACCTTGTGTTCAAATCCGGGACGGGCGGCAGCGACCGTGGATTTCTGGCCCTGACTGTCGTAGGTGCTGAAACCATTGCGTAAATCGCGCACGACGCCCAGCCGGTCGCTGACCTCGCGCAGGCCGCGCAGGGCCGCGCCAAGCAGCTTTTGGTTGCGACTGACCTGTGCCCCGATCCGGCGCAGGGTCTGCACTGTGGCAGGCGTCGCCTCAAATTTTGCAAATAACGCGACTTTGCGCCCGGCCAGGGTCGGAAGCCGTTGAAACTCTCCCCCCAGAATCGCCAGACGTTCTTCGGCCAGCAAATCCATCAGGGCCTTGTTCACCGGGTCAGCCATCGGCGCGCACTTTCATCGCCTCAAACAGCGATTCGGCCAGTCCGATGCCACCAGCCTGCACCATTTCGCGGGCCTGCGCCTGAATCAGGAAGGAACTGAAATGCTCCTCGCCCGCGCCACCGCCAAATTCGCCGCGCGTCGCCCCCAGCCCGGCTGATTTCAGCATTTCGGCCAAAAATCCGGCCTCCAACTGTTCGGCCACCTCGCGCAGGCGGGCGTCATCCGACAAAGGCACGGGGCGGGCAGCAGGATCTTGCGGTAAAGGCAACGGTCCGGGCACAGATGCACTGGGCTGGATCGCACTGGGCTGGATCGGGTTCATAAATCTCTCCAATTCGAACAACTTTCGGCAGGATGCACCGCGATCAGTAAACATCCGGTAAGCTTCCATCGTCATCTTGGGTCAGGCCATGTGCCTTTTACATCGGAGACCTGATGTCTGTATCCCTGACCCCCGATCTGTCCCCGGCCGGGGCGCGCTTTGCCGCCCAACTGAACCGGGGCAATCCCGGCGCGGGCGCAGGCAAATCCGCGGCAGAATTCGCGCAGGCTCTGACAGCGATAATACGGGTCGCAGATCCCGTGACGGCGGCAATCCCAAACCCGGTCCCCGCACCAACCGCGCCGGTTTTACCCGACGCCGAACCCGACGCCGAAGCGGCCATAGACTCTGACGCAGAACAGTTGCCGGGGCGGCCGGACCCGCAGGAATTGACATGGCCGCAACCGGAATTCTGGCAAGCTGATGTTGCGGCGGCCATAGTGGCCATACTGCCGGGCACAAAGTTTGGGCCAATTACCGCAAGTCCAGAAAACCAGACAGATCATCAGCCAGACATCCGTTCCGCGCAGGCCCATGAACGGGGCGATCAGACGATTGGTCAGACTATCGGTCGGGCCACGGACCCCAGCGCCGAAATCCCGGTATGGCCGGTGCCGGGCAATGTGCCGGGCAATGTTGCGGTTTGGAGGCAGTCATTGTCGCCCATCGCCCCAACCCGCTTGCCCCCGATCCCCTTCAGCATTGCACCACATCATCCGCAATCACCGCCAATTTCCGTCGCAATTCCACCGCATGGGCAGCCTCCGGCGCTGTCCAGCCCCGCACCACCGCAGCAGGCCAACCCCCCGACCAACCCAGTGACCAACCCCCTGACCAACATGGATCAATTGGGGCCAACCCTGCCCGCACGCGCCACCGACGGCACGGTGCTGTTGCAGGCCCCGTCAGGGCGAGGACCGGGTTTTGCCGGCCTGCCACCGGCACCTGCCAGCCTGTCCCCGCGCCCCTTGCACAGACCCCAATCCATGACAGCGGCCAGCGGCCCGTCAACGATGGTTTCGCCATACCAGACCAGCCCAAACACAGTAACCCCCACCAGCCCGCCAATCACCCAGACAGCCACAGCGCCACCGCCTCGGACAGGGGTCGACTCCGTGACGGATACGCCCGCTAAACTGGCGCAAACCCTCGGCCAAAACCAGCAAACCGGCAGCCGGCCGGACGGCTTTACCACGCCCCAGCACATGCTGATATCCGCTTTGCCAGCACTGCCACAGGCCGCGCCCGACGGCAGGGCAATGGCCGCCCATATTGCCACACAACTCGCGCAGGCCGGACGGGCGCAGCCCAGCGGCAGCACCGACATTGTGCTCAACCCCCGGGAACTGGGGCAGGTGCGGCTGAATTTGCAGGCCCTGGACGGGGCAATTTCCGTCACCATCATCGCGGAACGGCCCGAAACCGCCGATCTGATGCGCCGCCATATGGATATGCTGACCCAGGAATTCCGCAGTCTTGGGTATCAGGACATTACCATATCCTTTGGTGGTCGGCAGGGCAGCCGCGATGATGGGCCTGCCCAGCAGTTTCAGTCCGGCAGCAGACAGGATGACCCCGACCGCGACTCTAAATCGGGGCCAGCGGCCAGCCAGACACCCGACCCGACAACCGATTCCGACCTTCCCCGCCCTGCCGCCACCCGTACCGGGCGCGGCGGGCTAGACCTTCGACTGTAGGAGCCTGCGATAATGACCGTGAACGCGACCCAGACAATCACCCCACCCACACCCCGGCCCACGCCCGGCACCTCGACCCGCGAAACCGATTCGGATTACCAGATGTTCCTGAAAATGCTGACCGCACAGATGGAAAATCAGGACCCGCTTAACCCGATTGATTCGTCCGATTATGCGGCCCAGCTGGCCACGTTTTCCAGCGTCGAACAGCAGGTCAAAACCAACGACCTGCTGACCGCACTTGCCGCACAAATGGGCACAACCGGGATGGCACAAATGGCATCCTGGGTCGGGAAACAGGCGCGCGCCCCAGTGGCCGGGCATTTCACCGGCACACCATTGACCATCGCGCCTAATCCCGCCGCTTTGGCCGATTCGGTGGCGCTTGTCGTCAAGGATTCCGCCGGTGTCGTGGTGCAGCGGCTGACCATTCCAGTGTCGTCAAATACGCTCGAATGGGCCGGTGTCACCACCGATGGCGCGCCGCTACCCAATGGCAATTACACCTTTACCGTCGAAAGCTCGCTTGCCGGTGAGGTGATCCTGACCGAACCCGCCGATGTCTATTCCACCATCACCGAGGTCCGGTCTCAGGGTGGCCAGACCATCCTGATCCTGGCGGGCGGTGTCGCGGTATCATCGACGCAAGTCAGCGCCCTGCGCGATCCGGCATTGACCTAGGATGGGCGATTTGCGCATCAGCCGATACCGATGGGCAGTGTGCCCATCCTACCACAGCCGCCAAACCAGCAGCGCCAGACCAAACAGCGCCCCGCCCAGTGCCATAAACCCCAGCGCAGGCAAAACTGCCCGGCGTTTTGGCTCTGGTGCGGGGTTGGTGGTGCGGATCAATGCGGCCTCGGCCAGCCCCGGCAGGCGCGGGCCAAACCGGGCCAGCACCCGCACCGTCTTGGCCAGATCGCGCAGCAGGGCCTGCGGGCCGATGGATTTCTTGATGTAATCCTCGACAATCGGCTTGGCCACATCCCAGATGTTCATATGCGGGTCCAATGTGCGGGCGACACCTTCGACCACAACCATCGTGCGCTGCAGCAGGATCAGTTCGGTGCGGGTTTCCATGCCAAACCTTTCTGTCACTTCAAACAGATAGGCGAGCAGGCGGCCCATCGAAATCCTGCTCGCATCCATGCCGAAAATCGGCTCGCCCACGGCCCGCAGTGCCCGGGCAAATTCATCCACATCCCGGTCAACCGGCACATAGCCCGCCTCGAAATGCACCTCGGCCACGCGTTTGAAATCCTTGCGGATAAAGCCGAACAGGATCTCGGCGTACACCCGGCGGGTATATTCATCAATTCGGCCCATAATGCCGAAATCATAGGCGATGATATCGCCATTTTCTGCAATCTTCAGGTTACCCTGATGCATATCGCCATGAAAAAATCCGTCGCGCAGCGCATGGCTCAGGAATAATTCCAGCACCCGCGCGGCCAATGCGCGGCGGTCATGCCCTGCGGCATCAATCGCGTCAACATCTGCCGCCCCAATCCCCTCGGCCCAGCCCAAAGTCATCACCCGGCGGGCCGACAAATGCCATTTGACCTTTGGAACCTGAAATCCGGGGTCTTTGGCAGTATTGGCGGAAAATTCGGCCGCAGCCGAGCTTTCCAGCCGCAAATCCAGCTCGCCCAGCACGACGCCTTCGAAATGCGCGATCACATCCAGCGGGCGCAGGCGGCGGGACGCGGGCGACAGAACCTCGATCATCCGGGCGGCAAAATAAAACGCGTCAATATCCTTGCGGAACGCCCGCTCGATGCCCGGACGCAGCACTTTGACTGCCACTTCCTCGCCGGTATCGGCCAGCACCGCCTTATGGACCTGCGCCAGCGATGCAGCGGCGACCGGCTCGGAAAAGCTGGAAAACATCACATCAACCGGCATGCCCAACTCTTTGGCAATTTCAGCCTTGGCCACAGCGGTCGGGAACGGGGCCAGCTTGTCCTGCAACACCCGCAACTGCACGGCCAATGCATTGCCCACCACATCGGGGCGGGTCGATAACCCCTGCCCGAACTTGATATAGGCCGGGCCAAGGGCGGTCAGCGCCCGGGTTGCGGGCGGCAATGACATATCCCCCCGGTAGCCCAACCATTTGAACGGCCAAGCAAACGCCCGTGCCACAGCCCGCAGCACCGGCCCTGCCTCGAACGCATCCAGCACGACATTCATCGCGCCTGCGCGTTCCAGCGTGGCGCCGGTCCGGATCAGCCGCCAGATATTATGCGGACCTCTCAAAGCTTCCAGCCCGAATGCAATGCCGCCACGCCCAGCGTCAGATTGCGGTATTTGGCATTGCCGAAACCAGCATCGCGGACCATCCCCAGAAACGTTTCCTGATCTGGAAATTTCCGAATGGATTCAACCAGATACTGGTAACTTTCACGATCCCCCGCAATCATCTGCCCCATACGCGGGATCACGTTGAACGAATACAGGTCATAGGCCTTTTGCAGCAGCGGATTGGGCAATTGGCTGAACTCCAGCACCATCAGCCGCCCCCCCGGTTTCAACACCCGAAACGCCTCTTTCAACGCATCCGCCGGACGTACAACATTCCGGATGCCAAAGGAAATCGCATACACATCGAATGAATTATCGGCAAACGGCAGGGCCATCGCATCGCCCACCACCCAGTCCAAAGATGCAGCCATCCGCTCCGCCTCGGCCCGCTTGCGTCCGGCCACCAGCATCCCCTCCGTCAGATCCAGCACAACGGCGCACCCATGCCCGGCGCGTTTCAGAAACCGGAACGCAATATCCCCGGTCCCCCCCGCCACATCCAGCAGCCGCTGCCCGGCACGCGGCGCCAGCCAGTACATCATCGCGTCTTTCCATATCCGATGCACGCCGCCCGACATCACATCGTTCATGATATCATATTTGCTGGCGACGGACGTAAACACACCCCGCACCCTTTCGGCCTTGTCCTCTTCGCGGACGGTCTCGAACCCGAAATGCGTGGTCTTGTCACTGTCATCCGTCATCGGCTGGCCCGGCCCCTGATACTCATGCTAGACACGGGGTTACACAATTGCCTGCCCCATAGGAAGTCCGCATGCCCGAACTGCCCGAAGTTGAGACGGTTCGTCGCGGGCTGGCCCCGGTGATGCAGGGGGCTGTGATCCGCCATGCCGCGGTAAACCGGCCCGATCTGCGCTGGCCGTTTCCGCCACACATGGCCGCGCGGCTCACCGGGCAACAGGTCACGGCCCTGCGCCGCCGGTCAAAATACATCCTCGTCGATCTGGCCTCGGGCGAAACCCTGATCATTCACCTTGGCATGTCGGGCCGAATGCTCATCTCTGGGCAAATGATCGGTCAGTTCCATGAAAACCACCCCGCCCCTGCCAAACATGACCATGTCGTGCTGGATATGGACAATGGCGCCCGCGTCACCTTTAACGACGCGCGCCGGTTTGGGGCAATGGACCTGACCGCTACGCAGGACACTGAAAAGCATTGGCTGATCAAGGACATCGGCCCGGAACCTTTGGGCAATGCGTTCAGTGAAACCAGTCTGCGGGCCCGGCTCAAAGGTCGAAATACTCCGATTAAAACCGCCCTGCTGGATCAGAAAAACGTGGCCGGGCTGGGCAATATCTACGTCTGCGAGGTTTTACATCGGGCGGGGATCAACCCCACCACACTCTCCGGCAAACTCTCGGGCCTGCGCTTCGCCAGCCTTGTGCCGATCATCCGGCAGGTGCTGACCGAAGCCATCGATGCCGGGGGCTCATCGCTCAAAGACTACCGCCAGACCGACGGCGAGTTGGGCTATTTCCAGCATACATTCCGGGTCTATGACCGCGAAGGTGCGCCCTGCGCCACCTGCGCCACTCCCATCGGCCGCATTGTGCAATCCGGGCGGTCGACTTTTTACTGCCCCGCCTGTCAAAAATAGGGAAAAAATGGCCTATCACACCATCATCCTGTCAGTCGAAGACAGCATCGCGCAAATCACCCTGCACCGGCCCGAAGCACTGAATGCGCTGAACGGGCAACTTTTGGGTGAACTGATGCAGGCGTTGGAGGATTGCGACAAAGACCCCGCCACCCGCTGCATCATTCTAACCGGGTCCGACCGGGCCTTTGCCGCCGGGGCCGACATCCCCGAAATGGCCGCCATGACCTATGTCGATGCCTACCTGTCCAGCCGCTTTGGCGGGGCCTCCGACCGGATGGGCAAAATCCGCAAGCCGATCATCGCCGCCGTGGCAGGCTATGCTTTGGGCGGCGGCTGCGAACTGGCGATGATGTGCGATTTCATCATCTGCGCCGACACCGCCAAATTCGGCCAGCCCGAGATCAATCTGGGGATCATCGCCGGCATGGGCGGCACCCAGCGGCTGACCCGCACCATCGGCAAATCCAAAGCGATGGACATGCATCTGACCGGGCGGATGATGGACGCGGCCGAGGCTGAACGGTCCGGTCTGGTCAGCCGCGTGGTGCCCGCCGCCGATCTGCTGCCCGAAGCCCGCGCCATCGCCGCCAAAATCGCCGCCAAATCACAGATCGCCGTGATGGCCGCGAAAGAGGCGGTAAACCGGTCCTACGAATCCACCCTTGCCGAAGGCTTGCTGTTCGAACGCCGCCAGTTCCAGTCGCTGTTTGCGACCGAGGATCAAAAGGAAGGGATGGCCGCCTTTGTGGCCAAGCGAGAGCCGCAGTTCCGTGACCGATAGCGCGCTTTCGTCCGCATTCTCTTGTTTCTAAATATCCCCGCCGGAGGCCGGTTTCGGACAAATGAACTGTCCTGCAAAGTCGCGCAGAATTCCTTCCCGACCTGTTGACTTGGGCCCGTTGAGGGCCTAGAGACGCGGCTTCAGATTACCCTACACCCGAACTGGGACGACAGACACATGGCCAACAGCCCACAATCCGAAAAGCGCGCTCGCCAGAACGAGGCCCGCTTTGCCGTTAACAAAATGCGCCGCAGCCGCATCCGCACTTTCCTGCGCAAAGTCGAAGAGGCGATCACCTCTGGCAGCGCCGATGCCGCCAAGGCCGCCCTGCGCGATGCACAGCCCGAACTGATGCGCGGCGTGACCAAGGGTGTGGTCCATAAAAACACTGCTGCGCGTAAAATGTCGCGCTTGTCCAGCCGGGTCAAGGCGCTGGTGACCGCGTAATTTCTCGGGCGGGGGTTACCCCGCTGCGATTGGAAGACCAAAAGGGCGTGCCAGCAGGCGCGCCCTTTTGGCATTCGGCCATTTCATGCCCAGATTCGACGCGACTCAGCCAGTTCTTCTGTCAAGTGATCAAATGATCGGCGTTACTCTTCGCGCGGCGATTTTGCGCCGCCGCCACAGAGTTCGGGTTAAGGTCCACAGATTCAACGGGGTCCTAGATTCTTTTCGATCAATCCCCGAGTCAAGCGCGTTGTTCAGTTGATCGGCAGTCAAAGCCCTTGCTAGCTTGATCAGGCGATTCACTTCGTTCCTGGGGGAACAAGCACATAGTAGGCGCTCTGCGACGTTGAAACCAACCTTTGTCGGTTTGGTATCAATCTGCGTTACAACAGCGCGTCTATGGACCAAAAGACGGCGGCGCTGCACTGGTTTCCAGCGCGGCCGGTAGTCTTTTTGCAATCTGGTCTGACCGTTGGTCGGGGCAGAAAATTGGACCCCACAGCAATGCGCCGCGCACTGTCTACCCTTGGGCGGGTCAGACAGCGCATGCCGCGTCGCTGACAGGGCCGGGACAACTGGTGGCCGGGGGTTGGGTCCCGGCACTGACTCTGGTGCGACCCGAACAGGGGTGAATCGTTTGGGGACTGCGGCCTTTTTGGGAAGGGGCCGCTGCGGGGCGATGGTTTCGCTCCGGGACGAACTTGGGCATGCAATAGGTTTGGTAAGCGAATGACGAATGACAAATGGACGCAAGTCCGTGAAGGGCTGCGCGGCACTGTTGGCGGGCATAATTACAGCAACTGGATCGAACCACTGGAATTCGGCGCCCTGACCGAAGGGGTGGCGACGTTTCATGTGCCCACCACGTTCATGGGAAATTACGTCTCGCAGAATTTTGGCGATGCGATTCTGTATCACCTGAACCGCTCGGGCGCGTCCGTGCAGCGACTGTCCTTTGCCATCGCGGCCAATTCCCGGCGGGCACCGTCGAAATCGCAGGATACGACCGAGGCCAGTGCGGAGCCCGAAGACCGGGTTGCAGCCCTGGATGCCCGCTTTACATTTGATCGCTTTGTGGTCGGCAAACCCAATGAACTGGCCCATGCCGCCGCCCGCCGCGTCGCCGAGGGCGGGCCGGTCACGTTTAATCCTTTGTTCCTGTATGGCGGCGTCGGCCTTGGCAAAACCCATCTGATGCATGCCATCGCGCATGAACTGCGGGCACGTCAGCCCAACCTGAATGTGCTGTATCTGTCCGCCGAACAATTCATGTACCGGTTCATCAATGCCTTGCGCGAACGCCGGATGATGGATTTCAAACAATTGTTCCGCTCGGTCGATGTGCTGATGGTCGATGATGTGCAATTCATGGCTGGCAAAGACAGCACCCAGGAAGAATTTTTTCACACCTTCAACGCGCTGGTCGATGGTCAAAAACAAATCATCATTTCCGCCGACCGTGCCCCCGGTGAAATCAAGGATCTCGAGGACCGGATCAAATCGCGCCTGCAATGCGGCCTCGTGGTTGATCTGCATCCCACCGATTACGAATTGCGGCTGGGCATCCTGCAATCCAAAGTCGAGTTTTACAAATCCCAATATGCCGGGCTGGTCATCCGCGACGGGGTGCTGCAATTTCTGGCGCACCGCATCTCAACCAATGTCCGCGTGCTCGAGGGGGCGCTGACCCGGCTGTTCGCTTTTGCCAGCCTGGTGGGTCGCGAAATCTCGCTGGAACTGACCACCGATTGTCTGGCCGACATTCTGCGCGCCAGTGATCGCAAAATCACCATCGAAGAGATTCAGCGCAAAGTGTCCGAACATTTCAATATCCGCCTGTCCGATCTGGTCGGGCCGAAACGGCTGCGCAGCTATGCCCGGCCCCGGCAAATTGCGATGTATCTGGCCAAACATATGACCAACCGGTCCCTGCCCGAAATCGGGCGGCGCTTTGGCGGGCGCGATCACACGACAATCATGCACGGGGTAAAGCGGATCGAAGAACTCAAGGCTATAGACAGCCAGATCGCCGATGATCTGGAACTGCTGCGCCGCGCGCTTGAGGCCTGACCCCAAGGCAACACTCATCACGACAGTAACAATACCACTTGAGCGCGGCGCGAAAACGGGTAGTTTTCGCATCCCGGCCCGGTGATGGCCAAAGGCGGAGCTTGAGACATGAAATTCAGCATCGAACGAAGCGCCCTGCTCAAGGCAGTCGCACAGGCGCAATCCGTGGTCGAACGGCGCAACACCATTCCGATCCTCGCCAATGTGCTGATCGAGGCCGAAGGCGATACGGCCCGTTTCCGCGCCACCGATCTGGATATCGAAGTGGTGGATGTGGCCCCCGCCAAGGTTGATCGCGCCGGGGCGACCACAGTTTCGGCCGTCACCCTGAACGAGATTGTGCGCAAACTGCCCGACGGGGCGCTTGTCACTTTGTCCGACAATGCCCAGACCGGACGGCTGACGATCGAGGCGGGCCGGTCAAACTTTGCCCTCGCCACCCTGCCGCGCGAAGATTTCCCGGTCATGGCCTCCTCGGATTACGCCAGCAATTTCAGCGCGCCCGCGCCGGTGCTGCGCCGCCTGTTCGACAAATCCAAATTTGCGATTTCAACTGAAGAAACCCGGTATTACCTGAACGGCGTATACATGCATGTCTCCGACAGCGACGGCGCGAAAGTCCTGCGCTGTGTCGCCACCGACGGCCACCGTCTGGCACGGATTGACGCGCCCCTGCCAATGGGGGCCGAAGGCATGGCAGGCGTTATCGTGCCGCGCAAAACCGTCGGCGAATTGCGCAAACTGCTGGACGACGACAATGCGATTATCGCGGTGTCTGTGTCCGAAACCAAAATCCGCTTTGCAACGCCCACCATCACCCTGACCTCCAAAGTCATCGACGGCACCTTCCCCGATTACACCCGCGTCATCCCGCAGGGCAACACCAAGCGGCTCGAGGTCGACGCCGCCGAATTTGCCCGGGCCGTGGACCGCGTCGCGACAGTGTCCTCCGAACGCTCCCGCGCGGTGAAATTGTCACTGGACGAAGACCGCCTGATCCTGTCCGTCAATGCCCCCGACACTGGCAATGCCGAAGAAGAACTGGCCGTGGCGTATGGCGATGAGAAACTGGAGATTGGGTTCAACGCCAAATACCTGCTGGAAATCGCCTCCCAGGTTGACCGCGAAAACGCCGTGTTCCTGTTCAACTCCTCGGGCGATCCCACCCTGATGCGCGAAGGCAATGATATGTCGGCCGTCTATGTCGTCATGCCAATGCGGGTCTGACAAACAAAATCCCCGCGAACCGTGGTTCGCGGGGGGCCGCTGGGCGTGCCATACGGCGTTGCAAGTTCTAGATAGCTGTTAGGAGTTAAGATGTCAATAAGCCCGCGTTTGCGTGGCGGCGTGTATGTCGACGGTTTCAACATGTATCATGCGCTTGATGATCTGAAAAAGCCCTATTTTAAATGGCTCAACCTCCGACGCTTGTCAGAGAACTTTGCCAAAGGCCATGCGCATCAGATTGATCGATTGGTGTTTTGCACAGCGTTTTTTCCCGGTGATTTTGAAAAGCGAAAACGACACGAGGCCTATAACGCGGCGCAACAAGCGTTTGGCGTCAATGTAGTTCTCGGGCACACGACCCACGAACCGATGTCGTGCAGGGATTGCGGCAGGTCATGGTTGCAACCGCGCGAAAAGGAAACGGATATCAATATTGCGCTGTCCGCATATCACGACGTCTGCAGGGGACATGTCGATGTCGTCTTCTTGGTGACTGCCGATACGGATCAAGCATCGACTTTGCGGTTTTTGAAACAACATCACCCTCATATCAAGCGAATCGTGGTTGTTCCGCCGGGTCGTGACCACAAGTTGCATCATTTGCGCGATGCTGCCGACGCCGTCATCAAACTGCGCGAGGATCAGATCGATGCAGCCATCTTGCCTGCTATTGTGACCCCGACTCAGGGCAGGTCTATCCCGCGACCTTCCGCTTACGCTCCACCCCTCGGCTGGGTGCACCCCGATGACCGCCCTCGATAGCCTCACCCTCTCTCATTTCCGCTCGCACCGGCGGGCCGAACTGGCCTTGGATGGCCGCCCCGTCGCCTTGTTTGGCCCCAATGGCGCGGGCAAGACCAATCTGATCGAGGCGGTATCCCTGCTGTCCCCCGGCCGTGGCCTGCGCCGGGCCGCGACCGATGATTTGGTCCGCCGGCCCGAGGCTTTGGGCTGGAAGGTCACCGCCCTGATCCGCACCCCACACCACACCCACGAGGTCGAGACCTGGGCCGAACCCGGGCAGGCGCGGGCTGTCCGCATTGATGGCAAAGCCACGCCGCAACTGGCGCTTGGCCGCATCGCCCGCATCCTCTGGCTGGTCCCGGCGATGGACCGACTGTGGATCGAAGGGGCCGACGGGCGGCGCAGTTTTCTTGACCGTACCGCGATGAGCTTTGATCCCGGCCATGCCGAGGCGGTGCTGGATTATGAAAAATCCATGCGCGAACGTAACCGGCTGCTGAAAGATATGGTGCGCGACCCCCATTGGTACACGGCGTTGGAACAGCACATGGCCCATAGCGGGGCGGCCATCCAGGCCGGGCGCATTGCCGCAATTGCCGCCTTGCAAGCCGCCCAAGCCCAGGCCGACACGCTGTTTCCCGCAGCACAGCTGACCCTGACTCATCCCGAAACACCCCTGCCCGACACCGAAGATGCCCTGCGCGACGCCCTCGCCGCCAGCCGCCCGCGTGACCTGTCAGCCGGGCGCACCCTGATCGGCGCGCACCGCGTCGATGTCGATGCCATCTGGGCCACCAAGGGCATGCCCGCGCGAGACTGTTCGACCGGAGAGCAAAAGGCGCTGCTGATCTCGCTGATCCTGGCCAACGCGCGGGCTTTGGCGCAGGATTTCGGGGCCGCCCCGATCATCCTGCTGGACGAAGTTGCTGCCCATCTTGACGCTACCCGGCGGGCTGCCCTTTATGACGAAATCTGTGCCCTTGGGGCACAGGCGTTTATGACCGGGACGGAGGCCGAGCTGTTCACTGCCCTTGGCCCCCGCGCCCAATACATCGAAGTCACAGAAACCGCAGGCACCTCAGCGCTAACCGAAAGGCCGCCACTATGACCCCACAGCGCGTCACCTTGGCCGCCGATGGCTCGCTGACAGTACCCCATGCAGATTGAGCGCATCGAGGAACTGCGCCTGACCCCGCTGGACGAGGTGCAAATCGCGCAACTTATGGAACGCAGCTTTCCCACCGATTTTACCGGCCGCAGCTATTTCCGCCAGCGCCATCACCTGCGGCTGGTCATCCGCGCCCCGTATGTCATTGGGCATATGGCGCTGATCTTTCGTGATATCCGGATTGGCGACACCCTGACACCAATCATCGGGCTGGCCGAAGTGGCCACCGACCCTGCCCACAGGGGCCAAGGGATTGCGGCGGCATTGTTACAGGCTGCCATTGCCGAGGCGCAGGCTTCGCTCGCCGCCCATCTCCTGCTGTTCGGCGACGCAAAACTCTATGCCGCCGCCGGGTTTCGCGCCGTGCAGAACCGGATGCGCCATACAGTTATCCACAAGGCCCGGACAGTGCGGACCCAGACAGCCCAATCCGACAGCCTGATGGTCCTGCCGCTGGGCGATGCTATCTGGCCGGTTGGGGCCGATCTCGACATGCTGGGCCACCTGTTCTAAACCCCGGCCATGACGATTTCCCTAACCGATCTTGCGATCTATGCGTTTGGCATCTTTCTGCTGTTCCTGACCCCCGGCCCGGTCTGGGTGGCCCTGACCGCGCGGGCGCTGACCGGTGGGTTCCGGGCGGCTTGGCCATTGGCGGTGGGCGTGTCGATTGGCGATATCCTCTGGCCGCTGCTTGCCATTCTGGGCATGGGCTGGGTGCTCAGTCAGTTCGAAAACTTCCTCGACATGATGAAATGGGTCGCCTGCGCCACCTTCCTGATCATGGGGCTGATGATTATCCGCAACGCCGACAAGACCATCGGGGCCGATAGCAGCCTGACCAAACCCGGCATGTGGGCCGGATTTCTGGCCGGGGTCGCGGTGATCCTCGCCAACCCAAAAGCCATCCTGTTCTACGGCGGGATGCTGCCCGGGTTCTTTGACGTGACCCGGCTGACCATGCCAGACATTGCCGCAATCCTTGCGGTTTCGGTCATCATCCCGCTGCTCGGCAACCTGTGTCTGGCCTATTTCATCGGCACCGTGCGGGCCTTTCTGACCACCCCCAGCGCCGTGCGGCGGACCAACCAGATCGCCGGAACTTTGCTGATCGGCGTCGGGCTTCTGATCCTCCTGCTATGACGCAAAATATAGCGGTTCCGCGTGACATTCCCCCCCAGTACTCGTATCTTGCGCAGGTAATTTCGCAGGAAAATCCGCATGTCCGACACGACCCCGCCGAACGGCCCCAACATGAACGAATACGGGGCCGATTCCATCAAGGTTCTCAAGGGGTTGGATGCCGTCCGCAAACGCCCCGGCATGTATATCGGCGATACTGACGATGGGTCGGGCCTGCACCATATGGTCTACGAAGTTGTAGACAATGGCATTGACGAGGCTTTGGCCGGGCATGCCAATTTTGTGCGCGTCAAAATCCATGCGGATTCGTCAGTTTCGGTGCATGACAACGGGCGCGGGATTCCAGTGGGCATTCACCAGGAGGAAGGCGTTTCCGCAGCCGAGGTGATCATGACCCAGTTGCACGCGGGCGGTAAATTCAACAATACCGACGAAGGCGGCAATGCCTACAAAGTCTCGGGCGGTTTGCACGGCGTCGGCGTGTCGGTGGTCAATGCGCTGTCGGAATGGCTTGAACTGACCGTCTGGCGCGATGACACCGAATATCGCGCCCGGTTTGAACACGGCAATTGCGTCACCCACGTCTACCCGTTCGGCCCCGCACCGGGGCAGCGCGGCACGATGGTGCGGTTTCTGGCCGCCGCCAAAACCAACATTCCCGAAGGCACGTTTTCCAATCTGGACTACGATTTTCACACGCTCGAAAAACGCCTGCGCGAACTTGCCTTCCTGAACTCCGGCGTCAGGATCATATTGGAGGATGACCGCCCCGCTGAACCCCTGCATCTGGAATTGTTCTACGACGGCGGGGTCAAAGAATTTGTCAAATATCTGGACCGCTCGAAACAGTCGATTATGGCCGAACCAATCTATATCAACGCGATGCGCGACGAAATTGGCGTTGAAGTGGCGATGTGGTGGAACGACAGCTATAACGAAATGGTGCTGCCGTTTACCAACAACATCCCGCAGCGCGACGGTGGCACGCATTTGTCCGCGTTCCGGTCGGCATTGACCCGGACGATCAATAATTACGCCCAATCCAGCGGCATCGCCAAAAAGGAAAAGGTCGATTTTACGGGGGATGATGCCCGCGAAGGGCTGACCTGCGTGCTGTCGGTCAAGGTGCCGGACCCGAAATTCTCCAGCCAGACCAAGGATAAACTGGTCAGCTCCGAAGTCCGCCCCGCGGTCGAAGGCCTGGTCGGCGAAAAGCTGGCCGAATGGTTCGAGGAAAATCCCCAGATCGCCCGCGTTGTCGTGGGCAAGATCATCGAGGCGGCTTTGGCCCGCGAAGCCGCCCGCAAGGCCCGCGAACTGACCCGGCGCAAAACCGCGATGGATGTGAACTTTCTGGCCGGAAAGTTGAAGGATTGCAGCGAAAAAGACCCGTCCAAGACGGAAGTTTTCTTGGTGGAAGGGGACTCAGCAGGCGGTTCAGCGCAGACCGGCCGAAACCGGATGACCCAGGCCGTATTGCCCCTGCGCGGTAAAATCCTGAACGTCGAACGCGCCCGGTTTGACCGGATGCTCGGCTCACAGGAGATTGGCAATCTGGTGATGGCGCTTGGCACCGGCATTGGCCGCGACGAGTTCAACATCGCCAAACTGCGCTACCACAAAGTCATCATCATGACCGACGCCGATGTGGACGGCGCCCATATCCGCACCCTGCTTTTGACGTTCTTTTTCAGACACATGCCGCATCTGATCGAAGGCGGGTTTCTGTATATCGCGCAGCCGCCGCTGTACAAAGTGGCGCGGGGCAAGTCCGAGGTTTACCTCAAGGACCAGGCTGCCCTTGACGAATACCTGATCCAGCAAGGCATCGACGGCGCGGTGCTACGCCTTGGCACCGGGGCGGAAATGGCCGGGGCCGACCTGCTGCGCGTTGTCGAAGAAGCGCGCCAGTTGCGCCGGGTGATCGAGGCGTTTCCGACCCATTACCCCCGCCATATTCTGGAACAGGCCGCCATCGCCGGGGCCTTTGTGCCCGGTGCGGTGGACGCCGACCTGCAAGGTGTGGCTGATACCGTCGCCAAACGGCTGGACCTGATCGCCGCGGAATGGGAACGCGGCTGGCGCGGCCGGATCACCCAGGACCACGGCATCCGGCTGGCCCGTATCCTGCGCGGGGTCGAAGAAGTCCGCACTTTGGACGGCCCGATGCTGCGGTCAGGTGAATCCCGCCGGGCGGGGTCGTTTACCAAATCGCTGCAAGAGGTCTATGAACTGCCTGCCATGCTGATACGCAAGGACCGCACCAACGCGATCCACGGCCCGCTGGACCTGCTGGCGGCCATCCTGGCCGAGGGCGAAAAGGGCCTGTCCCTGCAACGCTACAAGGGCCTGGGCGAAATGAACCCCGAACAACTGTGGGAAACCACGCTCGACCCCGACGCCCGCACCCTGCTGCAAGTCAAGATCGACGATGTGGCCGAGGCCGACGATCTGTTCACCAAACTGATGGGCGATGTGGTCGAACCGCGCCGCCAGTTCATTCAAGAAAACGCGCTGAACGTGCAGCATCTGGATTTTTAGAACGCGAAACATGTAACGAAAACCGCATTTTTCTTTACATGTTTTGCGGACATACAAAGCAATCGGCAGATACTTGATCTCAGCGGCCCGGTTCACCCACGCCTTCCGCTAACCCCCCGAAACACCAGCCCCGCCCCACCAATCACCAGCGCAATGCGAACCACATGCAGGACCGACACATAGGCCACGTCCTGGCCCATCGCCAGCGCCAGCAAGCTCATCTCGGCCAATCCGCCGGGTGAAAACGCCAGAAACGCCTGTGTTATCTGCACATCCGTCACCCCGGCGACCAGCCCGGCAAACAGCACCGCCACGGCCAGCATCGCCAGCGCCGACAGCAGGCCCAGCGCCAGATCGCGGCCCACCTCGCGCAGACCCACCCCAATGAACCGCGCCCCCAGCACCGTCCCGATCACCACCTGCGCCACGATGATCAACAGTGTCGGCGGCGGCACCGTCACAACCTGCGCCACATGCGCCACCCCGCTCAGCAGCATCGGGCCAAAGATCGGGGCGGCGGGCAGATGCAGCCAGCGGGCCATGGGGACACCCAAAACCGCGCAACCCGTCAGGATCAGCCAATCGTGCAGATTCAATGCCGACAAAGCCACCCCGTTCCGGGCCACACCGCCACTCGTGACGCCCAGAAACAGGCCAAAGAACAGCACCACAAACACCACCACCACGAAAATCCGGGCGGCATGGGCCAGCGCGATCTTGCGCTCCACCCCGCCTGCCTCGGCCCCCATGACCACCATGTCATTCAGCCCGCCGGGCATGGCACAGAAATAGGCGGTGACGCGGTCATAGCCGCCAATCCGGCGATAAACGGCATACGATGCCGCCGCTGCCGCAATCAGAAACGGGATCAGCAGGGCCAATGTGGTGACCCAACGCCCCGGGTCGGCAAAGACCTCCGGCGTCAGGGCCGACCCCAGCATCACGCCCAGCACCGGGATCACCACTGGGCGCAGCGCATCCGGTCCGCGCAGCGGCACGCCCGCCAGTGCTGCAATGGTCACGCCAACCAGCGGGCCGATCATCCAGGGCAAGGGCACTGACAGTCCCTGCGCAACCCATCCCGACACCGCCCCCAAAACCAGCGCCAGACCCGCCCGCCAGACCAGGCCAAAGTCCCGCATGTGGTTCATCCCCCGGCCAGCCCCCCCAGATGCCGGGCCCCGCGCGCTTGGGCCAGAACCACCTGCTTTTGCCGCTCGCGGAACCGGGCCTTGTCGGTGTCCGTCGTCTCATCGACGCAGTGGTGACAGGCGACACCCGGCTCATAGGCGGGCAACGCCGTATCCTCGGGGCGCAACGGGCGGCGGCAGGCGTGGCACAATTCATGTGGGCCCTCGGCCAGCCCATGCCCGACAGACACCCGGCGATCGAACACAAAGCATTCGCCCTGCCACAAACTATCCTCTTGCGGGACCTCTTCGAGATATTTCAAAATCCCGCCCTGCAGGTGAAACACCTCTGTAACCCCCTGCCCGATCAGGTAATTGGTGGATTTCTCACAACGAATGCCCCCAGTGCAGAACATCGCCACCCGCTTGCCAGCAAAACGGTCCTTATTGGCGGCCCACCAGTCCGGAAATTCACCAAAACTGCGGGTCTGCGGGTCCACAGCCCCGGCAAAACTGCCGATCTGCACTTCATAATCATTGCGGGTATCAATCAGCGCAACATCAGGGGCAGAAATCAACGCGTTCCAGTCGGCGGGTACGACATAATGGCCAACGGCGGCCAAAGGGTCCACATCGGGCTGGCCCATGGTGACAATCTCGCGCTTCATGCGAACCTTCATCCGGTTGAACGGCTGCTCCAGCGCATGGCTTTGCTTCCAGACCAACCCGGCACAGCCTGGCAAGGCACGGATATGATCCAGCACCCGCACAATCGCCACAGCCGACCCGGCCACCGTGCCATTAACCCCCTCGGGGGCGAGCAGGATGGTGCCAGATACACCCTCCGCGCGGCACAGGTCCAGCAATGGACCGCGCAGAACCACAGGCGCATCAAACCGGGTAAAATGGTAAAAGGCGGCAATGGTGAACATGGACGCGGGGATACGCGGCACGGCTGAATTGGGCAAGGGTTGGTGGGTTAAAACCCACCTTACTTACCCCCCGCGACCTGCCCCTGCCTGCATCACCCGGGCCGTCCGGTCGTAAGGTGGGTTTAAACCCACATTACCTGCACACACGATCCTGCCCTGCCGATGGGACATGTGCTGCGCGACAGTAAGGTGGGTTTCAACCCACGAAACCTTGGCTAAACCCGCGCCGCCGCAATCGCCAACCCATCAACCACAGCGGTAAACGCATTGGTATATTCCAGCCTTGCCTGCGGAAACGCTGCGCATAGGGCATCCTCAACCACGGCCATCAGGCTTGATCCACCGACAAACACCACGCGGCCAACATCCGCCACAGGCACCCCGGCCATCGCACAAGTCTCTTCCGCCGCCGCCCGGATTTGCCCGGCATAGCCCGCCAGATCTTCCGCCATCTGGCTTTTGCCCAACTCCACGCGCAGACCCTTTTCCACCAGTTTCAGGTCAATCACCCCACCCGCAGCACCGTTCGCCGCTATTTTGCCGCGCTCAACGGCAAAGGCGACATCATGACCCAATTCCATATCCAACACCGTCAGCAAACGGGCAAACTTCACCGGCTCCACCGCCAGCCTTGCCATCTGCGCCATCGCCCGCTTGGTCTCTCCGGTGTATAAAAACGCAATCGCCGCCCAAGTGGCCAGATCATGGTACAGGGCCACCGGGGCGGTATGGGTCTGCGGCCCAAACACCGCCCTGATCTGACTATCCTTGCCCAACAGGGGCATGACATGGGCCAGCGATAGCAGCCGGTCAAAATCGGTACCCCCGACGCGCACCCCGTGGCTGGCCAATATCCGGTCCGCCTTAAACACAGTATAATCCGACGTGCCGCCGCCAATATCGACAATCAGGCCAATCCCGTCGCCGGGACCAGCAGCCATTGCCGCCGCCTCCGGCTCGAACATGAACTGCACTTCGGCAAACCCGGCCATCTTGTAACATTCGGTCAGATCAATGACAGCCTGCGCATCCCGGGCCAGATCGCGGGTATGAAAATGCACCGGACGACCCGACAGGGCCAGATCAAAACGCTGCCCGCAATGCGCCTCAGCCCGCCCCTTCACCTCGGCCAGAAACCGGGCGATGACCTCCATCAATGTCATCCGGACCAGCCCGAACTGCTTTTTCTCGCGGAGCAGCGGCGTGCCCAGTACCGATTTCATCGCGCGCATGAACCGGCCCTCGCGGCCCCCGGTCAGCGCCAAAACCGCCTCGGCCCCAATCACCATATCCTTGCGGACCGCATCGAAAAACACTGCAGTCGGCAAGGTTTCCTGCCCCGCCTCCAGCGGGATCACATAGGGCCGGCCCGCCACCAGCACCGCAGTAGCCGTGTTCGACGTGCCAAAATCAATACCCAAAGCCGCCATAGCCACACCCATCTGCCCGAGGGAAAGCGCCGCTCCTAAGCCAATCCCGCGCCACCTTCAACCGTCCTTGACCATGCAGGCCCACACCCCTACCGATAAGCCACCAAAACCCAGAGGCCCCCATGCACTCCACCAGCCACGCCCTGATCGTCATCGACGTGCAAAACGACTTCTGCCCCGGCGGCCTGCTTGCCGTGGCGGATGGAAACGCCATCATCCCCGGCATCAACACCCTGATGGACGCCTTCAGCACCATTATCCTGACCCAAGACTGGCACCCGGCGCACCATTCCTCCTTTGCCTCCGAACATCCCGGTGCAGCGGCGTATGACGTCACCCAAATGCCCTACGGCCCGCAGGTCCTCTGGCCCGACCATTGCATCCAAGGAACCAAAGGCGCGCAATTCCACCCCGCCCTGCGCACCGATCCGGCAGCGCTGATCATCCGCAAAGGCATGAACCCGGCGATGGACAGCTATTCCGCCTTCTTCGAAAACGACCACAAAACGCCCACGGGGCTCGGCAGCTATCTGTCCAACCGGGGGATCACCGACGTCACCCTGGTCGGCCTCGCCACCGACTTCTGCGTGAATTACTCGGCAGGTGACGGGGCCAGACTGGGGTTCAACGTCATCGTGCAAACCGACCTCTGCCGGGCGATCAACCTGAACGGATCACTCAGCGCGGCGATGGAGGCGATGCGGGGGGCTGGGGTAACACTCCAAACCTAGGCATTGACCACTATCCAAAACACGCCGTTCATCGGTGTTCGGACGGGACCCAGTCTTCTGCGGTGCGGTTCCAGAACCGGTTTGGATTATCCTCATCAGATCCGGTGATATGCAGGGTCCGGATACACGGCGACACAAGGATGACCGGCTCCTCATAGGGGTGGACATCATAAATCGCGTGCAGGACATTGCGCAGAACCTCGGGCGGCTGCGGCACGAAAAACCTCAGCTCGACACATGGCACCTGAACCACAGCGTCGGTCACTGCATTGCGTCCGCCGGGACCCGAGCGAAACCGTTGAATCCCGGAGGCCGTCTGAAATGACACCTGATCATAATGGCCATAGGTCAAAGGACATACCCGCCTGACCGCCTGTAGTAGGGCTTTCGCCTGCGGGAATGGCACCTGCACTGCAATCTGACAGCCGGTTTCGGTGGTAAAGCGGGTACTGGTGATTTCAGGCAGCTGCATTCCGGACCTCCAACCGACACAACCCTGTGTTAACAGCACAAACCCTTGCCCGGGTCGTCGATCAGATCGGCGGATACCGACCTTTGAAAGGTCAAAGGCAGGTTCAAAACGCGTCAAACGGTATCGCAAAATGTGCAAGGAACGCGTCCCGCCCCGCGTTGGTCACGTCCAACACGCGACTACCCGGTCTGCGGTTCAGCCAGTTTTCCCGCAGGCAAACCTCCAGCAGATCAACCGCCAGTGGGCCCGAAAGGTGCGGCCTGCGTTCAGTCCAGTCAAGACAGGTCCGGGCCCGGATTTTTCCGTCGGCAGCGGCGTTCCGCAGACCCAGCCGAACCAGCACATCAGCCCGCGCCGGTCCCACCATAACTATACCGTCCGATTGCACCAGCACTCCAGTGGCAAGCAACTGGTCCGCAATCATCACCCCAAGCCGCCCGGCAATGTGATTGTAACAGGTCCGCGCGCCCCGGATATCCTCCTCATCGCGCCGGGCCGGACGGTGCAGATGATCAGGGGGGGACAGGACCGACATTCGCTCCAACAAATCGGCAACCTCTGCCGATGCAATACGGTGATATACCGTCCGGCCATTGCGTTCTGACAGGATCAGCCCGGCATCCTGCAACCGCTGCAAATGCCCGCTCGCCGTGTTCGGCGCGATCCCGACCGCAATCGCAAGCTCTTTGCCTGTATGTGCACGACCGTCCATCAGTGCACAGATGATCCGGGCCCGGCTTTGATCGCCCAGCGCCGCGCCGATTATATCAAGCCTGGGGGTCAGTGTCATGGCACCAACCTATCCACACGGTCCAGCCCAGACCAGCCGCAACAGATCGGCCCGAACCGACATATGGGCTGATCAGCGCCCCTCTTGCCACCCCGACCCTCGCTTGCTCTAAGCACTTCCAAGCAAGGAGCGCCCCCCATGGTCGATATCGCCACCCGCGTCTGGAACCACAAATGGAAGATCGACCCGATCGTGCGGTCGCTGATCGACACGGATTTCTACAAACTCCTGATGTGCCAGTCGGTGTTCCGCAACAAACCCGACACCCAGGTCACCTTCCAACTGATCAACCGGACCTCGCGGATCCGGCTCGCCGATATCATCGACGAAGGCGAGCTGCGCGAACAGCTGGATCACATCCGCTCCCTCTCGCTCACCCGTGGCGAATCCACCTGGCTGCGCGGCAATACATTCTACGGCAAGCGGCAGATGTTCCGCCCCGATTTCATGGAATGGTTCGAAAACCTGCGGCTTCCCCCCTACCACCTCGAAAAGCGTGACGGCCAGTTCGAGCTTACCTTCCAAGGGTCTTGGCCCGAGGTGATGCTGTGGGAAATCCCGGCTCTCGCTGTGCTGATGGAACTGCGCGGGCGGGCGGTTCTGGGCACGATGGGGCGGTTTGAACTGCAAGTCCTCTACGCCCGCGCCATGACCAAGCTGTGGGAGAAAGTCGAGCGCCTGCGCCCCGTCCCCGGCCTGCGCATCGCCGATTTCGGCACGCGGCGCAGGCATTCCTACCTCTGGCAGGACTGGTGCGTGCAGGCGATGATGGAGGGGTTGGGGACCGCCTTTACCGGCACCTCGAACTGCCGCATCGCAATGAAACAGGACATCGAAGCCATCGGCACCAACGCGCATGAACTACCGATGGTCTATTCGGCGCTTGCGGATAGCGATCTGGAGTTGCGGCAGGCCCCCTATGAAGTGCTGAAAGATTGGCAAGAGGAACACGACGGCAACCTGCGCATCATCCTGCCCGACACCTATGGCACCGCCGGTTTCCTCGCCGGCGCACCCGACTGGCTGGCGGGCTGGACCGGCATGCGGATCGACTCGGGCGACCCGCTGGTCGGAGCCGAAACCGCGATTGCATGGTGGGCGTCAAAGGGCGAGGACCCCCGCCAGAAGTTGCTCATCTTCTCCGACGGGCTGGACGTAGACCAGATCATTTCCTTGAAGGCCGCATTGACGGGCCGGGTCAAAGTGTCGTTCGGCTGGGGGACGATGCTGACCAACGACTTCACCGGGCTGGTGCCGGGCGACGCGCTGGCCCCGTTCTCGCTGGTCTGCAAAGCCGTCGCGGCGAACGGGCGGCCGACGGTGAAACTGTCGGACAACCCGCTGAAAGCAATGGGGCCGGTGGGGGAGATTGCGCGGTACAAGCGGGTGTTTGGGGTGGGGGAGCAGGTGGGGAGGGAGGTTGTGGTTTAACTGTGAATGAACACCTAGATTTCGATCTTTAGGTGTGCCTCAAGCCAACAAGCAAATAAATATACCGCACCTATAATTGTGATTGATGTCGCCGCATACGTCAAAACCGGCCCCACCTCGTTCGCCGTTTCTCTGATTGAGAACTTTGTTTGCAGTCCTGCGGTCAAATCAAAATTGAGGGCCTCTATCTGAGGCCAGCCGAAGAAAGCGAAACCGGTTGCCGATAGCGACATAACCGAGATAATACGAAACGCTGAAAGGAGGAGCCTGCGCGCTGACGGCGTATGAAAAATTGAGTAGATTAATAGACTAAGGCAAGAGATCACCAACGGCACCAATAGCAATAAAATTGACTTTGCTTCAAATGAATTTAGAGCCACAAAGGCGCTGGAAGGCCAAATATAAAGCCAAGTCCACAATGCCAGCGTCGCAATTGCGCCCAAACAGAACAACGCAATGCTGAAGTTTCTATTGAATTTTCGGTACAATTGCGATGTCAACTCTTTAAGACAGTTTCTGTATGGACGACCTCATCCGCCATGCTGGGCCCGTGACAAACAGAAATGCGCAGGCTGTGAGACCTTTACCCAAGATCGGGATTGAAAACCCACTTGAAAAATCCACAACAATTAGAAGGGAAAAAACTACAAATCCGGAAACAGCGAGTATTAACAGCATATCAAGAAAAAATGGCACCCAAATCGGTACAACAGGACGATTGGACAAAATAGGTCGGCGCGCCTGCGCGGCTATCTTCATTTCCGGAAGACTTATGTCCAAGTAACTCACATTCCGATCAGCATTAAGCCAAACGTTAGCCATATTGTACTTTGGCACTACAGTTAGGTTACGCGCATAGGTCTTGTAGTTACCCATTGGCAACGCAATCGCGTCATTGCTCCTTACTGCTCTAGCTAAAGCCATACTTGTCATCCCCCAAAACAAGAACGTTTCCATTTAGCTTACTGTCCAAGAATTGCGCAGTAGTTTTTGATTTCAATTTAGCCTTTTCCAATTCTGATATTAGCTTTTCAATATCGTCAGCGTCTAGGGCCAAACTAAGCTCTTTCTCACTCCGACTACCATCACTACTCAAGTAGTGAAGTCTTAAAGATTGAGTTACAACGGCACCGAATATTGTGTCCCTTGTTGAACTAAATACCGGCCTGATGTCAGTCACCAGATTTGACCGAATAAGAATATCAGTATAGTCGGTGCTTAGATGAAGTGTTTTTGCCACCAGCCGAACACTATCAAGACGTAGAAGATCCAAAAAGACTGGCCTTCGGTCGCGATACCAAATTTCATTCTCATCACTTAAGTCATTCACTGTCATTGACTTTACAACGCTGTCGTAGACATCTTCGATTTCTTGCGCCTGAATGCGTCTAACTGTTGCAATCGCAATCAACTGACTACACAATGCCGCCGCATATTCCCTCTCGACAAAATGACTAACGATCAGTTCCATCAAAACGTTACTACGAATTGTAGGTACCCTGTTGGATTTAATAAGGCTGCGAGCTAGCTTATCAAATTTGTCACCATCCATGCCAGCAATTAGCTCGAGAGCCTCAGAGTTCAATAGATTTAAATTTGATCCTGCCATCTCGAACCGGTCTCAACGTCGCTACCAGCCATCAATAGGCTGCCTCTACTGAATCGGCCTGCGTGCCAAATGTCAAGTGGCTGGGAGGTCTTTTACGCACTTTGAAGGGCTTTCCCGCTCACCAACACTTAACAATCCGTTTGGCGTGGTTCACCCCGCCAAAACCGCCCCCGGGGGGGGGGGGGGGCAGGCCCGGCCCTACCCCCGCTCCGCCAAAAACGCCTCCACATCAAACTCCACCACCTTCCCCGCCTCGACCTCTCTTACTGCCGCCTCCAGATCGGCCTTCAGCTCATAATACGCCCGCGCCCCTTCGCTCTGCATCAGCAGGCGCAGCCCGGCGCGGATCACTTCGCTAGTGTTGGCATAGGCACCCGAGGCGACCTGGGTTTCGACGTAATCCGCCATCTGGGCGGTCAGGTGAACGTTTGGCATCGGCAGCCCTCCCTATGGCCAATCATGGCGCATCTGGCCATGGATTTCAACTCAAACCCACCCCACATCCATCCGCTCATGCAGCACCCGGACCACCTCGACCGCCTCCGCACCCTCGCGAAAGAACACCACATGCCACCCGACTGGCACTTTGCGCAGGTCGGGCCTTAACTCATCAGCCGGACGCGACGGCGCGGACCCATTCGCAATCCGGGCGAACATGGCGTCAATCGCGGCGAGGTAGCGGTCTGCCTGCTCTTGTCCCCAGTTTTCAAACGAATAATCCCAGATATCCAGCACCTCCTGCCTTGCGACCGGCAGGATAATGAGTTGCTTCACTTGATCCCCATGGCCCGGTGCCGTTCATCCAAAAACTCTTGCAAGTCCCAAGTCCGCCCCGGACCGGATGCGATCCCTTCGTCAATCAGCGCCCGCAAATGTTCCAGCTTGGCCTCTTCTGCTTCCAGCAGCCGCAACCCGGCCCGCAGGGCATCACTTGTCGAGGCGTAGCGCCCTTCCGCTACTTTAGCGTCGATAAAATCAATGAAATGATCGCCAAGGGATACAGACGTATTGCGCGACATATCAATTCTCTCATACCAAGTCTTGGTATAGGTTGGTGTCAAACCTCGCAAAAGTCAATCCTCCCCCTCCACCTTGCCCCGCCCCTCCTTCACCCCCGCCCGCACCTTTTTCCCCTCAAGCCGCCGCTTCACCGACCCATAGGTTGGCTTCGTCGGTACCCGGCGTTTCGGCACGACCAAAGCCGCGCGTATCATCTCCACTAGCCGCTCTTTCGCGATCTCCCGGTTCTGCGCCTGGCTCCGCGTGTCCTGCACCTGAATGACAATCGCGCCTTCGGAATTCCAGCGCCAGCCAGCCAGCCGTTTCAGCCGCCGCTTGACGGCCTCACTCAGCGATGGCGACCGCTCGGCCTCGAACCGCAGCTCCACCGCCGTTGACACTTTATTCACATTCTGCCCACCGGGACCGGAGGACCGCATGAACGTCTCGGACATTTCCCAGTCTTCAAGGGCGATTTTGTCGTCAATCCGCAGCATCATCGGCCCCCGAAATCCCAGCTTAAGGTGTGCGGCCAATACCTGACAGATGCCGCAAAAACCACCCCGTGCCATGCGGAAAATACCCCCGCACCGACCTTAAGGAAAGCCGCGAAAACCTGACCGATGCCATACGAAAAGGGCCGCCCCAAGCATGAGGCGGCCCTTCGAAAGTTCAGGAGGTGGGGTCGGTTAGATACACCCACTCGGGTTGTTCACGGCCAAGGTCTGCCCTAGCTGCGCATACCCCAAGCTGTCCCGACGCACTTCTCCAATCTCTTTCTTGACACTGGATCACCTCCTTTCAATGGGTTTCGAATAATCCGAAGGTGGCACAGATTTTGTGTTTGTCAAAACATTTTATACTACCAAAAGGATTATGCAGCCCGCCGCAGCATCTGCCCAACAATCAGGCGGAACGGAACCAGCGCGATCAGCGCGATGACCAGCTTGACCAGCCAGTCGGCCACCGCCAGTGACACCCACAGTGGCGCCATCGGGCCAATATTCAGGAACGGCGCCGCCGCTTGCGCCCAGGCCACTGCCGCGTTGGCATCTGGCCCGAAAACAGCGAAAGTGGCGGAAAAAGACAATGAAAAGAACAGGATAGAGTCCACGGTCGAACTGACAATCGGGGCGATGAATGGCGCCTTCCACCACGCCCCCGCCCGCAGCCGGTTGAATACTGCGACATCCAGCAGTTGTGCCGCAAGGAACGCAATTCCCGATCCCACCGCTACCCGTAGTGTCACCGCAGGGCCGTATTCCAGCAACACTTGCGTGCCAATCAGCGAACAGACGATTCCCGTCATAAAACCGACAAAAACCACCTGTCTGGCGGCCCGGCTGCCATAGACTCGGTTAATGATGTCCGTCACCAGAAAGGCAAAAGGATAGGTAAACGCCCCCCAGGTCAGTAACCCGTCAAGTATCAGAAATTGCACAAGAATATTCGAGGCAACCACGATTGTGGCCATGGCAATGATGCCGGGCAAAAGACGCATGTTCAGCTTTCCGTTTTGACAAGGGTGCGGCGACTTGGCCCCGACCACCGGGACAATGCGACTTAACCCCAGCGTTGCGTCAGGTCAATCGGTAACACGGTATTCAACAATCTGGGTTTCCTGAAAGAACCGGAAATTATCGTCTGAAATCATGGTGATACGGATGCCATCCGGATCTTGCCACACGGATATCCCCTCCAGATTATCATGCGTTCCGGTGCTTGTTTCCAACAAAATCACCTCGCCTGCCCCCGTCAGATCAAAGCGGCGGATGCGGGATCTGAAGCCAAGCCCGTTAAAGTCGCGCTCCAGCACATATAACAGCCCATCAGGCCCGATATCCGCGCCCGAGATCAGGAATGTATCCGGGTGGGAAATGGAAAACGCGATATCCCACTGGCCGTCACGCAAGCGGTAGACCGGAAAAGGCCGGTCCGGCCTGCCTGATCGCTCTGGTATGGTGTAAATCGTGCCATCCAGCCCAAGCGCCAAAGCCTCCAGAGATGCGTTTTCTTCCATCAGCAGAAACGCGGGCGCATCGGGCAACGGATCAGGGACAGCCATGGTTCCACTGCGAACCTCAATGCGGGGAACCCCTTCAAAAGAAAGGTAAATTTGGCCATCTGCCGCCACAGCCAACCCTTCACTATCGGCCATTTCACCGGACATGTTATTGCCGTCAATGTCGCGCAAAAGGTGACGATCGCCCGCGGTTATGCCCGAGATTTGCCCATCGGTCCGGCTGAATACGCCGTCGATCAGCATCGACCGGTCGCTGATCACCAGAAAGTGCAATCCGTCCGGCATCACCTCGATCCCGGAAAATCCACCAAAACGCGGTGTGGGCTCGTCCCAGACAAATGTGCTCAGATAGGTCGTCTGCGCGGCAGCCGGACCACCCCCTGCCAGCAGGGCCATAAAGACAAGGCGGATCATCACCGTCAGTTCGCGTTCAGCACGTCAAGGCACATGCCCGGCAATGCCGCCATCGTCAACTCGCGTCGTGGTTCTGGCGGCGGGGCGTTAGGGTCTGGCGGCGGCGGGTTCAGGATATCGCTGACCCATTGGCGGGCATCATCGCAGCCGTCGCCTTCGGGGATCGGGGCCTGTGGCGCACAGTTGCTGGCCCCCGGCGGGCAGTTCAGCCGAACGTGGAAATGCGTATTATGCCCCCACCATGGCCGGATTTTGTTCAGCCAAGACCTGTCCCCGGTGGCATTGTCGCACAGCGCAACCTTGGCCCCGGCAAAGACGAATATCCGGGCCACGCGTGGGTCTGACGCTGCAGCGCGCAAAAGGGCTTCGTGCTGCGGGGTCCAGCTGGAATTGACATAAGCCCCGCTGGAACGCTGCATATCGGTCGAGGAAATCGCCTCGCGCTCGGCCTCGGTCAGATCCAACCGCTGGGGGGGCAGCATCCAGATATCAGCGTCCAGCCCGATCTGGTGGCTGGTATGCCCGGTCAGCATCGGCCCGCCGCGCGGCTGGCTCATGTCGCCCAGATACAGCCCCTCCCACCCCGGCAGAGCGGCGGCAAAGGCGCTCAGGTCCTGCACATAATCGATCAGCGCAGGCTGGCCCCAATTGCGGTTGCGCGACAGGCGCATGGCCTGCCATGTTGCCCCAGTCTCGGCCAATTCGACCGCACCCGCCTGACAGCCGCGCGCATATTCCCCGATCGGGTCCGAAGGCAGGGACGCAGGTCCGCTAATCGCCCCGAACAGCGCCTTGGCCACCCGTGTGTCATTGGCATTCTGCGCCGAAATTGTGGTTTGCGCCGCAGCTGAGACGGCCTGCGCCCCGTCCCGGCAGGACCCAAGCGCCAATGTGGCCAAAAGTAAGGTTAGGATGCGGACCATTCTGCGCGATCTCCGTCTTTGTTCACATAGCGTAGCAGGAACAGCCCGATCAGGAAAAGCCCGATCACCGGTAAAAACCCAAGTTGCACTGATCCTGTCAGATAAGTGAACAGCCCGACAAGGGCCGTGCCCAGAAACGCCGTGGCCTTGCCGGTCAGGCCAAATAGGCCGAACGCCTCTGCTGGGCGGTCAGGGTCGCTATGCCACGCCATCAACGTGCGCGATGCCGAATAATTGGCCCCACCAGCGCCACCCAAAATGCCTCCACATACATAAAATATGATGTCCGGAAGGATTGATCCTTCGGCAAACGGTATGCCAAACAGGCTTTGGCGTGACATGCCAACGATGATGATCGATACCAGAACCAAAGCCCAGCAAGTCACGATAATCACCGGCTTTGGCCCGAGCCTTTGGTCGAAAAGGCCGCCGACCCACGTCAGGATCGCGGCTGCAATCGCCGCAATTATACCGAAGACTCCAAGCTCAATAATGTCCCAGCCCAGTACTTTTGTAGCATAAATCCCGCCGAAAATGTAGATCGCACCCAATGCATCGCGATACAGCATGGATCCGAGCAGGAAGCTGCCCAGGCTTTTGCGCCGAAACACGCCGCGTACTGTCATCATCAGATCGGACCAGACGCGGGCCATCGTCGGGCGAATCAGGCTCGGTGTCTTGTCTTCGCGCGACCAGATGAAAAACGGAATGATGAAAATCATATACCAGATCGCAATGAACGGCCCAACCGACCGCGTGCCCTCGCGCAGTTCCGGGTCGAGCCCAAATATCGGCGCATTACGCAACAATGTGACCCCTGCCTCGTTCTCGGCAAAAAGAAGCAGCATAATCAGTAGTGAAACAACCCCACCCCAATAGCCGAATGCCGCAGCCGAACCCGATAATCTTCCGACGGTGTGGTGATCGCCAAGTGAAGGTAGCATAGCGTTGTTAATGTTGAGCGCCGCTTCTCCTGCGACATAGCCAATACAGAATACAATGAGCATTGGGATCAGTGAGGAGCCATCAGGTGTCAGCCCCCACAACATGGCAGAGCAAACCACCACAACCGCTGAAAACCCAGCAATCCACGGCAGTTTTCGTCCCGACGCATCTGCCCAAGCCCCCAGCAACGGTGCGGATACTGCGATCAGCAGGCCCGAAATCGACAGCCCTAGCGACCACAAACTCTGCGCTTGCGCATCGGCTGTATCGCTGTCGAACCCCAACTGCATATAGTAGTCGGAAGCAATCGAGGCAAAATAGGGGCCAAAGACAAACGTCAGCCCCAATGTGGCATAGGGCTGCTGCGCCCAGTCAAAGAACATCCATCCCCAGATGCGTTTTTTATCAGCCGTCATAACCCGTCCCCTATTTTGCGGCAGATAAGAGCTGTATTCCGGGGCTTAGGCAACTATTCCTTTCCGTCACGCGCCCTGCATCGGCGGCCAGACCCGCGTATCCTCGGCCTCGATCCATTTTGCAATAAACGCAGGCATCGGCGGCGGCGGCCCGGCATATTCAGATTGCCTGATCACTTCGGCCGGGTTCACGATCCCGTTCTGGCCAACGACTGCTGACCGAAAGACGGCGTGGCTGGAACATTCGCCGCCGGATTTCCACATTGATTGTTCAAGGTAGAAAAACCGCGCATCCCAAGTCACGCAGCGGCTTTTCATCACCAGCCGGTCAAACATCTGCACCCGGCGGCGGTAGCGCACCACCGATCCGGCCACGGTCAGGCCCCATTTGTTCTGTTTCAGGATTTGCACCAGCCCGGTTCGGTAAGACAGCGGAATGCGTCCCAGATCATACAGCGTCAGGGTCCGGCCGTTGTTCAACTCGTTCCACGGGTCCAGGTCCCAGGGCAGGCACAAATGCTGACTGATGTGGGTCCCGGTGACGGGCAGCGCCGGGGCGTTGCGGTGCCGGAAAAACTGCACGCCCATGCGGATGAATGGATACATCTGAATCCCCAATTGCTGATTGGGAGTGCTAACCTGCCTAGCGCACGGGTCAAGCCGTAACGCCGGGGCATGACGAATAGCCGCAAGATTGGAGGGATTGCCCTTTTGCCGCTTGGTGCTTAGGTCCACACCCGAATACCCAACACAGGTGCCCCATGCTCGCCCTTATGCAGACCCTGCTTTACATCATCACCATCGCCAAATTCTTTGTATTTGCGCATTTCATCATGAGCTGGCTGGTCAGTTTTCAGGTGCTTAACGTTCGCCAGCCCTTTGTCGCGCAAGTCTGGTACGGGCTGAACCGCCTGATGGAGCCGGTCTATGGCCCGATCCGCCGGATGCTGCCCAATATGGGCGGGATCGACCTGTCGCCCATCGTGGTTCTGATCGGGCTGTTCTTTCTAGAGCGTCTTATCGGCAACTCGATGTATAGTTTCGCCTGACAGCACGGATGAACCTGTGCGCTCGGGGCCTTTCAAGCCCCGGTACGCCCGTGTAGAGGTAGGCTCAAGCAGTCTTATCTCACCCTGAACAGGCCCAGATCCCCATGCAAGCCGCCACATTGCTGCGCGACATTTTCGGCTTTGACGCCTACCGCCCCGGTCAGGAAGAGATTGTTGATGCGGTTCTGGCCGGGCGCAACACCCTTGCCATTATGCCCACAGGTGGCGGAAAATCCTTGTGTTTTCAACTGCCTGCCTTGTGCCGTGACGGCGTCACTGTGGTCATCTCCCCGCTGATTGCGCTGATGCGTGATCAGGTCCGGGGATTGAAAGAGGCAGGGGTCGAGGCTGGCGCGCTGACCTCTGGTAACACCGATGAGGAGACCGAGGCGGTCTGGGCGGGTCTGGATGCAGGGCGCATCAAGCTGCTGTATATCGCCCCCGAACGGCTCGCCAACCCTGCCGCCATCACCATGCTGCGCCGGATCAAGGTCAGCATGATTGCGGTGGACGAGGCGCATTGCGTCAGCCAATGGGGCCACGATTTCCGCCCCGACTACCTGCGCATCGGCGATCTGCGCCGCACGTTAAATGTGCCCCTCGCGGCATTCACCGCCACGGCGGATGCCGAAACCCGCGACGAGATTGTGCAAAAGCTGTTCGACGGGGTGCAGCCAGAAACGTTCCTGCGCGGCTTTGACCGCCCCAATATCCATCTGGCCTTTGCGGTCAAAGACAGCCCCCGCGACCAGATTTTACGCTTTGCCAGCGCCCGCAAAGGCCAATCCGGCATCGTTTATTGCGGCACACGGGCCAAGACCGAAACCCTGTCCCAAGCCCTGCGCGAAACCGGCCATTCTGCGCTGCATTACCACGCCGGGCTTGACCCCGAGGCGCGGCGCGTGGCGGAAACCAGGTTTCAGCAAGAGGATGGGTTGATCGTTGTGGCCACCGTGGCCTTTGGGATGGGCATCGACAAACCCGATATCCGCTGGGTCGCTCATGCCGATCTGCCCAAGTCGATTGAATCGTATTATCAAGAGATTGGCCGCGCTGGGCGTGACAGTGCGCCTGCCGAAACGCTTACCCTGTATGGCCCCGACGACATCCGCTACCGCCGCCAGCAGATCGACGAAAGCGCTGCCCCCGCCGACCGCCGCCATGCCGATCATGGACGTTTGAACGCGCTGCTGGGGCTGGCCGAGGCGCTGGAGTGTCGGCGCATCTCGCTGCTGGGATATTTTGGCGAGGTCAGCCCTGCCTGTGGCCATTGCGACATCTGCGACAAACCCGCCGAGGTGTTTGACGGCACGACCGCTGTGCGCATGGCCCTGTCAGCTGCCTTAAGAACCGAGGAATGGTTCGGCGCGGGGCATCTGATTGACATTCTGACCGGCGACAAAACCGCCAAAGTAGCCGAACGCGGGCACGATGCTTTGCCCACTTTTGGCGTCGGCAAAGACTATGACAAACGCCAATGGCAGGCGATTTTCCGGCAGATGATGGGGCATGACCTGATGCGCCCCGATCCCGAACGGCACGGCGCATTGCGGATGACCGACAAGGCCCGCCCGTTGCTCAAGGGCGAGGCGACGATCAACCTACGCCGGGATTCGCTGAAAATCGCCAAGGCCGGGCCAAAGGTGCTGTCCATGGTCGGCGATGATGACGCGCCGTTGCTGTCGGCGCTCAAGGCGAAACGGCGGGCCTTGGCCGAGGCAGCCTCGGTTCCAGCCTATATCATTTTTACCGACCGGACCCTGATCGAAATGGCCCAATCACGGCCCGTGACATTAGACCAGATGGCCCGGATCGGCGGGATCGGTGCGAAAAAGCTGGACAGCTATGGGCGGCTGTTTCTGGATGTGGTCCGCAGCGCGGCCGATATTGGCACGGCCCCCGACCTGCATCCCAAACGCGCTAAAATGGCAGGATCGGACGCAGGCGCCCTGTATGACCGGCTGCTGGCCGCACAGGCCGATCTGACCCGTGGACCGGACGGGGCAGGCAAATTGATGACATGTTCGGCGGCACAACTGGCCAAGGTCGCACAGGCCAAGCCGCAGGATATCAGCGGCATGACCCGGATTATCGGCGAGCGCCACGCCGAACGGTTTGGCGCGGCGTTTCTGGACGCGGTGCAGCAGCCTTGAACTGCCTGACCAGCCTGCTAAAACGTTAACATGCTCACAGTAATCTCGCCCGCCAAATCGCTGGACACCAGCCCGGTTGTTACCCCGGGCACTGCACCCGCTTTTCAGGCCGATGCCGCGCGACTTGCCGCAACTGCAAGAGGCCTGTCTTTGCGCGAGTTGCGCGGGTTGATGGATATCTCTGACGATCTGGCCCGGCTGAACCGCGACCGGTTCAAGGCATTTGCCGCCGACCCAACCCCCGCCCTGACCAAAGCGGCGGTTTTGGCCTTCAATGGCGATACATATGTCGGGTTCGATGCGAAATCGCTGTCCATCGACGATCTGGCCTTTGCCCAAAACAATTTGCGCATATTATCAGGACTTTATGGCCTGTTGCGCCCACTGGACGCGATTCAGCCCTACCGGCTGGAAATGGGCAGCCGGTTGAAAACCCGGCGCGGCGGGTCGCTGTATGATTATTGGGGCGATACCATCGCCAAGGCGCTGCTGGCACAGGCCCGCAGCATTGGCACTGATACGCTGATCAATTGCGCCAGTCAGGAATATTTTCGCGCCGCCGACCGTAAGACGCTGAAACTACGGGTCATTACCCCAGTGTTTTTAGAGGATAAGGCGGGTCAAACCAGCATTGTCAGCTTTTTCGCCAAACGGGCCCGCGGGGCGATGGCGCGGTATATCACGTTGAACCGGCTGGCCGACCCTGAGGCGATCAAAGCATTCGGGACCGGCGGCTATGCCTATGCGCCCGACCTGTCGGATGGCGACCAATGGGCCTTTGTCCGCCCCTATCAGGCCCCCGCCGCCTGATCACGAAAAAGTCGGGAAATCCTGACCTGTCTGCACAAACCGACCCATTGCCAGACCCCGCCCGGCCATGCGAATTTGGCCCGGTATTTTACCCCTTGGGAGGTTTGCTATGCTGCGTGCGCTTTTCACATCTTTGTGTCTGGGACTGATGGCCAATGCGGCGCTAGCCGACGTTTACGTGCCCGAACGCCGGGTCGCCATTTCGCGAGATGTTGATTTTTCGGGCGGCGATCTGCGCAGTATCTTTGACACCACATTAGGGGCTTGTCAGTCCGCCTGTCTGGCCGACACCCAATGTGTGGCCTTCACGTTCAACCAGCGATCAAACTCCTGCTTTCCCAAGGGCGGGGTCGAGGCTGTGGCGGCCTATGCCGGGGCCATCTCTGGCCGGATTATTGACACTGATCCCGCCGTTCTGGCCGGGGCCGAGGCGCGCGCAGCAGAGTTGAGTTTTCTGTTCCCGGCAGATTTTGACCGGGCCTATGCAATTGCGGTTGACATTGGGCGGCAGCATTCGTCTGACGAATTCAACGTCGCTGAACTGATGCAGGCCGCCAAACAGGCGCGCGCGACGGGCGATCTGATTGGCGCCTATCGCTACATCGGGGCGGCCTTGTCGCTAAGCGACAGCCCGGACCTATGGCTGGATTTCAGCCGTCTGGGCCGCGAATTTCCAACTGGTGTCAGCAATGACACAAATCTGGCCCGGTCGAATGCTTTGCCCGCCGCCATCGCGGGATATCTGCGCAGCACCACACCAGAAGGTCAGGCCACCGCTTTGGTCGATATGGCCGACGCGCTCGAGGCTGAAAGCCGGGGCCGCAACATGATCCCGGCGCTGCGATTGGCCCAAGACCTGTCGCCGCGCCGCGATGTCGAGGCGGCATTGGAGCGGGCAATTGGCTTGTATGGTTTCCGGGTTGCCGAAACCCAGGTGGACAGCGACAACGCGGACCCGCGCCTGTGCGTGATTTTCAACGAGCCGCTGTTCCGCGCCGGGGTGGATTATGCCCCCTTCGTGCAAATCCCCGACGTTGATTTCACCGTCGAAGTATCCGACGCCCAGCTGTGCATGACCGGCGTTGAGCATGGTGAACGTTACCGGATCGTGCTGCGTCAAGGCTTGCCTGCCGCCAGTGGCGAAACACTGATCCGCCCGGTCGAGCTGACGCTATATGTCCGCGACCGCAGCCCTGCCGCCTATTTCACCAGCCGCGCCTATGTGTTGCCCCGGTTCGGCGATGCGGCCCTGCCGATTGAAACTGTGAACCTTGATACGCTGGATCTGGAACTGTCCAAGGTCAGTGACCGCAATATCGTGCGCGCCATGCAGGAAGGGCTGTTTGCCGAACCTTTGTATGAATACGGCGACTATTATTTCAGTGACCAGATTGCCGAGAAAATCTGGCAAGGCACCGCGACGGTCAGCAATGACCTCAACCAGAATATGCTGACCCGCTTGCCGCTGAATGAGGCTTTGGCAGGACAATCTGCCGGAGTTTATGTGCTGACCGCCGCCATTCCGGGCGCCGACCCCTATGAAACCGCCGCCGCGACCCAATGGTTTATCCTGTCCGATCTGGGCGTGGCCACCATGCTGGGCACTGATGGGCTGACCGTGATGGTCCGCAGTCTGGGTGATGCGAGCGCTACGGCCGGGGCCGACGTGACCTTGTTATCCCGCGCCAACGCGATCCTCGGGACAGCGACCACCGATGCCGATGGCGTCGCCCGGTTTGAGGCGGGTTTGACCCGTGGGTTGGGGTCAGCCTCTCCCGCGCTGGTTACTGTGACCCAAGGCGATGATCTGGCGTTCCTGTCATTGTCCGACCCGGCCTTTGATCTGTCCGACAGGGGTGTCGAAGGGCGTGAACCCAGCGGCCCGATTGATGTGTTTCTGACCACCGACCGGGGCGCATACCATGCGGGCGAAGTCATTTACATGACCGCCCTGATGCGTGATGCCGGGGCGCTGGCCCTGCCCGCCCTGCCGCTGACCGCAATTCTGTATCGCCCGGACGGGGTGGAATATTCGCGGATTACCAGCACGACGGATGCGGCGGGCGGCCATGTATTTGCCCTGCCGGTCGCGGGTACCGGCCCGCGCGGATCGTGGTCAATCAGCGTCTATACCGACGTCGATGATATTGCCTTGGCCAATGCGCAGGTTCTGGTCGAGGATTTCCTGCCCGAACGGATCGATTTTGAACTGACACTGCCCACGACCGTGACCATGGCCGATGTGCCGCAAATGGGCGTGGCTGCGAAATATCTGTTCGGCCCGCCCGCTGGCGATCTGGCGATTGAGGGCGAGGTATTGTTGACCGCCAATAACGCGCTGGCCGATTTCCCGGGTTACAGCTTTGGTCGCTATGACGAGGCGTTTGATCCGCTGCTGAGCAGTATCGAATCCGGCAGCCGCACCGATGCCGAAGGACTGGCAACAGTGGCCCTGACCATGCCTGCACTTGACGGCACCCTGACCCGCCCGCTGACCATGACCGTGACCACCCGCATCGCCGAAGGGTCGGGCAGGCCGGTGGAACGGCAGGCCACAGCCATCGTTCTGCCCGATGCCCCGATGATCGGGATCAAACCCGCGTTTGACGGCTATGTCGGTGAAGGTGGGGATGCGTCGTTTGACCTGATCGCCCTTGCGCCCGATCTGACGGCCACACCGATGACCGTCACCTGGACGATCAACCGGATCGACCGGGATTATCAGTGGTATCAATTGTATGGCAGCTGGAGCTGGGAACCCCTGAACCGCCGCAGCCGCGTGGCCACAGGCGAGGTAACCCTTGGGGCCGGCCCGGTGACGGTGTCCGCCCCGGTGGATTGGGGCAATTATGAAATCGTCGTAGAACGGACCGGGGCCGATTATGCCGCCGCATCCGCTGAATTCTATGCAGGCTGGTATGTTTCCGCCGATGCCGGTGCCACCCCGGATCTGCTAGAGGCGTCGCTGGATGCGCCCAGCTATGCGGTTGGTGATACCGCCACGTTCCGGATTGTGCCGCGCTATGCGGGGACGGCGGTGGTTACCGTCATGTCGAACCACATCATCGCCATGCAAACCGTCCAAGTGACGATGGGCGAAAACCTGATCGAACTGCCGGTCACTGATGAATGGGGCGCTGGGGCCTATGTTACGGCTTCGGTTATCCGGCCAATGGATGCGGCGGAAAATCGCAATCCGTCCCGGTCGCTTGGCCTGACCTACGCACCGGTTGATCCGGGAACCAAGGCATTGACCGTGACCTTGGACACGCCTGAAATCGCCCAGCCGCGTGGACCGCTGGATGTGGGGATTACGGTGGCGGGGGTGCAACCCGGTGAGACTGCTTATATCACGCTGGCCGCTGTTGATGTCGGCATTCTGAACCTGACCGCATTCCAGACCCCCGATCCGCAGGACTATTACTTTGGCCAGCGCAAACTGGGAATGGAATTACGTGATATTTATGGCCGTCTGATTGACGGAATGAACGGGGCCATGGGCACCGTTCGGTCGGGCGGTGACGCAATGGCGCAAGTGGGCAGTCAATCGCCCCCGCCGACCGAACAACTGGTGGCGTTCTTTCAGGGGCCGGTCACAATAGGCCCAGATGGCAAGGCCACGGTCAGCTTTGACATGCCGTCGTTCAACGGCACTGTGCGGCTGATGGCCGTGGCGTGGTCGGCCACAGGGGTCGGACAAGCCAGCACTGATGTGCTGGTCCGCGATCCGGTTGTGGTCACCGCCAGCCTGCCGCGCTTCATGGCCCCCGGCGATTCATCGCGGGTGCTGCTCGAAATTGTTCATGCCGATGGGCCCGCGGGGCAAATGGGCCTGCAGGTTGAAGGCACGGGCGTTTTTATGGGCGCAGAAACCGTCCCGGCCAGTTACGCCAGCTTTGATCTTGCCGAAGGCGGCAAGCAGACCTTTAGCATCCCGTTCAGCGCCGATGCGGTCGGCGTGCATCAGATCGTGGTCACGCTGACCACGCCGGACGGGCGCGAACTGGTCAAAACCCTGACCATTCCGGTGTTGGCCAATGACCCAGAGGTATCGCGCACCTCCCGGTTCTTGCTGGCGGCGGGTGAAAGGTTCACCTTTGACGATGCGGTGTTTACCGGGCTGGTGGCCGGGTCAGGGTCATCCACTCTGTCCGTCGGGTCACTGGCGCGGTTCGATGCGCCCGGCCTGCTGAACGCGCTGGACCGCTATCCCTATGGCTGCACCGAGCAGATCACCTCCAAAGCCTTGCCATTGCTGTATTTTGACGAGGTGGCCACGGCAATGAACCTTGCCACCGGGGACCGAATTGGCCTGCGCATCGAACAGGCAATCGCCGAAATTCTGGGAAATCAGGATGCCAGCGGGGCGTTTGGCCTGTGGTATCCGTCATCGGGCGATCTGTGGCTCGATGCCTATGTCACCGATTTCCTGAGCCGGGCCCGCGCGCGCGGCCATGCTGTGCCGGACCTCGCGTTTCGCAACGCGCTGGATAACCTGCGCAACCGCGTCAACTATGCCCCTGAATTCGAAAGCGGCGGCGAAGATATCGCCTATGCGCTGATGGTCCTGTCGCGCGAAGGCGAGGCGGCGATCGGCGATCTGCGCTATTATGCGGATGAACGCCCCGAAACCTTTACCACCCCGCTGGGGGCGGCCCAACTGGGGGCGGCCCTGGCGTTTTATGGCGATCAGGTCCGCGCAGATCAGATGTTCACCCGCGCGTCCGACATGATGCGGGTCGTGGTCAGTGACCTGAACCAGTCGATCTGGCGGGCGGATTATGGCACCAACCGGCGCGATGCAGCCGCCGTGCTGACCCTGGCGATTGAGGCGGGCAGCAATGCCGTGGACCGCGAGGGGCTAGCGATCCGGATCAGTGGGGCTGGCGGGCAGTCCAGCACGCAAGAGGCGGCTTGGGCGCTGATGGCGGCCAATGCGCTGATTGACGATCTGCGCCAGACCGGGATCACGGTGAATGGTAAAGCACCCGAAGGGCCGCTGGTGCAGGTCCGGCAGGCGCAGGTTCAGTCTGCCCCCGTTAAGGTGGCCAATGATGGCGATGGTCCGACCGAAATCACCGTGACCACGTTCGGCGTGCCGTCTGAACCCGAACCCGCTGGCGGCAACGGATATGCGATCAGCCGCCAGTGGTTTACCATGGATGGGACCGAGGTCAGCCCCGACCGGGTGGCGCTGGGCACCCGGCTTGTCGTTGTTGTCACAGTGTCACCTTTTGGCCGCCAAGAGGCACGGTTGATGGTGTCGGACCCACTGCCTGCCGGGTTCGAAATTGACAATCCGAACCTGCTGCGCGGCGGTGATATTGCCGCCCTCGACTGGCTCGAAGTGAGCAATACCCAAAACGCCGAATTCCGCAGCGACCGCTTTTTGGCCGCCGTGGACCATTACGGAACCGACCCTTTCAGATTGGCTTACATCGTACGGGCCGTGTCGCCGGGGTCTTTCCACCTGCCCGCCGCTTCGGTCGAAGATATGTACCGGCCCCAGATGCGGGCGCGGACTGACAGCGGTTTGGTGATTGTTACCGAATGACCCGGTTTGGTCAGGGTTTGTTTGCCGCCGCTCTGGTCCTGTGGACCGGGGCGGCGGGCCGCGATGCCGTTGACGGCTGGATTGCGGCCACGGTCCTGCCCCCTTTGGTCATCGAACAATCGGTCGAGGTGCTGGACCGCAACGCCGATCTGCTGCGCGCCTATACCGTGGCCGATGGTCGCTGGCGAATGGCGGTCACGCTGGATGCCGTGGACCCCGATTACATCGACATGCTGGTGCGGTATGAGGATAAACGGTTCTGGGACCATGGCGGAATTGACCTGATTGCCGCAACCCGCGCCGTAGGGCAGGCTTTGTGGAATGGTGAAGTCGTTTCGGGCGGATCGACCCTGACCATGCAGGTGGCCCGCCTGATCGAAGATGGCGGGACCGGGTCCTGGGCTGGCAAACTGCGCCAGATCAGACTGGCGCTGGCGCTTGAGGCCCGCCTGACCAAGGAACAAATCCTGACGCTGTACCTGAACCGTGCGCCGTTTGGCGGCAATATCGAAGGCGTCCGGGCGGCAACCTTGGCGTGGTTCGGCAAACCACCGCGCCGCCTGACACCAGCCGAGGCCGCACTTCTGGTGGCCCTGCCTCAATCGCCATCTGCCCGCAGGCCGGACCGCGACCATGCCGCCGCCGTTGCCGCCCGCGACCGGGTGCTGGACCGGATGCAGGCGGCGGGGCTGCTGGACGAAGCCGAAGCTTTGGCTGCGACATCCGAAGCGGTGCCAACGGCTCGCGTCGAATTCCCGGCCCTTGCCCCGCATCTGGCCGACCGGATACTGGCCGCAGCCCCATTGCAGGGACAGCATTTATTGACGCTGGATGCAGCGCTGCAGGCCAAGATCGAGGACCTCGCCCATGCCGCTGTGGCCGATCAGGGCGATCAGATGCAAGTCGCCATCCTGATTGCCGATCATCAGACCGGCGAGGTTCTGGCCTATGTCGGGTCCGCCGATTATACCGCCGATACACGGCAAGGGTTTGTCGATATGACCCAGGCTGTCCGCTCGCCCGGGTCTACGCTAAAACCGTTGATCTATGGGCTGGCGTTCGACCGGGGACTGGCACATCCCGAAACCCTGATTGCCGACCGCCCGATGGATTTCGGCGGCTATGCGCCGCTTAATTTCGACGGGCTATTCCGGGGCGAGATCAGGGTGCGGCAAGCGCTGCAATTATCGCTGAATATTCCGGCGGTCAGCCTGCTCGAGGCGATGGGGCCGCAGCACCTGATTTCCGGGCTGCGCCGCGCCGGGGCGGAACCGGTCTTGCCGGGGGGCAGACCCGGGCTGGCGATAGCCTTGGGTGGACTGGGGCTGACTCTGGAGGATTTGGTGCGCCTGTATGCAGCTATTGCCAATGGTGGGATCGCCGTGGATCTGCGGGTGCTGGCTGACCCTACGCCGGGGTTCGTGCCGCAGGTCCTAATGGGCGACGTGGCCGCATGGGAGATTGCCGATATTCTGCTGGAAACCCCCCGGCCCATCGGGGTGCAGGGCACGGGCATCGCGTTCAAGACTGGCACATCCTATGGCAACCGCGATGCATGGGCCGTGGGCTTTGACGGACGGCACGTGATTGGGGTCTGGATGGGCCGGGCTGATGGAACCCCAGTGCCGGGGATCTTTGGCGGCGAATTGGCCGCCCCGGTGCTGTTTGACGCGTTCCAGCGGCTCAAGGTCCAGATCGACCCGATCCCGCCGCCGCCGCCTGCAACACTGCTGCTGCCCAATGCGCAATTGCCACTGCCGCTGCAGGTATTCCGCCAAAGGGGAATCAGTGCCAGCACAGGTGGCCCCGAGATTGCCTTTCCACCCGACGGCGCGGTCGTTGAAGGCGAAACACTACTGGTCAAAGTCCGCGACGGGCTGGCCCCATTCACATGGCTGGCAAATGGCGCGCCGGTGTTGACCAGCCGGGACCGCGAAGTGTTGTTGGAGGGGCTAGGATTAGGATTTTCATCGCTGACTGTGATCGATGCAGCGGGCCGGGCGGCGCAAGCCAGTGTCGAACTGCGCTAACCCCGAAATATCCGGTAGGCACCAAAAACACGCAAAATACCGGTGGCCAGCGCCAACATACCAAAAATCCAGGCCATCGTGGCAAATTGACCAGGCCAAAGGCAAAGGGCTATGAAAAAGATAATAGTTTCAGTGCCTTCAAGAATACCGTTTGAGTAATAAAGTGATTTAATGCCCTGCGACTGCGTTGTCAGGCCCTGCTTTTCCGCCAAAACGGCATAGCCCAAAAAGCTGGCGCCGTTAAAATAGAAGCTGGTCAATAAGAAGGCCCCCGCGACTCCGTTAACGCTGGGGTCGGCCCAGACAAATCCCATGGGAATAACTCCGTAGAACAGAAAATCCGCTGTGATATCAAGGTATCCGCCAAAATCGGTGCGCTGCGTGGCCCGCGCAACAGCGCCGTCCAATCCGTCGGCCAAACGCGAGGCCAGCAGCGGCACCAGCGCCAACATCGAAGCCTCTCGTGCAATCAGCCCGGCAGCAACCAAGCCCAGCACCAACCCAACCAGCGTTACAGCATTGGCAGAAATCCCCCGGGCGGCAAGAACGCGGCCGATCCGGTTCAATCCCGGGTCCATCAGGCGGCGGGTGGCAGCGTCAAGCATAGCGGGCTTTCAAGTCAGGAATTGCCGCTTGTCGCTGATCCCGGGCCCTATCGCAATCCGAAGGGACCGATGTGACGCCATTGTGACGCATCTTGCGGCATCATCGGCAACATTGCCTATCCTACGCCCCGCGGTGTCGGTCCCAACCGATGCGGTCGAACAACGGGGCATACGCGGCTGCCAAGGCGCGCAGTTTGGGGCCATCGACACTATCGTTCTGATCCCATGCTTTGGTCGCCAAGCCCAATATCCGGGGGGCCAGCATCGCTTCTAACTGCCAGTCGGCGGTCGTAAATTCGGCCCAGAATGTCGATTGGATTCCAACCACACGCGGCGCGATATCTTCAGCCCCTGGCGGCACAGGTTCCCAGTTTACCACCTCTTCCAACGGGATATATCCGGCCCAGCGCGCGCCCCAATCGGCGGGATCGGTGCTGTGCGCCAGATCGAAATACACCTTTTGCGCCGGGCACATGACAACATCATAGCCCGCCCGCGCGGCGGCCACGCCCGGCCCCTGCCCGGTCCAGGAAAACAACAGTGCATTGTGACCAATGCCGCCATTACTTCCCTTGGCCGCCTCTTCCCAGCCAGCTGCCCTGATCCCTTGATCCGCCAGAAACGCCGCCAGACGCTGCATCATCCAGCCCTGCACATCATCGCGGGTTTCCAAACCTTCGCGGGCTTTCAGCGCCGTGACCAATGGCGAGCCGCCCCAGGCATCAGGGGGCATTTCATCGCATCCCAGATGCAGCATGCCGATTGGGAACATCGCGGCCACTTCGGTGATTAATGGTTCCAGCAACTCCCACGTCGCTGGCACCGCCGGGTTGATGACATTGTCGGCATAGCCCTGCACCGACACTTCGAACCCGTTATCACCGGGGTCGCGCAGGCCCATGACTGCAGCATTGATCGCAAAACCATGCGCTGGCACCTCGATCTCGGGCAGGATGGCGATATTCAAGCTGTCTGCAAGGGCCAAAAGGGCCGCAACATCGGCCTTTGAATAACTGCCGCCAGACCGGATACCGCCGCCGAACACGCCGGGCACTGGCAGGCCTTCGCCGCGAAATTCGGTCTTTTGCCACAGGGCCGGGACACAATCGACTTGCAGCCGGAATGCCTCGTCATCGGCAAAATGCCAGTGAAACCGGTTCAGTTTCAGCAAGGCCATCAAGTCCAGCAACCGGTGCAATGTATCCAATCCAAAGAAATGCCGGGCGCAATCAAGGTGTTGTCCGCGCCAGCCAAAGCGGGGCGCATCGGTGATAACTCCGCAAGGCAGCACACCGTCATAGGTCACAGTCAGGTTCAGCAACGTGACCCCGCCGTAAAACAGGCCGGCCCGGCCTGCTGCGGACAAGGTAACCTCACTGGGACCGATGCCTAAAACATAGCCCTCTGCTGCCAGCGACGGATCGTGATGGATGGTCAATGTCGCGCCATCTGCGGCCAGAAACGGCCCCAATCCGGTCCGTTGGGCCAGCGCTGCCACCGCTTCCAGCGGCTCACCACGCCCGGCAAATGTCGTGGCGCGCAAAACGCCTTCGGCGGGCACCCAAGCACCGGGTTGAGGGATCAAGCGCAGGCCGGTGACAGCGGCGGCGGGCCGGGGGTTGCCGGAAATGACCCCGGCGGGAAGTTCCGGCAAAGGCACACAGCGCCCGCCCTGCAGACGCAAATATCCGCCCAAGGGCAGCCAGGCACGGTTGGCCACGATATAGCCCGGGTCATCATGCGCAATGCGAAAGCAGTGCGGTTGATCGGCGGCAAGGTCGGGTAATTGCATTTCAGCATAGCCCGCGACTGACCGGATCAGGGTGCAGCCCTGGACAGCCCGCGCTGCGGCCATCAAAGAAAAACAAAACACCGGGGCCACCAACGCCACGGCACTCCCGATTTCACATTCAATCTGATTATCAATAATCCGGGCGGCAAACGTCAGTGTCATAGGTTTGCATTCAGCCGAAGTTCAGCCACAAAATCATAGATGTCGGACCGGTACAGCCCCCGCGTGAATTCGATAGGCCGCCCCGATGCCAGATATCCGGTGCGGTCAATCCGCAAAGCCGCCGCACCTTCGGCCAGATTTAGCAACTGTGCCTCGAACGGGGCCAGATTGATCGCCGTAATACGCTGGATCGCCCGCACCGGCGCGCCGCCGTCTTCGCGCAGGATGGTGTAAAGCGAGGTTTCGACCCGTTCGGGATTGGGCAGAATATCGGCGGGCAGGGATGATCTCTCAATCGCCATAGGAATGCCATCCGCATGGCGCAACCGTTCGATCCGGGCGACTCTGTCACTGGACGCGATGCCCAGCGCCATGGATTCATCGGGCGTCGGTGCAAAATGACCCCGAGTCAGAACCTGCGAGGTCGAGGTTTTGCCCCGTGCCAGCATATATTCGGTGAACGATGTCAGCCGCGACAAGGACTGTTCCAGCTTGGCCGCTTGGGAACGGACAAACGACCCCGCGCCGCGCCGCTGTTCGACCAGCCCGTCACTGACCAGTTGTGACACAGCTTTGCGCACCGTGACCCGGCTGACTTCGGCCAGATCGGCCAAGTCGCGTTCGGGCGGCAACTGGCTGTCCGCCTCAAGCCGCCCTGTGGTGATCGCGCTGCTCAGGTGGCGATATAATTGCAGGTAACGTGGCCCGCGTCCGTCGCGGAACCATGCAGCGGCACCATACAGTTTGGCTGTGTCCGCCCCTGTCATTCACCCCACCCCCTGTGATTCTTGGTATTCTTGAAATAATACCAAATACAGACCAAATAGCAAAGTGTCTTTCATATTTTGCTTTTTTTTCAATTATTTCAAACGGCGTCCAGAAAATTTGTCATTTTGGTATTATATTGGTAGCAATTTTATCGAACTTTGGTATTGTTCACTGGACAGGAGATTCGCTGCCCGTTTGCGACGGGCCAAAAGGCGGCCCTGGCTGGGGGAAATTGATGGCCGACATCGCTGCCGCACCGCTTGCTGCCGATAAACCTCGCCGGGGGGTGCCCTTGGCCGAGGGGGTGTTTGCTTGGCTGCTCATCCTGCCTGCCATCGTTTTCATCGGCTTCATCGTGGCTTGGCCCCTCGCCGAAACCCTGCGGTTGTCGTTTACCGATGCCGATCTGGGTGGCGAGAACTATATCGGCATCGCTAATTATGCTGATCTGTTCAGTGACCCAAAGTTCTACGATATCGTCGGCCGGACGTTTTACTGGATGTTTCTGGCGGTCACCTTGAAACTAATCATGGGCCTGATCGGGGCAACGCTGCTGAACGCAGCGGTCCCCGGCAAAGCGCTGTTTCGCATTCTGATCATGCCACCATGGGTCATTCCGATTGCCATTGGGGTGATTGGCTGGAAGTGGATGTATAACGGCTATTTCGGGCTGATATCGGGCCTGTTGCAGGAATTCGGGCTGGTCGAAGAACGGATTGCCCTGCTGGCCACCAAAACCAGCGCATTTTATTCGGCGATCGTGACCGATGTCTGGGTCGGCATGCCGATGGTCACGCTGTTCTTTCTGGCTGCCATGCAAGGCGTATCCCGTGACTTGTACGAAGCCGCCTGGGTTGACGGTGCCGGCCGGTGGTATCGTTTCCGCCGCATCACCATCCCGCAGATCATGCCCGTTATCGTGTCGATGGCGCTGCTGTCGGCAATCTGGACCTTCAACTCGTTCGAGATCATCTGGATTTTGACCGAAGGCGGGCCACGCAGTGCCACCACGACGCTGATCATCGACACCTACGAGGTTGCGATTTCATCGCAGCGCTTTGGCGAGGGGGCCGCGCGGGCGGTGGTTATCGTGTTCCTTTTAGCGACGTTTTCATTGGCTTACCTGTTCTTTTTGAACCGGGTAAACCACCATTACGGGGCCAAATGATATGTTGATGGACCGCCTTACCTTGTTGCAAAAAATCGGCATCTACGCCGCGCTATTTGTATTCCTACTGTTCATCCTGATGCCGTTTATCGAGATGTTCCGGGTCAGCCTGCGCCCGATGTCACATTTGATGACCGCTGATTTTACCTGGTGGTCGGATGATTTCAGCTTTCAGGCCTACCGCGATATGTGGGTGACCGTGCCATTGCTGGGGCGGTACATGCTGAATTCGGTGTTTATCGCCGTTTCCGTCACCTGCCTGACAATGATTTGCGTGGTGCCTGCGGCCTATGCCTATGCCCGACTGAATTTCCCGTTCAAATCCATGTCGTTGGGCATGTTTCTGGGAGTTAACATGTTCACCGGCGCGGTGCTGCTGATCCCGCTGTATCGGACATTGCGCACCCTCGGTCTGCTCAACACGTATTGGGCAATCATCATTCCGGGCGTTGCGTTCCTGATCCCCACGGGTATCTGGCTGCTACGGTCCTACCTTGAGAAAATCCCCAAAGAGCTTGAGGAAGCCGCCTTTATGGACGGCGCGTCCCGCCTGTATACCTTGCGCCGGGTGGTCATTCCGCTGGCCGTGCCGGGGATGATCGTGGTGGCCACATCGGTGTTCATCGGCGCCTATGCCCAGCAATTCCTGTTCGCCATCGCGTTCAATAATGTCCGCGAAATTCAGCCGCTGCCTGCGGGTCTGTATGAATTCATCGGCTATCAGGATGTCACCTGGAACGAAATGATGGCCGCCGCCCTGACCGGGGTGCTGCCTGTCATGCTGTTTTTCCTGTTCCTGCAGAAATACCTCGTCGCCGGTTTAACAGCCGGGGCGGTGAAAGAGTGAGCGCAATGCTGCACTGCGTCGAATAACTTTAACCAGAGGGAGTCTACCGTAATGAAAACGATCCACACATTGACCATGGGGGCGATGTTGCTTGGCGGGTCCGCCATGTCAGCCATGGCCGAAAGCCATGCAACTGAATTGCAATTCATCATGTGCGGCGGTGAAGTGCGCCCCGCTGACCAGGTGGTTATCGACCAGTTCATGGTCGATAATCCGGGCGTCACCGTGAATATGGAAGCCGTCGAATGGGGCACCTGTCAGGATAAATCAATGCAGCTGGCTGCCGCTGGCGACCCGCCGTCCATCGCCTATATGGGGTCGCGCACCCTACGCCAGCTGGCTAATAATGGCCTGATCGTGCCAGTGACATTTACCCCCGAAGAAGAGGCCGCGTTCCAACCCGGAGTGCTTGGCACTGTCACCTCCGAAGGGCAATACTGGGGCATTCCGCACGCGTTTTCGACCAAGGCGCTGTATATCAACTGCGACGTTGTTGAGGCGGCAGGGGCCGAATGCGTTGCACCGACGACATGGGCCGAACTGGTCACTTTAGCCGCCGCTGTGACCGACGGCGGTGACGCTGCCGGGATCGGCATTGCGGGCAAAGATTTCGACAACACGATGCACATGTTCCTCGACTTCCTCTATTCCAACGATGGTCTGGTGTATAACGCCGATGGCACCCCCGCGCTGGATAGCCAGGCCACACGCGAAACGCTGGCACTATACGAAGAATTGCTGCCCTACATGGAATCCGGTCCCACCGAATGGGAACGCGACCAGATGAAAGACCTGTTCAACGACGGACAGATCGCCATGTATGTCACCGGGCCCTGGGGCCGGGGCCAGCACAATGCCGAGATCAACCAGATGATCGTGCCAATTCCGGCTGGCCCATCCGGCGACAGCGGCACGATACTGATTACAGACTCAATCGCGGTTTTCGCAGGGTCCGGCCATGAAGAAATGGCAATCCAACTGGCCAAAGCGCTGACCTCGGGTGCCGCCCAATACGATCTGGACAGCACATGGGGCCTGACCCCGATCCTGGATTACGAAGCGATTGGGGCCGAGGCGCTGGGTGTTGAGAAAATCTTCTACACCGATGATCCGTTCTGGCAGGTATTCGTGGCCGGAATTTCGACCGGCGGACCCGAGCCGATGGTCGAAGATTTCAAGGCGCTGCAGGCCGTTTTCACCAATATGGTCCAAGGCATCATGCTGGCTGACGGCACGGTTGATGAACTGGTCACCCAAGCCGGGGTTGAACTGGCCGAAGTCAAATAACCAAGTAGGGGCGGCCCGCTGTGGCCGCCCCTTTCCTGTCCTGCCGGAGCATCCCATGGCCACCCTCGAACTTCAGCACATCACCAAAAGTTTTGGCACCGCCAAGGTGTTGCAAAACATCGACCTTGCCATTCGGGATAAGGAATTCGTGGTCTTTGTCGGCCCGTCCGGCTGCGGCAAATCCACATTGCTGCGGATCGTTGCGGGGCTAGAGGAGGCGACGGGTGGCAAGATTGTTATCGACGGGCGCGATGTCAGCCGTGAACACCCGGTTGAACGCGGCATTTCGATGGTGTTCCAAAGCTATGCATTATATCCGCATTTGACGGTGTTCGAAAATATCGCTTTTCCGCTGCGGGTGCAGAAAACCCCTGAACCCGAGCTAAAACAACGGGTCGGGCGAGCGGCTGAAATTCTACAACTTACGGATAAGCTTGACCTTAAGCCCGGTCAGCTATCTGGCGGCCAGCGCCAGCGCGTCGCCATTGGCCGATCGATCGTCCGTAACCCCAAAGTGTTTCTGTTTGACGAGCCCTTGTCGAACCTTGATGCCGCTTTGCGCGGCGATATGCGCGTTGAACTCAGCCAGCTACACCGCAGCCTGAACGCGACAATGATCTATGTCACCCATGACCAGATCGAAGCGATGACCATGGCCGACCGGATTGTCGTGTTGAATGCCGGCCGGGTCGAACAATTCGGCACGCCGATGGAGTTGTATCACCACCCGGCGACCAAATTTGTGGCGAGTTTCATCGGCCAGCCGAATATGAACCTGATCCCCGCGACCGTGCAGGGCACCAGCAACGGGCTAACCGTCACGCTGGCAGGCGGGGCCGTGATGACCTTGCCGGTGGACGTAGGCGGCGTGCGGATCGGCGACAGCGTTGAGGTCGGCATCCGGCCCGAAAATGTCGAACTGGGGCCGGGGCTAAGTGTCACAATAAACGTCTTGGAACGGCTTGGCGGCGCGTCGATCACCTATGGCACATTGGGCGGCGTGCGGTTTTGCGCCTCACTTCCGGGCGATGCAGCAATTGCCGAAGGCACCAATATCAGCCTGTCGGTGAACCCCCGCGATGCCCATGTGTTTGATAGCACAGGCAAAGTCCTGCGCCGCCTGCAAGCGCCCGCCTTGGTCGCCTGAACTGGAGTAAATACGATGCGCGTTGTTCTGGCAGGTTCTGGCCTGCGCCCCACCCATGTCCTCTCGGTGATGAAAGAGATGATGCCCGAGTTGGAAATGGTCGGCTATTACGACCCACAGCCAACTTATATCGACGTGCTGGGTGCGGATATTCCGCGCTTTGACACAGTGGCGGCCATGCTGGCCGAAACCAGGCCGGACTTGTTTTTCGTCGGCTCGCCAAACGTGTTTCACCTTGGTCAAATCCGCGAGGGGCTTGAGGCCGGGGTGCGGATATTCACCGAAAAGCCAGTGGTGGTAACGGTCGCGGAAACCATGGAATTGGCCGCGTTATTGGCCAAACATGGCACTGACCGGGTCATGGTCGGCTTGGTTCTGCGCTATTCCCAGCACATGGTTGACCTGCGCGCAGCCATGGCGGCGGGGAAATTGGGTCGGGTCGTGTCGCTTGAGGCGAACGAACATATCGCCCCCTATCATGGCGCGTTTTTTATGCGCGACTGGCGGCGCATGGTGAAATGGTCGGGCGGGTTCATGCTGGAAAAATGCTGCCACGATATTGATTTATATAACATGGTGACCGGCAGTCGACCCGACAAGGTGGCCAGTTTCGGCGGTCGCAAATCCTATATCCCCGAAAACGCCCCTGCCTCAAACGCCGAAAACGAGATCATGCATATCAAGCCGACAATCTGGGAAGGCGTCGATGATGCGTTCCATTCCGATGGCGATATCATCGACTATCAGACCTCAATCTTGCACTACGAATCCGGCGCGTCGCTGGCGTTTCACACCAATCTGAATGTCCCTGACGAACATCGCCGGTTCTGCATCATGGGTACGCATGGCATGGCTGAGGGCGATTTTGTACGTGGGTTTTTGCGGATCACGGCCCGCAACGGCACCCGTTTGGCGGATCATGATTATACCCAAGGCGAGGAGGCCGCGACATCCGCGCATTACGGTGCCGATCACATGATGGTCCGCGATATCGTGGCCTATTTGCGCGGTGAAACTGCCAGCCTGCCTGTCGGAATCGTTGATGCGATGGAGGCAGGGATCGCCGCCTTGGCATTGGACGAGGCACGGATCACAGGTCGTATGATTGACCTGACAGATACTTGGGCGCAGTTCGACAGCTATGGTCTTCGTGGATGAAACCCGGGCAACACATGGCAGCCGAAATTGCCCAAGCGCCGGGGGTATTTGCTGCGACCGCGCAGAAAGATCAAAGTATCACATTAATTTTAGATGTTATTCGTACTAAAAGCGCATTCTACACAGTCGCGCGCGGATCATCAGACGCTGCTGCCAATATCCTGTCCTACGAATTCATGCGCGAACTGGGGCGGCCTGTCACCTCTTTACCGCCATCTATATTCTCGTTGGGGGGCAGCCTGGCGATGGACCATGCCGTAGCCATCGTTATTTCGCAGTCCGGGGCCAGCCAGGATCTGGTCCGATCGGCAAGCGGGATCAGGGATCGGGGTGGGCTGGTGCTGGCGATCACCAACGTTCCGGGATCAGCAGTCGAACTGGTGGCAGACGCGACCTTGCGGATCGGGGCTGGGCCGGAACTGGCTGTTCCTGCATCCAAATCCGTGATCGGGTCTATTGCCGTGGGCATGGCCCTGCTGGCCCAATTGAAACCCGGCTATGACGCCGCGGCGTCAGGCGCGATTTTCGCCGGGTTAGTCGGGCTAACACACCCACAGTCGGGGGCGCTGACCCATGCCCTGACCCAAGCCCAGCATGTTTATGTCATTGGCCGCGATACGGGCTATGGTGCTGCGCATGAAGTGGCGCTGAAGCTGAAGGAATGTTGCGCCCTGCATGCCGAGGCCTATTCTAGTTCCGAAGTCTTGCACGGCCCGCTGCAACTGGTCACAAAGCCCCTGCTGATCCTGATCTTGGATACTGGCAGCCCCGAAATTCAGGACAGTCTGAACACCGCCGAGGCCCGGTTTAGGGCAGCGGGTGGCACCGTGTTTCGGATCAGACCCGACGATCTTGGCGTGACCGGCCTGCTTCCTGCCGCCGCCGCTGCCCTGTTGTTGTGCCTGATGTATCCGGTGATCCTTGCCACAGCACTTGCTTTGGGTCATGACCCCGACCGACCCGCGACCCTGTCAAAAGTGACGCAAACCACATGATTGAAGAGGCCCCGAACATGTCCCGCTCTGCCGCCAGCCAAGTCATTGCCGGCGGCATTGATCTGGGTGGAACCAAGATCGAAGCGCAGATTTTTGCGCCCGACTGGTCGGTTTTGCAGCGTCGGCGGACTGACACGCCCAGGGATTACCCCGGATTGCTGGGTGCTGTGGCCGACCAAATCGGCTGGATCAATGCCACCGCCGGGGTCACATTGCCTATTGGTATCGCCGCCGCCGGTCTGGTCAATCCAGCCACGGGTCGGGCCTATACAGCCAATCTGCCAGCCACCGGACACCCGTTTCCTGCTGATATTTCAACCCGTGCCGGTCGACCAATCAGCTATATCAACGATTGCCGCGCCCTGACCCTGTCCGAGGCAATCTTTGGCGCAGCCAAGGGCCTGACGCCGGTCGTGGGTTTGATCCTTGGCACTGGCATTGGCGGCGGGATTGCGGTTGATGGCCGCCTGATCCCCGGACCTGCAATGGTCGGCGGTGAATTCGGGCATACCTACGCGCCCGCACATCTGGTCGTGAAACATGGTTTGCCCATGATTAAATGCGGTTGTGGCCGGACCGGATGTATCGAAACCCTGATCGCCGGGCCGGGTCTGACCCGGATCGCGCATTTGATCACCGGGCAAGCCATGGACCCGCAAGACCTGACTGCCACCCGGTCGACCGATCCCTTGGCCGCCAAAGCCTATGCAATCTGGGTCGAATTGGTAGCCGAATTGCTAATGACCCTGACCTTTACCGTAGACCCGGCAGCGATTGTGCTGGGCGGCGGGTTGTCCAATATTCCGGGTCTGGTGGTCGACCTGATCGCCGCCCAAACCCGCGTGCAATTGCCCGGTTTTGAAATCCCGCAGATCATGCTTGCACAGGCCGGTGATGCCAGCGGGGCGCGCGGGGCGGCCTATGCTGCCTGGCAGGAGGCACGCTATGTCTGATCAATTGCGCCAGATCATAGCACAAAACCGGGCCGGACTGATCGCAGCGATCCCGTCGGTTTGTTCGGCGCATCCGGATGTCCTGCGTGCATCCCTGCGGTTGGCGCAACGCCTTGACCGGGCCGTGGTGATCGAGGCGACATCCAATCAGGTCAATCAGGACGGCGGCTATACCGGCCTGACGCCCGCCGCATTCATCAGCTTTGTCAATAACTTGGCGGATGAGGTCAAAGCAGACCGCGCCCGCATTATCTTTGGCGGTGATCACCTCGGGCCGCAGGCATGGCGCAAATTGCCCGCCGATCAGGCCATGGCCAAGGCCCGCGTCATGGTGGCAGATTATGCCGCCGCCGGGTTCACGAAGATTCATCTGGATTGTTCGGAAGGTTGTGCCGGCGAACCTGCTCAGTTGACTGACGCCGAAACTGTGCCCCGCGCGGCCGATCTGGGCCGGGTGGCCAGTGCGGTCCGCGACGGGCTGTTATTTGTCGTCGGCACCGAAGTTCCCCCGCCCGGTGGGGCCCGTCATGACCAAAATGCCGATGTTCCGGCCACAACCCCCGCCGCCGCCCGCGCCACGATAGATGCCCATATGACCGCGTTTGCCGATATTGGGGAAATTGGCGGCCTTGTCGTGCAACCCGGTGTCGAATTTTCACCTATGGCTGTGCATCATCTGCCGCTTGCCCGCGATCCCGGCCTGATGGCCGCGATAAGCCACCACCCCGGCGTCTGTCTTGAGGCCCATTCGACGGATTATCAGCATACGGCGGCCTTTCCCCGCCTTGCCGCGCTTGGTTTTGCTTTTCAAAAGGTCGGCCCCGCCCTGACCTTTGCCTATCGTCAGGCAGTTTATGCTTTGGACCTGTTGCGCGAACAGGCTGGCTGGGCCGAGGCCACCTTGCGCCCGCAGATGGAGCGGTTGATGTTGGCCAATCCCGGGTATTGGCAGGGTCATTACCATGGCGGTCCGGCCGAACAGCGGATGCAGCGTCATTTCGGGCTGGCCGACCGGATCAGGTATTATTGGCCACAGCCTGATGCACAGCGGATCGTGACCCGGCTGATTGCCGATCTGAACGGGCGCAGCCTGCCGTTGCCGTTGCTTTGGCAATGCTTTGCGCCGCAGGTGCTGGACCGGGCAGATATTATCGGTGGACCCCTGCCGCAGGCGCTGATTGCGGCCCAGATTGAACTGGCACTGGACCCTTACTTTTTTGCTACAACCGGGCCAAATCCATGACCGCGCCATACTGGATTGCCCCCGATCAGCTGTTTGATGGTCAACGCCTGCGGCCCGCTATGGTCCTGTGTGTCGAGGGCGGTAAAATCACCGCGCTGGGGCACCTTGCCAATATGCCAAAACCATCCAAACCTCGTCGACTGGCCGGAATCCTGACCCCAGGATTTGTCGATTTACAGGTGAACGGCGGCGGTGATGCGCTTTTGAACCACAACCCAACCCCGCAGACGATGGCCATCATGGCCAACGCCCATCGGCGGTTTGGAACAGTGGCGATCATGCCAACCGTGATCACCGATGCGCCTGATGTTTTGACCCGTGCAGTTGACGCGGCCTTGGCGGCCAACGGGCAGGCCGGGATTGTCGGTTTGCATATCGAAGGGCCGCATATCTCGGCCAAGCGGCGTGGCACCCATGCCGAACGCCATGTTCGCCCGCTTGACGACACAACAATACGGATGGTCCGTACGCTGCGCGCTGCCCATATTCCAGTGATGATCACTCTTGCACCGGAAGCTGTCCAGCCCGGCCAGATTTCCGCATTGGCCGCCACCGGCGCCGTCATCTCAATCGGTCACAGCGATGCGACAGCAGAGATTACGCGGCATGCGCTGGCCGAAGGGGCAAGCTGTTTTACCCATCTTTTCAACGCGATGTCACCAATGCTGAACCGTGCGGCCGGGGTTGTCGGTGCAGCGATCAATTCCACTGCCTATGCCGGGATTATCTGCGACGGCATTCATGTGGCCGATGAAATGGTCGGTCTGGCCGTGCGTGCCCGGCCCCTGCCCGACCGGATGTTTCTGGTATCGGACGCCATGCCAACCGTGGGTGGATCGGATCATTTCCAACTATACGGACAAACCATCCGGTTGTGCGACGGGCAGTTGTTGAACGACGAAGGCTCGCTTGCCGGGGCGCATGTGACCATGGCGCAAAGCTTGCACCGCTTGATTGCCATTGTTGGGATACCGCCTGAAACGGCCCTGCGCATGGCAGTTACAGTGCCTGCGCAAGTGATCGGGCGGCCCGACCTGGCTGGTCTCACCGGACGCGATGTCGGCGATCTTGTGCTGCTTGGACCGGACTTTAGCCAAGCGATGTCGCTGCCCACCGCTTTGGCAGATTACACTGCGAACGCTTGAAATCCGGGCCGGTTCGGGTAAGCCGATGCAATGACATCCGGGGCTAAAAAAATCCGCCTTGCTGATCACCGCCCGCTTGTATTGGGTGCCAGCGGGCGCATTGGTACAGGCTTTCAGAAACTTGCGCAGTCCGGGTTGTGGCCGGGTGCCTTGCCGTTATGGCAATTCAGATCGGGGAGCGGCCAGCCTGACCCTGATGTTTTGTTGTGGGATATTCTGGGGCAAGACCTTCCAAAGATTGACCAATGTAGGGGCCTGATCGTGCTGGCCGGTGTGGTAACTGGTGATCTGGGCCTGAACACCGAACTGGCGCTGGCGGCGATTGATCTGGCGGTGCAATCCGGCTGTGGCCCTGTCCTGCTGACCTCATCTTCTGCGGTCTATGGGCATCAGTCCGGCCCGCTGCCCGAAACCGCCCAATGTGATCCGGTCAGTGCTTATGGCCGGGCGAAACTGGCGATGGAGCGGGCCGTATTGGCCCGATTGGGATCTCTTGGCTCTGTGGCACCAAAAATCTGTATTTTGCGGGTTGGGAATGTGGCGGGGGCTGATAATTTGCTGGAAAAGGCCGCCCTCGGGCCCGTCAAATTGGACCGGTTTACCGATGGGCTAGGCCCGGTCAGGTCATATATCGGGATGCAATCGCTGGCCCAAGTGATGTGCGGGCTAATTGATATTGCTCATAAAAACGCAGATTTACCGGTTGTTTTAAATGTTGCAGCCCCTGTGCCTGTCCCTATGTCGGCGCTGTTGCAGGCGGCCGGTCTGGGCTGGGACTGGACCCCGGCACCAGCTGGCGCCTTGCCCCGGCTGACGCTGGATACAGGGCTTCTGCAAGGTTTAGGCCTAATTGCTGCAGGTGCCGGAACGCCTGCTGAATTGATCCGCCAGGCTAAATTGATCGGCTGGAACAGCAGATGAATCCGGCCAAACGCATCTTTGATCTGACCATGATACTGCTCCTTGGGGTGCTGTTATCGCCGCTTATTCTGCTCATCTGTGTTGTCCTGTTACTGGCCGAAGGGCGCCCGGTATTTTATATTGCCGAACGGATGGCCACGCCGACCCGGGCATTCGGGCTGATCAAATTCCGCACGATGCGGCCCGATCCCGACAGTGGCGGCGGCGGCGTGACCGGCGGCGACAAATCTGCCCGGATGTCGCCGCTGCACCGGTTGCTGCGGCGCAGCCGGGCCGACGAATTGCCCCAGATTTGGAATGTGATCTGCGGAGACATGAGCCTTGTCGGTCCGCGCCCACCACTCAGGGTTTATGTGCAGTCATTCCCAGCATTATATGCCCAAGTCTTGCGCAGCAGGCCCGGCGTGACGGGATTGGCCAGTCTGGTTTTTCATGCGCATGAAGAACGGCTTTTGGCGGCCTGCAAAACCGCTGCGGAAACCGACGCCGCCTACCGGCAACGTTGTGTCCCGCGCAAGGCGAGATTGGATTTGATCTATCAAAAGCGGCGGACATTGTGCTTTGATTTGATGATCGTGCTGCAAACTGCAGCGAAACCATTCCGAAACGGCACGGAATAGCCAAAAACGCCCGAAAGCGCCTCGTAGTCAGTTCCAGACTGCTGGTCGGTCACTCTGCCAGAGTGCGACTCTGGTCATTTATGACAGAACGGTCTAAAGTTTCTTTACCTTTCTTTCAGGTGGCATCATTGGCACGTTGGCGTTGCTATCGGCCCGGTCGCTAAAAAATTGTTCCGATAGTCGTCGTTCAGGTTGCCTAGGAATTCGAATGCTGAATTTGATCAACAGTTTGTCGCGGCGGACCAAGCAGACTGTTATTCTGTGCATCGACACCGGACTGGTTCCGGTTGCGCTATTGATCGCATTTGCGTTGCAAATGAATGGCTTACCGCCATTTGAGAGTGGCACGCTGGATTGGCTGGCACTGCCATTGCTGATGCTGATCGCCGGGCTGTTGGGCGCGGTCATGGGAATCCATAAGATTCAGCTGAAAGCCTATGAAAGCCGCGCCATCGGGCAGACCGCAGTTTATGCCGGGATCCTAGGGCTAGCGACTGCAATTCTTGATGATCTGGCCAATTACGGCACCCCGCTGGCCACGTTCATCATCTTCACAATTGTCTACTTTGTAATGGCCGTGGGCCTACGTATGGTCCTGTTGCAACTGCTATTGGCGACTTACCGCCGAGGCAACACCCAGTACCGGGTGCTGATCTATGGGGCAGGTCGGACCGGCCGGCAGTTGGCCGCCGCGCTGCGCACGGATGATACGATCATGCCAGTGGCCTTTGTTGACGATAATAAAGCGCTGCAATCGACCATTGTACAGGGGCTGACGGTTTATTCGCCCATTGCCATTCAAACCCTCGTGCGGGAACGCAATGTGGACCGGGTGTTGTTGGCGATGCCATCTGTCCCTCGCCCCCGGCTTGCTGAAATCTCAACCAGGCTCGAGGACTTGGGGCTGGAGGTGCTGGCCCTTCCGTCATTCGCCCAGCTGACCGGCAATCAACCCCTGCTGACCCAGTTGCAACCCGTCGTACCGGGGCGTTTTCTGGGCCGTGCCCCGCTGGACGGCGAACTGTCGGGTGGGACCGAAACCTATGCCGGTCGGACCATTCTGATTTCGGGTGCTGGCGGCACTATCGGGTCAGAACTGTGCAGACAGTTGATGGGGATGCTGCCCAAACGACTGATCCTGCTCGAGATCAGTGAACTTGCGCTGTATAATTTAGAACTGGAACTGACCGCACTGGCCAAGAAAACCGGAGTCGAGATTGTTCCGGTTTTGGGGTCGGTCACGGATGCAGGGTTACTGCGCCGCATCATGGGCAAGTACAATGTGCAGATCGTATTGCATGCTGCGGCTTATAAACATGTGCCCTTGGTTGAAAGCAATCCGGCGGCGGGCCTGACCAATAATGTGCTGGGAACCCATACGATTGCGCTGGTCGCGGGCGAAATGGGGGTGCGCCGGTTTATCCTGATTTCCAGTGACAAAGCCGTGCGCCCGAAAAACGTCATGGGTGCGTCAAAGCGTATGGCCGAGATCGTGGTGCAGGATCTGGCCAGCCGGTCAAAGTCGGCAGGCAGTGGCACGATTTATTCCATGGTCCGGTTTGGCAATGTGATCGGGTCATCAGGGTCAGTCGTGCCACTGTTCAATGACCAGATTGCGCGCGGCGGCCCGATCACCCTGACTCACCGCGACGTCACCCGTTATTTCATGACCATCCCCGAGGCCGCCCGGCTGGTGCTGGTCGCTGGCGGCTTTGCCACTGGCGGCGATGTGTTTGTGCTGGATATGGGCGATCCGATACCGATCATGGATCTGGCACGCCAGATGATTGAGGCGGCAGGTTATACTGTGCGTGATGAGGCGCATCCGCATGGCGACATCGATATCGTCCTGACCGGCCTGCGCCCCGGTGAAAAGCTGCACGAGGAATTGCTGATCGGTGAAGGGCAGATTACCACGCCGCATCCCAAAATCCTGCAAGCCCGCGAGGCGCATCTGAGCGAGATCGAAGTCGCCGCTGCCCTGAAAGCCCTACGCGCCGCTGTTATTGACGCCGATGACGCGGTTTTGCGCGCGGTCATCGCCCGTTGGGTCGAAGTGGACCATGCCTTTGGCGCTGTGGCCGATGCCGGAAATTCGCCTGCAGGTTAAGGCCGCCACAAGTCGAAAGCCCATCATTGGTTTGATAAATAGCCCGACCATCGGCCTTGGCCTTGCACTTTGCGCCCCATTGCGGTTTGGCTGCGCTGCAATTGCTAGGGGCCGGATGTGACCAATTTCATTTTTGCTGACATCCAGACCTTTGCTGCCGTCGCAATTGCCATCAGCCTTGTCGGTGTTTCCAAAGGTGGCCTTGCCGGCATGGGGGTGCTGGGCGTGCCGATCATGGCGCTGGTCATGTCGCCGGTGCAGGCTGCAGGGATATTACTGCCGATCCTGCTGGTGTCGGATGCGATCAGCCTGTGGACTTGGTGGGGGTCTTGGGACAAACGGACGTTGGTTTTGATGTTGCCGGGCGCTGTCATCGGGGTCGGGGTTGGCTGGTTGACTGCCGCCTATGTGTCCGACGATGCGGTCCGGCTGATTTTGGGGATCATCGCCCTGGTCTTTGCCCTGCGCTGGTCATTGGCCAGCAAAGCCAAGCGGGCAATCCCGCGGCCGCATAACCGCGTTGCTGCCGGATTTTGGGGCACATTGTCTGGCTATACCAGCTTTGTCGCCCATGCCGGTGGGGTGCCGTATCAGGTTTATACCTTGCCGCTTAATCTGGATCCCAAAATCCTGACCGGCACGTCAGTTGTGTTCTTTGCCATTGTCAATGTGCTTAAGCTGATCCCGTATTTTGCCTTGGGTCAGTTTGACAGCACCAACCTCGCGGCGTCGGCCCTGCTGACCCCGTTGGCCATGATCTCGACCGTGGCTGGCGCGATGCTGATCAAACGGATGAAACCGGACGTGTTTTATCCGGTGATTTATGGGTTGATCATGCTGGTTTCGGTCAAACTGATCTGGGATGGGATTGCGGGGCTGGCTGCTGGCTGATAGGGCGGTGTTAGCGCCAACAGCCGGGTGGTAAGCCGCCCGATTTGCGCCGAAATACCCAGTCGCACAGCAATATGAAAGGTTGATCATGGTCATTCGCGCGGTTGTCTGGGGCGAAAACGTCCATGAACAGACCAATAAAGCTGTGGCTGATATTTACCCCAAGGGCATGCATCAGTGCATTGCAGATGCCCTGAATGCGGACAAAGGGATCAGGGCCACAACCGCCACATTGCAAGAGGCCGACCATGGCCTGCCCGCCGCCCGACTGGCCGACACCGATGTGCTGATCTGGTGGGGTCATACCGCCCATGGCAAGGTCGAGGATGCCGTGGTTGACCGTGTGGCCGAGGCGGTCTGGTCCGGTATGGGCCTGATCCTGCTGCATTCTGCCCATTTTTCCAAGATTTTCAAACGCCTCATGGGCACCCCCTGCAACCTGACCTGGCGTGAAGCGGGCGAGCGGGAACGTCTGTGGGTCACGTCCCGTAACCACCCTATCGCCCGGGGTCTGCCCGCGCATTTCGAGCTGGAGCAGGAGGAAATGTACGGCGAGCCGTTTGGCGTGCCGGACCCGCTGGAAACCGTATTTGTCAGCTGGTTTCAGGGCGGCGAAGTGTTCCGGTCCGGCCTGACCTACAAACGTGGCGCGGGCAATGTGTTTTACTTCCGCCCCGGCCATGAAACCTACCCCACCTATCACGATGCCAATGTGCAGACCGTCCTGCGCAATGCGGTGAACTGGGCGTATAATTCTCAGCCTCGCGTGCAGAATGTGACCGATGCGCCGAATGTCCCGGTTGAAACAGCGCTTGAGCCAATCACCGAACGCGGCCCGCGTCTGCATCATGCGGGCGAGGAGGGTTTCCGGTGAAAGATGTCCGTATCCTGATCCTTGGCACCGGCGGCATGGCCAATGCCCATGCCGAAGCCTATGCCGCAATTCCCGGGGTGCATCTGGTTGCCGGGATCGACAATAACCCGGACCGGCTGGCTGCATTCAACGCCAAACACGGCATTGCAAACGGCTTTGCATCCGTCGCTGATGCGATTGCCTGGGGCCAGTTTGACGCGGTATCCAACGTCACCCCGGACCCGGTGCATTACCCAACAACGATGCCCCTGCTGGCGGCGGGCAAGCATGTGCTGTGCGAAAAACCCCTTGCCGCAAACTATGCCCATGCGGCCGAAATGGCTGCTGCTGCGGCCAAGGCGGGGGTAGTGAACATGGTCAACCTGACCTACCGCAATGGCCCCGCATTGATCGAAGCGGCCCGGCTGGTCGCCAGCGGTGCGATTGGCGAGGTTCGTCATTTCGAGGCGTCATACTTGCAAAGCTGGTTGACCCAGCCCGCCTGGGGCGAATGGTCGACTGAGACTCAATGGTTATGGCGGCTGTCCACGGCGCATGGATCATTGGGCGTTCTGGGCGATATCGGGGTGCATATTCTGGACTTTGCCACGCTGGTCGCAGGGTCGCCTGCAACCAACGTGTCCTGCCGCCTGACCACCTTCAACAAGGTGCCGGGGGGCAAAATTGGCGAATACACCCTTGATGCGAATGACAGTTTTGCCATGCATCTGAGGCTGGCCAATGGCGCATCGGGCGTGGTGCATGCAACGCGCATGGCCTCGGGGCATCTGAACGATCTGTATCTGCGGATATTTGGCACCAAAGGTGGCCTCGATGTGCGCTATGAGGGGAACGTCAGCAAGCTGCGGGCCTGTGTAGGCGATGACATGCCCCAGGCGGTCTGGCGCGACATGCCGACCCCGGCGGTGCTGACGAACTATGAGCGGTTCATCAACGCGGTCCGGGCGGGCAAACAGGAATTGCCCGATTTCGCGCGCGGAGCGGCGTTGCAACAGGTGCTGGATTTGGCCATGGCATCAGACCAACAGAAGTCGGTTGATTTGGCGGTCTGACTTGCGTTCCCCGGCTTTGGGCGGCAGTGTTCCGCCCAAAGCAGTCAGGCAGGCAAGATCATGACGCAGGGCCAAACCCCCGCCATTTATTTCCACCCCGATGCCGTCGAGGGCACCGGCAAGGACCTTGTGGGCCGCAGGTCGGCTGGTCAGAGTTTCCTGAAAGGGTTCCTGCGCCATTGCCCGGGTCCGGTGATCAAAGCAGTCACCGATGGCCCGAACGGGGCCAAAGCATTCCGCGATGCCGCCGCCGCCTTGGGTGAAACCCGCCCGATTGACACCGGAATGCTGTGCGACGGGTCAGATTTTACCGGCCCCGGCACGATCTTTTTTCCTGCCCCCGGCTACCGCAATGCCGCTTGGCTGCGCCAAAGGTTCGGCAATACATCCTGTTCATTGGTCGGCATCACCCACACGGTTTCGACCCGCCGCATCATCGAATCCCTGCATAATCTGCTGATCGAACCGGTCGAAACCTGGGACGCGATCATTTGCACGTCGCATGCCGTCAAATCCGTTGTCGCGCGTCAGTTTGAACTGGAAACCGAGTTTTTCCGGCAGCGGTTCGGGGCGACGCGTGTGCCTTTGCCGCAGTTGCCCGTCATCCCGTTGGGCATTGAAACCGCCGATTTCGCCCCCCTGCCCGGTGCCCGCGAACGGATGCGCGCCGCCCAACAAACCCCTGATGATGCCGTCGTTGTTATGACCATGGGCCGGTTGTCGGTGGTGGAAAAGGCCAATCCCCTACCATTGTTTCTTGCGCTGGAGGATGTCGCGCAGCGGGCAGGCAAACCGGTGCATCTGTGGATGGTCGGATGGGCCAGCCGCCCCGAGGAAGAAGCGTTGCATCGTGAGGGGGCCGCCAAATTATGCCCGTCGGTCTATGCCCGGATCATTGATGGCCGCGACGCAGATATTCGGCGCAATATCTGGGCCGGGGCTGATATTTTCACCCTGCCCGCCGACAGTATTCAGGAAACATTCGGGCTAGTGCCGGTCGAGGCGATGGCCGCTGGTCTGCCGGTGGTGATGCCTGACTGGGATGGGTTCCGCGATACCGTGGCGCACGGCATCAGCGGCCTGCTGATACCCACCCGCATGGCGCCGCCCGGAGCTGGCGAGCAGATAGCCCGCCGGTTTGCCGACAGCCGGGATGCCTATCTGAATTATCTGACGCTGGTGCAAAGTCACATCCAGATCGACGTGCGCCAGTATGCGCAGGCTCTGGCTGCTTTGGTGGCTGATGCGGGCCTGCGCAAGCGTCTGGGCGACGGGGCACTGCGACATGCCCAATCGCGGTTCGACTGGCAGGCCGTCATCCCGCAGTATCTGTCGCTGGCCGATGAACTGGCCGTTTTGCGTCAGGCCGGGCAGCCGACTTCGCCCAAACTGGCCTCAGGCCCGATCAGTCCACTGGAAGTGGACCCGTTTGATCTGTATTCCAAATATCCCACGACGCTGGTCAGCGGGGGCACTATTGTTGGCCTGCGCCAGAAGCCGACGCTGGATCAGATGGCGCTGCATGATCAGATCAGCGGGCGGCAATTGTATAAACGCGCTGCATTTCCCACTGAACTGGGCCTGCGCGGGGCGGCAATATTGGCCGAAAACGGGCCGTTGACCATAGCTGCGCTGGCCCAAATGCTGCAAGTCGCCAGCGGGCAGGTCGTGGCGATGGTCCTGACTTTGGCAAAATCGGATATTTTTACCCTGACAGATCCCGTATCCCGCTGATTGTGCTTTTGACTTGGGCCAGGATTTACGATTCATTGACTCAAAATAAAATAGACCCGAGCAGCGAGGCACCCGACAGATGCAACTTTCCGTATCCTTCGAGAATACCCAAGGCACCGACCGTGGCACAGGTCCGGTCACGGTTGGCTGGTTTCTGAATACCGTCAAGGCGTCGATCATTTATTTCCCCCCCGAGCGGGTCCGGTCTGTGGACCTGAACCGCAGGCACGCCAAATCCGCGTCGCGCTGCCCCGCCGTGATCAATCTGGAAAGCCGCTATTTCGTGATCCGCTGCCCGTTTGATATCAACGTCGGTTTTGCCCGGGATGAAAAGGGCAAGCCGGTGTTGCGCAACCTGAGTGGCGAGGCCAGCGCCATCCGCGCCAGCAAATTGGGCGAAAAGCTGCATATCACCTCCGAAGTGGAATGGCGTCATGCCGATATTCCGACCATCCAGCTGGAACTGCCCTATACATTTATCGCGGACGAGCCGGTGTATCTGAGTCAGGTTGCGCCATTCATGCATTATCAGCGCGAACCGTTTCCCGGCACGATCTTTGGTGGTCGCTTTCCGATCAACGTCTGGCCCCGCCCGCTGATGTGGGCGTTTGAGTGGCATGACATTACCAAGCCGCTGAAAATCGCGCGGGGCGATCCGCTGTTTTATGTCACGTTCGAAACCATCCCGCAGGACCGGGGTGTCGCCATGGTCGAAGCCGAAGTGACCAAGGATTTGCAGGATTACATGGAGATGATTTCGGGTGCGGTGAACTATGTCAACCAGACATTTTCTTTGTTCGAAGCCGCCGAGGCGCGCCGCCCGGCCAAACTGTTATCGCCGCTAAAGCGCCGCGCGACCGAGGAATAGCGTGGCGATCAGTATATCCCGCGCGGCTGCCGATCTGCGCAACCGTGCTGCTGACGCGCACAAGGCCGGCACGCCTGCCGAGGCCCGGCAGTTGTATGCCGCCTATCTGGCCATGGTGCCGCAGGATGCCAGCATCTGGTCCAATCTGGGGGCATTGTTGCGGGCCGAGGCCCGGCATGACATGGCATTGCGCGCCCATGAACGGGCCTATGCGCTTGACCCCGGCAGCAGTGTGATTATGAACAATTACGCCAATATCCTGTCCGATATCGGCCACTATGACCGGGCACTGCCGTTGCGCCGCAAAATCCTGCAGGCCGATCCAACAGACCAAAGCCAGAAGGCAATGATCGGCAAGGCCCTGCGCGCCCTTGGCCGCTATGCCGAGGCGATCACGCATCTGGAAGCGGCAATCAATGACCACCCCGACTACGCCGAATTGCGCATTCAATTGGCCCTGAGCCAATTGTCGGACCGGCGTTATGCCGAAGGGTTCCGCAATTACGAAGTCCGCTGGGAAACCGGCGAACTGACCCAGCGCCAGATGAAAACCCCGCAATGGGATTACAGCCCTTTGGACGGCAAGACCATTCTGGTGATGCCGGAACAGGGCTTTGGCGATGCCGTGGCTTTTTCCCGATTTCTGCCGCTGTTGCGCCGTTATAATCCGGCTCGCGTGTTGGTTTACGCGGAAAAGCCTATGCAACGGATATTTGACGGTCTGGACGGGGCCGACTGGGTTGGCACCCAATTGCCACCGGGCACCACCTATGACGTCTGGACCAATGTCATGGACCTGTGTCCGCTGCATTTCGACAAAACCGACATCATCCCCGCGCCAACCCGGCTGACCGTCCCGGCCGATAGCACGGCCCGCGCCGACGCTGTGGTGGCACCCCATGCCGTGAAGTTCAAGGTTGGCATCGTCTGGTCCGGCTCTGTCACCTATCGCGGCAATGCGTTCCGGTCGTTCAGCCATACGGAATTTCTGCCGCTGGTCGATATCCCCGATGTGCAGCTGTTTTCACTGTATAAAGGCCCCAATCTGGCCGAATATCAGGCGGATGGCAGCAATTGCTTTATCATCGATACGGCCAGCACCGACCGCGATTTCGCCGATTGCGCGGCGATGATGCAGGAAATGGACTTGATCATTACATCGGACACGGCGACGGCGCATATCGCGGGCTCTTTGGGTGTGCCTGTCTGGACCTTGTTGCATTGGGATGCATTCTGGCTGTGGCAGCATCAGGGGGCCACGACGCCGTGGTATCCATCAATGGATCTGATCCGGCAGACCACGCCGCGCGACTGGGCCGGGGTGTTTGCGGCGGTCAAAACGAAACTGGAAGGGCAAGTTGCAGCCTGGAAACGGGGACAAAGCTGATGCAGGACATATTAGTGCCCACCGCCCCCGGCGAGTTGATCGACAAGCTGACTATTTTGCGCCTGAAGGTCGAAAAGATCACCGACCCGGCCAAGCTGGCCAATGTCCGGCATGAACAGGCAGCGTTACAGCACACGGCAGATACGGCCCTGCCACCCAGCGCTGCATTGAACGCAATGTGGCAAGACCTTTATCAGATCAATGCCGCCCTGTGGATCATCGAAGATGACATCCGTGTCTGCGAATCCCGTGCCGATTTTGGCCCGGATTTCATTGCTTTGGCCCGCGCGGTTTATGTCACCAATGACCGGCGGGCTGCGGTGAAAAAGCAGATCAACCTGCATCTGGGGTCTGCCCTGATCGAGGAAAAATCCTATCATGACCATGGGCAGGGCGCGCAATGACCCCCGATGACCGGATTGAAACCGCCCGCCGCGAACTGGCCGCTGCACAGGCCGAGATTGCAAAGCTGCTGGATCAGGACAAATCCCGACGGCGCGGTGGGCTGGTCCGGCGGTTGCACGAGGTTCGCGGGATGCTGGACCCGAACTATCATTATTCTTCGCAGGCCGGGCAGGACACGGTGATTGACCGCGCGTTGAATGGCAAACGCGATGGCACATTTATTGATGTCGGCGGTTATGACGGCACCTCGGGGTCGAATACGTTTTATCTGGAGGTTTGGCGCGGCTGGTCCGGTGTTCTGGTTGAACCTGTGCCCGCGCAGTTGGACAAGGCCCGCGCGGTGCGCCGCTGCCCCTGTCTGGGTTTTGCCGTGGCGGCCAGCGATGGTGACGCCGACTTTCTGGAAGTGACCGAAGGGTTTACCCAGATGAGTGGCCTTGCCCAAAGCTATGACCCTGCGCTGTTGACCCGTGTCCGCGACGACCCGCGCCACCGCGAACGCACCCTGCGCGTTGAAACCCGCACACTGTCACGCATTCTGACCGAAGCGGGCATTCCCGACCCTGATTTTATCTCGCTGGATATCGAAGGCGGCGAGGCGGCGGTGTTGGCCGCATTCCCGTTCATGTTGCACCGTGTCGGGTTCTGGGCGATCGAGAATAACACCGGTGGCCCCGAAATTGCGGCGATCATGCGGGATAATGGCTATGATCTGATCGAATTCTGCGGTCCTGACGAAATTTATCGTCGCCGAAGCTGAACGTATCGTTAACCAGCCCCGCAGTTCCCCGGCCCATGAGGGGATTCATTAAGCCAGCCTTAAACCCCGCCCTGCTACCACCCCGATGGGTGAGTACAACGGGTGGTTAGATATGGGTTCGCTTGCGAAAGCGCCTATCATTATCAAGCGCAAAAAAGTTATCGCCGGTGGCGGTCACCATGGCGGCGCATGGAAGGTCGCCTATGCGGATTTCGTCACCGCAATGATGGCGTTTTTCCTGCTGATGTGGCTGCTGAACGCCACGACCGAGGACCAGCGCAAGGGCATTTCCGACTATTTCGCGCCGACCATCCCGATTGCCCGCGATTCCGGTGGCGGCGATGGGATGTTTGGCGGTGACAGCCCGATGTCCGAGAATACTGAGATTGCTCAGGGCACTGGCATGCCGGACGGATTACCCGGAGCCGACGATCAACCCGGCAGCGAGGCGTTTGAAAATGCCGCCGCCGCTGCCGCCGAGGTTGCCGCCTTGCGTGACATCGAGGAAACTCTGCTGGGTGTCGGCGGCGAAAGCCTGCTGAGCCAGGAAGCACTGCGCCATGTCGTCACCCGGCTGACCGATGAAGGGCTGGTGATCGAGATTTTTTCGATCCCAGACGCCCCGATGTTCGGCCCGGATAGCACGATACCCCAGCCGGTCACGGTTGAACTGGTCCGGATGATCGCGCGTATTTCGGCCATAGTGACCAATCCCGTCGCAGTGGCCGGGCATTTGCCCTCGCGTTCAGCCGTGATCGTCAACAACCCGAACTGGGACCTGTCCAGTGACCGGGCCATGGCGGTGCGGCTGATGTTGGAGGCGGGTGGATTGGACCCCGCGCGGCTGGAAAGGGTCACTGGGTTTGCCGACCGCGCGCTGGTCGATACCAATCCGATGGCCGTGCGCAATGACCGGATCGAAATCACTTTGCTGCGGACCAAGTTTTAAATGCGCGGTGGCCGAGAATATCTGCGTCATTTGATCCATTAGGTGGGTGTTAAGGCAGAGGGCGTAGGTCTGAGGGGAAATCAAGGTTTCCTTCAGGTCCAGAAAGGCTCTCAATGACGATCTCGTCTTCCCTTAACGCCAGCGTGGCGGGTCTTGCTGTCAACGCCAGCAGGCTTTCGACGATCTCTGACAATATCGCGAATTCATCGACCTTTGGCTACAAACGGGCGGTGACCGATTTTCATGCCATGGTCATCGACAACGGGCGCGGCAGTTATTCTGCCGGGGGGGTCCGCGTGACGACCCAGCGGCTGATTGATGAACGCGGCCCGCTGCTGTCGACCAATAATGCGACCGATCTTGCCGTGCGGGGCCGGGGGTTCTTTCCGGTCACAACGGCGGTTGATGTGGCCTTGTCCAATGGTGACCGGCCCTTGTCATTGACCACCACCGGGTCATTCCGGCCCGACCAGAATGGCTATCTCAGCACCTCTAGCGGGTTGGTCCTGCTGGGCTGGCCAGCCAATTCGGATGGCACCGTATCGACCTTTCCGCGCGATACCCGCGTTGGGCTGCAGCCGATCCAGATCAACACCAACCAGTTTACCGGGCAGCCGACCACGCTGATGAACCTTGCGATGAACTTGCCTGCCACAGCGACCGAGGCTGGGGCGACGGGCGATACCGAGGAGTTATCGGTCGAATATGTTGACAATCTGGGCAAATCCGAACGGATCACGGTGACATTTCAGCCAACCGTACCGACCTTGGGTGCATCAAACGAATGGACCATGACCCTGACAGACAGCGCCTCGGGTGGGGCGGTTGTCGGTACCTATACCCTGACATTTGATACCACGCGCGGCGCTGGCGGCACTTTGGATTCTGTGACGAACACGGCTGGCGGGGCCTATAATGCGACGACCGGAATCTTTCAGATCACCACTGCTGGCGGGCCTATCGATGTGGATATCGGACTGCTGAATGCGCCCGACGGAATGACCCAGCTGTCAAACGCCTTTGCGCCAGTGAATATCTCCAAAAACGGCTATCCGGCAGGTAACCTGACCTCGATCGAGGTCGATGATAACGGCTTTGTCCGGGCATTCTATGATGTCGGCGTATCGCGTGTGATCTATCAGGTGCCGCTGGTCGATGTGCCCAACCAAAACGGGCTGGAGGCGCGGGATCAGGAAACCTTTGGCGTCACCCCGGAAAGCGGCGCGTTCTTTCTGTGGGACGCAGGCGATGGCCCGACTGGCGCCGTGGTCAGCTACGCCCGCGAGGAATCGTCCACCGATGTTGCGGCTGAACTGACCAACCTGATCCAGACCCAGCGGGCCTATTCATCGAACGCCAAGGTCATTCAGACGGTCGATGAAATGCTGCAAGAAACCACTAATATCAAACGCTAATACACCACCCTGGCCCATGGAGGGGCCTGATCCATGAGCATCTCGCAATCCCTGTCCAACGCCCTCAGCGGCCTGAGCGCCGCCTCGCGGATGGCCGAGGTTGTGTCGTCGAACCTGTCCAATGCCCTGACCGATGGCTATGGGCGACGCAGTCTGGATCTGTCGTCACAGTCCATCGGCGGGCGCGGGGCCGGGGTGCGGATTGACGGAATCAGCCGGTTTGTCGACCGGGGGATACTGGCGGACCGGCGACTGGCCGATTCAGGACTGGCCGGACAACAGGCGCTGCTGTCGTCGTTGGGCCGCCTAGAAACCACGGTCGGTGCGGCGGGTGACCCCCATGGGCTGGCCGCGCGGCTGACCGGACTGGAACAGGCTTTGGCGTCAGCCGCGGGCGATCCGTCGTCGGAGCCACGTCTGGCCGGTGTGGTCAGCCGATTGAATGGTGTGACAAATGCTTTGCAAGAAAGTTCCGACGGGATCCGCGCCCTGCGGCAAGAGGCTGAAAACAATATCGGCGCGCAGGTTGATACGCTGAACAAATCCCTCAAACAGGTCGAAATCCTGAACGCGGATATCACGATTGCCCGCAATACCGGAGGTGATCCATCGGCCCTGATGGACCAGCGCCAAATCGTGATTGACCGGATCTCGGCAATTGTCCCGGTGCGAGAGCTGGACCGGGCCAATGGCAGCGTGGCGGTGATGACAGTTTCGGGTCAGCTGTTGGTCGATGGGCCGGCCCTGCAGTTTGGCTTTGTCGGGGCCAATTATGTGACGCCCGACATGACCATGGCATCGGGCGGTTTGCAGGGGCTGACACTAGACGGCGCGCCGATTGCAGGGGCGGCGGGTGCCGGGCGGCTGGGCGGCGGATCGCTGGGTGCTGCGTTCACGTTGCGCGATGATACGTTGGTCGGCGCGCAGGCCGGGCTGGATGCGGTGGCACGCGACCTGATTGACCGCTTTGCGACCCCGATTGCTGACCCGACGCTGGCGGTCGGTGACGCAGCGCTGTTGACCGATGCAGGGCTTGCCTTTGATCCGCTGGATCAGGTCGGGCTGGCGGGCCGGATCAGCGTCAATGCAACCGTCGATCCGGCCCAAGGCGGGGCCAGTTGGCGCATCAGGGCCGGTGTCAATGCCACCACACCCGGCGTTGTCGGCGACGGCACCCAGATTGACCGCTGGTCGGATGCATTGTCGGGCACACGCAGTCTGTCGTCGGGGGGCATTGCGCGGTCAGCCTCTGGCCATGCGGCCAGTCTGGTATCCACCATTGGCGGTCAACGACTGGGCGTCGAAGAAGAACTTAGCTTTCAGACCGCGCGCTGGGACACCCTGCGCCAGTCCGAACTGGCCAATGGCGTGGACAGCGATCACGAGTTGCAAATGCTGCTGCGGATCGAGCAGGCCTATGCGGCGAATGCGCGGGTCATGCAAACCGTCCAGTCGATGATTCAAACTCTGATGGAGATTTAAGCCATGCCCATGACATCCATTGGCGATATGTCGCTGCAATTTGCCACGATGCGACAAACCACCCAGATCAAAACCCGACTTGGGGTCCTGACCAATGAAATGAGCACCGGCGTGGTCGGCGACCTGACCGCCCATCTGGGTGGAGATTCCAGCAGGCTGTCGGATATCGACCACCGGTTGGGTCTGATTGCCGGATATGGCAGCACGGCACAAGAAACCGCACAGCTGTTGGCCACGATGCAAACCACCTTGCAAGGGATCGATAGCACGCGGTCGGCACTATCGACCCAGCTGGTATCACTCCACAGTTCAGCCTCGGCGGCACAGATCGACACCGCAGTTGGGGCAAGCCTTGTGGCGTTTGACAGCATGACCCGCGCGTTCAACACCCGGTTCAGTGACCGAAGCCTGTTTGCCGGCACGGCGACCGATACCTCGCCTTTGGCCGAACCGGACGCGATGATTGCAGCGATCAGGGTCGCGGTAGCAGGGTCTTTGACCGCGGCCGATGTACAAACCGCAATCAATACCTGGTTTGACAGCCCGACCGGCGGATTTGCCACAATGGGCTATCTGGGCGATACAAATGCTGCCCCGTCACGCCGGATTGACCCCGACACCAATATTTCGATTGAGGGGCGCGCGGATGATCCCGCCCTGCGCAATCTGCTGAAAGCCGCGGCTATGGCGGCAATTGCGGGCGATCCGGGGTTGGCCCTGTCAGACCACGACAAAGGGCAACTTATCCGGGATGCCGGTCAGCAGTTGCTCACCGGCGCGCAGCCTTTGGTGAACGTCCAAGCCCGGCTCGGGCTGGCAGAGGCAACGGTCGAGGAATCGACAGTCCGCCAATCCGCCCAGAAAACTGCCTATGGGATCATGCGCAATGATCTGGTTTCTGCTGACCCTTACGATACGGCCACCGCTTTGCAACAGGTCCAACAGCAGCTTGAAATGCACTATACACTGACCGCGCGCCTGTCCCGGATTTCATTGGTGGAGTATCTTTGAGTGCAGGTTCTGAACCCCGCCCGGTTGGGTCGCGCATTTCTGCGCTCGGTGCTGGTCGGCGCAATGCTGTGTGGATCGACCACGCTGGCCTCGCCGATCCGGCTTAAGGATCTGGTCGAATTTGACGGGGTCAGGTCCAATGATCTGGTGGGTTATGGGTTGGTTGTGGGTCTGAATGGCACTGGCGACGGCCTGCGCAATTCGCCGTTTACCGAAGAGATCATGGTGAACATTCTTGAACGATTGGGGGTCAATGTCACTGGCGAACAGTTCCGGCCCCGCAATGTTGCGGCTGTTCTGGTCACAGCAAGGCTGCCACCATTTTCCCGCGCTGGAAGTCCAATTGATATTACCGTCTCTGCAATTGGTGATGCGACCAGTCTGTTGGGCGGCACGCTGGTGATGACCCCGCTGAACGCCGCGGATGGAGAGATTTATGCTGTGGCCCAAGGCACGATTATCGCGGGCGGGGTGACCGCCGAAGGTGATGCCGCGACAGTGACCCAAGGCGTGCCGACCGCCGGGGTAATCCCGTCCGGTGCGACGGTCGAGCGTGAGGTTGATTTTGATTTCGGCGGCCTGACCAATGTGCGTCTGGCGCTGCGCACCCCCGATTTTACCACCGCAGGCCGGATCGAGGCCGCGATCAATAATGATTTTGGCCGACAGGTGGCAGTCATGTTGGATGCGGGCACAGTCGCGCTCGACATCGCAGCCACCCGCATGCCGTCGCCGGCACATGCTTTGGGTCGGGTTGAGAATATTCTTGTGGAACCCGAAATCAGGGCGCGGGTTGTGGTCGATCAACGCTCTGGCACTATTGTCATGGGGGATGATGTCCGGATCAGTCGCGTCGCGGTCAGTCAAGGCAATCTGACGCTGCGGATCGAAGAACAACCCTTGGTCGTGCAACCCAATCCGTTTTCAGACGGCGAAACCGTGGTCGTGCCGCGCACCAATGCCAGTATTCAGCAGGAACCGGGGATTGGATTGGCCGAACTACGCGAAGGCACATCCCTGTCCGAAGTTATTGCCGGGCTGAACGCATTGGGTGTCGCCCCGCAAGACATGATCGACATTCTCAAAAGCATCAAAGCGGCGGGCGCGCTGCATGCAGAGTTTATCGTCCGCTGATATGACCGTCAGCGACCCGTTATCTGTAGCAGGGCTCTGAAGACCCGACAGCAGGCCCGTCGATGACTGCAGATGTCAAGGCTCTGGGTTTTCAGGTTGCCACATTTCAGCCATCCATAGTTCTTGCATTAGCTGTGCTGCAAGATTGCTCTGGCGGATCAAAAATAACTGCGCACCAAACTCGCCGCAATCAGGCTCCAGCCATCGGCCACGACAAAAAATGCCAGCTTGAACGGCAGTGAGACTATCGCGGGGGGCACCATCATCATCCCCATCGACATCAGGATCGCCGCCACAACAAGATCGATGATCAGGAATGGCAGAAAAATCAAAAACCCGATTTGAAAGGCCCGCGAAATTTCGCTGAGCAGGAATGACGGCACCAGAACCGACAACGGTGCCTCAGCGATCGGGGTTTGTGCTGCCAGTTCGGGGCGCAAGGCTGCCAACGCCTCAAACGTATCAGGCTCGATCCGGCCTGTCATGAACTCCCGGAACGGCGCGATAGCTTTGACAAACGCCTCGTCCAGTGGCATGCCTGCGTTCATCGCAGGTTCAATTGCAGTGGTCCAGGCAACCATGAAAACCGGCTCCATCACGAAATAGGTCAGGAAAAGCGCAAGACTGACCATCAGCATATTGGGCGGCGATTGCTGCAACCCGATGGCCTGACGCAGAATCGCGAGCACGGTCACGATATACGGAAAACAGGTGACCATGATCAGAATGCCGGGTACCAGACTAAGCACCGTGATCAGCAACATCAGCTGGATCGACCGCGTCGCCAGCGACCCGTCATCGCCCAGTGAGATCGAGAAATCCTGTGCGGCGACTGGCTCCGCCACTAACAGCCCAAGGGTTAGTCCGATCCAGACGATCCGCCCCATTGATTAACCCAGATCCGGTTTTTGGGTCACGACTTCGGTCAATCTGACTGCCAGCTGCCCCGCCTCGCCACCTTCCATTTCCTGCAATTCACCCCGCGCGATCAACCGATCGCCGATATACAACTCGACTGGATCGTCGATCCGCCGGTCCAGCGCCAGGACTGCATTTTCGCCGAGGTTCAGCAATTCGCGCACCGATGGGCGTGCCCGGCCAACTGAAATGGTAATTTCGATTGGGACCGAATGGAACGGATGCCCGTCCAACCCGTCGGTGCCTGCAGAAAATCGTGCGTCATCCATAGTTTACCCTTTCGTCGGCAGTTTCAAATATGGCCCCAAGCGCCGCCCTCGCCCCGTCGATCATCGCGCCGACATCCAGTGCGGTTTCAACCCGACCCGACCGCAAAACCGCCTGATCCTGGCCAATTCCCGGGTCAGCGACCAGCATGATTGGCAACCCGACCGCATAGGGTAAAAGTGCTGTCAACCCCGTGATCCGTGACGGATGAACGGTCAGTTCGATCGGCACTGCGCTGTCCAGCGCTGCGGCGGCGTTCAACAGGTCGATCAGATGTGTGGCCTGGGCGGTTTCAGCGATTCCGGGCAGGACGTGACCGATGATGGCCCGAAACAGCGGCCGAAGGGATTGCAAAAGCTGTAATCGCGCCTCGGTATAGCCAAAGGACATATCGGCCAAAGTCTGGGAAATTTCCGCTGAAACAGCGGTTTGCGCTGTCGCGGCAAGCGACCGGCCAGCTTCCAGACCGCAGGCATGCCCGTCGAGCCAATCTGCACTCGGTCCGGGGTCCGCCTGCGACATCATTTGCGGCTGGTCCGAATCGAAACATTCCAATAGTGGCAACCGGCCCATATCAGACCCGCTCCACTTCGTCGGGATCTTCAATCCAGCTTTGCAGAATCTGGAAGGTCTCTTCCTGCCGTTCGTCAATCATTTTACGCAACCGGGCGACCGGGTCTTCGCCAGCCAATCCACCAGCTACAGACCCCGGTCCCCGCAAGGCGGCATAACCCCCGGCCTCGGCAGGTGACACTATCTGCGCTGAAGGATACGTGCCGTTTGTCGAATCAAAGGCATAGGGCGGCGGCAGGGCCGCAACTGCGCCTACGCTGCCCGATGTCAGGATCGGTCGGACCACAAACAGGCCAAGGACAAGCGCGACCACCGCCATTACACTAATCTGAATAAGTGACATCACATTGATGTTGATCGGCAATCCGGTTTCAGCAATAGCTTCGGTGCCCAAAGCGGCAATGGGTTCAAAGGCCATCGACCTGATCGTAATGACATCACCGCGCGTTTCGTCAAAACCAACGGCAGAGGCAACCAGATCGCGCATCGCGCCCAGCTCCTCTTCGCTGCGCGGTGTGGTTGTCGAAACCCCTGCGGCGTCAATCGCAGTCACGTCATTGACCAGCACGGCTACGGTCAATCGTTTAACCGCCCCCGGCCCGCGCAAAACCTCGCGCTGGGTTTGCGAGATTTCAAAGTTGGTGAGCGACCGGGTTTCGGTATTTTCGGCATTCGATGCGCCGTTCGATCCGGCGGTATCCCCGTCCGGCAGGTTTGACGCGACGGTCACGTCCCCGCCCTGACTATTGGTTGAGGTGTCAGAAATCTCTTGCACATCGGTCGAAACAGCGACCCGCCCCTCGGGGTCAAAGCGGCGTTCGGTGATGGATTCAGTTTCGTTGACCGTATCCAGCGACAGTTCGACCACGACATTGCCAAAACCAACCCGTGCCTCGAGCAGACGTTCGGCCCGTGCCCGCAGTTCTGCCGCCCGGGATTCGCCATTCGCCATGGCATCCGGATCATCGGCATTGGAAATCAGCCCGCCCTCGCCGTCAATCACCGCAACATTATCGGGCGAAAGTCCGGATACGGCGGATGCGACAAGATAGCGTAAGGCTTTGGCATGATTGGCAGAAAGTGCGCCATCTGCTGTTGTGACCGTGACTGCGGCAGTGGCGGCTTGGTCGCGCTGAAACGGCCGGTTTGATGGCGACGAGATATGCACCCGCGCCGAGCGGATGTAAGGGCTGGACAGAATCGTGCGCGCCAATTCACCTTCTTTGGCCCGCCAATAGGCTGCATCAAACATTTGCGCCGTGGTGCCGAATCCTGACAAGCTGTCCAGCAATTCATACCCTTGGGAATTGCTTGCAGGCAGCCCTTCCGAGGCCAGCGACATGCGCAAAGCGTCCCGGTCCGCGCTGGTCACATAAACCGCATCGCCCCGCACTTCGTAGGTCACGCCGCGCTGTTCCAACACGGTGATTACCTCGCCCGATGCAGTGGGTTCCAGCCCGGCATATAATAACGCAAGATCCGGCGAACCGACGCCGCGCGACAGGGCCATAACGGCCGCAAAAACGGCGACGGTGGCCAGTACAACAGTCAGTCTGCGACGGGCGTCCAGTTTCGACCAGACGGACAAAAGGCTGTCCAAGATATTCCTCCCGCAATGGCGGGCGTTCTGCCCGGTTGCCTTATAATGGGATGATCAGGCTTAAGAATTGGTTAGTCCTGCTGGTCTATCGATAGGCAACTTCACCAAAGGATCCCGCCATGACCGCCATCGCAGACCCTGCCGCCACAGCCCCGCCGAAAAAGAAGTCAAAGATGCCGATGATCGGCGGGTTGGTTCTGGCCATTGCCGGGGGGGCCGGGGGGTTTTATGCTGTGAAAATGGGGCTTATCGGCGGTTCGGCGACTGTGGAGGAGCATTCCGAAATGGCCCCGACTGATATGCTCCCCGCCCTCGCGCCGGTGGCTTTTGTGGCACTGGATCCGCTGATCATCAATTTGCCGAATCAAACCGGCCGCCGGTATCTGCGATTTGAAGCGCAGCTTGAAGTGGCCCCTGACCATTTGGCTGAAGTTGAGTCGATCAAGCCGCGAATCGTAGATGTCCTGAACGGATACCTGCGCGCCGTCGAACTGACTGACCTTGAGGATCCGACGATCCTGCTGCGGCTGCGCGCACAAATGTTGCGCCGCGTCCAGGTTGTTACCGGCGAAGGGCGGGTCCGTGACCTGCTCATCATGGAATTTGTCTTGGATTAAAGGAGAACCTGATCATGACAATGATTGCCGACATGTTGCTGATGGCCGGGGCCGTTGGGGCCGGGCTGTATTGCTTTGTGCTGTCGCGACGGCTGCGCCGGTTTAACGATCTGGAAAAAGGCGTCGGCGGCGCGGTCGCTGTGCTGTCCGCCCAGGTCGATGACCTGACCCGCACCTTAGCCCGCGCCCATGGGTCGGCCAGTGCATCGGTGGCCACACTGGCCGGCGTCAGCGACCGGGCCGAAGCAGCGGCCAAGCGGTTGGAATTATTGATGGCCGCCCTGCATGACCTGCCCGATCCAGACCAGATAAATACGGTTCCGGTCAGCCCATATTTCTTTCGCCACCCCGATTCTGCCCGGTCCGCCGCATGAACAGGTCCAAACCAAGACGTTCAGCACGAAAACCCGGCCGCGGGGCCCTGACAATTATCGCAGGCATGCTGATCGCCTCTGGCATGATCCGGCTTGGGGGCGAAGCGGGACTGGCTTTTGCCACTGAACAGGATGCGGTTGTGGCGCAGTCGGAAGAAACTGAAGCTGCAACCTGCGATCCCGAAACCGGAAACGCGGCCCTGCTGGAAGCGTTCCAGACGCGGGAGATGCGGGTATCTGAACGCGAAATCCAGGTCGAAGACCGGCTTCAGGCACTGCGCGTCGCCGAGGCCGAAATCGAAGAAAAACTTGCGCAATTGCAGGCCGCAGAGGCCGCGTTGTCGGACACCATAACTGTCGCGGACACTGCCGCAGAAGATGATCTAGGGCAGCTGACATCGGTCTATGAAAATATGAAGCCGCAAGATGCCGCCGCCTTATTTGAGACGATGGATTCGGACTTTTCCGCCGGGTTCATCGGCCGTATGCGCCCCGAAATCGCGGCCGCCATTATGACCAATCTCGCGCCCGAGACGGCCTATGCGATCTCGGCTATCCTGGCTGGTCGCAACGCAAATGTACCGACGGAATAGGTCAATTTTCCGGGACATGAACAGAGAAACTTAACGCCTCTCTGCAAGAGTCAGTCAGCAATGCGGACCCTGTCGGTCCGGTAGTCATAGGGTATTTCGCACCATGGTCGGTCTGATCGGCATCGTGATCATCTTTGTGACCGTATTCGGTGGCTACATCCTGGCCGGCGGCAAAATTGGCATTATCCTGCATTCGTTGCCGCATGAAATGCTCATGATCGGCGGGGCTGCTATTGGCGCATTTGTAATTTCGAACGATATTGCGGCGATCAAACACACGCTCAAGGATCTTGGTAAGGTTTTTAAGGGACCAAAGTGGAAACACAAGGATTACAAAGACCTGCTATGTCTTTTGTTCGAACTGATCCGCGTCGCCCGGGCCAATCCTGTCGCATTGGAAGAGCATATCGAAAATCCCAAAGACTCGGCGATTTTCAGTAAATACCCAAAGATCAAAGCCGACCAAGAAGGCGTGGCGCTGATCTGCGATACGCTACGCTCTGCCACGATGAACTACGACGATCCACATCAGGTGGAAGAAGTCCTCGAAAAGCGGATCGAGGCCCACAGCCACCACACCATGCATTCGACCCATGCTCTGCAATCTGTTGCAGACGGATTGCCCGCTCTTGGGATCGTGGCCGCCGTGCTGGGTGTGATCAAAACCATGGCTTCAATTGATCAACCGCCTGAGGTGTTGGGCAAGATGATCGGCGGTGCGTTGGTCGGCACTTTTCTGGGCGTGTTTCTGGCCTATGGTCTGGTGGCCCCGTTTGCGTCGAAACTTACAAATGTACTGCAAGAAGATTCGCATTTTTATCGGCTGATCCGTGAGGTTCTGGTCGCCAACCTGCACCAGCATGCGCCGAATATCTGCATCGAAGTCGGACGGCAGAATACACCGGGTCACAATCGCCCGTCATTTTCTGAATTGGAAGAGGCGCTGAAGGCGACCAAGGATGCCGCATGATCAAATATGCCATCATCTTTCTGATAATATTAGCAAATACTGCAACGGCCGAGGTTATCGCTTTGCGCGGCGGGGAACATGACAGTTTTACGAGGCTGGTGGTCGACCTGCCTGTCGGGCGGGATTGGCAGATCGGGCGGACGGCGACCGGATATGTTTTTGACACAGGCCTGGCCACCGACAGCTTTGATCTGAGCCGGGCGTTTGATCGCATCCCACGCGACCGGATCGTCGCGCTCGGCCCGGCGGCGGGCTCCGGGCAACTGGCGATCGACATGACCTGCGATTGCCATGCCCAGGCATTTTTGTGGCGGCCGGACCAGTTGGTGATCGATATTGTCGACGGGCCCGCCCCTGGCGATGCACCGTTTGAGGTGGCACTTTTCGCAATGCCAATACTGTCAGTGATGCAATCGGCGCCTGCTGAACGGGTCTTGCCATTGATCATGACACCTAACGTTGTGTCTGAATATCAGTCTGGTCCAACAGAGCCGTCGCTGCCCGCCACCATGACAGATCAAGCTGAAACCGCGATTGTGCCGGGCATCGCGGAAGGCCAGCGCATCAGCGAGGCCGAGCAGGCGATTATCGAAAGTTTCGCCCGTGCAGCGTCGCAAGGTTTGCTTGACGTGGCTGCTGCAACCGTAGCGCCCGACGAATCCGGAGACCACGGCGAAGAAAACGAAACGATGTCGGATTATGCGGTGTCAGAAGCGCCAATACCGGAACCGGAGAGCCATGCAGTTGTGTCTGCCGGAAGTCCGACGATGCAGACATCCGGCCTGGCCGCCTTTGAAATGGCCCCATCCAACCTGACCCAGCCGGGCATCACAGCCCGAACGAGTGTTGATCGCGTAGCGCCCTTGATTGGAACGACTGGCCAAACAGACCCGGAAGGCGCCGCCTGTCTGGATGGCGAGCTGGTAAATACCGACGATTGGGGGGACGAGCGCGATTATTCGACCCAGATCGCCGAACGGTTGGGTGCGCTGACCACTGAATTTGACGCCTATCCCGACGGCGCGGTCGAAGCTTTGGCACGGACTTACCTGTATTTTGGCTTTGGCCGCGAAGCGATTCAGGCGCTGGAGCTGGACGGGAGGGATTCGCAAGAACGCCGGGTGCTAACGGCATTGGCCTATCTGATCGATATGGAACCCGATCTTACTGGCATTTTTGCCGCGCAACTGGGCTGCGCGACCCCAACAGCCGTTTGGACTGCGCTTGCCCGCGGGACATTGGACGATACGCAAGAAAGCGAGCGAAGTGCCGCATCACAAGGGTTTCGGGGCCTGCCACCAATGGTGCGCGGCCATCTTGGCGCCCGGCTCGCCCAGATTTTTCTGGATTTTGGCGATTCTGAGTCAGCTGAAACAATCATGGAAACTGCGCGTGGCGAATTGACGGCAGACAGTGTCCAAACCGACCTGACAATCGCGGAAATCGCGCTGGAAACTGAAGGCCCCGAGGCCGCCATAGAGGTACTGACCGTTTTGGCCGAGGAAGACACAAGGGCAACACCCGAAGGGTTGGTGGAGCTGATCGATCTTACCCTGTCGGAAGGGCGACCGGTCGCAACTGACATGATCGAATTGGCCGCGACCATGCACTTCGAAAACCGGGGCGAGGCTGTCGCCGCCGATCTGATCCGGGTGCAGGCCGAGGCGCTGATTGCAAATGATGCGTTCCCTCAGGCGTTTGATCTGTTGCAGGGCGATACCACGCCAATGACAGAGCAAACGCTGGCGCAGCTACGTGCCGAGGCAGTGTTGGCCCTGACAGACCGGGCCACCGATTCTGCATTTCTTAACTTTGCATTCAATGACTTGCCGCTGACCTATAGCGCGACCGTCGAAAATGCCGTCGCGGCCCGGTTGGTGGGGCTGGGTTTTGCGGACCGGGCCGCGGTTTTGCTTATCACCCCGGCTGTTGGCGCGGACGACCGTGACCGCCGCTATTTAAGAGCCGAGATCGCAGTTATCTTGGGTCAGTTTGATGCCGTGGACGGATTGCTGGGCGGCTTGAGTGACCCGCGCGCCGGCGCAATTCTGGCGCAGGCATTGGCGGGACAAGGTGATTTCACAGCCGCCATATCAACGCAGCAAACACTGCCAGGGGCGATTGCCGATCCAGCCGAGGCATGGCGCGCCGGTGATTGGGCGACGCTGGAAAATTCTGACGATTCGTTGTTACGCGCGGCATCGGACGCGGTTCAAACCGGCGCTGCGGGGGTTAATGCCGCGGCCCCGCTCGCATCGGGCCGGGCTTTGTTGGACGAGGCCACCCAAACCCGCGATCTGGCAGGTCAATTACTGGAACGGTTTGTCGTAGACCCGGCGCCAGTTGAACCCGCGAATAACTAATTTCCTCACAGCCGAAGTTACGAATTCTAAATCCCCCTGTCCTAACCTTGGGCATATCACGCAGCAGAAAGCGCATTGGATGGACGGGCAGAATTGCCATTGGTCTTATAGGTCGCCGGTGCCGTCTTGGTGCCGGATCTTACACCGAACCATCTTAATTTTCCTGCTTTGGCAGCTTTATGCGATACAGGCCAATGCCGATGCATCCGACATTTGCGTAACCGCCGCCCGCGATGCCGCAGCCAACAGCGATGTGCCGCTCTCCGTCCTGCTTGCAATAACCCAGACCGAAACGGGGCGAGCTCAAAATGGTGCAACCCGGCCCTGGCCTTGGACAGTGAATATGGAGGGCGAGGGGCATTGGTTTGATAGTAGCGACGCCGCCCTTGCCTATGTCTTTGAAAACTATAACCGCGGCGCCCGCAGCTTTGACGTTGGATGTTTTCAGATCAACTATCGCTGGCACGGCGAAAATTTCAGTTCGATCGAACAGATGTTTGATCCGGCGGCGAACGCAGCTTACGCCGCACGGTTTCTGACCAGCCTTTACCGCGAATCCGGCGACTGGTCCGCCGCCGCCGGCGCTTTTCATTCCCGAACCGAAGTGCATGCGACGCGGTATCGCACAACTTTTGATCAGCTCCGTGCCGCGGCCATTGCGGCCGGGGCGGACACTGGCAACTCCTTGGATCGGGCCGGCCAGGTTTTGTTGGCCATAGCCGAAACCGACCAGGCCCTGCCCCGGACCAACAGCTTTCCATTGCTCCAACCCAGTGCCGGAAATCAGGCGCTGGGGTCCCTTGTTCCCCTAAATCCCTAAGGCCCTGATATGACCGGTTTGACCTTGCGCAATATTTTCCAGCCAACCGTCCTTTTGGCCATCGCCCTGATGACGGTGATTGTCATGATGGTTCTGCCAATGCCCGCGTGGATCCTGGATGCCGGGCTGGCAGTATCGTTTGCTTTGGCAATCCTGATGTTCACCGTTACGCTGTTTATCGAACGCCCGCTGGATTTTTCGGCCTTTCCGACCATTCTGCTGGCTTCGCTGATGCTGCGTCTGTCGCTGAATATTTCATCAACCAAGCTGATCATCGCGCAGGGCCACACCGGAACGGATGCGGCTGGGCATGTGATCGAAGGGTTCGCCATGTTCGTCATGGGCGGCAATGTCGTCGTCGGGCTGGTGGTATTCATCGTGTTGCTGATCGTCAATTTTGTCGTGATCAACAAAGGTGCTGCCCGTATGGCCGAAGTGGGGGCGCGGTTCGCGCTGGATGCGATGCCGGGTAAACAATTGGCGATTGATGCCGACATGGCGGCCGGTGCCATTGACCATGCGCAGGCCAAGGCGCGGCGCGAGCAAGAACAGGCGGAAACCACTTTCTTCGGATCGCTCGACGGGGCCTCGAAATTCGTCAAAGGCGATGCCGTGGCGGGGCTGCTGATCACTGCAATGAACCTTGTCGTCGGGCTGTTTGTTGGCATTTTCATGCATGGTCTGCCGATGGGCGAAGCGTTTGAGACCTACTCGATCTTGACTGTGGGCGACGGTCTGGTCAGCCAGATTCCTGCTGTCATCATCTCGATTGCATCGGCCCTGTTGTTGGCGCGCGGCGGCCAAAAGGGCGCGACTGATCTGGCCATTGTGTCCCAACTGGGCCGCTATCCGGCTGCAGTTGGCACAGTGGCCGTCCTGATGGGGCTGTTTGCGCTGGTCCCGGGAATGCCGTTTATCCCGTTCATGCTGGGTGCTGCCGTGCTGGGATATACGACCTGGATGATCGTTGACAAAGCCGCAAAGGCGCGTGCTGCTGGGACCGCCGAAAGCGTCACAAAATCAGCGGGCCCGGCACGCACGTCACTGGGCGATATGCTGGACCTTGATGATATCCATGTCGAATTTTCGCCCGATCTGGTGGAAATGGTGCTGGATGCGGGAACCGGACTGGACGCGCGGATCGCAAATATGCGCAGCCATGTGGCCACCAACTTTGGCGTGCTTTTGCCGGAAATCCGACTGACCGATAATGCCGCCTTGCCGCCCGGAACCTACGTTGTCCGCATTCAGGGGGTCGAACAGGTGCGCGACCGATTGCGCCCGGGCCATGTGCTGGCGCTGCTGTCAGCCCCGGTGGATGGCGAATTGCCGGGCGAAGATGTGAAAGAGCCGGTCTATGGCGCCCCCGCCCGCTGGATCAGCCCGGACGCACAAGACAAGGCGGCGCTGGCGGGTCTGACCACGGTTTGGCCCGCCGAAGTGTTGGCCACCCATCTGCTCGAAGTGATCAAGCGTAACTTTCCACGGCTTTTGTCGCTCAAGGCGTTGCGGCGTCTGCTGGATGAGTTGGTTAACCTGACCGACACCACCCGGTCCGAGGCGAACCGCAAAATGCTGGACGAACTGATGCCCGACAAAGTCCCGGTTGATGTGCTGCTTTCAGTCTTGCGGCTGTTGCTCGAGGAACGGGTGTCGGTCCGCAATCTGCCGCTGATCCTCGAGGCAGTGGCTGAGGGGCGGCAGATTTATACCAGTACCGAAGGTGTTTGCGAACATGTGCGCCAACGGCTCGGGTTTCAGCTGGTCGCCGAAATGCGCCGCCCCGACGGGACCATTCCGTTGGTGCAACTGGCCCCGGAATGGGAAGATATCTTTACCACATACCAGATCGCCACGGACCGGGGCGGTGCGGATGTGGCCTTGCCGCCCGAAGATTTCAACCGATTGGCAACGGCGATTGCCGACCGGCTGGCGCGGGCGACCGACAATGGGGCCTATCCGGCGGTTGTCACCTCAATGCGCCGGCGGCGATTTTTGCGCACCGTGCTGGCGGCCAAAGGCATTCCCAATCCGGTCCTCAGTTTCGAAGAGATCGGGATCAACGCCCGCCCGGCATTGGTTGGATTTGTTGCTGCATGACCCTGACTTTGGCCCAGATCATGCCTTGGGCGCAGGTGGCGCTCTGGTCCGGCTTTGTGGTGTTTCTGCGCGTCGGCGCGATGCTGTCGCTGGTGCCCGCATTTGGCGAACAATCGGTGCCGGTACGGATCCGGCTGGCACTGGCGCTGGCATTCACACTTATTGTCCTGCCTGCGGCAACTCCGCTATTGCCTGCCGTGCCAACCAGAGCCCCGGATACGGCCGGGCTGATTGTCGTCGAGGTGCTCAACGGGCTGCTGTTCGGGTTGATGTTGCGGTTTTTCATCCTGGCCTTGCAAATCGCTGGCTCAATCGCGGCACAATCCACCTCGCTGTCGCAACTGTTTGGTGGTGGGGCCGGGGCCGAACCTCAACCGGCCATCGGCCATATTTTAGTCGTCGCCGGGCTGGCGCTGATTGCCATCCTTGGGCTGCACGTGCAGCTTGCCGCCTTCATGATCCTGACCTACGATCTGATCCCGCCGGGCGTGCTGCCGTCGCCGCAAATTGTGGCTGACGCGGGCCTACGCGAAGTGACCCGCTGTTTCGGGCTGGCCTTTACCCTCGCCGCACCGTTTGTGATCGCTTCGCTGATTTATAATGTGACACTCGGGGTGATTAACCGGGCCATGCCGCAACTGATGGTAGCCTTTGTCGGCGCCCCCGCCATCACTGCGGGCGGTTTGATATTGCTGCTGATTTCGGCGCCAATCCTACTGACTGTCTGGCAAAAGGCATTGTTTGGTTTCATGAACAGCCCGTTTGGGGCGCTGCCATGAGCGGGGCTGACGACGACAGCGACAAGCCATACGAGCCCTCGCAGAAAAAGCTTGATACAGCGCGCGAGCAGGGGGATATTCCGCGCTCCAATGATATCACCACCGCGGCGTCCTATGGCGGGTTTTTGTTGGCGGCACTGGCGTTTGGACCGGCATCCTTTATCGGACTTGGCACAGCACTTACGGTTTTCCTCGATCAGGCCGATACATTGTCAACCGCAATTTTCACCGGCTCCGCCGCGCCATTTTCTGGCGGCGCGATGACTGCAATTATCAGTGACCTTGCACCTTGGGTTCTGGTCCCGGCACTATTGGCGCTGCTGTCGATTCTGGCCCAGCGCGGAATGGTGTTTTCGACCAGTAAAGTTGCGCCAAAACTATCGCGGATCAACCCGATTACCGCCTTGGGCCAAAAATTTGGCCGAACCGGGCTGTTCGAATTCGGCAAAAGCTTTATCAAACTGCTGATCTATAGCGCCATCCTTCTGACCTATCTGAACCGGCAATTACCCCGCATCCTGGGGTCAATCGAACTGACCCCGGCACTTCTGACAGTCGAACTTTTGCAGCTTTGCGTCGGGTTGCTGCTGTTGGTGCTGCTGGTCGCCATCGCCATTGGAACCCTGGATCTGATCTGGCAATTCTTTGAACATAATCGCAAAAACATGATGAGCCGGCAGGAGCTGATTGACGAACACAAGGAATCCGAAGGCGATCCGCATGTCAAACAACAGCGGCGGCAAAAGGCGATCGAAATTGCGATGAACAAAATGCTGACCGAGGTGCCCAAGGCCGATGTGATCATCGTCAACCCGACGCATTACGCTGTAGCGCTCAAATGGGACCGGCGCGGGACGCGGGCCCCGGTGTGCATTGCCAAGGGCGTTGATGAAATTGCGGCCCGCATCCGCGAGATTGCGGCCACGTCAGCCATCCCGGTCCATTCCGACCCGGCAACCGCCCGGGCGTTATATGCCACGCTCAAAATCGGCGATGAAATCAAACGCGACCATTACCGGGCTGTCGCCGCCGCCATTCGTTTTGCAGAAACCATCGGCAAAAAAGTGGCGCAGCGGTGAGCCGACATTCCGACATTATCGCTTTGTCCCGGCTAACCGACGCTGCCTTTGCCGCCCGTCAGGCCGGGATGGGGGCGTTGCGGCAGCAAGAACAGGACCTGCGCGATAAACTGGCGGCCCTTGATGCCGCGCGCAACGCGCGGGCGGCCGGGTTAACCGAGGCCGATCCTGCCCTTTTGGCGGGGGCCGATTTGCTGTGGCAATCCTGGATCGAAACGCGCAAGTCAGCGCTGAACGGCGCACTGGCCCGTAACCGCGTGGCGCAAGAGGCCGCCCGCGCCGCCCTGCGTCTGGCGTTTGGGCGGCATCAGGCAACCCTGGGGTTGATCAAACAATCAGCCACAGCACGGACCAAAGCGAAAGCCCGCCGGGATGATATGACATCCTGACGGGTTCTGGCACGGGTGCTGGCCGAAAGATGGTTCAGACGTCCTGCCGCACAATGTCGGTGATCAGCACATCATTGACCTGTTCGCCGACCGCATCGCGCGCCGACAACCGCAATGCGCGGCGCAAGTCGCGCATATTTTCAGCGCTGGTGAACATCCCTTCAAAGCCACCTGCATTGGCATGGTCAAACAACACTTGCAAAAACACGTCGCGCATTTTGGGCTCATAGGTGAATACCATATCCTGTGTGCCGCTCATCACCTCGACACTGATCGACAGAATGACCATGGATTTGACGGTGCCGTCCTGCACGACCGGAATAATGAACTGATTGTTCATCCGGACATATTCAAACCCGGTCGCATCGCCGGCCTCAACCGGGGCGCCTTCTTCACCTTCAGCCGGGTCTTGGGCGGCATCCTCGCCTTCGGCCGGTGCATGCGGATCGGCTGCGGCGATCATTTCTTCGGCGGATGGAACGTCACCGCATGGACCCATCGCCAAATCTTCGGCTACTGGCGGCGGGATCAGAAACATCCCGGCACCAACACCGCCGCCGACCCCAAGCAAGGCCAAAATCAATGGCAAAAGCAGTTTTTTCATGAGCGAGGTCCCTTAGAACGGCAAGATGATGTCGGCCGCCTGCTGGCCGTATCGCGGTTGCTGTACATCCGAAATCTGCCCCCGACCGCCATATGAAATCCGGGCCGAGGCGATCTTGTCATAGGTAATTTCATTCTGCCGACTGATATCGGCAGGCCGGACAAAGCCAGTGACCAGCAGTTCGCGCAGTTCAAAATTCACCCGCACTTCCTGGCTGCCCTCTATCTCAAGCACCCCGTTTGGCAGGACATTGATGATTGTCGCGGCCACCCGCAGCGTCAACTGTTCAGTCCGCCGGACCGATCCGGTGCCGTTAAACGTGCTGGCCGAATTCAGCTGTACCGCCGGGTTCAGCGACGATCCATCCGGCATGATCTCTTCGATTTGTTCGGGCAGACCCAAAAGATCGGGCACATTCAGGGTTTCAGACCCGGTCCGCCCGCGGTTTGAGCTGTTCGATATTTGCGCGGAATCGTTGATTTCGATCACCACGGTCAGGATATCGCCCTGCTGCATCGCCCGCCTGTCACCCAGTAACGACCCGCGGTCGCCGGTCCAGAGCGAGGCGGTATAGGCGGCCCGCTGTGGCGCTTCGTCGATGCTCTGTGGCAGGCCGTAGGTCATCATCGCATTATGTTCGACCCCCGCCTGAGGTGGGGTAAACGCTGGCGCATCGCCGATCTGCTGCAACCGGGCACAACCCGAGGACAGCACCAGCGCGGTTAGTACTGCGGGCAGTGCGAGGCGCATGAATTCAGACATGTTTGGTCCTTAGTAAGAGACATAGGCGGCACCTTCGGCACCAATGCGGGCCGTAACGGTGGTGCGCGAAGTCAGGTTCATCACCTGGATGAGATCGCCCGGACCAGCCCGGTCCAGGGCGCGCCCTTCTGTCGATATCAGCAGCGTGCCGCTTTGATAAATTAGCATAATCAGCTGGTTACGCTCGACCGTGGCCGGAAAACCGACATCGCCGGGTTGGATTGGGCGATTGGCATATAAGGCCACCCGCGCCTCCATCCCGATCAGCAGGGCGGGGTCATCGATGGCGCCGGGCACGGCAATATCGCGTATGGCCAGATCTTCCGGGGCGATGACCGTCTGGGGCCGGATCGTGCGGGCGGCCACGACAATATCGGCCTGCGCAGTCCCGGCGCCCAGCACACACAAGGCCAACAGCCGGATCATCGGATTTGCACCATGGCACCCAGCATCTGATCGGCCGCTGAAATCACTTTGGAATTCAACTCGTAGCCACGCTGCGCCTCGATCAGATCGGTGACTTCCTTGACCGCATCCACTGTGCTGTCCTCAAGATACCCTTGCCGCAGCACACCCAGCCCATCCTGCCCCGGCGTGGCCACAGCCGACGGACCCGAAGCCGGGGTTTCCAGAAACAGGTTTGACCCGATCGCCTCGAGCCCTTTGGCATTGGAAAAACCGGCCAAGGTGAACTGGCCCAGCAATTCGGGTTCGACCCGATCGTTGAAATAGGCGTAAACCTCGCCCTCGGCATTGATCGAGATACTGCGAGCATCGCGCGGAATGGTGATTTCGGGGGCAACCGGGTAGCCATCATTGGTCACGATCAACCCGTCACCAGTGCGTTTCAGCGCGCCGTCGCGGGTATAGGCGGGCCGCCCATCGGGTAGCGTGACCTCTAAATAGCCCAAACCTTCGATCCCAAGATCAAGGTCGCCGCCCGTGGCCGCCAATGACCCCTGCTCCAGCATCAAGGACACCGATGTGGGCCGCACCCCCAGCCCCAATTGCACGCCTGTTGGCAAAACCGTGCCATCCGAGGCGTTGATTGTGCCGGGCCGTGCGTATTGCTGATAATGCAGATCGGCAAATTCGGCGCGGCGGGCGTTGTAGCCCGTTGTATTCATATTGGCGAGGTTGTTCGATATCACCTCGACCCGCATTTGTTGCGCGGTCATCCCCGCGGCGGCGATCTGTAAGGCACGCATAGATTACTCCTTGTCAGCGCCCGAGCGCCTGAATCACGCCGCGAATGCGCGCGTCTTCTTTGTCGATAAAGCTTTGGCCCAACTCATAGGCGCGCTGCACTTCGATCATCCGGCTGACCTGCAGGATCGGATCGACGTTGGATTCCTCAAGAAAGCCCTGCAACATCCGTCCTGACAGTGCGGGTTCAGTGCCTGCATCGGCGCGGAACCGCACGCCATCTTCGCGGATCATGCCGGTGGGATCGGTGGGCAGGAAAATCCCGACCTGCCCGATGGGTGTGCCATCGGCAGAAATCGTGCCGTCCGGAGCAATGCCAATCGGCCCGGTGCCCTGCGGGATGAACACCGGCGCCCCGCCTGCGTCCAGCACCTGATAGCCATCCATCGTCACCAGATCGCCGTTTTCGTTCGGGGTAAAACTGCCCGACCGGGTCAGCCGTTCGCCCCCCGGGGTCTGGATCATGAAGAACCCTTCGCCTTCAATCGCCAGATCGAAACTGCCCCCAGTCATGGTCAGCGCGCCCTGCGTCTGCAATGTCTCGCGCACCCGGGCTGTGGCCATCGACAGCGACGGCATACCCGGCCCCAGATCATTGACGAATTCCGAAAATATCAGCCCTTCGGCCCGGTAGCCGGTGGTCGAGGCATTGGCGATATTGTTCGCCACAGTCTGCATTTCGCGCAGCAGCCCCGATTGCCGGGTCAGGGCGACATAAGTTGCATTATCCATGACTTAGCCTCCGGCAATAATCGGGATCAGGGTGTTTTGGAAATAGGACACCAGCGTTTCGGTCATGAACCCCATCGACACCCAGAATACCGCCAGAATGGCCGCCACCTTGGGCACAAATGTCAGGGTCATTTCCTGTATTGACGTCAGGGCCTGAAACAAGCCCACAACCAGACCGGCAATCAGGGCTACGGACAGGATCGGCATGGAAATCACCACTGAAATCCACAATCCCGCCCGCAGCACATCAAAGAACTGGCCCTGATCCATCAGGTTACACCGGCATCCGCAGAATTTCCTGATAGGCCTCGACGACTTTGTTGCGGATCGTCACGGCAGTTTCCACCGCCAGTTCGGTCTGTGCCAAGGCCTGCACCAATGCATGCGGATCAGCGTCCGATGTCATCGAAGCCATTGCGATGCTTTCGGAATTCTGCAGGGTCGCCGCAAAATCCATCGCGGCATTGCCCAGTGACGCCGCCAGCCCGTTACCCGCCTGCGGAGCGGTTGCAGCCCGGGTTGCGGCATAGCGGTCGGCGATCAGGTTCGTATTCAGTACCATTCTGGTAACTCCTTGTTTTTAAGCTTTTACTTGCGCAACAGATCCATCAGCCCCTGCGACATCTGCCGGATTTGATCGAATACTTTCAGGTTCGCCTCGTAACTACGTTGCGCCTCACGGGCGTCGGCAATTTCGAACAACAGATTGACGTTGGACCCGTCGTAATTGCCGTTTTCATCGGCCAGTGGATGCGACGGGTCGTAAATCGTGGCCAGATCGGACTGATCCAACCGCACCGGACCGGTCACAACCGCCCCTGACGGCCGGCCATTTTCGACCTCGGCCTGAAAGCTGATGGTTTTGCGGTGGTAGCCGGGGGTATCGGTATTGGCGATATTTTCGGACGTGTAGCGCAGCCGCGCCGCCTGTGCCCGCATACCGCTGCTGGCAGCCGACAAGGCCTGAGAAAAATCAGTCATGTTCAGCGTCCCAACGAGGTGCGGATAATGCCAAGGGCATGTTTGTAAATCGCCAGCGCCCGGCTGTGTTCGCGGGCCACTTCGACCCCGTTGAGCATTTCTTGTTCAAGTGAGACAGAATTGCCATTGGGCGAAGGCTCGTCATCGGTCATCACCGGGCGAGCAGCACTAGGGCTGGCGTCGGCCCGCAAATGACCTGCCCGGGTGGTGCGCATCGCTTGCACCGCATTGGCCTGATAGGTTTCGGAAAACGCGCCAATGGCCCGCGCCCGAAAGCCGGGCGTATCCGCATTGGCGATGTTTTCCGCCACCAAAGCCTGCCGCGCCCCGGCATGGCGTGCCATGGCGGCAGAGGTTTGGAACAGGTCCAGAGATTCGTACATCGGGGCTTCTCCCTCGATTGGTTTCAACCAAGGCTTAACTGTGATTCTTTAAGAAGGCGTTGTCGCGGATCTGAATGGTCCGTTAGCAAAGGGAACGCCGATGGCATCTGACTTGATCGAACGCATGACAGCCGCGGTGATCCGGCTGCGCACCACACATCCGGTGGGCCGTGTTAGCGGGGCCTCGGGCGGCATGATCACGGTCAGCGGCCTGCACCAACTGGCCCGGCTGGGCCACAAGGCCAGGGTGATCGAGGCTGACCGGGTCGTCCTAGCCGAAGTGGTCCGCATTCAGGACGACACGATATATCTGCTGCCCGAAGGGCCGGCTGATGGGGTGCGGGTGGGCGACCGGGTGCAACTTGACCCGCCTGCCGTCTTTGCGCCCGATGACAGCTGGATTGGCCGGGTGGTGGACCCGGATGGTAAACCGCTTGACGGCAAACCGCTTTTGCCCGGATTGACCCCGCGCAGCTTGTATGCCGCCCCGCCCGCGCCGCATAAACGCCGGGCCATGGGTGGGCGGCTGGAAACCGGTTTTGCGGTGTTCAACACTCTGCTCCCCCTCGCGCGCGGCCAGCGCATCGGGCTGTTCGCCGGATCGGGCGTCGGCAAGTCCACGCTTTTGGCTGATCTGGCCCGGATGGTGCAGGCGGATGTGATCGTGATCGGGCTTGTCGGCGAACGCGGGCGGGAACTGCGGCATTTTGTCGAGGACGTATTGGGGCCGGAGGGCATGGCGCGGTCGGTTGTCGTCGCCGCCACATCCGACCGCGCCCCGCAGGTGCGGCGGCGGTGCGCACAGGCAGCCACAGCCGTTGCCGAATATTTCCGCGATACCGGGGCGCAGGTGCTGCTGCTGATTGACTCGGTTACCCGCTTTGCCGAAGCACATCGCGAACTGGCCGTCGCTGCGGGTGAACCTGCGGCCCTGCGCGGCTTTCCAGCCTCAACCGGGCCCTCCATTGCTGCGCTGTGCGAACGGGCCGGACCGGGCCATGGTGATGCGGGCGATATCACAGCAATCTATTCCGTTCTGGTCGCGGGATCGGATATGGATGAACCCGTGGCCGACATGCTGCGCGGCGTGCTGGACGGGCATGTGGTGCTGGACCGGACCATCGCGGAACGGGGCAGGTTCCCGGCGGTAGACCTGTTGCGCTCCGTCTCGCGCTGCTTGCCAGCCGTGGCCAGCCCACCCGAAAACGCCCTGATTGCCGAGGCGCGGGGGCATTTGGGCACCTATGACCGGGCGGCGCTGATGATCCAGTCGGGGTTGTATACACCTGGTTCCGACGCTGGCATTGATGCAGCGATAGCCTGCCAACCGGGCCTCGAGCGGTTTTTGGCACAGCGCGATGCACAGGGCCCAGCAGCCAGTTTTGCCGCCCTGCGCACCGCGATGATCCGCGCGCCCCGGCCAGCACGTTAGCTGCGCAGGCGCTTGCCCCCTGCCAGATCGCTTTCTATAAGCATGCAAATCAACCGGGGGCCCGCCATGTCATTCCGCGCCACGCATCTGCTCGGCATCGAACACCTGACCCCCGCTGATATCACTGCCCTGATCGACGCATCCGACCGCTACGCCGACCTGAACCGACGTGGCGAAACCCCGCGCGATGTGCTGGCGGGGCTGACCCAGATCAACATGTTTTTCGAAAATTCCACCCGGACGCAAGCCAGTTTCGAACTGGCGGGCAAACGGCTGGGGGCCACCGTAATGAACATGGCGATGCAGGCGACCAGCATCAAAAAGGGCGAAACGCTGATCGACACGGCGCTGACGCTGAATGCCATGCACCCCGACCTGTTGGTGGTCCGCCACCCCCAGTCCGGGGCGGTTGATCTGCTGGCCCAAAAGGTCAACTGCGCCGTGTTGAACGCAGGCGACGGCAGGCACGAACACCCGACACAAGCGCTGCTGGACGGGTTAACGATCCGCCGCGCCAAGGGCCGCCTGCACCGCCTGTCCATCGCGATCTGCGGCGACATCGCCCATTCCCGCGTCGCCCGGTCGAACATCATGCTGCTGGGCAAGATGGAAAACCGGGTGCGGCTGATCGGGCCATCCACGCTGATGCCGTCCGGGATCAGCGAGTTCGGCTGCGAGGTCTTTGACGACATGCGCGAGGGGTTGCGCGGCGTCGATGTGGTGATGATGCTGCGCCTGCAAAAGGAACGGATGGATGGCGGATTCATCCCGTCGGAACGCGAATATTACCACCGCTACGGGCTGGACGCCGAAAAGCTGTCTTACGCCAAGCCCGACGCCATCGTCATGCACCCCGGCCCGATGAACCGCGGGGTCGAGATTGACAGCACCATCGCCGACGACATTAACCGTTCCGCCATCCAGACCCAGGTCGAAATGGGCGTGGCGGTGCGCATGGCGGCGATGGACCTGCTGGCGCGGAATTTGAAGGCGCGGCGGGCAGAAGAACGGCGGAAAGTGGGGGTAATGGCGTGAAAAAGAAGATGTCGGATACAAGGATCAGCGGCATGGTCGCCACTGTTGTGTTGGTGGTTATGTTTGCGTTTGTCGCGGTGATTGTGTGGGTGGGGAGTTGAGGGTGGAGATGGTCAGCAATCATACCTACGAAGTTAACCGCTCTGCAATCCAGATCCAAGTCGAAATGGGCGTTTCTGTGCGCATGGCACAGATCGACCTGCTGGCCCGGAATCTGAAAGTGCGGCGGGCGGAAGAGCGGCGGAATGTAGGGGTAGTGGTGTGAGGGGTGATGTAGGATGCTTTTTCAGTATGGGAGTTTAGGTGTGACGACACTTGGGAGACTCACGCGGATTACCGACCTACGTGGAGTTTGGGCAGATGAAGCCCGCGACTTCACTCCATGGCTGGCGCTAGCCGAAAATCTGGCGATACTTTCAGAGCATTTGGGCCTTGGTCCGGAAGGGCTTGAAATGGAGGCTGTAGAAAAGTTCGTAGGGCCTTACAAGGCAGATATTCTTTGTCGGGACACGACTAGCGGAAATTGGGTTCTGATTGAGAATCAATTGGGCAAAACTGATCACTCTCATCTCGGGCAGATTCTCGTTTACGCCGCGGGTCTGAACTGTAAAACCATTATATGGATTTCTAAATCGATAACGCCAGAGCATAAAATAGCCGTAGAATGGCTAAATAGGTTAGCAACAGACGGCACCTCCTTTTATGCGTTGGAAATCGAATTATGGCGAATTGGAGATTCTCAAATCGCACCAAGTTTCAATACGGTCGTCCGACCCAGTGAACCCGCGCGCCAAGCAGAAACTGCCAAATCCGGGCTGGAAGGTGGCGATGCATTCACTCCAGCAAAGCAAGAGCTTCTTGAGTATTGGCAGGCCTTCGAGGTCTACTTGGGGAAACGGCAGTCTCTTGTCCGGCCCGTATCGCCTTTGGCACAAAATTGGCTCGTACATAGCATCGGGAAATCAGGTGTGAACCTGAACAGTTCGTGGAACCGAAGACAGAACTGGGTCCGCGCAGAATTATACTTGACCGGGCCAAAGGCGAGCAGCCATTTCCAACAATTGCGTGAACATAAAGAAGATATAGAAGCTGCTCTTGGATACGTGTTGGACTGGTATGACGCAGCGGCCGCTGACCGTCGCATCTTCGTTTCACGGTCCTTCCCAAATGTCGCTAATCGAGAAACCTGGCCGGCACAGCATGAGTGGTTGGCCGAACATCTCGAAGGATTGCATCGCGTGTTTCACGACCTAGTTCGTGGCTTGCAATGACCGATTCGGGAATTTCTGAATTGACCCTGCTCCTCACCAACGCCCGCCTCATCGACCCCGAGGCCGGAACCGTCACCCCCGGCTCCCTGCTCATCGAACACGGCCTCATTACCCAAATCCTGCCGCCAGACGCAACATCGCCCAACACGCTCAACTGCCACGGCCTCCACCTCGCCCCCGGCATCGTCGATCTGGGGGTCAAAGTCGGCGAACCCGGCGAGCGGCACAAGGAATCCTTCCGCACCGCTGGCCTGTCCGCCGCAGCGGGCGGGATCACGACCATCATCACAAGGCCCGATACCACCCCTGCCATCGACACGCCGGAAGTCCTTGAATTCGTCACCAGACGCGCCGCCGCCGACAGTCCGGTGCGCGTTCTACACATGTCAGCCCTGACCAAATCCCGGGCTGGCGCTGAAATGGTCGAGATTGGGTTCATGCTCGACGCCGGGGCAGTGGCATTCACCGACGCCGACCATGTCACCCAAAACACCAAACTCCTGTCCCGCTGCATGACTTATGCCAAATCCTTGAACGCCCTGATCATCGGCCATCCGCAGGACCCCGGCCTGACCGACGGGTCATCCGCCACCACTGGCAAATTCGCATCCCTGCGCGGGCTGCCCGGCGTGTCGCCGATGGCCGAACGGATGGGGTTTGACCGGGACATGGCGCTGGTCGAAATGACCGGGGTCAGATACCACGCCGACCAGATCACCACCGCCCGCAGCCTGCCCGCCCTCGCCCGCGCCAAGAAGAATGGCCTCGACGTCACCGCCGGGATCAGCATCCATCACCTGACATTAAATGACATGGACGTGGCCGACTACCGGACCTTCTTCAAACTGACCCCGCCCTTGCGGTCCGAGGATGACCGCGCCGCCATGGTCCAGGCCGTCGCCGATGGGCTGATCGACATCATCTGCTCGATGCACACACCGCAAGACGAGGAATCCAAACGCCTGCCGTTCGAGGCTGCGGCCAGCGGCGCTGTGGGCTTAGAGACACTCCTCCCCGCCGCCCTGCGCCTGTATCACAACGGGCAAATCAGCCTGCCCCAACTCTTCAAAGCCCTCTCCCTCAACCCCTCCAAACGCCTCAACCTGCCCTCTGGCAGACTAACCGCAGGGGCCCCCGCCGACCTCGTGCTGTTCGACCCGAACACGCCGTTCCAACTCGACCGGGCCACATTGAAATCAAAATCCCGCAATACCCCCTTTGACGGGGCGCGGTTGCAAGGCAAGGTGCATGGGACATGGGTCGCAGGCACCCGGGTTTTCGGAGAAAGCTGATGCCACAGATCATCACCCCACCGACACTCCTGCTGCTGTGGGCGCTGATCGGTTACCTGCTCGGGTCCATCCCGTTTGGCTTGATCTTGACCCGCGCGATGAACCTGGGCGACCTGCGCCAAATCGGGTCGGGCAATATCGGGGCGACGAATGTTTTGCGGACCGGCAATAAAACCGCCGCCGCCCTCACTTTACTCTTGGACGGCGGCAAAGGCGCTGTGACGGTCCTGCTCGCCCGGTATTTCGCGGCCGAGGATGCGGTTCAACTCGCCGCCCTTGCCGCCTTTTTGGGTCATTGTTTCCCGGTCTGGCTAAAATTCAAAGGCGGTAAAGGTGTCGCTACCTTCCTCGGGCTTGTGCTGGCCCTTGCATGGCCGGTCGGCCTGTGCGCACTCGCTACATGGGCCGCTGTCGCTGCAATCATGCGCTATTCATCACTCGCCGCACTGATGGCCGCGGGACTGTCGCCGCTTTGGGCGGTGCTGACCGGACGTGGCGACGTGCTGGCACTCTGCCTGCTGCTTGGCATCCTGATCTACCTGCGGCATTGGGCAAACATCACCCGGCTGCGCGCCGGAACCGAACCACGTATCGGCAAGAAGCCCTGATCGCGGGTTTTCGGAGTTGCCCAAATACCTCTGCCAGCGGCTCCGACCTCGCCACATGACCGGATTTACGGCTTGCCAGCCATCTTCTCCATCGCAGCGGCGGTTTTCTTGGTGTTCTGATAAATACCCAATCCCAGATACATCAGCCCGCCGATGAACACGACATACAGCAGCCCGCCCACCAAGATCGCAAGACCGGCAAGTGGCCCACCCTGCATCTGCTGGCCATTCATCATCATGCCACCGCCGCCAAACGCCACGACGCCCGCACCAACAACAACCCCGATCAGCAAAAGTACAATGATGACGCCGACCAAAATCTCGAAGGCGTTGATAAAAAAGTCGCGCATGGTGTGAAGTTCCTTTGTTGAAAAACACGTGACGGGCCGAAAATCCGAAGGCCCGTACTGCAGTCTCAATCCATCTTCACGAAAAAGTCAACGGTTTCGCCTGAAGACCCGTTACAGCCGGGTCGCGGCATAGACTTTGGTCAGATCGCCGGCCCAGTCGCCCTCATACAAAGCCAGCAATTCATCGGCCTGCCCCCGGCCCGTGGCTAGTTCATCGGCCAGAACGTCCAGATGCACTGCTTCACCCAGTCCCCGCGCGACCAGACCCGCCCGGGCGATTGCCAGCACCTCACGCGCCAAAGGCAGCATCGCAATGCCGCCCGCTACGGCCTGCAACCCGTCAACTGACGCTGCAACCCGCAATCCTTCACGGGTTTCGGCGGACCAGCCTTTGACCAGATCCCAGCAGGCATCCAATGCGGTCTGGTCATACATCAGCCCCACCCAGAACGCAGGCATCGCGGCCAGATGGCGGACCGACCCGCAATCCGCCCCACGCATTTCGATGAATTGCTTGACCCGCGCCTCGGGGAATACCGTGGTCAGGTGATCGGCCCAATCACTGAGCGTTGGGATTTCACCGGGCAAGGCGGGCAATTTGCCGGCCAGAAAATCCCGAAACGATTGTCCCGACGCATCAATATATTGGTCGTCCCGATAGACAAAATACATTGGCACATCCAGCACCCAATCGACCCAACGCTCGTACCCCATGCCGTCCTCAAACGCGAATGGCAGCATCCCGGTGCGGGCATTGTCCAAGCCCCGCCAGATCCGTGACCGCCATGATTTATGGCCGTTTAACCCACCATCAAAGAACGGCGAGGATGCAAACAGCGCCGTCGCCACCGGCTGCAACGCCAATGCCACACGCAGTTTTTGTACCATATCCGCCTCGGACCCGAAATCGAGGTTCACCTGCACCGTGCAAGTCCGGTACATCATCTGGGTGCCGTGGGTTCCGACCCGACCCATATAGTCGGTCATGATCTTGTAGCGGCCCTTGGGCATCACTGGCATGTCCACGCCCGACCAGACCGGCGCGGCACCAATCCCGATGAACCCCACACCCATTTCATCGGCCAGCACCTTGACCTCGGCCAGATGGCTGCGTGTCTCAGCATCGGTCTGATGGATCGTTTCCAGCGGTGCGCCAGACAGTTCAAACTGCCCGCCAGGTTCCAGCGACACATTCGCGCCGTTCTTTTTCAGGCCAATAATATTGGCCCCTTCCAGCACCGGTGCCCAGCCAAACCGGTCGCGCAGGCCGTGAAACAGCGCCAGAACCGACCGGTCCCCGGCATAGGGCAACGGGGCCAGCGTATCGGTCAGATACCCGAACTTTTCATGCTCGGTGCCGATGCGCCAATCAGCCTTGGGCTTTTCACCTGCCGCAATATACTCTGCCAGTTGCGAAATATGTTCGATCGGGCCACCGCCGGATTGAGGAATAGACATGGGGGAAAGGCTCCGTTTGGCAGATGTTTCAGCCGCAAACAGGTGGAGCGTTGCGCAGGTAAAGTCAATTGCTGCCAGAATGTGGAACATTTCGTTGCGACCGGCCTAGCGCAACCGCGCTGTAGCCGCCGATTGCCAGATTTCAACGACAGTGCCCGTGTTGGTATTCAGTGCCTCCAGCATCCGCCCGGTTCTGATCCCCGGCAAGGCGGCAAACACATCAAACAACGCCTCGGCCCCGGCGGCATCGACCGGGATATGCACCATTTGACCAGACAGATCGGTCAACACCCAATGGGCCGGGTGCCCGGTCGGATCAAGATCAACCCGGACCAGATCAGGCAGGTCGATCACCCCGCCGGATAAGGGGCCGAAATACGACAATTGTCGTTCATCGACCTGCACCACACCCGCGCCGTCGCCGCCCGATCCAAAGCGCAGGCGTTGCAATGCAACCACAATCAATGCAGCGCCCAACGCTGCGACGGCAAAGCCGATCCAACTGAAAAAGCCAAAGTTATGGGCACCCCACCATAGCCCAAAGGCCAGCACGACGGCGGCATAGCCCACTTCGCGCCAGCGCCGGAACGCCGCCCGGACGGCAGGGCGGAACAGGTCAGACATGGGGGGCCGCCTGAGGACGCGGCACTTCGGGTCCGGCAAACAGCGTCAGAGTGAACTGTCCGGTCTGTTTAAACCCGATCGCTTGATAGGCACGCACCGCGGCGGCATTGGCCGCAAACAGCACGGCCCGGGTGACACCTGCGGTCTGCGCCTGCGCCAGATGCAGGGCCACAGCCCGGCGGGCATAGCCCTGCCTGCGCAGATCGGGCGGGGTATAGACCCCGCCAATCTGCACAATCCCCGGCAACCGCGCGTTAAACCCGGTCATCGCCACGGCCTGACTGCCGCTGCGCAACAGCCTGATGTTATCCTCGATCAACCGCTGCGGAAACTCCTCCGTGGCTTTGTCCCGCGCCCGCGCCATCAGCCCACCCAGCGTTTCGACATCATAGGCGCTGCGCCAGTCCACGAACAAATCCTGGTCAGCGGCAGTCAACGGGTCAAGCTGCAGGGCGGGGCCGTCGGGCATATGCAAATCTACTAAGGACAAGGCAAACCGCGGCTCGTCCTTGTCCAATTGCATCGACGCGCCAGTGAGGCCCAATGCGGCAAGGCACGGCCGGACCTGTTCGGTCGGCCCGATACAGCCAATCAGTGGGGTTGGGCAATACGCGGCGAATACGGCCCAATCGGCTGGTCCGGCCACGGGGTCTTGCGGCAATATCATCCCTGCATTGGTCACGCCAATGACCCCGGCCAGCCTGTCCTGCCGCTGTTGCATCCAAAATCGCGTCGCAAGTGGTGCCGCGCTGTCCATGCCACAGCGCTGCAGATTGCCCGCAGGAAACATGCTGGTATCGATATGCTTGTCCAGAAAGGCGGCAATCTGCGGGCCATCTGATGCCCCGGCCCGAACCCATGTCATCGCCAATCCCCCATGGCCATCTGCCACAGGGTCAGTGCCGCCACCGCCGCCGTATCAGCGCGCAGAATACGCGGGCCCAGACTGACCGGATGGGCATGGGGAAGGGCGCGCAGCCTGTCCCGCTCGGCCCCGGAAAACCCGCCCTCGGGGCCAATCAGCACGGCCCAAGGGCCATCGCTTTCGCCCGGCAAGCAAGCCAATCCACCACGCAAAGCCTCGTCACAAAACATGATCCGCCGCCCGTCCGGCCAATCGTCCAGCAGACGCGCCAGTTTGACCGGCTCGGCCAATGGCGGCACATAGGTCGCGCCGCATTGTTCGGCAGCCTCAACCACATGGGCGCGGATTTTATCGACACGCAGCCGCTCGGCATTGGTGAAATCGGTCAGCACCGGCACAATCCGGGCGACGCCCATTTCAACCGCTTTTTCGACCACATAATCCGTCCGGGCCTTTTTCAGCGGGGCAAAGCACAGCCACAGATCGGGCGGCACCTGTAGCGGCAGGGTTTGGGCCACCAAAACCAGCAAGCCGCCCCGCTTGTTCGCCTGTGCAACACTGGCATCCCATTCGCCGTCGCGCCCATTGAACACTGACAGGACCGCCCCGACCGGCAGGCGCATCACCCCGAACAGATAATGCGCCTGTGCAGCGTCTACCGGAACGGTTTGCCCCGGACCCATCGGATGATCTACATAAAGACGAACTTTGCCAGCCATAGGCCCAGACATATGACCCAGAACACGCCAATGCCAGAGGCCACGGGGCAGGTTGCCGACGCAAACGCCGGCAATTGGGTAGACCGTTATGCGCCCGCCGTCAGCCGCCCCTATCTGCGGTTGTCCCGTGCGGACAGGCCCATCGGCACATGGCTGTTATTGTTGCCGTGCTGGTGGGGGCTGGCGCTGGCCATACTGGCCGACGGGATGCGCGGCTGGCCGGACCTGTGGATCGCTGCGGGTTGTGCCATGGGCGCGTTTCTGATGCGCGGGGCGGGATGTACGTGGAATGACATCACAGACCGGCATATTGATGCACAGGTCGCCCGGACCCGCAGCAGGCCAATCCCCTCCGGTCAGGTCGGTGTCCGGGCGGCGCTGATCTGGATGGTGATGCAGGCGCTGTTGGCCCTCGCGATCCTGCTCAGCTTTAACAGCGCCGCGACTATTCTGGGAATCGTCGCCCTTGGCCCAGTCTGCATTTATCCCTTTGCCAAACGGTTTACATGGTGGCCGCAGGTGTTTTTGGGGGTGGCTTTCAATTGGGGCGCGCTGCTGGCCTGGACGGCGCATAGCGGGTCTTTGGGGCTGCCTGCGGTGGTTTTGTATGCGGGGGGCATCTGCTGGACGCTGTTTTACGACACGATCTATGCCCATCAGGACACCACTGATGATACGCTGATCGGGGTGAAATCCACCGCCCGGCTGTTTGGCGATGCAACCCGGCTGTGGCTGCGCGGGTTCATGGTGAGCACCGTGTTGTTGACCGGGCTGGCCGTGCTGCTGGCCGGGCTGGACCGCAATGTGCTGCTGATGGTCATTGCATTGGGCGGGCCTTGGGCCATGGGCTGGCATCTGGCCTGGCAATTGCGGCAGTTCGACCCGGACAATGGGCCGGGATTGCTGCGGCTGTTCCGGTCAAACCGGGATGCGGGTCTGATCCTTGTGCTGTTTTTCGCCGTGGCCGGATTGCTATGATTGAACCCCGCCCCCCCAAGCCCTAGAGAGGGCGAGCCATAACAGTGAGTGCCCTACCCGCAATGCGTATCTCGTCTGCCCTTGTTGGATTTGCGGCCTTTGCTATTGCCGCCATCATTTCGGTCTTTGCGGCCGGGGCGGCGGTGACGGTGGTCGAGTATCGGTCAGTTATTGCAGTGCAGGAATCCCTTATTGATCAAGGGCATAACTGGGCCAGCGTGCTGGGTGACGGGCTTCAAGTCATTATCGAAGGTCAGGCGCCGACCGAGGCTGTGCGGTTTCGCGCGATGTCCATCGCGGGGGGAATCGTTGATGCCAGCCGGGTGATCGACAATATGTCGGTGGTCGATACGGCGGGGATCACGGCCCCGACATTTTCGGTTGAGATTTTGCGCAATGACAGCGGCGTGTCGCTGATCGGGCTGATTCCGGCTAGTGCTGACCGCGCCGCGATTAATGCTGAAATCGCGGCCCTCGCAGGCGGGCAAACCGTCACCGACCTGCTTGAGGTCGCGGATTACCCGATGCCGGACAGCTGGCGGCGGTCTTTTGCCTTTGCCTTGCGGGCACTGGCGCAATTGCAGCGGTCCAAAATCTCGGTCACGGCTGACCGGGTGGTGATCCATGCGATATCTGACAGCGTGGCCCAGCAGCGCCGGTTTGAAACCGAGCTGGCGCGCGCAGCACCGCCCGGCGTGCGGGTCGAGCTGGATATTACCGCGCCCCGCCCAGTGATCACGCCATTCACCATCCGCTTTATCATTGATGACCGGGGGCCGCATTTTGACGCCTGTGCTGCCGATACTGCCGCAACCCAAAGCCAGATCATCGCGGCCGCCGTGGCCGCCGGGGTTGAGGGGCAAATAGAATGCCCGCTGGGCCTTGGCGTGCCGTCGGGCACTTGGGGCAGAGCGGTGGCGCGATCTATCGGCGCACTTGCAGAACTGGGTCGGGGCACGCTGACGTTTTCCGATGCAGACGTGGTTCTGGTCGCGGCGGTTGGGACCCCGCGCACCGATTTTGACCGGGTTGTGGGCGAATTGTCCAACGCTTTGCCTGATGTCTTTGCCTTGCAAGCTGTGCTGACCGAAGCTGCGGATGCGGTGGACGCAGGCCCGCCCGAATTCAGCGCCACCCTTAGCCCCGAAGGTGCTGTGCAGGTCCGGGGTCGGGTGCCGGATGAATTGATGAACACTACGGTCACTAATTTCGCCCATGCGCAATTCGGCGGCGATAATGTAACCATGGGCACCCGGATCACCGACGGGCTGCCACCGGGCTGGTCGGTGCGGATACTCGCGGGGCTCGAGGCGCTGTCGATGCTGGAAAACGGCGCGATTACGGTGCAGCCGGATCTGGTCACGATTACCGGCAAGACCGGATCGACCGCGACCAGCGCATCGATCTCGCGGCTGTTGATCGAAAAACTGGGCCAGACCGCCGAATTCAGGATCGATGTGGTCTATGTCGAGGCGCTGGACCCGGTTGCGGGCCTGCCCACCCCGCAGGAATGCGTGTCGCAGATTTCCATCGTGACCGATCAGCGCAAGATCACCTTTGACCCGGGATCGGCCAGCCTGTCGCCCGAGGCGCAGCCGATCATTGATGACATTGCTGAAATTCTGAAACGCTGCCCGAATGTGTCCGTGCTGGTGGCAGGGTATACTGACAGTCAGGGCCGCGACCAGATGAACCTTGACCTCAGCCAGGGCCGCGCTGATGCCGTGCTGGACGCCCTGCGCAGCCGCCGCCTGCCGGTATCCGGGTTCGAGGCGATCGGCTTCGGCGAGGCGCGCCCGATTGCCGATAATGATACTGATGCGGGGCGCGAGGCGAACCGCAGAATCGAATTTACCCTCATAGTGCCCGCAGGTGGCTTGCCGCCCGAAACGGGTGCCCCGGAATCTATCCCCGGAAACGCTGTCGAAGGCACTGGTTACATTCCGCCCACAACTCTTATAGTTCCCGTCACACCCCAGTTGCGGCCGGCCGCAGCCGAGCCGGCCGAATAGGCGCAAAAGGACCCGTTTGTGAACAGAACCGAATTCATCATTGCCACGGCAATCATCCTGTTCATCTCATTCTGTCTGGGCTGGTTCGCCAATTGGCTGATCAACCGGTTCACCCGCGTAACCAAGGCCGATGTCGGCGAGTTGGACAAAATGGCCCAGGCCCTGCACGAGGCCGAAGAAACCCGCGATCAGGCGATCATCTATCTGCAACAGCGCGAGGCCGAAATATCCAATCAACTCAGCCAGACCGAGGCTGAATTGCGCGCCGCCATGGACGGGTTGCGCGACGCCCGGCGCGAAACCGAAGAACTGCGCAGCTATATTGAGCGGCAACAGGCCGGATAGATCGGCGAAATGGGGGGCCAGCCCCCCGCTACGCGCCCCCCGGGATATTTTTGAACAAAAGAATACGGATAGTCAGAGGCGGTGAAGGCGTTTCAACCGAAACTACTATCTACCCCCGTGGTGCCGCCGCCCTGCGCAACCGGTCATTGATCGCCACGCCCAGCCCGTGATCCGCGATCGGGGCCACGGCGATCCGCGCTGCGCCCATTGCATCCAGCCGGTGCAGATGGCCAAACAGATTGGCCGCCGCCTCGGTCAGATCACCCCGGACCGACAGGTTCAATACGGCGGGCCCCGGACCAAACCCCAACATAACTTCGCCCGGTTCCGCTGAGATAGCGTTCAGCCGGACCAGACCCAGTGGCGCATAATGCGACGCCAATTGGCCGGGGGCGGTGGGCAGGGCCGGATCAGCGGGCCGCAACAGGGGTTCACCCAATGCCGCCTCAAGCACCTCTACCGGCAACCCCCCGGCCCGCAACAAAGTCGGCGCCCCGTCGCAGCCGATAATCGTCGATTCCAACCCCACCCCGCAGGCCCCGCCATTCAGGACTGCATCAATCCGCCCGCCCAAACCGGCCAGCACATGTGCTGCCGTGGTCGGGCTGATCCGGCCCGATGGGTTCGCCGAAGGGGCGGCAACCGGCCCGCCAAATTCCCGCAGCAGGGCTTGCGCCAGTGGATGATCGGGCACCCGCACGGCCAAAGTTGACAGCCCGGCCGTCACCAGTTCCGAAATGCCGCTGTTTTTGCGCAGTGGCAGGACCAGCGTCAGCGCCCCTGGCCAGAATGCAGCGGCCAAAGCCTCGGCTTGCGGGTTGAATTGACACAAATTGCGCGCCGCGCCGATATCGGACAAATGCACGATCAGCGGGTTAAACGCGGGCCGCCCTTTGGCCGCATAAATCGCCGCCACCGCCTGCCCGTTACGCGCATCAGCCCCAAGGCCATATACCGTTTCGGTCGGAAAGGCCAAAAGCCCGCCTTGCCGCAATAGCTGCGCGCCGGCCAAAATTCCAGCATTGTCCGGGCTGATCAGAATTGTATCGACTTGGTTCATGACGTCGCGTTTCGGTTGCGGGGCGGGTGGGCGACGTTACCCTGCCCATCATAAAGTCAGACATAGCCGTCGCCTTTGTCAAAGCCAAGCCGCCCCTGTTTTTTGGGAGTTTTCGATGCCGTTTCGCGCCCCCATCGCCGATTATCGCTTTTTGATGGATCATGTTGTCGGCTTTGCCGCCGTCGCATCGACCCCGCGCTTTGCCGAGGCCACCCCCGACCTTACCCAGGCGATCCTGACCGAGGCCGCCAAGCTGTGTGATGATGTGTTGGCTCCATTGCAGCGCCCCGGCGATCTGCACCCGGCCCGGCTGGAAAATGGCGTGGTGCGTACCTCGCCCGGCTTTGCCCAAGGATACAAGGCGATAGCCGATGGCGGCTGGGTTGGCATTGCCGCAACCGCTGACCATGGCGGCATGGCTTTGCCCCTGACTTTGGCCACGGCGGTCAATGAAATGATGGCAGGCGCCTGTTTGTCGCTGCAATTGAACCCGCTGATGACCCAAGGCCAGATCGAGGCGCTGGAACATCACGCCAGCGACGCAATCAAGGCGCTGTATCTGCCACGCCTGATTTCCGGCGAATGGTGCGGCACGATGAACCTGACCGAACCGCAGGCCGGATCGGATGTCGGTGCTTTGCGGGCCAAGGCTGAGCCTAACCCTGACGGCAGCTATGCGATCACTGGCCAAAAGATCTACATCAGCTGGGCGGATAATGATTTTACGTCCAATGTCTGTCATCTGGTGTTGGCCCGCCTGCCTGACGGGGTGCCCGGCACCAAGGGGATCAGTCTGTTTCTGGTGCCCAAACTGATCCCGGATTCCGACGGAAAACCGGGGCAGCCCAACAGTCTGCGTGTGGTCAGTCTGGAACATAAGATGGGCCTGCATGGGTCGCCCACCGCAGTGATGTCCTATGAGGGTGCCACCGGCTGGCTGGTCGGTGCGCCGCATGCCGGGATGGCCGCAATGTTCACGATGATGAACAATGCCCGCCTTGGTGTTGCCTGTCAGGGGATTGGTGCCGCCGAAGGGGCGATGCAACATGCCATGACCTATGCACGCGGCCGGGTGCAGGGTAAGGTCGGCGGTACGGGCACGATTGTCGAACATGCCGATGTCCGCCGGATGCTGGCCACGATGAAGGCCGAGGTTTTCGCCGCCCGCGCCATTGCGCTGTCCTGTGCCGTGGCGATTGACATGGCCACCGCCACCGGGGATGCCGTTTGGAAAGCCCGCGCCGGGGTGCTGACCCCGATTGCCAAGGCGTTTGGCACAGATACCGGCGTCGCGGTCGCTGAAATGGGTGTCCAAGTGCATGGCGGCATGGGCTTTGTCGAGGAAACCGGGGCCGCCCAATATTGCCGCGATGTGCGCGTCACCGCGATCTACGAGGGCACCAACGGCATTCAGGCGATGGATCTGGTGGCCCGCAAACTGGCCGATGGTGGCGAGGCTGTGTTCCGGCTGCTGGACGAAGTGCTGGACCGGGCCGAGGCGGCGCGCGCCGCACATCCGACCCTTGCCGATCCGGTTTGGAATGCCGCTGAAAGCCTGCGCGAGACCACCGAATGGCTGCTGACCCGGCCCGATCTGAATGACCGCTTTGCCGGGGCTGTCCCGTATCTGCGCGCCTTTGCCCGGGTCTTGGGCGGCCATGCGCATCTGGCCGGTGCTGTCGCGGGCGATCAGGCCCGGCTGCGGCTGGCCACGTTTTATATCCGCCGTCTGCTGCCCGAACATGCGGGCCTGTTGGCCCATGCCCGCGAAGGGGCCGCCGATCTGATGGCGTTTGACGCCAGCGAGCTGGCCGCGTGAATGAACGGCCAAACCTGATCCGTTACCCGTTTGCCACCCCGCCAGCCGAAGGTGCCGCGGTGCAGGTGGCGGATGGGGTGCTGTGGTTTAGGCTGCCGCTGCCGATGAAGCTGGATCATGTGAACTGCTATGCGCTGGATGACGGCGACGGCTGGACCGTGATCGACACTGGTATGGCCTCAACCAGAACCCGCGCGATCTGGGAACAACTGTTGGCTGGCCCGCTGGCAGGCAGGCCGGTGAACCGGCTGATCGTCACCCATCACCACCCCGACCATGTCGGCCTTGCCGGGTGGTTTATCGCACATGGGGCGGCGCTGTGGATGCCGCGCACCGCATGGTTGACCGCGCGGATGCTGATCCTTGATGTACAAGTGACCGCTCCACCCGAATCCGTGCAGTTTTATCGCCGCGCCGGGATGGACCCGGATATGTTGGCCCGCCGTATGGCAGACCGCCCGTTCAATTTTGCCGATTGTGTGGACCCGTTGCCACTGGGCTATAGCCGTTTGGTTGAAGGGCAGATGATCCAGATTGGCGGGCGTGACTGGGTGGTGCGCATGGGTGATGGCCACGCGCCCGAACATGCAACTTTCTGGTCAACTGACGGGGCTTTGGTCATTGGCGGCGATCAGCTATTGCCGTCAATCAGCCCTAACCTGGGGGTCTATCCGACCGAACCCGAGGCCGATCCGGTGGCCGACTGGATAGCCGCCTGCACCCGGCTGGCCCCACATGCAACGCCGGATCAGCTGGTTTTACCCGGTCACAAACTGCCCTTTACCGGCCTGCCGCTGCGACTGCGCCAGATGATCGACAATCATCACAGCGCGCTGACCCGGTTGCAGGCCGCATTGACCGAACCGCTGACGGCGGCAGGTTGTTTTGCCCCGCTGTATAAACGCGAGATCGGGGCCGGCGAATATGGGTTGGCTTTGGTCGAGGCGGTGGCGCATCTGAACCATTTGCATCAGCTGGGCCGGGTCCGGCGCTGGCTGCGCGATGATGGTGCATGGCTGTGGCAGGCCGTTTAGGCACTAGAGGTACGGCATACTCCAATTGGCAGGCTCAACAGGGGCAAGGCTAACGTTGATTACCAGCCGCACATCATTGTCAGCATAAACCTCAGGTTTCTGGGCATCTAATGGCTCAAGCAAGATGTCGGTTTCTACCGATATTTTGGTGATCTGTCGGTCATCCTCAAGCAGCACAAATAGAGGGTTGTCGGACCCCTTCGCCGGCCCCCTTGCACTGTAACCCTGATTGGAATCGGGTTTTGAGAGAGCATCTAGTAGGGTTTTTAGCCTTCCATCTAAGTCGCCTTGGCTCAAGATAGACTTCCTGGTGCCATTCCTCAGAAACAGAATGTCCAAGCCGCAGTAAAAATCCATGTCTGCGGTAACTAGTGGAATGAAATTCCAAGGTAGGATCTGGAACTTCTTCGCTAATTCGCCCTTCATGCGCTCAGGTTCGGGCAGCACATCAACGCCAGCCCAAGTGTTGCCATTGTACGACGAGCAGCCCCTTTTCAAGAAAGGAGTAACTTCCCATAGACGCTTCAATTGGGGGTGAAACGCCATGCGCACCTCATGCTTGTGTGGCGCTTTGGCAGCTCTGTTTTCATTGCCGCTAGAAAGAAGCGGACCGGCGTAGGTCAAACGGAATTTCATGAAGGCATCCCAGAACGGGTCCAGATAGAAGTCGTTATCGACAACCATGACACTTTCCTTAGCATCGGTAACCGAAATGGCCGTTACAATGCGTATTTGATTTATAAGGTCAATTTTTACGTCAAAGACACCATTCAGCATTATCTGTGTCACAGGGTCGCAAACCAGACCCGTCTGACAGGCGTGACAGGGCTGAAAATATCAGCTAACTGGCGTTCAGCGGATGAAACAGGAGCGACCGATGGCCGAACATAAGCATGGCAATATGGATACCACCACGCAGGAAAAAACCTTTGCCGGGTTTGTGACCTTTGTGGGCCGTGCGGTGATTGTCATCCTTGTGTCGCTGGTCCTGCTGGCCCTGATCAACGGCTGATGCGCCGCCGCGCTATTCTGATCGGCCTGCCGCTGTTTGTGGCCGGGTGCACCGGGCAATCTGTCTGGGCGCCGGACGAAGATATAGCGCGCGTCATGTATCGCCATGATGGCCCCACAGCCCTGACCCTGATGACGGTCAAGAATGTCGGCACAGAAAATGGTGCCCACACCGGGTTGATGATTTCGGCCAGCCAGCGGGTAATCTTTGATCCCGCCGGATCGTTCGGGCATCCGTCGATCCCGGAACGCAATGACGTGTTGTTCGGGATCACCCCGCGCGTGGAACAAGCATATATCTCGTATCACGCCCGTACCTCGTATTACACGATCACCCAAACAGTGCAGGTGTCGCCCGACGTGGCCGAAACCGCATTGCAGTTGGCCAAGGGGTACGGCCCTGTCGCCAAAGCCAATTGCTCCCGCGCGACGGTTGATATTCTGACCCAGTTGCCGGGGTTTGAAGGGCTGAGTTTCACCCTGTTTCCCGATAATCTGGAACGTCAGTTCGCGCAGATACCGGGGGTGGTCCGGCAGGAATACCGCGAATATGACCCGGATGATAATTCGGCCCAGCGCGCTGCGCCGGAACTTGGGATTACAGCCACGCCGTAAGGCCCAGCCCAACATACAGCACCACCAACCCGGCGATCATTCCCGCCAATACATTGCGATGCCATAGCCCGACCGCCACGGTGGCCACGGCCGCAGCCAGTCGCGGCGGATCAAAATCCCCACCGGTTGCCGCAGGCCACAGCACCAGCGGGGCCACCAGCCCCGGCAACACCGCCACAGCCGCATAGCGCAGGTGCCGCAGCACCCAGGCGGGCATCGGCCGCCCGCCGATCAGCCCCAGAAACGAGAACCGGATCAGAAACGTCCCGATCCCGAGCAGCGCGATCACTGTCCAGATTGTGGTTTTGTCGATCATGATGCTGTCCGGGTTTCAACATAAGCCCCAACCATCATCGCCACGACCGCCGCGATCAATAGTCCCATGCTGTAGGGGATGAACGCCAGCACCAGCGCTAATGTGACCGAGGTCAACGCCGCCGCCAGATGTGCCAAGGTCCGCAGCATTGGCCCGATCATCGCCAGAAAGCAGATCGGCACCGCGAAATCCAGCGCCAGCCAGCCCGGTATTGCCGACCCGATCAATGCGCCCGCCAGCGTCAGCAGATACCACGCCGGGCAGACCGCCAGCACGGTGCCAAAGAAATACGCCGTCCGCTGTGGCAGCGCCCAATCCGGTTCCGCCTCGAACCGGGTGACCGCACAGGCATAGGTCGCATCAACAAGGAAATAGGCGATAAACCCGCGTTGCCAGACGGTTGCCCCGCCCAGTGCCGGGGTCAGTGACGCCGAATACATCGCCATGCGCAGGTTCACCGCCAGCGCCGTGGCCAGCACGATCAGCGTGGGGGTATTGTCGGTCATCAGTTGCAGCGCGGTAAACTGCGAGGCCCCGGCGATGACCACGATGGTGAACATCATGGTTTCCAACACGTTCAGGCCCGCCTCGGTCGCCGTCACCCCGAACAGAATGCCGAATGGCAGCAGCACCAGCAGGAACGGCAACCCATCCCGAAAGCCGGTCCAAAACGCTGATTTGGGTGTGGTCGCGGGCATGGGTTGGCCTTAGGTTGTCTATTGGGACGACCTATCGGGCGGTGGCGGGAATGACAATCAGCGCGGGACCTTCCGCCCCATTGGGCGTCATCCTTGCTGGTGGCCTGTCCAGCCGGATGGGCGGCGGGGATAAAGGGCTGATGCCGCTTGGGCAAGGCACCGTGCTGTCGGCGGTGATCGACCGGATCATGCCACAGGTGGCCGGGCTGGCGATCAATGCCAATGGCGATCCGGCCCGGTTTGCAGGGTTTGGCCTGCCGGTTCTGCCCGATCCGCTGCCCGGTTTTCCGGGACCATTGGCCGGGGTTCTGGCCGCGCTGGACTGGGCTTTGGTCCAAGGGGCGGGGGCCGTGGTCACTGTTGCCTCGGACACGCCATTCTTGCCCTGCGATCTGGTGCCGCGCCTGCTTTGGGGCGCCGAAGGGGGCGCACCCGTTGTGATTGCAGCGACCGGCGACCGGCTGCATACGACCTGTGCTGTGTGGTCTGTAACCCTGCGCGATGATCTAGCGGCGACTTTGGCGCGGGGCGGACGCAAAGTGCGCGACTTTACCGACCGGCATGGTGCTGCGGTCGTCCGGTTTGCCCCCGGCCCGCCGGACCCGTTTTTCAACATCAATACCCCCCCCGATCTGGCCATTGCTGAGGGCTGGCTATGAAAATTTACGGCATTATCGGGTATAAAAACGCAGGCAAGACCACGTTGGTTGAACGACTGGTCGCTGAAATATCGGGGCGCGGGTTCAGCGTATCCACTGTCAAACATGCCCATCACGCTTTTGATCTGGACCAGCCCGGCAAGGATACGTTCCGGCACAGGCAGGCGGGGGCACGGCAGGTCATGCTGTCCACCGGCACACGTTGGGTGTTGATGACCGAATTGCGCGGGGTGGAGGAACCCGAACTGGCCGATCTGCTGGCCCGGATGAACCCCGTCGATCTGGTGCTGATCGAGGGGTACAAACGCGACCGCCATCCCAAGATAGAGGTGCATCGGGCGTCGACCGGCCATCCGCTGATCGCCCCGGGGGATGAAACGGTGCGGGCCGTGGCGACTGATTCTGCCGTAATGGTTGGGATACCGGTGCTGGATTTAAACGACATCGGGGCTGTGGCCGCATTCATCCTGACCGAGGTCGGCCTTGTTTGACCGGGTGATCGCAGTGGACTGGTCGGCAAGGTCAACTCCGTCGCCGCGCAAACCAGTCAGGGACGCAATTTACATCTGCATTCAGGGGCCGGGGCGCGTGGCGCATCCGACTTATCACCGGACACGGTTCGCGGCGATGCAGGTTGTATATGCAGCCTTGGACCGGGCCTTGCGGGCGGGCGAGCGGGTGTTTCTGGGCTTTGATTTCGGCATTGGCTATCCTGCCGGGTTTTCCCAAACCCTGACTGGACAGCCCGATGCGCTGGCGGTCTGGGATTGGCTGGAGGCGCAAATCACCGATAATCCGGATAATGCCAACAACCGGTTTGAAATTGCCGCCGCGATCAACGCCCGGTTTGACGGGGTTGGCCCGTTCTGGGGCTGTCCGCCGGGACGCGACAGCCCGGAATTGCCCGCCAAGGGCAGTTTGCGGCACGGGCATGGCTTGCCCGACCGGCGGGCAGTTGAACAAGTGGTCAGAACCGCCCAATCGTCGTTCAAACTGTTCACCACTGGGTCGGTCGGGTCGCAAAGCCTGCTGGGCCTGCCCTATCTGGCGCGGTTGCGACGGCGTTATGGGGCGGCACTGCTGGTCTGGCCGCTGCAATCGGGCTGGGGTGTGCCGGATGCGCCGGTGGTTCTGGCCGAGATTTATCCCAGTTTGTTCAGACCCAGCCATCTGATCCCGCTCACTGACCGGTATCCAAATGAACTTTACCACATCCCGGATGCGGTGCAGGTCAGGACAGTGTGTGATATTGTCGGCGGCGTTCCGGATAAATTGCTAGGACAGGCCTTTGAATGCCCTGTTGGCTTGACCGATCCAGACCGGGTTGCCCGCGAAGAAGGCTGGATTTTCGGCGCAGGCCTTGGCACAACCAAAGCATGAATATTACCAAAGGTTTCCCGGATTCAGACCGGGCCCGGATCGCCGCCCTGTATTGGGAGGCGTTTGGCGATAAACTTGGCAAAACCATGGGCCCCGCGCCCAAAGCGCTCAAATTCTTCGAGGCGGTGCTCAATCCGCCGCACGCGCTGTGTGCCCGCGATACCAGCGGCACCTTGTTGGGGG
>JANOQM010000083.1:0-10135 GCA_031422295.1 Rhodobacterales bacterium | reverse complement strand
ACCGTGGAAAGAACGGCTTCAACCGCTCCATTTGTGCATCCGTCAGCCAGAAAAGATCACTCATGCGGCACCCCCTTGGATGCCAAAAGTGAATCAAACCAACACTGCAAAAGCAAGCTATTTAACAGGTCCTGACCCTAGGCCGCTTGAAGCGGTCGCCCCATCAAAATCAAATGAATGTCTGTACTGTCAAAAATTCAATCGAAAATACAAAAATGCGTGCGTCACATGTAAGATAACGAAAAAAACTGACACGGTGATGTAAAATATCGGGCGGTAGACAAGGCGGATCGGTGGATAGAATTTCTGCCCCATCAAACCAAGCCCAATCATCCAAAAAAGATTGGTGTAAGCTGACGCGGAGAAGCCGATCATGCTGGTACTCCACGGACTATCCGGAAAATAATTTTGTATGCCATACGTCAAGCAATAAGCTGCCACTCCGAATATATATAAACAGAAACCAATTTTCTGACCCTTAGTAACAAGCCCGATAGTGAAAAAAGTGGCATCGCAAAAACAATAAGACGACCGATCATTTCCCCCAAAAGCAAAATATTGGGGATGCTTACGTTAAACTCTGTTGGTGTCAACGCAGTTGGCGCGACGGCCATGAGGCCTAAACTGAATAGAAGCGGGGGCAACGTCCACCAAATCCCATTTTTCACAATGTAAGGCAAAATGAGGTTCATATTAAACGCTGTTCTGCTTTCCTGATCTTGATATGTCCAAAACCCTTCGGTCATCTTTCGAAATCCAGACAATGGCCGCAACCGCAATCAACAGTACCACGCACATGAAAAGAGGATCATACCAAGGCGTAAAGTTGGCAAAGAACCCCCAGACGCTATTGCTCATCATATGAAACAATACTGCGATCAGAATGCGTCCACCCGTGTTGACCACCAGCCAAACGACGATGATGCGCATCAGGACCATCGTCAACCCCTGCCAAATTATCCAAGGTGCGCTGCGCCCCATCAGCGCAAATGGGATAACATGCCACAGCGCCCAGACCACGCCGATGATCAAAGCTGTGTTCAATGCCGAATGGCGCTTGATCAATCTCGGATAGGCATAACCCTGCCAACCCAGCTCTTCACCTACGGCACCCAGAAAGAACAGCAGAAGGGCGGGGATAATTGCGCCTACTGGGAGCAACTGCAAAGGTGGTAAGGTCGCACCGGAAAGCCAGATCAGGCCCGCCGTTAATGCAAATGCCACCGGCATAAACGCCACGGCAAGCATGACCCACCCTGCATTTGAAAGGGCGCCAAAACTGAACGCGCTTTTAAACAAAAGCACTGCCGCGGCAATACCACTTTGACGCGCAATCAAGCCCAAAGCTGCAATAGCCGGCACGCAGGCCATCAGAGCACTTAGCGGCAAAGCGTCTGCGAATGGTAACGCAGTGTGCGACAGACCCAAAGCATAGAACGGCAGCGACAAAAGCAGCACCAACCCGAAAAACAGTGCAACGGTGCCGTCTTGGCTTGGGCTATCCCGCAAATTCATAATCCACCGTTTCAATCGTGCCCTTGAAATAGGGCTTTTCCCCTTCCGGCGTGATGTAAAGCACCTCGCCCGTCAGCGGTATGCGCATGCCGTCGCGGGTTTGGTAGTTCGACATCCGGCATTCCCACGGCATCAATACGGTTTCAGTGCCCACCGTTGTCGCGCGGCCTTCGACAAAGATGGACTCAACCAAACCCGCCGTTCCAAAGCGAAACAGCATTGTGACGGTTATCGGCCCGTCAGTCATGGTGGCGTTGGCAGATGTATCATCCACCGCCTGCCAGACGACACCTTGGCTCGGCAACAATGCCGTTGGAAACCACACGCTTTCGGCAAAATGGCGCAATAATTCGCCGCGCGCGATTTCACCTTTGGCTTGAATTGTGCCCATTGAATACAGTCCCAACAGCGTTGGGCGCAGCAGGCCTTCGCCGTTGGTAAAGGCATCCACGACCCGCACAGGAACGCCGGGAAACATCATGATCTTGGCGTCCCACACAAAGCCGGGGCGCGCGGTGGTAAAGTGCTGCACGGCGGTGAACGGCTTCCACTGAGGCGCAGTTTTGCCCAAATTGAAAATACCGCTTTGGGTGAGTTCCACAGCAGTGACAATAGGTTGCCCATCCGTCAGCGCGGCGCGGAAATAGCGTTGCACCGGCGCTGGCAGACCTACCAGTTCTGCCGCATCATAACGTGTTACATCGGGCGTAATCCGACCTGCATTCAGTTGTGCCACCAGACCGTCGGTCGCACTGGTCCAGCGCCATGATCCAAAAGCCGAAGCAGTGGCGTAGGCTGCACCAAGCCCTGCAAGAATAATAAGCGTCCCTTTTAGAATCTGCATGGAGTTTCCTTTCATTGCCGAGGTGGCTTTTTATTGCGCGCCCAATCGGCGCCGTAGCCGCCCACCGCCAGCATGGCCGCCCCGACAACCACCCAGCTTATCGACGGTCCCTGAACAGGCACACAATCGGCAAAGCACAGGATGGGCCGCAGATGGACAATCCCCAGCCCTTGCAACAGCCAAAGGCCGCCGAGCAGGATGGCGATGACACTGAAACCCAAACCTATCATGCGCATCATTCTCCAAAACTCTCATCTGACGGGGATGGTCCCGGTTTGAAAAACACAAGGATGGCAACCGCGAACAACACTCCCATCACCAGATAATAGGGCAGCATCACACCGCCCTGCGGGGTTACCGGAATGGCCCAAGATCCCGCGTTGATCGACCAGTGCAGCATAATGGCGGGCAGCACGCTGAACCGCGTATTGACTGACAGCCGCGCAAAGATAACCGACAAGGCCACGCTGCTGGCCATAAACAACGCTATCGGCATATTGGCCTGCGCCATGCCGGGGATGAAGAACAGCGGCAGGTGCCACAGCGCCCAGACGCCGCCGACAATCAGGCTGGCCCATCGCCAGCCGATACGGTGCGTCAGTGCGGGCAGCGCATAACCACGCCAGCCGAATTCCTCGCCCAAGGGGCCGCCCAGTACGAGAATCTGCCCAAAGATCAGAACTGACAGCCACAAATTCCCGGCCGCGAGCGATGGTGGCACCGCGCCGCCCACGCCTGCGTAGAGTGCGAGTGCCAAGGCCATCATGCCCAAGGGACCAACGGCTGCGATAGCATACCAACCCCAGCCGACGCGCCAGAACAGGCACCGTTTCAACCATCGTTTTACCCCGGCGCGCCCGTCGAAAAGGGCCACAGTGGTCAGTCCGGCCAGGCTGGGTCCAAAGGCCGCTGCGATCATAATCGCCGTGTTAAGCCATGCGGGGTGCAGCGTGAACGTGGCCCCGACCCACAACAAACTCCAGGTCCAACCGAAGGCCATTGCGACGAAGTTAAATAGGGCGCCGGTCCCGTGTGATCCGACTGGGTTATCAGGTGCGGTCATGTTGAGCGGGCCACCTTCTGCTGGTCTTGCGCGGCCCCGACTTCCCGCAAACCTACCAGCCAGACCAGCAGCACCGCCCCGCCCACCAGCACACCCGCGTTGATCCATGTTATCGAACCCATTGACTCGGCCCATGCATTGGCAATGGCGTGCGGGATGATGCCTGCGATCAGAATGCTGTGGCGGGCATTCAGGAACAGCCATGTGATGAACACGTTAAGGGAGACGCCGCTCAGCACGAAGATGAACAATGACATGTTGGACTGCGGCATGCCCGACAGAAAGAATGCAGGCAGGTGCCAGGCCATCCAGACGGGACCAAGGATCAGGGCCGCCGTCAAGGGTTGCACCCGGTCCAATAGGCGGGGCAAAAGAAATCCACGCCAGCCCAGTTCTTCGCCCAGTGGGCCAAGCGCAAGAAGGGGGAGTGTGACCATGCCCGCCGCCAAGGCAGTCCAGTTGGCCGTGGTTGGGAGCGGGTCACCCAGGGCCAGCCCGATCAGTTCCGCGACCAGCATCAGGACGGGGAAAAACCCAAGTGCGGCGATCCAGACCCATGGCCGGACGCGCCACCGGATCAGGCGGGCGAAAAGGTCGGTGATCCCCGACCAGCCGCTGATCAGGAGTGTCACGGCCAGTGCGGCAATGTTCGGGGCCCAGACCGCAAGGTAGAACATCGGTGCGCGGGTGTTGAACGCGCCGAACACCGCGCTGAACCAGTCAGGCGCGAAGATGACGGCGGAAGCGATCGACCACGTGATGCCAAACGTCAGCGCAAGGAAAACAAACAGCGGATGACGCTGAACCCAAGATGTGGTCACGGCAGCAACTCTTCTTTCAGTGTAATGTTCTTAGGGGTTCTTGCCCGTTCTTTTTGCAAAACGACCGCGACCATGACCCACAGCACGGCTGCAAAGGCCGATTGCCAATAGAAACCCAGCGATGCTGGCACCACGGGGACCAAAACCAGTAGCGATCCGGTAAAGCTGGCATGCATGAGGATTGCCAGAGCCAAGCTTTGTGTGTGGCTATAGACCCAGGTCATCAGCAGGCGATACGGGGTTAATGCCAGCAGATAGGTAATGAAAAATTCCAGCGGCCAGACCGCCCCCATCGCCCCGGCATTATAGCGAAAATCAACCAGCAGGTGCCACAGCGCCCAAATACAGCCAAGCGACAGACCAGCCACCAGCAGGCTTTTGCGGGCTAACAGCCTTGGTGTGGCAAATCCGGTCCAACCGATCTCTTCGAACGTTCCTGCCAGTAAGCCGAGCCCGAAAAGCCACCACTGAAAGCGGGGCGCAAACATTGGATCCACAAGAACGCTCAGCAAAGACAAAACCACCAACAAGATTGCCGGAACGGTCAGCAGTGCCACCGCATACCACACTGTCGCCACGCGCCAGCGAAGGACTCGCAGCCCAAGCACGCGTAACCCGGCACGCCCTTCCCACAGCGCCGTGCAGGCCAATCCACTGACGCTTGGCCCCAATAGCATGGCCAAAAACAGCAACCCGCCCTCGACACTTTGCAACGGGGACAGATCGAAGCCTCTGCTTGCCATGATGGTCAGGATGGGGGCCCAGCTGGTTGCGAAGGCCAGTGCAAAGAATACCAACAGCGGGTGACGTTGCAGGGAATCTCGGATCATGGCCCGCCCACCGTTCCGTGAGGCTCCACAAGGCCGATTATCGCATCCATCACCTCATCATTGTGCCCGATCCAGGTATGCCCCCCGGTCTCGAACCCCAAAAACCTGGCCCCGGCGATCTGGCCGGCCATGTATTCCGCGCTGGCATAGGTGCCATAGCGGTCATCGCGGGCACTGATGATCAGGGTTGGGGCCTGTACCAGATCCAGCCGGGCCGGGGCCATGGATTTGCTTGCCGCCGTATCATAGCGCAATCCGTCAGCCCGGGCGGACACCGGCAGGATACTGTCCATCATCGCGTTGATCCGTGCCTGTTCAGACAGGCTTGTCGTGGTCAGCAATTCAGGCGGGGTCGCCAGCACGGTCCCAATCAGTTGTCCGCGCGCCAGATGCAGCCCCGACCAGAACAGGAAATCCGATCCGATCGCCTTCATCATCAGATTTTCAACCCAAGGTGCCATTGGGGCTGCCGAATTGGCCTCTGTCGGCGGTTTATAGGCCAAGGGCACCAGCAGGATCAGCGCGGAAACCCTGTCAGCATGGCGGATCGCCATTTCCAGCGCCGACAGCGCCCCGGCCGATCCACCCATGACAGCGGCCTGGGGGATTGCCAGTGCGTCCAGCAGGCAAACAAAAGCATCCGCCTGCGCTTCGGCCGACGCATCCGCAGGCATCGGTGTGCGCAGATAGCCAAAGCGCGACATCGCAATCACCCGAATGCTGCGCCTGGTCAGGGGCGCGGCAAAGGCCATGCCCTGATCATACCCGCCGCCGCTGCCATGTATGGCCAATAGGGGCTTGCCCGACCCCACATCCTGATACTCTATCAAACCGCAGGGCGTTTCGATCACCGTGCTGCCCTGTGCAACCCGGGTGCGGGCGGCTTCGATGTCGGTATGGAACTGCCACCAGATCACAGCCGCAACTGATATGCCGGTCCCGGCCACGATACCAAATGTCCGTCTATTGAGTAGACCCATGGCTATCGCCTCTCTATTTCTGACAACCCATGATCCGGGCGACTGAATGCTGCGCTGCGCCAGGCATCATGCAAAAACCATGCAGCCCCCGGACCCGAACTGGCAAAACCGGCGATGGGGCCAATAATCTCGGCCGTGGAAAAGACAATCCCGGCGCGGACCTGAAATATGGTCGCAACGATGATCCATGGAAACAGGCCCACAATGCATCCCAACAGGGGAAAGGCGATGACATGGCCCATGACCTGCCCACGCCAGATCAGACCCGCCGCGATCATGATCATGTCAGACCCCTGCACTTTCAAGGCCGGGATGGTGCCGCCTGTGGCGACGTGGAGGCCGAGAGCCGCCAGCAAAACACGGGGCGGCGTCACGACGTGCCCTTTGACATATCGGACAGATCGCCGCTTGCACCGCTTGTACTATTCATCGACACGGGCCACCGCCCGCAGGACCGCGTCAACGATTATTGGTGCCAGTGCATCCGTCACGACATGGCCCATATCGGGCACAATTGTCAGAACTGCGCCGGGGATCGAGTCCGCCACTTCCCGGCCATGCTCGGGCGGGAAAAGCAGATCGACCTGCCCGTGAACCACCTCTGTCGGCGCGGCAATTCCGGCAATCAATGGGCGCAGGTCACCACTGACCGTGATGCCCTGCCGGGCTGTCGCCGCCGGATCATCGTCCCGGTCAAGTCGCGATTCGACAGTCTGCCGCAGCAATACCTCGTCGATGTCTTGTAGTGGACCGATCAGCTGCCGTTCAAACGCCATATCTTGTGCGATCCGGGCCTCGCGCTCTTCCGGTACTGGCAGCATCAGTGAATCAAACGCTGACCCATAAGCCAAAGCCGGGTTGCCTGTTGTCGTTGAAATCAGGGTCAGCGACAAAACCCGGTCTGGATGTTTTGCGGCGATCACCTGCGCGATGACCCCCCCAAGTGAACCGCCAACCACATGCGCCCGGTCAATGTTAAGCGCATCCAGCACACCAATCGCGTCATCAGCCATATCCGATAGCGTATAGGCGAGCGGCAGCGGCAGGCCTTGGGCAGCCGCATTCTGGATCGCCTCGTAATCGGGCATACCTGCTGCATCAAAATGGGTCGAACCACCACTGTCTCGGTTGTCAAATGTGATCCAGCGAAACCCCGCAGCGACAAGTTGGTCGGCAATCGGGTCTGGTCCATCCGAAATCGGCGACCCTACTCCCTGAATGAACAAAATCGGCACGGCGGTAAGCGTCCCTCTCTCTATATATGCGATTTGCAAGCCGTTGGCGGATACAATGCCTTGCATCGTCTGCGCCACTGCAGAAAAACCAATGAACATCGCGGCGACACCAATCAGTCTGACAGTTTGTTTTTGCAACGTGATCTCCGATCTCTTTTCAGCTTGGGGGCGGGAGGGTTGCCGCATCACAAAAGCACCGGCGACCGCAATCACAAGCAAGCAGGCGAAGGATAGCAACCAGCGTTTCATGCTTCCACCAAAGCCGCATGAACAGGTCTGCGGGGCGAAAACGGCATCGCCGCCCCGCGCCCGAACCGCATCACCAGATCGGGTCGGCGCCCCGGCATTCCAATCAGACTTGCCAAGTCTGGTCGCAAGTTCGCCACCTCGACCGGCTGATTTAGAAAGGCGTGCTTCAACCCCATCGCTGTAGCCTGCAGCGCAAACCGCTGGCAGGCCCGTCCGACCTGCACCCAAGCCGCAGCATCCTCTCCCGTGCCCACGAAGACCGCCATTCCCGCAGAGGAGGCGATCTTGGCCGCAGTTTTCGTGTTGTCGTCCGCCGCTTTGAACACCCAGTCAATCATGGTAGGCCCCAACCAATCGGGCAGGGACGGGTTGCCGCTGGCCGCACTGAACAGCCCATCCCCCATCGCCAGCGCGTGGCGCGGGTTGAACCGCATCCAATGTTTCAGTTCGGCCATAAACGCAGGGTCGGTCAGTTGGGCCGTGTTGCCTTCGGCGATCAGGTCGGACATTCGGCCTATCTGTGCGCGGTCGGTGATCAGGACCAGATCAACCCCTGAAACGCGCGTGGCACTTGCCAAAAGGCCAAGTTCTTCGGGGGTCAAAGCCGATCCGTCATACAGCCCCCGCGTTGACTGGCGCAGCGGTATGGCATCCGACAGGGCGGTCTCCGTGGCGGCCCCGGTGGTATGAGAAAAGCGAATTTCAGTCGTCGCAGGATCAAACCGCACATCGCCCGGCATGCCGCGCGATGCAGCGGCGACACGCAGGTTTTCGGCAGCACAGCCCAAACTGATGAACAAATGATGATTGTCGGGATCTACCACCGGCGTGGCCCTCGTCAGATCTGGTACGATGTTGATGCCGTTGTCCGCAACGCGAAAGCGCCACGCCTGGGTGTTGTGGCTATTGGCAGCCAGCGTCGCAAAGCGGATCAGATCGGCCGCGGCGGGGCTGGCGGGCAAAGGGGCGCGAAGAGCCACCATGGCGGCGGCATAACTGTCCATCGACCCCATTTGCCTGACTCCATACGTTACAGCCCCCGCACCCGCAATGACCACGGCCCCTGCGCCAATCAGCAAATTGCGTCGCTTGACCATCAACTGGTTTCCTTGTCAAAAAGCGGGTTATGGCGTTGCTGTCAGGCTTTCATCACGCCGCAACAGATGCCCACCGGACCAAACAAATGCCGCAAGTGTGCCGATGCCCATCAGGGTCAGACCCAGTACAAAGAACCATCCGGCCACCGGCACAAGCCAGGCCAATCCGGCAACAAAGGCCCCCAGACAGGCCAGTCCGAACTTGCCCAAAAGGCTGTCCGGCATCGGCCGCCCCGCAGCTAACCACAGCCCGACACCGAGCACATAAGACCCCAGCGCATAGCCCGCAAAGATCGCCAGAGCCGTGATCATCAGCATGACCGGCAGCAGAAAGACACCAACGATTGTCAGCATCAGCACGAACCCCGACCCGGCCAGCGCCGAGGTGACCAAAAACCCTGACCAGATCGCGCGGCCCGGATGCGCCAGCGCCAGTTCCCGCCAGCTTTGCACAGATTTTGGCGCGACAGCGATCACCAGTGCCGCAATCAGGCCAGAGATCAGAACCCCCGTCAGAAACCCTTGGACGCTCCGCCAGAATGGCACCCTGACCGGCATTCGGTCAGTCCAGTTCCCGGCGTCATAACTTTGCAGGGCCTCGATCTTGACCCGCGCTGCAGGGGCCACGGTTTCGGGCACATTGATGCTTGCCGGGTCCTCGGCATAAATCGTCAGCGCCCCCGCGATCGTTGCATCCGGTCCGAACGTGATACGATCAGACACCAGCACCACATCGCCCGCCACCGCACCATTAAGCGTGACCTCGGCCCCGGTAATCAGCGCGTATCCACCGACTGCACCGACAACAACCTCGGACCCCGCCGCGCGCAGGTTTCCGGTGACCGGCCCGATTGTAACCTCATAACCGGTGACAGAGGCATCGCCGCCCACCGCTCCACCCACGTTAATGCCATAACCCGCCGCAAACAGATCGCCGGCCACCGCCGCCTCGACTGTCACCCGTCGCCCCGCCAGATGCGCCGAGCCTCCGACAGGTGCCGCAACCGCCACCCGGTTGCCCGCCATGAACAGATCGGTCACCGCAGGGCCATCGAACCGGACCGACGTTCCTGCCTCGTACTGGTCTTGCCCGATGGCCAATACCGTCATTTCGCCAAATGTCGGCCCGGCCAGCAGGCTGAAGATCAAGATAAGTGGACGCAACATCGAAGCATTCCTCTGATAGATTCGCTTAGAGCATGCCCGAACAGGATACGTCCCTCCTTGACTTGGATCAGTCTGAGATAGTCCTTCGCGTCAGAGTCAGACGGATAAGGCTCTTTGAACCGTCCCGGGTTTGCCGGAGACCTTCAACCTGAGTAAGGATGAGGGCTATGGAAAAGAGTAGGACATCAAACCGTTATTCACCCCAGATGCGGGCGCGGGCCGTTCGCATGGTGTTGGAGTATCAAGGTTCCTATGAAACGCAATCTGCGGCAGTGTCTGCGATTGCCCCCAAAATCGGCTGTATCCCGGAGACGTTGAGGGTTTGGGTTCGGCA
>JANOQM010000082.1:0-99274 GCA_031422295.1 Rhodobacterales bacterium | reverse complement strand
TGGCCCGTCATGCGTCTGGTTGTTGTTGGTCGAGATGTTCACATTCGACGCATTTCCGTTCTGCGTCCCTTTCGGGCCACCAGTCCCCAAAGACCCCGACCCCGAATTGCCACTGGCACCCCCGGCCCCCTGACCGGCGGCGGTGCTGCCTTCGCCGCCTTGCGGAAAGCCGCCATCAAGGCCGAATGTGCCATCCAGCCCCAGCCAATCCCCAAACGCCTGCAACGTCGCGCCAAAGGTCATACCGCCTTCGAGGACACCATTGGAATTGACCCACTCGGTGCCGTAGTTGTTGAGCATGTTTTCGGTGTAGCGGGAGTCTTCGTCGGTGACGACGATCTGGCCCTGCTGGTTGACGTAAGCGGCGACGCCGCCCTTGTCGTTTTCGGCGAGGGTGGTGATGCCTCGCAATACGTAGTTCGCAGCGGCTCCTTCGGAAATTTCATGCTGATCCAGCGAAAGGAAAGGCACAAAAAAGGGGCTTCCGCCGGCGAAAGCCTCGCCCGCGTAACCCAAGGTGGAATCTTCAGAAATTAAATTACCCTCAAGCATCAATCTGAAGGCGACACCCAAATTTACACCGAACAATAGCTTGTTGGATCGAAAAATCGCTGCATCAACTTGGTCGCGATAAATCTGTATTAGCTCGTTGCGAGCAATTTCAACTTCATCATTCGACATTTAAATTTGGTTCAGAAAATTGACACTTGATCGATGGGTCGCCGCGAGTCTTTGCAAAGCTTCATTAAGCCCTAGCTCGAATGTTCGAGAGAAGTCGGCTTCATCAAAGGAGCTTCTTGATGCAATGCGGAGTCCGCTGATTACTAGCATGTTGCCTTCAACAAGATTTCCAGAGTATGGACCCAAGCGAGGATCAGTGGTAGCGTACTCTTGAGCCTGATCACGAAATTTATCGAGATTCGAATCCCTAGTATGATCATAATAGTCTTGATCAAAATCAGTTACTTCATTAAGAATTGAAAAGAACCCTGTTGTTCCATCTATTACAATTTCAACCATTACTTTTCCCCGCTTTGGATTTCGAAATATTGGATGGCAAATACACTGGTTGGATCGGTGACGCGGCCAAGTAGCATAATCACTCCGTAACTCTCTAACGCATTTCGACAGATGATCAAAACATCTTCACTCGGTGAAAAGGTGATCCCATCCATATAGATATTTTCATTGCCGACCGTGAAGAAAAATGAACTCACTTCACATGCGGAGATCACATTCTGGGCCGTCTCCTTTTCATTTTGAGGTAATGCCCTAGAGCAATTTCTATCTAATATGCATTCTGAGAAAGCACGGAATTTTACTACTCCTAGATTATCGTCAAGTTCATCCTCGTCAATTTCGCTAACGGAATTGGAGCCAATTAGCGTGTCATCAATAAACAAAATTGAAATATTGAAACCAGCATCTTCGACATACTGAAATCTAATCGCGTCATGGCAACTTCCTCCACCAGCCTCCAAGTCAGAAAAGATGATTATGAAGCAGAGTTGGTATGTCATCGCTTCGTTGAGTTGTAATCCAATCAAAGTTGCAAGAAAATGATCTGGATCATCAAGAACTTCATCGGCATGGGTCAAAATTGCAGAGAGAAAAAGCATCGCGGCAGAAACAAGTATAGCCGCTGCTCGGCGCAAAATACTGGGTCTAGACATTTCTGAAAGCTCCTAACTCATTCCGATCCCATCGATCCTTCTTATGTGAGGCCACTACGCTAACTGGGTGATCCCAAGGCTGGCCATTGTAACGGCGGACAGCGAGCCGTCGGCGTTGGTCTTCATCACCTTGAAGCCGGTCAGTTCCGCCCCCTTCAGCCTCCCATCGCCGTTGGTGTCGAACCGCGAGCGCAGGGCGGCAAGGTCGTCCTTGGCCGTCGGGTCCCATTCGGTGAACACATACTCCCGGATGTCGGAAATCTCGTTAAATCCAGCCTGCCCGACGGTCTCGGTATCATAAAACAACACCCCATCCCCCGCCCCCGCCCATGCGGTGCGGTGCCTGAGGCCCTCGTCGCCCTCCATAAACACCGTCGAGCGGGCAAGGTCGGTGATCTGGATGCCATTGCCGTCGAGGTCGAGAAGGATGGGGGCCGGTTTTGGATGACCGATGTCATCTGTGATGGCCTGCAGTCTGGCAATGTCACGCCAACGCGCCGGTGATCGAGAGGCGATTTTACCGCCGGGCATTTGGTCAGGTGTCCGACCGCAAGCTTGGATCTGTGTCCGGCACGCGCCATGCCAATAGACTTGTCTGGTTGACCAGATTGACCGCCAAACAAACATACCTGTCCGGCACGACGGTTGCCTTGCCGAGCTTTCACCCCAGCGCCCCAAACGGACATGCCAATCAATGCATGATGCGAATGGGATCAACTGCGCATTGTCCATTGGGATTCGTTCAGCCGATGTCATTCGATGATGATACCCAATCAGTCGATCCGCCCGAAAAAATCTTACCCCGACACTTTCGGCTGGCGATTTTTTAAATTTTTCCAGCCTTGCGATATGTTGCGCCGCAGACAGGACCAACGTCTTGAGCCGGGGTTTTGACAGTTTCCCGGTCCCGAACTTTGTAAGGTTGGAAAGCAACGTCATGCCCGGGTGCCGACAGTGCCGAAATGGGCAGACCATAGCATGGGTTGTGGGTCTGAGACGTGGGTTCTTGCCTAAGACCTTACGACAACCGAGGCTGAAAAACGGAAGGGCCCAGCAGATTCCTGCTAAGCCCTTGTATTTATTGGCTCCGACGGTAGGGATCGAACCTACGACCAATTGATTAACAGTCAACTGCTCTACCGCTGAGCTACGTCGGAACACGAAGCGGCGTATAGCAATGCCGCCGGGGCGCGTCCAGTGCGATTTGTAGCAATCTTTGGCGCGGGCTTAACGGGGATGAAACCGGGCGTTGATCCGCAAATCTGGCTCTGGGCGTGCCAGATTTCGACCAACAAGATCAATCAGATGGGCAAAGACATTGCGTGCGGCGGCGGGGTGCAGTGCGGCGGGCGTATCGATATAGATCGTATTGGTCAAACCGCCGACGGTCTGAGGGCCGAGTTGCAGCTGCGCCAGTATCTGTGCCTCGCGCGCTGCCCGATGGGCGATAAGCCAGTCGATCCGCGCCAGCGGGTCAGGGACCGGGTCGCCATGCCCGGGGTACAGGATGGCCGCACCCTGAGACCGCAGTTTGCGGCAGGAGGCGATGAAATCTGTCAGATCGCCGTCGGGTGGCGAGACCAATGAACTGGCCCAGCCCATGACATGATCACCGCTGAAAATCGCATTACCCCAGCGTAGGCACAGGTGATTGCCAAAATGGCCGGGCGTGTGGATCGCCTGCAATTGCCAGTCGTCAGTGGCGATGATCGCCCGGTCGGGCAGGGTCTGGTCGGGCGCGAAATCTGCGTCCACCCCTTCGCCGGTTGTGGCCACACCCGACCCGAACACCTGCCGCATAATCGCGCTGCGCCCCGATGCGCTGTTGCCAAAGCCCAGAACCGGCGCACCGGCCGCCTGTGACAGATGTGGCGCCAGCGCAGAGTGGTCGAGGTGGCTGTGGGTGACAATGATATGGCTGACGGTCCGGCCATCGATCACGTGCAGCAAGGCCGCCAGATGCGCCGGGTCATCAGGGCCAGGATCGATAATGCACAGATTGCGGGCCCCCAGGATATAGCTGTTGGTTCCATGCAGCGTCATCGCCGAGGGGTTCGGGGCCAGCAGCCGGACCAGCCCCGGCTGGAGCAGGTGTGGCAGACCTGGCACCGGCGGGTCGGTTCCCGGTTGTGTCGCCTTGGGGTCTTGTTCCGGTGACATCGCCCAGCTTTCCCTTTCCCTTATCTGCCCCTCAGGTTAGCGTGCCTGCATGTTTTTCCAATGGCTGAAAACGCTGATGCCGCGGGGCCTGTATGGGCGGGCGGCCCTGATTTTGCTCTTGCCGGTGATTTCCGTGCAACTGGTCATATCGGTCGCGTTTATTCAGCGCCATTTCAACGAGGTCACCCGGCAGATGACCCGGTCGGTCCTGATTGACCTTGATTTCATGCTGGACCAGATCGGGGCAGCACCCGATCTGGCGGGCGCAAGTATTGCGGCTAAAACTTATGGTGCGCCGCTGCGGATTGACGCTGCATTCGTCGACCCGTCTGCTGCAGGACAGGTCAGCCCGGGGTTGGACCAGCGCAATGCTTTTGACCTGACCGGCCGGGTTGTGACCGAAACTTTGCGCGCCGAACTGGACCCCGTGCTGGCGATCAATCTGACCAATCAACGCCGGGTCGAACTTTGGCTGGAATTGCCGCTGGGGGTGTTGGCTGTCGGGTTTGACAGAACGCGAGTTTCGGCCTCGAACCCGCATCAGTTGCTGGTGTTGATGGTCGTATTGGGCCTGTTCATGACCTTGATTGCGTTCAGTTTTCTGCGTAACCAATTGCGCCCGATCAAGCGCATGGCAGCGGCGGCGGCGGAATTTGGCAAGGGCCGCGTCGTGCCTTACGCGCCCGCTGGCGCCAGTGAGGTGCGTGCCGCCGGAGCCGCGTTTCTGGACATGCGCGCCCGGATCGAGCGGCAATCCCAAAGCCGCACGATGATGCTGTCAGGCGTCAGCCATGATCTGCGCACCCCCTTGACCCGGCTGCGGCTGGGCCTGTCCCTGATCGACGAGGCCGAGGCCGCCCCGCTGCTGCGTGATGTGGATGATATGCAACATTTGCTGGATGCATTCCTGGATTTTGCCCGCGGCGACGCCGAAGATGCGCTGATCCTGACCGATCCACTGACCCTGATCCGGCAGGTTATCACTGATGCGGTCCGGATCGGGCAGAAGGCGGTTCTGGTTGACCATCCGGCGATTGATCCGGAGATGAAGCTGGTGCCGCTGCGCCCCCACGCAATCCGGCGGGCGACCGAAAACCTGATCGGCAATGCCCTGCGCTATGGCACCTGCGCCGAGGTGTCCCTGGCGATCAGCGACAAGATGATCCGAATCTCGGTCGAAGATGACGGCCCCGGTATTCCCGCTGACCGTCGGGAAGAGGCAGTGCGCCCGTTCACCCGCCTCGATCCGGCCCGCAATCAGGATATGGGCAGCGGTGTCGGGCTGGGCCTTGCCATTGTTGCCGATATTGCCCGGGCCCATGGCGGTGTTTTGCGGCTGGGCGACAGCACCCGGCTGGGCGGGCTAAAGGCGGATATCGTGCTGGCCCGGTAAATGGTGGTTTGGTAGGCCCGGAGGGACTCGAACCCCCAACCAAAGCGTTATGAGCGCTCTGCTCTAACCATTGAGCTACAGGCCCGGCAAGATGTTGCCTAACACCTTCGGCAGGGCTGTCAATACGACACTGAACTGACTTGTCATTTGAGCACGATACAGGCTGTATGCCGTCACAACCCAACTATCCAAAAAAGGTGCGACATGACAAATTCCGACCCAAGCATTGTTTCGTCGACGATTACCTACATCGCAGGATTCATTCTTATTGCCATGGTGATGAATATCGTCGTTCTGGCCTTGATGATGTTTGCGGGGGTCGGCGCAGAGAGTATCGGGTCGGTTGGTTGGTTGGCACCTGTTCTGGCGGCGATGTTTGCTGGGCAGCGCTATTTCAAGCTGGCAGGAACGAGGCCGTCGAATGGTCATGCGTGGCGCGCGTCGCTTGTCTTCCTGATTGTGACTGTTGTCATGATGGTTGTTCTTGTTGTCGTGATTGCCAGCTTTGCCGGAGAGCAACTAAGTATTCCGCCTTTGTCCGATCTGATCAATGGCCCGGATGCTGGTGTGTTTTTCGCCATATTTGGTAGCGTGTCGGTGTTTTTGTGGCTCGCGTTGCGGTTCAGTTTTAGCACCGGCGCGCGCCAAGGGTCGAAGCAAGCCGAACGACTTTCCGCCAAAGCCAAAGCCTGACCCGGTTGTTGACTGCGGCCGGATGATATATCCGCCCCGCATGACCGCAGGGGGGCAGGGATTATGGCGCAGCATAACGGATTAACATATGCCCAAGCGGGCGTTGATATTGATGCCGGCAATGCGCTGGTGGACCGAATCAAACCTGCCGCCGCCGCCACCCGCCGCCCCGGTGTGATGAGCGGGCTGGGTGGGTTTGGTGCGCTGTTCGATCTGCGCGCGGCGGGCTACCTTGATCCGATTCTGGTGGCCGCGACCGACGGTGTCGGCACCAAGCTGCGCATTGCTATTGATACCGGCCACCTGGATACGATCGGGATTGATCTGGTTGCCATGTGCGTCAATGATCTGGTTTGTCAGGGGGCCGAGCCGCTGTTATTTCTGGATTATTTTGCCACCGGCAAGCTGAATGTCGATCAGGCCACACGGATTATCAACGGTATTGCCGTCGGATGTGCCACCTCAGGCTGTGCGTTGGTCGGCGGCGAGACTGCGGAAATGCCGGGCATGTATCATGGCGATGATTTCGATCTTGCGGGCTTTGCCGTGGGCGCAATGGAACGGGGCGGTGATCTGCCGCGCGGCGTGGTGGCGGGCGATGTGCTGCTGGGGCTGGCGTCGGACGGCGTGCATTCGAACGGCTATTCGCTGGTCCGCAAGGTGGCCGAACTCGGCGGGCTCGGCTGGGATGCGCCGTCGCCATTTTCGGACGGGCCGCTGGGTGTGGCCCTGCTGACCCCGACCCGACTGTATGTCCGGCAGGTGCTGGCGGCGATCCGGGCAGGCGGCGTGCATGCTTTGGCCCATATCACCGGCGGCGGTCTGACCGAAAACCTGCCGCGCGTGTTGCCAGACGGGCTGGGCGCACAGATTGACCTGAATGCATGGACCCTGCCACCGGTGTTTCGCTGGCTGGCGCAGGCGGGCGGGATGCAGCAGGCGGAAATGCTAAAGACATTTAACGCCGGGATCGGAATGGTTGTTGTGGTGGCCGCAGACCGGGCTGAGGCCATCGCGGCCTTGCTGACCGCGCAGGGTGAAACTGTTTGCCAGTTGGGTCATGTGACTATGGGGCAGGGGGTTGCCTACAGCGGGCGTCTGGTGTGACCTTGCGGGTTGCCATCCTGATTTCGGGCGGTGGGTCGAACATGCTGGCGCTGGCACAATCGATGACCGGGGATCACCCGGCGCGGCCGGTGCTGGTGTTTTCCAATGTGCCGGATGCGGGCGGTCTTGCCAAGGCGCAGGCGCTGGGGATTGCCACGGCGGTCACTGACCACCGGGGGTATGGCAAAGATCGTGCGGCATTTGAGGCGGAATTGCACGGGCACCTTCTGGCCAGCGCCCCTGATATTATCTGTCACGCCGGGTTCATGCGCATTCTGACGCCTGCCTTTGTTGACCGCTGGCAGGGGCGCATGCTGAACATCCACCCATCGCTGCTGCCAAAATATCCCGGTCTGCATACCCATGCTGCAGTATTGGCGGCAGGTGATACGGAACACGGCTGCACGGTGCATGAAGTCACCCCGGTTCTGGACGGGGGCCCAATATTGGGGCAGGCGCGGTTGGCCGTTCAACCCGGCGATACGCCGGGCAGTCTGGCCGCACGGATATTGTCGCTGGAACATGTGCTGTACCCGGCTGTACTGCGCCGGTTCGCGGCAGGCGACCGGACCCCGGTATTCCTGCCCTGAAGCCCATTCGCCTTTTCATCCGGCCCCGGATCGCCTATGAAACCGCAAGGGCATAGTGCCAGTCACGCGTTGAAAACGGTTGTGCATGAATATCATTACGACGACGGAAGGACTGGCCGCCTTTTGTGCCATTGCCGCAACGCATCCTTATGTGACGGTCGACACTGAATTTCTGCGCGAACGCACCTATTATTCCAAGTTATGCCTGCTGCAACTGGCGTATCCGGGGCATGATGACAGCTCTGCCGCGCTGATCGATCCGCTGGTCGAGGGGCTGTCGCTGGAACCTGTCTATGCGCTGTTTCGCAATCCAAACGTGGTCAAAGTATTCCACGCCGCCCGGCAGGATCTTGAGATTTTCTTTGTCGATGCGGGTGTGATCCCGGCCCCGCTGTTTGATACTCAGGTCGCTGCCATGGTCTGCGGCTTTGGCGAACAGGCCGGGTATGAGACACTGGTGCGCAAAATCGCCAAGGCCGAGGTGGATAAATCATCGCGCTTTACCGACTGGACCCGCAGACCCCTGTCCGAGGCGCAGATGGTTTATGCGCTGGCCGATGTCACGCATCTGCGGCTGGTGTATGAATATCTGGCCGCCCGGCTGGCAAAATCGGGCCGGGAACGCTGGGTGGCCGAGGAAATGGCTGTGCTGAATGATCCCGCCACCTACCGGGTCGACCCTGATGAGGCGTGGATGCGGGTCAAGACGCGCACCAGTTCGGGCAAATTTCTGGCGGTGGTGCGCGAACTGGCCCGGTTTCGTGAAGTCTATGCCCAGACCAAGGATATCCCGCGCAGCCGGGTTTACAAAGACGACGCATTGGTCGAACTGGCCTCGACCAAACCCCTGACCGAGGCTGATCTGGGCCGGTCCCGCCTGTTGCTGCGCGAAGGGCGGCGTGGCGATATTGCGGACGGTATACTGGCGGCGGTCAAGACCGCGCTGGAAACCCCCGCCGATAAACTGCCCAAACCCGAACGGGAGCGTGACCAGTTGCAGGTTAATCCTGCCTTGGCCGATCTGCTGCGCGTCCTGCTCAAGGCGAAATCAGAAAGTCTGGGGGTCGCCGCCAAACTGATCGCCTCTGCCGCCGATCTGGATGCAATTGCGGCGGGCGAACGCGACCTGCCCACCCTGCACGGCTGGCGGTTCGAGGCGTTCGGCGATGACGCGCTGCGGCTGTGCAAAGGCGAGATTGCGCTGACGGCGATGGGCAATGAGGTCAAGGTGATCCGGCTGTAATCCTCAGAAGATGAAGTCGGCGGCGGTCAGAACGGCTTTGTTTGTCAGGGCCATGGACCAGTCAAACACCCGGTCGCCGTCTGTGTCGCCGACCAGCTGGCCGGTGGTGGCGTTATAGCGCACCTCGCCCGCTATGCCGTTAAACCGCGCCCCGCCGATGAACGCGCCGCCAGACATAAAGGCGGACAGGTCGATATGGTCGATCCAGACTTGGAAATCGGTGATGCGGTCGCTGCGGCCCGCCAAGCTGATGTCCGTGGCTGACCTGAAAACAAACATATCGGCACCAGAACCACCAGCCAATAGATCGTAGCCGGTGCCACCGACTAGAACGTCATTCCCGCCGCCGCCGCTGAGCCGATCATTGCCACTATTCCCAAAAAACCGATCTACGTTGTTGCCGCCTTGAAAACTGTCGTTGCTGCCTGAGCCGTTTACATCACCGATGACAAATCCTGAATCTGTCGACCTGTAGATCAACGACCCTGAAAAGGTAGTGACATTTCCATCAATCACACCGTTATTGAGAAGCGTGTTGCTCACGCTCCGTAATCCAATATCACCTAGCAAAGTGCCGTTGTTTACAATCTGTCCGGTACCGGCGGACAATAGTATCGCGAAGCCGGATCTTTCCAAGTCAAGATGACTACTAATTGTACCATTATTTAAAATTATCGCAGAATTGGAAATTCCAAATGAAGATACATAGACACCATAGCCTCCGGCTTCAATAAGGCCGGAGTTGGTCAACGTAAAATCTCCACCACTCAGGTTAAGGATACCCGTCCCTACCCCCACAATATCGCCTGAGTTCATGACGTTTCCTACATTGCCTGCGACCGCAGTGCCCGCAGCGGAGATTGAGCCACTATTTTGTAGGAACTGATTGCCTCCAAATCCAAACTGAATAGCTGTCGACCCTGTAGACGTGGATATCGTGCCAGAATTATTTACTGAATTGTCGCTAGATTGAAAATTGATCGCAATAGAAGTTGCGTCGATAATCCCACTATTTCTGATGTTGGTATTGCCGCCGCTGGATGAAATTCCGTTGGCACCTTCGATTGAGCCACTATTTACAATTGACGCATTAGCGGTAAATAGATTTACTCCAAAATTGCCAATGTCTGGTAAGCCGAAGTCATTACTATGACGAATTGTTCCAAAGTTGACAATTGTATTCATCTGTCCGGTCGTCGAGAACGCTACTCCTATTCCAGTAAGGCCATATTCAATCGTACCAGAATTTCGCACAAGGTTTCCACCTCCTGAGAGCTCAATTCCATTATAGCCCCGAATAAATCCATCATTCAGGACACTGGTTTGCGAGCCAGTCGTACGAATGGCAACAAAATCAGCCTGCACTTCTCCGCCAGTGCCAATACGTATCATGTTCCTCGCCAGCCCAGAATTAACCATATTCACGCCATAAAATGTATTACCACTAGGGCCAGAGGTGTCGATGATACCATCAATAACGAGATTGACATTGGTTAGCACAGCAGCGCGCGACCTAATGCCATCTTGCCCATTTGTTATCAGAGACGTGCCATCGGCCAAGAAAATTCTGTCACCACTATCCGCAAAGTAGGTCACTGTCGGATTGCCTGCGATAATTTCTTTCGTCATGGGGAGCCTACCTCTTTACTACCAAATCCGGGCTAAGTCTGGATTAAGGCGAAATCAGGGCAAATTGGGCGAAACCGCCACACGGTTTGGAAACACTGCGTTGCGTAGAATACGGCTGACGGTACAGCAAACCTACCGCCGCGATTCCCGCGCATTCTGCGCCCCGCGCACCGTGACCGACCTGATCCCGGCCAATTCCGCAGCCGACAGTTCCAGTGCGACGGTAATCCGGCGGCTGGCCTCGGTGCCGATCGCCTCGAACCCGTCCGGGGCGGCGACGCGGAAATCGTAGACGACGTTGCCGTTGTCACTGGCGGCCAGCACCAGTTCGGCATTGTAGAACCCTTGGGTCGCGGCAAGGCCGGTGGCACGCAGAATGGCGCCGCTGGTTGTCGGATCGATCTGCATCTCGATAATCTGGTCAATCAGCACGCGGGTATCGATGACGGCGTCGTCGCCTGCGGGCACCAGCGGGCGCAATTGCCCATCCGCTATGGTGGCGGCGACCGGGGCCGACCGGCCAAACCAGTTCAGCGGGTTCAGCCGCGAGTCCGCCAGCCGGGCACAGCCGGTCAGGAACAGGCCAAGGCACAAAATGATCGTCAGGGGGCGCAACATCGGGGGGCCTTTCACTATCTGCAAATGGGGTAGCGCATACTGCCGCAGTTGAAAAGCGTGCTCTGGACCTTTGCCCATCGCACCCCTAAGTCCAAGGATGTCAGCACTGGAGCGCGCATGGCCACCGAAGCCTTTGAAGACATCGCCGAGACCTTTGAATTCCTCGATGATTGGGAAGACCGCTATCGCCATGTCATCGAACTGGGCAAGGCTATGGTCCCGCTGGATGATGCATTCCGGGTGCCCGCGACCAAGGTGAATGGCTGTGCGTCGCAGGTCTGGCTGGTGCCGCATGTTGAAAATGGCCAGTTCCGATTTGACGGCGACAGCGACGCGATGATCGTGCGCGGGCTGATCGCCGTGCTGGCCGCCCTGTATAACGGGTTGGCTGTGTCGGACGTGGGCAAGGTCGATGCAGTGGCCGAACTGGGGCGGCTGGGCCTGCATGACCATTTGTCGGCGCAACGGTCAAACGGGGTGCGCGCGATGGTCGAGCGGATCAGGGCAGTGGCGGCGTAGCATCTGTTTTTCACGCAGCGCTGGCATGGGTGGCCCGGCGCGCGGTTCAGGTTCATCGTCTGCTTTTTATCATGATCGCAGACCTTCAAAAGGCCGGGATCGGCAATCTGCCCAACGCCCGCCCGCAATCACTGCGCCGCAGGGGCCCCGCATTCGCCGACCAGTTGCTGGTATTGCGTGGTGATCCAGCCCAGCGCCTGTTCGGGATTGCGATCCTCGATCTGTCCGGTCAATTGCGAAAATACGGCAGCTGACCGGCTGTCATCGACCATGGGTATGGCTTGGGTGGTCAGTACGGTCTGATAGACAAAGAACGCCACTGCGACCAGCAGGATGCCGCGGAATACACCGAACAGAAACCCAAGGCCCTGATCCACGCCGCCCAAGGCCGAGCGTTGCACGATGGATGAAAACAGCGGTGTAAAGATCGAAAACACCACCAGCGCTACTGCAAATACCGCCGCAAAGGCCGCGATGATCGACAACTCGCAACTATCGCCAATGAAATCACCCAAGACCGGAATTTGCCGGATCAGCGGCTCGGCCTGATCGGCGAAAATAAACGCCAGCACCGTGGCTCCGATCCATCCGGCAATCGCCATCGCCTCGCGCACAAAACCGCGGCTGTAGGCCAACAGGGCCGACAGAACAATGATGACTGCCACGACGCCGTCAATGAGGGTGAAACCTTCCATGTCGTTCTTTCGTCCCTTAATCCGTTGGTCCGGGTGATGCCCCGAACAAATCCGCCATACAGCCTGCCAGATCGCCGACCTCTTTCAAGGTCAGGCTGGTGGCGGCCCCACGTTTTGCCATTTGCGGCAATATTGCCGTGGTAAAACCAAGTTTCTGCGCTTCTTTCAACCGATTTTCGGTCTGACTGACAGGCCGAAGCGCCCCAGACAGGCTAATCTCGCCAAAAACCACACATTCTGGCGACAAAGCCACATCTTCGCGGGCGGAAACCAGTGCCGCCGCCACGGCAAGGTCGGCGGCGGGTTCGTTGATCCGCAACCCACCCGCGACGTTCAGATAGACATCAAGCCCCGCAAACGGAATGCCGCAGCGCGATTCCAGCACGGCGAGGATCATCGCCAGACGGCCTCCGTCCCAACCCACAACCGACCGGCGCGCCTGACCTTGCGGGGCGGGGGACACCAGGCACTGTATTTCGCACAGGATGGGCCTTGTCCCTTCGATGCCTGCGAAAACGACTGATCCGGGGGCGGGTTGGCCGCGTTCGGACAGGAACAGGGCGGAGGGGTTTTTCACCTCGGCCAACCCCTTGCCGGTCATTTCGAACACGCCAATTTCGTCCGCCGGGCCAAAGCGGTTTTTCACGGCGCGCAGGATGCGAAACTGGTGCCCACGCTCGCCTTCGAAATACAGGACTGTATCGACCATATGTTCAATCACGCGGGGCCCCGCTATGGCACCCTCTTTGGTGACATGCCCGACCAATATGACCGCAGTGCCTTTGCGCTTGGCAAAGGTGGTCAATTCATGCGCCGAGGCGCGGACCTGAGACACCGATCCGGGCGCCGATTCCACATTGTCGGCCCACATGGTCTGGATCGAATCGATGATGGCAAGGTCGGGCTTTTCAGCCTCAAGTGTCGTCAGAATATCCCGCAGATTGGTTTCGGACGCCAGTTTCACCGGGCTTTCTGTCAGGCCCAACCGGGCCGCGCGCATCTGCACCTGGGCGGTGGATTCCTCGCCGGTGATATAGATCACTTTTAGCCCGTTGCGGGCGAAACGGGCGGCGGCTTGCAACAGCAAGGTCGATTTGCCGATGCCGGGATCGCCGCCGACCAATAGGGCGCTGGCCGGAACCAACCCGCCGCCCAACACCCGGTCCAATTCGTCCACCCCCGATTTTGTGCGCGGCGGCGCTTCGGCCACAGTCGCCAGATCGGTCAGGGTCAGCGCAGATCCACGTTTGCCGCCTAAGGTTTTGGACGCAGGACCAGCGGCCGATAACGGCCCCTCTTCGATGATTGAATTCCACGCGCCACAGGCATCACAACGCCCGGACCATTTGGAATGGACGCCGCCACAGGCTGTGCAGGTGAAGCTTTGGATCTTTGCCATGGCGGTTTAGTGGCCGATTTCAGGGGCTGGGGCAAGCCGGGCGGTCAGCGTTGACACCACGATCGACGCCAGAATGCAGGCGGTAAAGGCATACAGCCCCCATGCGGTTTCGACCCGGCCAATGCCCACGCCCTTGGCCACGACGACAAACAGGGCCACCAGAAACACATCCGCCATGGCCAGCTTGCCGATCCACGACAGGGCGGGTAGCGTGCGGGGCGATAGCAGATTTGCATGGATCAGCGCCAGCCCGATGGATTTCAGCATTGGTGCGAACAGGGCAAAGGCGGTAACGATCAGGGCCAAGGTCGCATCACTTTCCCATAGCGACTGCAGCCCGGTAATCACGCTGATTTCATCCAGGCCAAACAGCGGCACCAGGCCCGCCCGCATCAGCGGGGCAAACCATGACAGCGGGAACAAGACCAGCAGGGCCAGATTGGAAATTTGCAAAATACGCAATGGCTTTTTCCTGTTATCGAAGCGTCTCAATCGGCCCGATGGGCCGGCCATAGATGAACTGATCGACGTAAGGGTCTGAACTTGCGTCCATATTGGCAATCGGTCCATGCCAGCGCACGATACCGCCGTGCAGCATGGCCACACTGTCAGCAATGGCGCGGACGGATGTCATGTCATGGGTGATGGTGACGGCGGTGGCCCCCATTTCGGTCACAATTTCGCGGATCAGATCATTGATAACACCCGCCATGATAGGATCAAGGCCAGTGGTCGGCTCGTCGAAAAAGATGATCTCGGGGTTGGCGGCAATGGCGCGGGCAAGCCCCACGCGTTTCTGCATGCCGCCTGATAGTTCCGCAGGCAGCCGGTCGGCCACATCGGGCGACAGTCCGACACGGCGCAGCTTTTCAATGGCAATCTCGCGCGCCTCGGGCCAAGGGCGTTTCAGCGACCCGCGCAGCAGCCGGAAGGCGACGTTTTGCCAAACCGGCAGGCTGTCAAATAATGCAGACCCTTGGAATAGCATCCCGAACCGGGCCAGGAATGCGTCACGCGGCTGGCGGGTCACGTCGGCGCCATCAACGGTGATATTGCCCTGGTCCGGCGTGATTAGCCCCAGAATGCATTTCAGCAAAACCGACTTGCCAGTGCCCGACCCACCAATCACAACAAGCGATTGGCCACGGTCAACCGATACATTAACCCCGCGCAATACCGCGTTGGTTCCAAATGATTTATGCACATTGGCCAGTATGATCATATCGCAAAAAACGCCTGTGTCAGCAGGAAATTCGCGGCCAGTATCAGCACGGCGGCGGCCACGACCGACCCCTTGGTGGCGCGGCCCACGCCCATAGCCCCGCGTTCTGAATTCATGCCGTAGTAACAGCCCAGCAAGGCCGCGATGAAACCGAACACCGCGCCCTTGGCCAGCGATGAGACGATATCCCGCAGTTCCAGAAAATCGGCGGTGTTTTTAAGGTAAGCTGCCGCATTAAAACCCAGCGAATTGGTCCCCACCACAAAGCCGCCGAATATCCCGATGATGTCACCCACCCCTACCAGCAACGGCATCACCAGCGTGGCGGCTAGAACGCGCGGCAGGGTCAGGTATTTCATCGGATGGGTTGACAGGGTGACCAACGCGTCAATCTGTTCGGTCACTTTCATCGTCGCAATCTCGGCGGCAATGGATGACGTGACGCGGGCCGCAATCATCAGCCCCACCAGCACCGGCCCCAATTCGCGGACCATGCCGATGGCCACAATTTGTGGCACCACCGCCTCGGCACTGAACCGCGCCCCACCGGCGTAGATTTGCAGCGCCAATGCGCCGCCGGTGAAAAACGCCGTAAGGCCAACGACGGGCAAGGAAAAATAGCCGATTTGCAGCAGCGCCAATCCAAATTCGCGCGGGTAAAACGGGGCGCGGCCAAGGTGGCTCAGCGTGTCCGCGGTGAACATTGCCAGCCGCCCGATGGCCGCCAGCCCGGCCAGCACAGCCGCCCCAACCCCGGCTAACAGCCTGATCATGTCGATATATACCGCCGCTGATAGCGGGCCCCAAGCCCGGTCAGCACCTCGTAGCCGATGGTGCCCGCGACCGTCGCCAGCTGATCGACCGTCTGATGCGGACCAATCAGGGTCAGATAGCCGGGCACTTCGGTCAGGTCGGTCACATCGACCGTCATCAGGTCCATCGACAGCCGGGCGACCAGCGGACAGCGTTCGGACCCATGCCACAGCGTGGCCTTATGCGACAGACTGCGCAGCAACCCATCGGCATAGCCTGCGGCCACGGTTGCAATCCGACTGGGCCGCTTGGCCTGCCACGCATTGCCATACCCTACCACTTCGCCGACCTGCAATTCGCGGATTTGCACCACGGGCAGGTCCAGCGTCACCACCGGGCGACCGGCGGCAAAGGGTTCGGCCCCATACAGCCCGATCCCCGGACGGGTCACATCAAAATGATAGGCTGGCCCCAGCAGGATGCCGCCCGTTGCCGCCAAAGACCGGGGGGCAGAAATCCCGTCGGTCATTTGATGAAAGATATCCAGCTGATAGGCGTTCATCGGGTGATCGGGTTCATCGGCGCAGGCCAGATGCGACATCACCAGTGCGGGGCGCTGTTCCAACGCCACAGCCGCCACAGCAGCCCATTCATCCCATTCCATGCCCAGCCGGTTCATGCCGGTGTCCAGTTGCACGCCAAACGGATGGCCGGGCAAAGCCTCGAAATGCCGGGTCAACTGATCAACCGAATTCAGCATTGGCGTCAGCATCAGATCGGCGATCATGTCGGTATCGCCGCGCATATGGCCCGACAACACACAAATCTCGAACGCCGGACCTAACGCCTGCCGCACGGCGGCGCCTTCTTCGGCAAACGCGACGAAAAACCGTTTTGCCCCAGCGCGGGCCAAGGCGCGGGCGACACGGGCAGCACCCAGACCGTAACCATCAGCCTTGACCACAGCCGCCGTTTCGCATTGCGTCATGGCATCCATCGCACGCCAATTTGCGGCGACGGCATCCAGATCAATGGCTAGGGCTGCGGTACTCATGGCGTGTCTTTTGACAGCGGGGCGGGCAAGGTCAAGGGGAAACCGGGGCAGGGTCGCCGGTGTCATCATCGTCTTCGGCCAATCGTCTGGGGCGCGAGATCAGCAGGGCCACATCGATCAGCGCACGCGGGATCGACAGGCCACCGGGGCAGGTCATGTACACCGGCGACCAGACCGGGCCAAATTTGTCCTTGAAATTGCGCAAGCCCTCAAAGCTGTAAAATTCGTCACCGCGCCGGTAAACCATGGTGCCGATCCTGCTCCAGACCGATGCCAGCGGGTGTTTGTTCAGGCCCGATAGCGGTGCGCCGCCCAGATTGAACCATGTGTATCCCATGGCTTTGGCGGCCAGCAGGGTTTCGGTCATCATCGCATCCATCAGCACCGGAGTCTGGTCCGGCAAATGGCGCATCAGATCAATGGAAATTTCGTGGGCATCGGCCCCGCGCCACAAATTGGCAAAGGCCACAATCCGGCCTTCATGGCACATGATCGCCAGATCAAATTCGGCCAGATAAGCGGGGTCAAACCGGCCTAATGAAAAGCCTTTTTCGGTGCCCTTGCGCGACGCAAGCCAGGCATCCGACACCGCCCGCAACGCCTCAATCTGGCCCGCAACTTCGGTTTTGGGCATGATCCTGAACTGCAATCCGTCGCGTTCGGCCCGGCCCTTGGCATAGCGCAGGTCTTTGCGGGCGGGACCGTCAAGGCTGAAGGTCGCCAGATCAACCCGAGCCACTTCGCCGGTTTTCAGGATCGCATGGCCAAGGTCCAGCAATTGCGGAATATGGTTGGCGCTGATCCCGTAAAATACCGTCTTGCAGCCCGCCCGGTCGGCGCGTTCAGCCAGATCCCAGATCAGCGCATCACAGGCGGGCCCTGCGCCAAATGGCCCGCCGAGACAGGCCCAACTGCGCCCCGAAATGCCATACATCAGGAAAGCATCACCATCCGGGGCGACCAGAAACCGCTTGTCGCCCAGCAGGGCAACTTGCATTGCCGATGTGGGGCAGGTCGCCAGCAGGCGGCGCACGGCGGACGGGACAGGTTGCGGCAGGGCGCGGGCGCGCACCGGCCGGTTGATCAGCGCGTCCAACGCCAGGGCGGCAGCGGCAATCGCCAGCACCAATGTGGCGCGCAGAAACCGGGGTGCATCCCCCCCCCAGGCGAAACTCCACCACAGTTCCGACCGGTAGGTGACATTGCGGTAGCCCAGAAACCCGATGACAGTGACAGCCAGCAGGGTCACCCCAACCAAAGCCAACCAGCCCGCCGAGGGGCGCAGAAAACTGCGCCAATCGCCCTGCCGGTGAAACGCATCGCGGGTCAGGGTCAGGGCGGCAGCCATACCCAGCAGCAATAGCGCCTCTTCCCATTCAAAGCCTTTGGCCAGCGCGAAAATCGCCCCAGCCATCAGCACGACAGTGGCGGCAATCCGGGCTTGCGCCATCCGCCGGGCCAGCCCGCGCGCCAGCACCAGCAAAGCCAACCCCGCCAGACTGGCCGACAAATGCGAGGCTTCGGCAAAGGGCAGTGGCAACACATTGCGCACCAAAGCCGCCCGCCAGCCATATTCGGGCAAAGACCCCGACAGCAGCAGCACCGCCCCGCCCAGAAACACCAGAATGGCCAGCAGGAATGGGGCGACAGAACGCAGCGCCAATGCAATGTCATAGGCATTACCCGCCCAGTCCAGCATATCGCCCCGTAACGCCCGCAGCCGCGACGGCGGTGATGTGTCGTTTGGCATCAGGATTTCATGCAAGCGGGATCAATGATAGCTGCTATCACCGTCTTGCTGCCACGCCTTGGCGAGGTTGCCAAACCGGGTAAAGCGGCCTTCAAACGACAAGTCCACCGTACCAATCGGCCCGTGGCGCTGCTTGCCGATCACCACCTCTGCCTTGCCATGCAGGCGCTCCATCTCGTCCTGCCAGGTGGCCATCTTGTCCAGCTCATGATCACCGGGCTTTTCGCGTTCCTTGTAATATTCCTCGCGAAACACGAACATCACCACATCGGCGTCTTGCTCAATCGACCCGGATTCGCGCAAGTCTGACAGTTGCGGGCGCTTGTCCTCGCGGTTTTCCACCTGCCGGGATAGCTGTGACAGGGCGACCACCGGCACATTCAATTCCTTGGCTATCGCCTTGAGACCTTGGGTAATTTCACTGATCTCATTGACCCGGTTTTCGGATTTGCCCGTGCCGCGCACCAGTTGCAGATAATCCACGAAAATCACGTCAAGGCCATGGGTACGCTTCAACCTGCGGGCCCGCGCCGCCAATTGGCTGATCGGCAGGGCGGGCGTGTCATCAATGAACAGCGGGCAGGATTCCAGCGCCTTGGCGGCCTCGACGAAGCGGCGAAACTCGGCCTCGGTCATATCACCGCGCCGGATTTGGTCGGACGGCACTTCGGACGCTTCGGACAATATCCGTGCGGCCAGTTGTTCAGCGCTCATCTCCAACGAAAAAAACCCGACCACGCCGCCATTCACCGCGCCATCCGTGCCGTCATGCAACTTGCCCTTGCGGTAGGCCTTGGCAATGTTGAAGGCGATATTGGTGGCGAGCGAGGTTTTGCCCATCGACGGACGCCCCGCAAGGATCAGCAGGTCGGATTTATGCAACCCCCCCAGCTTTTTATCCATATCAATCAGGCCGGTAGACACGCCCGCCAAGCCGCCATCGCGCTGATAGGCGGCATTGGCCATTTGCACCGCATCGGTGACAGCGCGCAGGAATGACTGAAAGCCGCGTTCCGACGTGCCCTGTTCGGCCAGTCGGTACAATTCCTGCTCGGCCTCGACAATTTGCTCTTTTGGTTCCGACGCCACGTCCACTTTGCCCGCCTTGGCCGCAATATCCCGGCCCAGCCGGATCAGTTCGCGGCGCACCGACAGGTCATAGATCATCTGCGCATAATCGCGCACTGCAAAGGCTGAAATCGCCGCCCCGGCAAGACGCGCCAGATAGGCCGGACCGCCCAGTTCGCGCAGGCCCTCATCATCCTCAAGGAATGTTTTCAAGGTGACAGGCGAGGCCAGCGCATTTTTGGAAATCCGCGCCGCTGCCACCTCAAAAATCCGGGCATGCACCGGATCGTAGAAATGTTTGGCCCCGATGATCGAGGCAATCCGGTCAAAAACATCATTATTGGTCAGGATCGCGCCCAGCAATTGCTGCTCGGCCTCGATCGAATGCGGCATCAAATCGGCGGATGCTTCTTCCACGCCCTTGGCCCGAAAGCTGGTGATCTCGTTCATGCCCTGTCCCATCCGCTTTGGCCCGGTTGATTCCGGTCCTGTCCCCAACCATGGCAATAGACGCAAGGCCAGCCCACACGCAAATTGTATATCTCTGTGGACAACCCGATTATTCTACATCTTGACGCAAATCGCGGGTTTTCGTCAACCCAATGTAGGCTGGGCCAAAGTTTGCGCGGAATCTAGCCTTTTGGCCGCCATTCCGCGGGGTCACGCAAATACCGCTCCACTTCGGCCAATGTGGCCGCGTCAAATCTGGCCTGCGCCTGTGCTTCGGCCAAGACATCCCACCAGGTACACAGATGGATCAGGGCCACCCCTTCGGCTGCCAATGCCTCGGTCACGCCGGGATAAATGTCGTAATAAAAGATCACTGCCGTTGCCGCACAACTTGCGCCGGTGTCGCGGATCGCATTGACAAAGCTCAGCTTCGATCCGCCATCCGTCGCCAGATCTTCGACCAGCAACACGCGTTGGCCCGGTGTCATCGCCCCTTCGATCCGGGCATTGCGGCCGTAACCTTTGGGTTTTTTGCGCACATAGGTCATTGGCAAGGCAAGGCGTTCGGATACCAAAGCGGCAAATGGAATCCCCGCGGTTTCCCCGCCTGCGATATTGTCAAACGCCTCAAAACCCGCCTCGCGCATCACGGTCACGGTCAGGAAATCCATCAGGACCGACCGGATGCGCGGGTAGGAAATCAGTTTGCGGCAGTCGATATAGGTCGGGGCCTTGCGACCACTGGCATGGGTGAACGGCGCGGCCGCATTGAAATGCACAGCGCCGATTTCCAGCAGCATCCGGGCTGTCAATTGTGCGATCTCGTCTTTCGGCGGGAAACTGCTGGGGATCATTGGCTTGTCCATGGTTTTCGGAGTTGCAAAAATACCTCCGCCGGAGGCATCAAAAGTTAATCTTCAACCCGCCAGTGCAGATCAAACCCGGGGTCAAACACAGTTACCGGCCCATCGCCAGTGTCCAGCGCCGCCGGATACCGCACCGGGTCGCCGCGCACTAAGTTCAGCGTTGCCGTATTCACCGGCAGGCCGTAAAATTGTGGGCCATTGACCGACACGAAATCCTCAAGTTTCCGCAATTTTCCAGCCGCTTCAAACACTTCTGCCAGACAGGATAGGGTATTGGGGGCAGAATATATTCCGGCACAGCCGCAGGGCAGCAGTTTATTCGCATCGGTATGCGGGGCACTGTCAGTGCCCAGAAAAAACCGGTGATCGCCGGATACGGCGGCCTGCACCAGGGCCACGCGATGCGCCTCGCGTTTGGCCACGGGCAGGCAATAGTAATGCGGGCGAATACCGCCGGCCAGAATGTGGTTGCGGTTGATGATCAGGTGATGCGTGGTGATCGTGGCCGCCAGCCCGCGATGGGTGTCGCGTACATAATCCACGGCGTTTTGCGTGGTCACATGCTCCATCACCACTTTCAGATCGGGAACCTTTTTGCGCAGGGGCTTCAGCACCCGGTCGATAAACACCGCCTCGCGGTCGAAAATATCAACTTCGGGGTCGGTCACTTCGCCATGCACGCACAAGGGCATGCCGATATCGGCCATTTTTTCCAGCACGGGGCGGATTTTGTCGAAATCGCGCACGCCGGATGCCGAATTGGTGGTGGCCCCGGCCGGATACAGTTTGACCGCTGTGGCGATCCCGGTGGCATGGGCATGGGCCACATCGGACGGGTCGGTTTCCTCGGTCAGATACAGGGTCATCAGCGGGGTGAAATCGGCCCCTTTGGGCAGGGCCAGCATAATCCGGTCGCGGTAAAGCGCTGCTTGGGCCGCTGTTACCACGGGTGGGACCAGATTTGGCATCACGATGGCCCGGGCGAAATGCCGGGCTGTATCGGGCAAAACCGCCGCCAGCATCGCGCCATCGCGCAAATGCAGGTGCCAGTCATCCGGGCGGCGGATGGTCAATCGGGTCGGATTGGCGTCTTTCATGCCTGTCCGATTACACCGGGCCACGCGTCTGCGCCATAGTCACTTGCAGGTGGGCCGGGCAGGGGTGATATTGCAGGACGGGCCTGCCTCGTCGGGCACCCGGGACGACTTAACGGAGGGTATTCATGCTGGGCTTCATTATTGCCGTGGTTGCGGGGTTTCTGGCCAAATATGCCGAAGATCCGTTGGCCCGTCCGTTGGCCAAGGCGCTTGATCCCCGGATCAAGATTGAACCGGGTGAACTTCGCCTGCTAAGCTTCATGGCGGTCATGCTGATTGCCGGTGTGGCCGCCGAGGTGCTGGATAGCGGCTCAACCTTGTGGTCGATCCTCGGCGGAATCATCGGGTATTTTGCCACGCGCCTGATTGCAGCGGTCAAAGCGCTGGTTGATGGGCGTGGCGGGGTCTAGGCGGACTTATTCAGCCGCACTTATTCTGCCGCACTGGCCGCAGCAGGGCCCCTGATCGTTTCGTCCAGTTTGCGCTGATACAAGGCACGGTCACGGGTTTTTATGCCGTAGCTGCAAATCCGGCGTACCAGCCCGGTCCGTCCGGTGCCTTCGGCCCGTTTCAGCAAGGCGCGCAGATAGGCCACATTATCCCGACGGGCCCGCCACAGGCGGCCAAAACTGGCCAGTGTCAGATTGCCTGCCATCGCGGCCTCGATCAACGGCGTGGTGATCTGCATGGTATCAAGCGCTGCGTCGATCCGCGATCCGGCCAAGGCCCCGTGCAGCATGGTCACATGCGGTCGGCGGAACAATGCGGCATGGGTGGCATCGGGGGTAAAACCGGGATCGTAGACAACAAAGGCCCGCTCGGCGGCATCCAGCATTTCCGGCGCATAGCCATAGCGCTCGTTAAAGTCGAGCCGCCGTTGCCCGACAAACCGCCGGTCCCAGCCTGTGGTTGCAGGATCCAGCGTCGCCTGTGGTCGCAACGCCAGAACCTGCGCCCCGGGGGCTGCGACCGAATAGGCCGCCGCTGCATAGCCGCCGGACCCTGCACCGAAAAACAACACCTGTTCAAAGCCTTCGAAAAACCCCTCGTCGATCAACCGGTCGAAGAATTTATAGACAGCAGGGTCACGGAACCAGGTCTCGCCATCACTGATCAGCGCAAGATGCGACCAACCATTGCGCGCCACCAGATCAAACCCGCGCGGTGCTGCACCGGGCAATTTGTGAATGCTCTCGATTGTTTCGAATGTGACAAACAACCGGGGGCCGCCCGCCAGAAACAGCGCATAATGCTTGGCCCCAAGTTGTTCGAAATAGCCGTGATCATCGCCCAACGCATCCAAGCGGCCCAGCCAGTCATTCTGAGACAAGTCCGACAGGTCCATGTCAAGGTCGATGGGTGGCTGGATCATCTAAAGGGTTCCTGTCTAAAACTCGTGTCGTTCTGACCCCGTATTTGGGCAAAATTGGGCTTTTGCAGCGCCGCTTTGTGGCCTTTGCGGAAAACCGCTTAACGCTAGGGAAACAGTCTGTTCTGAAATCAAAAGAACGCCTGCAATCCGGTCTGTGCCCGCCCAAGGATCAGCGCATGCACATCATGCGTGCCTTCGTAGGTATTGACGGTTTCAAGATTAATCATATGCCGGATCACGCTGAAATCCTCAGAGATACCATTGCCGCCATGCATATCGCGGGCGTCACGGGCGACAGCCAGCGCTTTGCCGCAATTGTTGCGCTTCATCATGCTGATAATCTCGGGCGCGGCTTTGCCCGCCTCCAGCATCCGGCCCAGTTGCAGCGACCCTTGCAGGCCAAGGCTGATTTCGGTCTGCATATCGGCCAGTTTTTTCTGAAACAGCTGGGTCTGCGCCAAAGGCCGCCCAAACTGACGCCGGTCCAGTCCGTATTGCCGGGCTGCATGCCAGCAGGCTTCGGCTGCACCCATCACCCCCCATGAAATCCCGTATCGCGCCCGGTTCAAACAGCCAAACGGCCCTTTCAGCCCCTCGACCCCCGGCAGCAAGGCGTCCTCGCCCACGGCCACGTCTTTCATCACAATCTCGCCCGTAACCGAGGCCCGCAGCGACAGTTTTCCGCCGATCTTGGGCGCGGTCAGCCCCGGTGTGCCCTTGTCCAGCACGAAGCCCCGGATTTTGCCCCCATGTGCATCGGATTTGGCCCAGACCACGAACACATCGGCGATGGGCGCGTTGGAAATCCACATTTTCGCGCCGTTCAGCACATAGCCATCGGCGGTTTTCCGGGCCACGGTTTTCATCCCTGACGGGTCGCTGCCGGCATCGGGTTCAGTCAGCCCAAAACAGCCGATCAATGTGCCTGCCGCCAGTCCGGGCAGATATTTGGCATGTTGTGCGGGCGATCCGTAGGCATGGATCGGATACATCACCAGCGATGACTGGACCGACATCATGCTGCGGTACCCCGAATCAACCCGCTCAACTTCGCGCGCGACCAGTCCATAGGTGACATAGCCCGCACCCAAACCGCCAAATTCCTCCGGGATGGTGATCCCTAACAGCCCCGCCGCACCCATTTCTGCAAAGATCGCAGGATCGGTCGATTCCTCGCGGTAGGCCGCAACAACACGCGGGGCCAGTCGGGATTGGGCGAATTCGCGGGCTGCATCCCGCAACATCCGCTCGTCCATTGTCAACTGATCCTCAAGCCTGAACGGATCGGCCCAGTCGAACGGACCCAGATCCGGACCAAAGCCATGGTCGGCAACAATCGGGCTGGTCTGGTTCATGACACTCTCCTGCGGTGGTTATCCTATGAAATAACTCTTTGGTCCCGAAACGGCAATGCCAACAGCACTGCATGCCTTGACGATCCGGGTTTTGCATGCAGCTTTGGGCTTAGGGGGATGCAGGATGACCATCAAAAGTATCGACGACGTGCAGGCACTTTTGGCGGGGCAGGATTACATCTGCGGCCGCCCCTTGGCCACCGTGGTGTTTCTGGCGCTGCGCCTTGGCCGCCCGTTGTTTCTGGAAGGCGAGGCGGGAACGGGCAAGACCGAGATTGCCAAAGCCATCGCTGCCGCCCTTGGTCGCCGCCTGATCCGGTTGCAGTGTTACGAAGGGCTGGATGCGTCAAGTGCGGTTTATGAATGGAACTTTGCCGAACAGATGATTGCCATTCGCACCGCCGAGGCTGTTGGCACCGCCGACCGCACCGCCCTGCGCAACGAATTATTCGGCCCAGATTTCCTGATTGAGCGCCCGTTGTTGCAGGCGATGCGTCCGCAGGACGGTGGCCCGCCGGTGCTGTTGATCGACGAGATTGACCGCACGGACGAGCCGTTCGAGGCGTTTTTATTAGAAGCACTCAGTGATTTTCAGGTCACCATCCCCGAACTGGGCACGATCAAGGCCGCCGCCCCGCCCATCGTGATCCTGACCAGCAACCGCACCCGCGAAGTGCATGACGCCCTGAAACGCCGCTGTCTGTATCACTGGGTCGATTACCCGGATTTCGACCGCGAAGTGGACATTCTGCGCGCCCGTGCGCCCGAAGCCACGGAAAGTCTCAGCCGCGAAGTCGTGGCCTTTGTCCAAAGGTTGCGCACAGAAGATTTGTTCAAGAAACCCGGTGTCGCCGAAACTATCGACTGGGCTAAATGCCTGCTGGCGCTGGATGTGATCAATCTGTCGCCAGAGGTGATCGGCGACACCCTTGGGGCCTTGTTGAAGTATCAGGATGATATTCAGAAATTGCAGGGATCGGCGGCGAAAAAGCTGCTGGATGAGATCAGGGTCGGGGTGTGACATCCACCCTGACCGCGCATCTGCGGGTCTTTGAGCCGCATCCAGGTATTCTGGCATTCTACGATGGCCGAGTGCCGGGGCAGCGGTTCATGCCCGGCCCGAACTGGGTGGACGCAGGGGCGCTGTCGCTGGGCATCGCGTCCTATGCAATCATCAGCGGCGATCAGGCGCTGGTCTATGACACCCATGTCACCCTGTCCCATGCGATGGCGATCCGGGCTGCACTGGTCCGGCGCGGCGTCACCCGGATCACTGTGGTCCTTAGCCATTGGCACAAGGATCACATCGCCGGAACTGCTGCCTTTGCGGATTGCCCCGTCATTGCGACCCGCAAGACCGCGGCGCATATGGCCACCCGCAAGGCCGGGATTGAATCCGGCCTGATCCGACCGCCCGCGATCAACCCACTGATCTTGCCGGATATAACCTATGACGGGGCGTTGTATCTGACGGTCGGCGCGGTTGAGGTTCAATTGATCGAGGTGAACATCCACAGCGATGACGCAACGGTTTTGTGGTTGCCGCAAATCGGCGTTCTGCTGGCTGGGGATACGGTTGAGGATTGTTGCACATTCGTGGCCGAGCCGGAAAATCTGGACCTGCATCTGGCCGGTCTTGACCGGCTCATTGCGTTGGACGCGCTGCATATCTTGCCCAATCACGGCGCGCCCGGCCAGATCGCTGCGGGCGGCTATGAGACCGCGATCCTGTTTGCCACCCAGACCTATATTCGGTGGCTTCAGCGTGCAGCATTTGACTCTGGGTTGGCCCAACTGACGTTGGATCAGGTGATTGCGGATGACTTGCGCGCAGGGATCCTGCACTGGTTTGAACCCTACGCCGAAATTCACCGGCTGAATGTGCATTCCGTCGTCGCCGCAGCGGTGGCATCAGACTGACCCGGTTGCTATCTGATAACAGCCCAATTTTGTTGACAGAACAGCACTTGTCTTATCAATCTGCCCTATCCGGTGATCAGCCGCAGATCGGAAAGGACACCGTATTGAACAGGAGCGTTATTATGATCAGATCAACACTTGCCGCATTGACCACGATTATTGCACTTGCCGCCGCCCCCGCGCTGGCCTGCCCCGATTGGGAAGGCGCGCCGCATTTCGGGCAGATCGATCTTTTTGCCGGATTCCAACCTGACCCCTATGTTCGCAACGTGACCGCTGGCGGCACCACCAATGTGGACCGCTGTATCAGCGGAACTGCAGGCGGGTTCGTGACCACGCGGCCCGATTTTGACATCTATTGGAACGGGTCCTCCGCCCAACTCACGATCGCGGTCGAGGCGCGGGCGGATGCGATTTTGCTGGTTAATGCGCCTGATGGGCAATGGTATTACAGCGATGATTATCGCGGGTCCAACCCGGCCATTACATTCATCAACCCGCAAGAAGGCCTGTATGACGTGTGGATCGGGTCGTATGACGGGTCGCGCCGCAATCCGGCCCGGCTGATCGTCACCGAACTGGGCTATTAAGATTAACAGTCGGGGGGCGGACAGCGCGTGACCATATCGCCCCCTGATTTGGCTGTTGATTTGCCGCCAGACGGCAAGCTGGCCCAGAATATCACCCATTTCGCCCGTGCCTTGCGCAAGGCCGGGCTGCCTGTGGGCACCGGTCGGATATTGGACGCGGTCCGCGCCGTGCAAACCGCCGGATTTACCCAGCGCGCTGATTTTTACTGGACCTTGCAGGCCTGCTTTGTCAGCCGCCCGGAACACCGGACGCTGTTTGACCAGATGTTCCGGCTGTATTGGCGTGATCCGAAATACATTGAACATATGATGGCCTTGCTGACCCCGATGATGAAGGGCCTGCAGGATGACCGCCGTGCGGGTCCGGCAGAAAAACGCGCCGCCGAGGCGCTGTTGGACGGGGTCGACCGCCCGGTGCCTGACCTGCCGCAGGATCAGGATGCGATCATCGATATAGATGCCAGCCAGACCATGTCAGAACGCGAACGGCTGCGGGTGCTGGATTTTGAACAAATGTCCGTCGCCGATATGGCCGCCGCCCGCCGGATGCTGGCGCGCCTGCGCCTGCCGGTGCGGCCACTGCCTAGCCGCCGCACCGAACAGCGCCCCGGCCCCTTGCCGGACTGGCGTGGCACATTGCGCCACTCCTTGCGGCAGGGGGGCGCATTATCCGCACTGATCACCCGCCGCCGCCGCACCCGGCAACCCAATCTGGTGGTGCTCTGCGATATCTCAGGCTCGATGAGCCAGTATTCCCGTGCCGTACTGCATTTCGTTCATGCTGTGGCCAATCAGGCCGGACAGGACTGGGGCCGGGTGCATGCCTTTACCTTTGGCACCCGCCTGACCAATATCACCCGTCATCTGGCCACCCGCGACGTAGACGCCGCCCTTGCCGCCGCAGGCAGCCATGCGCAGGACTGGTCGGGCGGCACCCGGATCGGGGCCTGCCTGACCGATTTCAACCGTGACTGGTCGCGCCGTGTTCTGGGACAGGGGGCGGTGGTGTTGTTGATCACCGACGGGCTGGACCGTGATCCGGATGCCGGGCTAGGCCCTGCAATGGAACGGCTGGGCCTGTCGGCCCGGTCAGTGATCTGGCTAAACCCGCTGCTGCGCTGGGACGGTTTCGCGCCCAAAGCCAAAGGTATAGCGCTGATGTTGCCACATGTGACCAGCTTTCGTGCGGGACATAATATAGCGTCGCTTGAGGCTTTGGGTGCCGCCATTTCGCGCCCCGATGATACCGGCGAAAAGGCCCGGCTGATGCGACTGATCGGGCGGTAGATCGCCTTTAGCGCCAATGATATTGCTTATCAGTGGCGCGGAACCCAATTGCTGCTGCATCGTTAGTCACAATGCAGCCCTGTAAAGGGCGAGTTTGCCAAAGGATTACAATATGACCCGCATGCCTTACCGCACGACGACCGCTTTGGTTGCCAGCCTGTCGCTGTTTTTGCCGTCCGTGGCGATGGTCAGCGAGGCGCGCGCCCAAGAGGCCGTGCTGATGTGCCTCGACCGCAGCCCGCCACCATGCCCAGAGGGTCAGCCGACGGAAGGTATGACGCTGGCCGATATCGAGGCCTTTGAAGCGGCGAGAGCCGCCGAGCAAGCTGCGGCTGAGCAGGCTGCCGCTGAACAGGCTGCCGCCGAACAGGCTGCTGCTGAACAGGCTGCTGCTGAACAGGCTGCCGCGGAACAGGCCGCTGCCGAACAGGCTGCCGCTGAACAGGCTGCCGCCGAGCAAGCTGCTGCTGAACAGGCTGCCGCTGAGCAGGCTGCTGCTGAACAGGCTGCCGCCGAGCAGGCTGCCGCTGAACAGGCTGCTGCTGAGCAGGCTGCCGCTGAGCAGGCTGCTGCTGAACAGGCTGCCGCTGAGCAAGCCGCGGCTGAGCAGGCTGCTGCTGAACAGGCTGCCGCTGAGCAAGCTGCGGCGGAGCAAGCTGCCGCCGAGCAAGCCGCCGCTGAGCAGGCCGCTGCTGAGCAAGCTGCTGCCGAACAGGCCGCCGCAGAACAAGCTGCTGCCGAACAGGCCGCCGCAGAACAAGCTGCGGCTGACCAGGCTGCGGCTGACCAAGCTGCCGCCGAGCAAGCTGCCGCTGAGCAGGCTGCTGCAGAGCAGGCTGCTGCAGAGCAGACTGCCGCCGAGCAGACTGCCGCCGAACAAGCTGCCGCTGAACAGGCTGCCGCCGAGCAAGCTGCCGCTGAACAGGCTGCCGCCGAGCAGGCCGCCGCCGAGCAAGCTGCCGCCGCCGAGGCTGACGCGGCATTGCTTGCAGAAGAACAGGCTGCAGCCGAACAAGCCGCCGCCGAGCAAGCTGCCGCCGAGCAAGCCGCCGCTGAACAGCAGGTGTTGGATGATGCCGCCCTTGTCGCGCAGGAGAGCGAACAGGCTGACCCGACGATTGAACCCGAAGGTGACGCACCGATTGAAGCTATTATCGAGGATGGCTCGGGCGAGGCCCCGGTGATTACCGAAGAGATCCTGACCGAGGAAGAAGTCCGTTCCAGCGACGAGGAATTCACCACGGACGTCGACGGTTCGATTGCTGACTTCGCCAATAATGGCGATAATGATGACGGGCTGAGCGATCTGGAAAAGGTCCTGCTGCTGGGCCTTGGCGCGGTGATCGTCGGCTCGATCCTGAATAATGGCGACGAGGTTGTATCCAACTCGGGTGACCGTGTCGTGGTGCGCACCGAGGATGGCTATACGGTCTATAAGGATGATGACGCACTGCTGCGGCAGCCCGGGTCAACTATCCGGACCGAAACCTTTGAGGATGGTTCAACCCGCACCTTCTTGACCCGGCCTGACGGCACCCAGGTGGTGACAATCCGCGATGCGCGGGGCCGGGTGTTGCGCCGCGCCCGGATATTCCCGGACGGCTCGCAAGTGCAGTTGTTCGATGATCTGACCCCGGCGGTCCCGGTGGATATTGTGACCCTGAACCTGCAACGCCCGCCCAGCCAGATTTATTCAGTCGCTGATGCCGACCGCGCAGCATTGCGCGCGGCGTTGGAGAATGCGAATGCATATGACGCAGGCCGGGCGTTCAGTCTGCGCCAGATCCGCGAGATTGAAGATGTGCGGTCACTGGTGCCGGGCATTGATCTGGACAGCATCACCTTTGCCTCCGGATCGGCGGCGATCCCGCCCGAGCAAACCCGGTCTCTGGTCCGTCTGGGGATATTGATCGAGGAATTCGTCGCAGAAAACCCCGGCGAAGTATTCCTGATCGAAGGACATACCGATGCGACCGGCAGCGAAAGCTACAATCTGGCCTTGTCGGACCGGCGCGCTGAATCCGTCGCATTGGCTCTGACCGAAAACTTTGGCATTCCGCCGGAAAATCTGGTGGTGCAAGGGTATGGCGAGGCGTTCCTTAAGGTGGATACACTGCTGTCCGAACAGGCCAACCGGCGCGCCACGGTGCGGCGCATAACCTCACTGTTGCGGCAGGTCGCGTCTGAGTGAGCCGGTAGGGTGGGTTAAAACCCACCTTACGTTTTAAAAGATCAGATGATGGGGCGAGGTGGGTTAAAACCCACCTTACCCGCAGGTTTCGGGTCGCCCGCGCCATGTATTACGGCAATCTTGCCGTCAGTTGCAGCCAGGAGCGCCCAATGTGTGTCCATTTCCATCCCTATGATTCCGCGTTTGTCGCCGGTATCCGCGCCGGCGGCCCCGATAGTTATGGCAACCCCGCAGAGCGGGCTGTGTCTGATGGCATCGGTGTGCCATGCCGGTCTTGCCTGCGGGATGTGCCTGCCGGGACTGATTATCTGATACTGGCCGCCCGGCCTTTTACGGCACTCCAGCCCTATGCCGAAACCGGCCCGATTTTTCTATGTGCCGACCCTTGCACCGCATGGGTAGGCGCAGGTTTGCCCCCCGTTCTGACCACATCGCCTGACTATCTGCTCAAAGCCTATTCTGCCGCTGAACGCATCATCTATGGCACCGGCAAAGTGGTTCAGGCCACCCAGATAGCCGCATATGCAGAACAGCTTTTCCAGAACGCCCAAGTGGCCTATGTTGATGTCAGATCCGCGCGCAATAATTGCTTTCAGACCCGGATCACAAGGATTGCATGAAGACCCAGGCTGACGACATCCCTGCACTCGCCCTTGACTGGCACCACGCCGGGCGGGGGGCTGCGCTGGCGACTGTGGTCGAAACATGGGGCTCTGCGCCACGTGGCGTCGGCAGTCAGTTGGTGATTGACGGCCAAGGCGCGATGCAAGGCTCGGTGTCGGGCGGCTGCGTCGAGGGGGCGGTAATTGTCGAGGCGATGGAAGCGCTGGCCGATGGCAAGCCCCGGCTGCTGGATTTCGGCGTGTCCGATGACGAGGCTTTTGCCGCGGGGCTGGCCTGTGGCGGACGGATCAGGGTTTTGGTCGAGCCTGTGGGCGGGGTGTTCCCCGCGGGCCTGCTGGCCGAACTGGTCACCGCTCGGGCCGCGCGCAAACCCGTGGCTGTAGTGACAGACCTGACCGGCCCAGGCCGAAGCCTCGCCAATGTTGCCGATTATCCCGACCGTTTCCGCAAAGACCGCTCTGGTGTTACCGAGGATGGCGCGACCTTTGTCGCCATTCACAACCCACCTTTGCGCATGGTGATTGTCGGAGCTGTTCATATCGCCCAACCTTTGGTCAGCATGGCCCGGCTGGCGGGCTATGATCCGGTGATTGTCGATCCGCGCCCCGCCTTTGGGGCTGCGGCGCGGTTTCCGGGTGAAACCATCCTTGAGGATTGGCCGGATGAGGCATTGGCCGCCTACGGCCTTGATGCCCGCACTGCGGTTGTCACCCTGACCCATGATCCGAAACTGGACGATCCGGCAATTCACGCAGCACTTGGGTCGGAAGTGTTTTATCTGGGCTGTCTGGGGTCCACCCGGACCCATGCCAAGCGCATCGACCGCCTGACCGGGGCCGGGTTTGATGCTGCAGCAGTTGGCCGCATTCATGCGCCGGTGGGCTTGGATGTCGGGGCCGCAACCCCCGCCGAGATTGCGATCAGCATCATGGCCCAGATCACCCAAGTCCTGCGGCAACAGCAATGAGGTTTGGCCCGGTTCCGCTGGCGCGGGCCGAAGGGGCGATACTGGCGCATGCTGTGCAGCTGCCCAGTGGCAAATTGCCCAAGGGCCGGGTGTTGGGCGCGCAAGATATTGCCAGGCTGCAGGCCGGGCAGGTACGAACCATCGTCGTCGCACAATTGGACCCCGATGATCTGGATGAAAACGAGGCGGCGCGGCGTATCGGTGCGGCCTTGGTCCCGGACCCTGCAGCGCAAAGGTTGCGGCTGACGGTTGCGGCGACCGGGCGGGTGAACCTGTATGCCACGTCACCGGGAATCGTTGATATTGATGCAAGCGCGGTGCAGGCCCTGAACCGGATCAACCCGATGATCACGCTGGCCACCGTCCCGCGCTATGCCCGGACCGAGGCAGGCAGCATGGTCGGCACGGTCAAGATTATCGCCTATGGCGTGCCCGGCGCAGATGTGGGGCGCGCCTGCGGTCATGCCAGTGGTGCAATGCGGATCGCCCCGCCGGCGTTCAGCATGGCCAGCCTGATTGAAACCCGGATCGGGCCGGACACTCCAGCCCCGAAAGGGCGGCAGGTGATGGCGCGGCGGCTGCAGCGGCTGGGGCTGGGGCTGTCTGACCGCAGTGTTGTGGCACATGACGAGGCGGCCATTGCGCAGGCCATTCTGGCCGCCCCGGGCGAGGTGATTTTTGTGCTGACCGCCTCGGCCACATCGGACCCTGCCGATGTCGCCCCCGCAGCAGTGCGGGCGGCGGGCGGTCAGGTGGTGCAGTTTGGCATTCCGGTGGACCCCGGCAACCTGCTGTTTCTGGGATGGCTGGGTCAAAAGCCCGTGATCGGACTGCCCGGCTGTGCCCGGTCGCCTGCATTAAACGGTGCGGATTGGGTGCTGGAGCGGGTGATTTGCGGCGTACCGATCGGCCCCGATGATCTTGCATCCATGGGATTGGGCGGTTTGCTGAAGGAAACACCGGTCCGGGGCCGATTGCGCGAAGATGATGGCCTGTCAGATCGCTGAACTGTAACAATCTGGTACACCCCCGGGACAGATTGCCGCGCCCCACCGGAACGAAAGATTCTTGTTCTAAAACCGTAAATGCCATGCTTAATATGGCTCAGGGATGGGAATTCAGGGAGGAACTCATGACTCAGGTCACCATGACTGTGAACGGCAAATCCGTGTCCGGTGCGGCAGAGGGGCGGACCCTGCTGGTTGATTTTCTGCGCGGAACGCTGCAACTGACCGGCACCCATGTCGGCTGTGATACCAGCCAATGCGGTGCCTGTTTGGTGCATGTGAATGGCAAAGCGGTCAAATCATGCACGATGTTCGCCGCCGAGGCCGAGGGCGCTCAGGTCCGCACCATCGAAGGTATGGCCAATGCCGATGGGTCGCTTTCGGTGCTGCAACAATCGTTTCAGGACCACCACGGGCTGCAATGTGGATTTTGCACTCCGGGCATGGTGATGTCCACCAGCGCCTTGTTGGGCGAAAATCCGAAGCCGACTGAACATGAGGTCCGGGCCTATCTTGAGGGCAATATCTGCCGCTGCACGGGCTATCATAATATCGTCAAGGCGGTGATGGCAGCCAGTGGCCAAGAGATGGCGATTGCGGCGGAGTAACCTACGGCGCGTGGGTTTCACCCACCCGCACCGGATAAATGTGTCAGATGTAAGGTGGGTTTTAACCCACCCCTCTCGGGGAGGAGAGTTTGAATGCCCAAGGACAGCGGAATAGGCGCCAGCAGCAAGCGGCGCGAGGATGTGCGGTTTCTGACCGGACGCGGCAAATACACCGCCGATATTCAACTACACGGCCAGACCTACGCAGCCTTCGCGCGGTCCAACATGGCCCATGCCCGGATTGTGTCGATTGACACGGCGGCCGCCGAGGCGATGCCCGGCGTGCTGGCCGTGTTCACCGGCGCGGATTTCGCCGCTGTCGGCGGCAATCCGGCGGGCTGGCTGATCAATTCGCGCGATGGCACGCCGATGAAGGAACCCAAGCGCCCGGTGCTGGCGCATGGCAAGGTCCGCCATGTCGGCGACGCTTATGCCGCCGTCATCGCCGAAACTGTCGAACAGGCGCAGGCCGGGGTCGAGGCTTTGGGCGCAGTATTCGACGAACTGCCCGCCATTGTTGACATGGCCGCCGCCGTGGCCAATCCGTCGAACCGGGTGCATGACGAGATTGCCGATAACGTCTGTTACGACTGGGGCTGGATCGAGGATAACCGGGCCGCCGTGGACGCGGCTTTCAAGTCGGCTCCGCATGTCACCACGCTGAAGCTGATCAACAATCGGCTGGTCCCGAATGCGATGGAACCTCGCGCGTCCATCGGTGTCTATGACCCGGGCACCGAGGATTACAAACTTTATACCACCTCGCAAAACCCGCACCTGACCCGCCTTCTAGTCGCGGCCTTTGTGCTGGGAATCCCGGAGCACAAGCTGAACGTGATTGCCCCTGATGTCGGCGGCGGCTTTGGGTCGAAGATTTATCACTATGGCGAGGAGGCGCTGGTTCTTGCGGCCTCCAAACGTCTGGGCCGTCCGGTGAAATGGGTGGCGGACCGGACCGAATCTTTCCTGTCCGACGCGCATGGCCGGGATCATGTGACCACGATCCAGTTGGCGCTGGAAAAGGACGGCACGTTCCTCGCCCTGCGCACCGAAACGCTGGCCAATGTGGGGGCATACCTGTCGAACTTTTCGACGGTGACGCCAACGTACCTGCATGGCACCCTGATGGCCGGGCCCTATAAAACCCCGCTGGTCTATGTGAACGTCAAGACCGTGTTCACCAACACCGCCCCGGTCGATGCCTATCGTGGGGCCGGCCGCCCCGAGGCCACCTATTCCATCGAACGCGTAGTCGATATGGCCGCCCGTGAACTGGGCCTGGACCCGTGGGAGCTGCGGGCCAAGAACTTTATCACCCCCGACATGTTCCCCTACACGACCCCTGTCGCCCTGCAATACGACACAGGCAACTATCAGGCCACGTTGGATAAACTGGTTGAACTTTCCGACAAGGCCGGGTTCGAGGGTCGGGCTGCCGAAAGCGCCAGCCGTGGCAAACTGCGCGGGCTGGGGTTGTCGACCTGGGTTGAGGCTTGCGGTATTGCGCCGTCGGCCTTGGTCGGCGCATTGGGCGCGCGGATCGGTCTGTACGACGCGGCCACGGTGCGGGTGAACCCGACCGGGAATATTTCGGTGATGGTCGGCGCGCATAGCCACGGGCAGGGGCACGAAACGGTGTTCGCCCAAGTGGTGTCGTCGATGCTGGGTATCCCCGAGGCGAATATCGACATCGTCCACGGCGATACCGCGAAAATCCCGTTTGGGATGGGGTCCTATGGCTCGCGCTCCCTCGCGGTCTGCGGATCAGCAATGACCAAGGCGGTGGACAAGATCATTGCTAAGGGCAAAAAGATCGCGGCGCATATGCTGGAAGCCGCCGAAGGCGATATCGTCTTTGAGAATGGCAATTTCAGCGTGACTGGGACGGACAAGAAGAAAACCTTCGGCGAAATCGCCTTTTCCGCCTACGTCCCGCACAATTACCCGCTGGAAACCTTGGAGCCGGGGCTGGAAGAAACCGCCTTCTACGACCCCGCCAATTTCACCTATCCCGCCGGTGCCTATGCCTGCGAGGTCGAGGTGGACCCGGAAACCGGCAAGGTCGAGGTCATGGCCTTTACCTGTGCGGATGATTTCGGCAATGTGATGAACCCGATGATTGTCGAGGGTCAGGTGCATGGCGGCGTGGCCCAGGGGATCGGGCAGGCGCTGCTGGAAAACACCACCTATGACGCGACCGGACAGCTGACCACGGCGAGTTACATGGATTATACCATGCCGCGCGCCGATGATCTGCCGATGTATGTGGTGGACCATTCCTGTTCCACGCCCTGCACCCACAACCCACTTGGCGTCAAAGGCTGTGGCGAGGCCGGGGCCATCGGATCGCCCCCGGCTGTGGTCAATGCGGTGATTGATGCGCTGGCCCGGGCCGGTCGGCCGGTTGCACATATCGACATGCCGCTCAGCCCGTCACGGGTCTGGGCCGCGATGAACGCCTGAAGGGAACAGATCATGTATGCATTTGAAATTGAACGGCCCTCGACCATCGCAGCGGCGGCATCGGCTTTGGCGCATGACGGTGCGCAGGCGCTTAGTGGCGGACAAACGCTGATCCCATCGCTTAAGGCCCGGCTGGCCAGCCCCGAGGTGTTGATCAGCCTGACAGGCATTGGCGAGATGCAGGGGGTTTGCATCGCCGATGATGGGTCTTTGTGCATAGGTGGGGCCACCACCCATGCGACTGTCACGCGGGACGCGGCCACAAAGTTCCCCGCACTCGCCCATCTGGCCAGCATGATCGGCGACCCCGCTGTGCGTAACCGGGGCACTGTGGGCGGGTCACTTGCCAATAACGACCCCTCTGCCTGCTATCCGGCAGCGGCGCTGGGGACCGGGGCCACTATCGTGACCAACACCCGGAAAATCGCCGCAGATGACTATTTTCAGGGGATGTTCAGCACCGCCCTGCACGAGGGCGAGATCATTACCGAGGTGCGCTTTCCGGTGCCTCATAAAGCGAATTACCAGAAATTCGTACAGCCTGCGTCCCGGTTCGCGCTGGTCGGCGTGTTCGTCGCCAAATATGCGGGCGGGGTTCGGGTGGCGGTCACGGGCGCGTCAGACAGCGGCGTATTCCGCTGGACCGCAGCGGAAACCGCACTGTCGGCCAATTTTGCGGCCTCTGCGCTGGACGGCTTGACGGTAGACCCCGATGGCATGATAGCCGATCTGCACGGGACCCCGGAATATCGCGCCCATCTGATCAAGGTGATGACCAAACGGGCGGTTGCGGCAGCCTGAGACCGGACCTCGTACACCATTGGCCCCGTTAGTCATTGGCCCCGTTAGTCATTGGCCCCGTCATAAGCGGGGCCTTTTTCTATTGAGGGTTTGAAATGACCGGCAAAACCAGGCTGACCGTCGTGCCGCTGCCCAGTTTACTGAAGATCGAAATGGCCCCGCCGGATTGTTCGGCAAACCCGGCGGCCATGGGCAGTCCAAGTCCCGAGGTCTGCCCGCGTGCTTGGCCCCGTGCCTTGGTTGGGTAGAACGGCTCGAATATATGGGTCAGGTGATCTGGGTGAATCCCCGCCCCGTTATCGTCGATGCGGATCACACAATAGGCCCCTTGTGCCAGCTCATTGCCGGCCTGCATGCGTTGGGATTTGGACAGATACAGCGGTTCCAGACCAAGTGTCAGTTCACCCGCAGCACCCAGACCGTCGCGGGCATTCAGGATCAGTTGCAACAGCACCGTTAGTAACTGGTCGGGGTCGACCATGACAGAAGGCAGCCCCGGCGGCAGATTGACATGCAGATCGATGCTATCCGGCAACAGATCGCGGGCGCGTTCAGAAAAACCAGCCAGACATTCGGCAAGATCGGTCGGTTTGGCCGACAGCCGCGCCTTGCGGGCAAAGAACAGCAACTGCGCTGTTAACCGGGCCGCGCGGGTGGCAGCATTATGGGCTTCGGTGACGCAGTTATCTTTTTCGACCGGATGGGACAGGTGACCGTACAGGTCGAGATGCCCCAGAACAGCGGTCAGGATATTATTGAAATCATGCGCAACCCCGGCGGTCAAATGCCCCACCGCCTGCAGCCGTTCGGCTGAAACGGCGCGGTCACGGGCGATTTTCAGTTCGCGCCGGGTAACAAAAACGTCGTAAAGACTCACAAAATAATAGGCCACAACCAAAAGGCCCATCGCCAGCGGCACCACGGGATGCACCTTATCGGCCAAAAGATTTGACATGAACCAGGTGGAATACAGCGCACAGACCGCAATTGGCACGCCATCAATCACCAAAAGTGCGAAAACCGCGCCATTTCGGGTAAGTCCGTAGATCGCAAATCCCAGGGCCATCAGGCAGGATGCGAATTGCGCCAAAAGCGACCCGGTGGACCACATGTAAATAGCGATGATCATGAAGGAACATGACGATAGCACACACAGGCCCAAGGCGAACAGATATTCAGTGCGCGACGCCGGTGAACTTCGGCTGTGCAGAAAACCGAACATCACGATCTGTGCCGTGCCGTAAATCATGTAAAGCATCACAATCGTGATGTCGGCCAACAGGGCGGCGATCATGCCAATTCCAAGGGCAGGCAACAGAAACCGGCCAAACATTTCGACCTGCGTTCCACCAATGCTTTGCCGGATTGCAGCCAGTGGTTCGAAATAGTCACGGGTCTGTGTAGCCACAGCAAGACTGCGCGATCTGGCGAAGGTTCCGGCCATAGTTCTCCTGATCGGCGGCGCTTACTGAACGCGTGGTCAATAGGTCTATGACCGCACTAAGGCACGGATAGCGGGGCGCGTCACCAAATTTCCGCCTACAAAACGCGGCAAAAAAGGGCCATTGCCCAAGCAACTGCCCTTTGATGCAACTATAGGTCGAGCGTCGTCAAAAATCCGCCGATTGTCTGTTAGTTGGGCTTATTTAGAAGGGCCGATCATCATCACCATCTGCTTGCCTTCAAGGCGGGGAAAGCTTTCGATCTTGCCAACTTCTTTCACGTCCTCGGCCACACGCTCCAACAATATCCGACCCAGATCCTGGTGCGCCATTTCGCGGCCACGAAAGCGTAATGTGATCTTGCACTTGTCGCCGCCTTCAAGAAACTTGAAAACCGACCGCATTTTCACATCATAATCATGGGTGTCCGTGTTCGGACGAAACTTGACCTCTTTGATCTCGATGACCTTTTGGTTCTTGCGGGCGTCGGCTTCTTTCTTTTGGGTCTCGTATTTGAACTTGCCGAAATCCATGATCTTGCAAACCGGGGGCACGGCATTGGGAGAGATTTCAACCAGATCGAGCCCTGCTTCTTCGGCCATGACCAATGCGCGTTCGGGTGAAATAACCCCGACGTTTTCGCCATTCGCGCCGATCAGGCGGATGTCAGAACCCCGAATGCGTTCATTGATGCGGGGTCCGGTTTCACGCACCGGGGGTGCGTTATGTGGTCTGCGTCCTATGGCCTGCGTCCTCTCGGCTGTTGGGGATGTCGCGTTGCAAGGTAAACTCGTGCGCGAGCCTGTTCAACCCGCAAAACAGCCAAATACGACGTTCACGGGGCTGTCATACTTGGTTACTGCTTTTCAAATGCAGCATGTTCTGACATATGAGCCACAAGGGCCTTTTGAAAAGGCTCACAAACCTGTGAATTTTTTGGAAGGACAGGAAAGATGAGAGCGATTGTAATTCTGATCATCGTCGCGATTCTGGGCTATTTCGGCTATGAATACGCCTCAAACGGCCGGACCCCTGCCGATGTGCTGAGTGGGGCCGACCCGGTCGCTGACGCTGCCGCCGCGGCCGCCGTTGTGGCTGCTGAAGCGGAAGCCGCTGCTGCTGCTGCCGCTGAGGCAGGTGCTGAGGTTGTCGAGGGTGCTGTCGAAGCAGTTGAAGGCGCTGTTGAGGGTGCCGCCGAAGTGGTAACTGACGAAGCCGCCGCTGCAGAAGCTGCCGCTGCTGAGGCCGTTGCCGCAGAGGCCGCTGCCGCCGAAGCCGCCGCTGCTGAGACCGTTGCCGCTGAAGCCGCCGCTGCTGAAGCTGCCGCTGCTGAAGCTGCCGCTGCTGAAGCTGCCGCTGCTGAAGCTGCCGCTGCTGAAGCTGCCGCCGCTGAAGCCGCCGCTGCAGAAGCTGCCGCTGCTGAAGCCGCTGCCGCCGAAGCCGCTGCCGCCGAAGCCGCCGCTGCTGAAGCCGCTGCTGCCGCTGTTGTCGAAGCTGCACCGGCCATGTCGATTGATGAAATCCTTGATCCGGCGAATTTCGATCTGGTCAAAGTGACCGAGGCGATTGCCGCATCCACCATGGATGAGGCGCTGAAAACCCAACTGACAACCGCCGTGACCCGTGCAGCTGGCAGCCCGGGCCTGTTGCCGCTTGTGCTCGAGCGGATCAAATCGGCCATCGCAGGCTGATCGGATCGTTTCAAAAGTCAAAAGCCGCGCAGGGCAACCTGGGCGGCTTTTTTTATTGCGGTGGAAGAATAAGATGGGGGCGCTGCCCCCGCTACGCCCCCCCGGGATATTTGAGAACAAAAGAATGGGAAGGCGGCTGTATCAACCGACAAACGCCTTTTCGATCACAAATTCACCGGGTTCGGAATTGGCCCCTTCATGCAGGCCCGCCCGTTCCAGCAAAGCCTTTATGTCCAGATTGAACGCAAGCGAGCCGCAGACCATGGCCCGGTCGGTTTCGGAGTTCAGCGGCGGCACGCCGAGGTCGTTGAACAGGGTGCCGTTTTCGATCAGCGTCGTGATCCGGCCCATTTTCGGGCTGACCTCGCGCGTGGTAGTCGGATAGTAGCGCAGCTTGCCTGCGATCAACTCGCCGATCAGCGGGTCTTGGGCCAGACTTTCCACCAGGGTCCGCCCATAGGTCAGTTCGGCCACGTCGCGGCAGGTATGGGTGATGATCACCTGATCAAACCGTTCATAGGTTTCAGGTTCGCGCAACAGGCTGGCGAAGGGCGCAAAACCGGTGCCGGTGGCAAAGAAATACAGCCGTTTGCCGGGCAGGATCGCGTCATGCACCAATGTGCCCACCGGTTTGGGCCGCAGGATCAGCGGGTCACCGACCTTGATATGCTGGAGCCGGCTGGTCAGCGGGCCATCAGGGACTTTGATCGAATAGAACTCCAGTTCGTCATCCCAGGACGGCGAGGCGATGGAATAGGCCCGCAGCAGGGGTTTGCCATTGTCGCCGATCAGCCCGATCATCACGAACTCGCCGGACCGGAAGCGCAGCGATTTTGGCCGGGTCACCCGGAATGAAAACAGTTGGTCGGTGTAATGCGTCACCGCCGTGATGGTTTGCGCATCCGGCTGGGTCGGGGCTTTGGGGGTCAGGGTGTTCACACTGGTCTCGGTCATGATGTTCACTGCGGCCTTAGCGCCGCGCTCCGGTTTAGGCAATAAGGGGGGATCAGCCGCGCAACCGCCGCTGATAATCATGGGCACGCCAGTTTGCACGGGCAAGCCATTGGTCCTGCGTCTGCCGGGCTGCCAGATCATCGCTGATTTCAACCTCGTCAAATCCGTCGCGCCGGGCCATCGCATATTGATCGGCGATGATGTGCCCTGCGGCACGGAGCCGCCCGCAATAACCCATGCTGCGCAAGGTGCGCGCGATGGTAAAGCCGCGCCCGTCGCTAAAGCTGGGGAATGCGACGCGGATCAGGTCGATATGCGCCAGCCGGTCGCGCAGTGCGGCGGGATCGTCGGTATTTGCCAAATCGACGGCCAGCGCGTGCCCGTCGTCATTGGCCGCAAGGTCAGCCAAAGCGACAAAGGGGGCGGTCCAGTCGTCGGGGGCAAAGCCGGTATCGGTGACGATCATCATCTGCTCCTTCACGCCGCTGCACTGGCTGTACGCACGATCTTGCCATCGACAATGTGAATGCCGCATTCCTCTTTCTCCAGATCGCGCCAGCGGCCAGCACGCGGGTCTTCGCCATCATTCACCCGGGTGGTGCAGGGGGCGCAGCCGATCGACGGATAGCCCTTGGCCACCAGTGGATGCCGGGGCAGCCGGTTTTCGGTGATATATTCTTGCAAATCACTGCTGCCCCAATGCGCCAGCGGGTTCACTTTGATCCGGTGGTCATCTTCGTTCTCAAAGAAATCAATCGCGGCGCGGGTTTTGCCCTGGTAGCGTTTGCGCCCGGTGATCCATGCGTCAAAGCCACTTAAGGCGCGTTGCAGCGGCTCGGTCTTGCGCATGTGGCAGCAGGCGTCGGGGTCGTGCAGGTGCAGCAACCCTTCGTTATCGCGCACGAATACATCCTCTCGCCGGGGTTTGATGATCCGCACATCGGTCAGCCGCAGACGTTCGGCCAGTTCGGCCTGATAGGTCAGGGTTTCGGCGAACAGCATTTCGGTGTCGATGAAAATCACCGGCGTATTGCGGTCCATGATTGATATCAGATGCAGCAGGACCACGGATTCCGCGCCGAAAGAGCTGACCAGCGCCAGTTTGCCGACCTGCGGGTCAGTGAGCGCCCGTTCGATCACCGCAGTTGCGCCATGGTGTTTGTAGCGTTTGTTCAGGTCGTTGACGCGTTCCTGCACCGGGGACAATTCGGTCGATATGACATCAAGCTGCATCGGATTTCTCCAATGCGGGATAGAGGACGGCTTTGAACGGGTCCATGCCGATGCGGCGGAATGTGTCAATGAAAGTCTCCTCTTGTGACAGGCGCAGATCGAGGTAGCCCAGCACCAGCCGCTCAATCGCGGGCACGATATCCTCGGCGCTGAACCCCGGCCCGGCCCGTTCGCCAATCACGGCGGTTTCGGTATGGTCGCCGCCGATGGTGACTTGGTAATTTTCGACCCCGGCGCGGTCGAGCCCCAGAATCCCGATATGGCCAACGTGGTGATGGCCGCAAGCGTTGATGCAGCCGCTAATCTTGATCTTGAGCGGGCCGATTTCATGCTCCAGTTTCAACTCGTCAAACCGGACCGCGATTTCCTGAGCAATCGGGATCGACCGGGCGGTAGCAAGCGCGCAATAATCCATGCCGGGGCAGGCGATGATATCGCTGATCAGGCCGATATTGGCGGTGGCCAGATCGACGGCGCGCAGGGCCTGATACACCGCCGCCAGATCGGATTTATGCACATGCGGCAGGATCACGTTCTGCTCGTGGCTGATGATCAACTCACTATGGCCATAGGTTTCGGCCAGATCGGCCAGCACTCGCATCTGGGCGGATGAACAATCGCCGGGGGTGGCGCCGTGTTTCTTGATCGAGACGGACACGATTGAGTAACCCGGCGCTTTGTGCGCGGCCAGATTGGTATCGGTCCAGGAGCGAAAGGCAGGGTTGGCCATGCGGGCGGCTTCGTATCCATCTAAACCAGCGGTTTTGAAGGCGGGCGGGGTGAACTGCGCCTCGATGGATTTGAGGATTTCCTGATCGATACCAGTGAACGCGGCGCGGGTGTCGAGAAACTTGGCCTCGACCAGATTGCGGAACACGTCCAGCCCGTTTTCAAACACGGTGATCTTGATCCGGGCTTTGTATTTGTTATCCCGGCGGCCCAAGACGTTGTAAACGCTGACAATCGCCTCGCAATAAGGCAGCAGATCGGCCTTGGGCAGGAAATCGCGGATCACCTTGCCGATCATCGGGGTGCGCCCCAATCCACCGCCGACGATGACTTCAAAGCCATGTTCGCCGTCGCGGGTGATCATTCGCAACCCGATATCATGTGCCTTGGTCACCGCCCGGTCATTCGGACTCCCGGTCACGGCGATTTTGAACTTGCGGGGCAGGAATTGGAACTCCGGATGGTCGGTGGACCATTGGCGCAACAACTCAGCCACCGGGCGCGGGTCTTCGATCTCGTCCGCTGCGGCCCCGGCGAAATGGTCGGCGGTGACATTGCGGATGGTGTTGCCGCTGGTCTGGATCGCGTGCATGCCAACATCGGCCAAAGCTTGCAGCATGTCGGGCACATCGGCCAGCTTGGGCCAGTTATACTGGATATTCTGCCGGGTGGTCCAATGGCCATAGCCCTTGTCCCACCGGTCGGCAATCATTGCCAGTTGCCGCATCTGATGTGGGTTCAGCGTGCCATAGGGAATGGCGACACGCAGCATATAGGCGTGCAGTTGCAGATACAGACCATTCATCAGGCGCAAAGGGCGAAACTCGTCCTCGGTCAGTGACCCGTCAATCCGGCGGTCAACCTGCGCACGGAACTGGGCCACGCGTTCGCGGACAAACGATTCGTCGAAGTCGTTGTAAACATACATGATTAAAGCTCTACCTGCTTGCCATGGGCATAGTTGGACGGGCCGCGGGTGCGGAATGTTTCGCGGAAATGCACAGGTTCCGGGCCGTTTGGGCCAGCCTTGGCATCGACCAGATAGACGCCGACAACGGTGTTGCGCTGCGCGGCACCAAACAGCAGGCGGATATCGGCATGGGCCTCGTCCTCGATCAGTTCGGCCTGATGCATATCGCGGGTCCAGCGGTCGTCTTCGGTCAGCCAGACAGCGTCGCCTTCCAGCAGGGCATTGGCAGTCACGACTTTTGGAGTGAATCCTCGGCTCATAATGCAATCTCCTGTGGTTGGGTCAGGGCGGCGGCGTGGCGCGGGGCGAGGCCGTAAAGCGTCAGGGCCGGGCCGGTCAGTTTGGCACCGGTCAGCGTAGGTTCCAGATCGGCCAAGCTGCAGGATAGAATGCGCTGATCGGGGCGGGACGCATTTTCGATCACTGTCACCGGGGTTGCGGGATCGGCCCCGTGCATCAACAGCCGCCCCTGGATGAACCGGGCGGATTTCTTGCCCATGTAAATCGCGGCGACCTGTCCGGGCCGGGCCAAGGCGCGCCAGTCATGATCGGCGAAACCTTTGGTATCGTGCCCGGTCAGGAACCGGACGGCCGAGTTGCGGCCCCGTTGCGTCAGGCTTTGGCCGATACCCGCCACTGCGGCGCTGGCGGCGGTGATGCCGGGGATGATGCGGTAGCTGATGCCAGCGTTTTCGATGGCTTGGATTTCTTCGTCCAGCCGCCCGAAAACGGTCGGATCGCCGGATTTCAGCCGCACCACCAAGGCCCCGTTTTGGGCATGTGCGACGATCAGCGCATTGATGTCGTCCTGCGCCATCGACGACCCGAACCCTTCCTTGCCCGCATCAATCATCAGCGCCTCGCGCCGGGCCAGTTCAAGGATTTCGGGCGTGACCAGCCGGTCGTAGATCACAACATCGGCGGCATCCAGCGCCTTGCGGGCCTTGAGTGTCAGCAATTCCGGGTCGCCGGGGCCTGCGCCCACCAGATCGACATGGCCCAGCTTTGAGGCAGTTGTCAGGTGTTGGTCCAATAGGGTTTCCAGAGCATCCCGTGCCCCACGTTGCCCAGCAGTTTCAAGTGCCTGTGGCCCAGACTTAAAGTAATAATCACCCCAGAAATCGCGTCGTTTGCGGCCCATCGGCAGGGCGTCGGCGGCGTGCCGGAATGCTTTGCCAATCCGCGCCAACACACCCAGTTGCACCGGCAGGCGCGCCTCAAGATCAGCTTTGATCGCGCGGGCCAGCACCGGGGCGGCTCCTTCGGTGCCAATCGCAATGACTAACGGGTCGCGGTCCACAATCGCCGGGGTGATAAAGGCGCTGTCGGCGAGGTTATCGACGATATTGACCAACGCGCCGTCAGCGCGGGCGAGGGCGGCCACGCGGGCATCCTCGGTCGCGTCATCATTGGCGGCATAAAACAGCACGGCGCAAAGGGCATCACCGGGGGCCAACGGGCGGCGGATCAGCGTGATCTGTTGTGTCGCCGCCAGCCGTTCAACATCAGCTGTAGGTTTTGCGGCAAAAACTGACAGATGCCCCTCGGTCTTGAGCAGTAACCGCAGTTTGGCCAACGCGGTTTCCCCGCCGCCCGAGACGACGATCCTGCGGCCAGCGACGGCCAGAAAGATGGGGAAGTGCTGCATATCCGTGCGGGCCTTTTGTCTGACACCCTCTATATAGAACAATTTCCCGATATTTGGCTATTGCATCGCGTAGATAAGGACGTATGTTCGTATCTGGTCAGGAAAAGCCCGGATTGTTTGCATATTGAGGAGAAGCAGGAATGACGTTTCGCGCCGATGAGATGGACCGGAAAATTCTTGTTGAACTGCAACGCGATGCAGACCGGTCTTTGGACGATATCGCCAAGGCAGTGGGGTCATCCAAGACCCCCGTTTGGAACCGCATTCGCAAAATGAAAGAGGCGGGGGTCATCAAACAGCAAACCGTGCTGCTGGATGCCGAGGCTTTGGGGTTTGACGCAACTTTCTTTGTGTTAATAAGGACTTCGGAACATGAAGTCGAATGGCAGGCCAAATTCCTGCGTGCCTTGCAGGCCCGGCCCGAAGTGCAAGAGGCGCATCGGTTGGCGGGGGATATTGACTATATTCTAAAGGTCCGGGTCCGCAATGCGCGGGCTTATGATGTATTCTATCAGGCTCTGATTGCCGAAGTGCGGGTGCATAATGTGACTGCATTGCTGTCGATGGAAGAGATTAAATCGACGGTTGCTTTGCCATTGTGACGCTTGGGGCGGGTCCGGTCACAGGTTGCCCGCAGCAACCCATTCTTCGACCTTTTCCCGGCTGACTTCAAAATGCATGCTGTCCTCGCGGGAATAGGCCGCCCCCCAGACCCAGCCTTCGGCATTGAAAAAGTCTGACAGAATGGTCAGTCCCAATTGGGTGCGGTCATCGCCAAGGGTGTCGAGCACGCCGTCGATATTGATATCCAGCGCCAGCCCGAAGGAATGGGTCGACACCGAACTGGTGCTGCCCCGGATGCGCCGGACACATAAAGCCCCGGCAGTGCTGATCCGGTCATACAAGTCTGGATCAACGCTTTGGATCGTCGCAAATATCCGGTCCAGCGATTCCAGCGCTGGTTCCAGCATTGTTACCTCGATCGGCCCGACCCGCCGGGTGGTCAGCAAAGCGGCCAGGCGCGTGTTTTCCATTGAGGCACAATCGTCGCCCAGCACTTCGCGCGGGCGGCCCAACGTTTCGATCAGAAAGCTGGGGGTGGGCACGGTCAAACCGGCATTCAGGTTACGCCGGGCGGCGACCAGCACCACCTGATCATAGGCATCAATCAATGTGTTGGGGCCCAACTGGGGCGCCCGCGCGACCTGACCATCTATGGTCGGGGTCATCGGGCCTGCCTGCAACATCGCAATCTGGCCCGCGATTGTGTTCAGCTGATCGGCCATTTCGACATTGGCGGCCTTGATATCCTCGACTTCGCCACGCATTAATTCCAGTTCGATCCGGGCCGCGCTATCGACCGATCCGCCGCCGATTGGCACCCCGGCACCCGACATGAGCATCGGCACAAAGACATAAATCAACGCCGCAATAATGATAGCGACGGCAACGACAATGGCGGGGATCAGTTTCAAATTGTACCATTTCCTAAACGGGACCTGCGAAAAACGTCGCTGGCTGGATTTAGGCCCGTCTGCTGGTTTGACGCAAGTCTGGACTGCGCAGATCGAAACCTTTTGTGTCTGCAATCGCGCCTATTGAGCCGTTGTGATGTGACAGCGACTGGATTAGGATCAGGTATTACTTTCATGTTCTTACAAGATCGAGGGTCATACTATGAATTACGGTCGTATTCCCAGCCGACTGCTGTGCAGCCTCGCGATGATCGCCGCCTCTGGTCTGGCGCAGGCTCAGGATGCGTCAACCCTGACGGCCGAGCAATTGCAGGCCCTGTTTGAAAACCAGCAAACCCGTGGTCTGGTCCTGACCCCGGCCGAAGAACCCGCAACTGATGCAATCGTCGAAGATAGCGCCATCGCCATCGAACCCGCCCCTGATTACATCGAAGTTGCCGCTGATGCGCAGATCAATTTCCAGATTGCCTTTGAATTCGATTCGGCCGCCCTGCGCGATAGTGAAAAGGTCAAGTTGACGTCGTTATGCGAGGCGTTGAACGCCACCGATATTCCCCTGTTCCGGATTGTTGGCCATACCGATGCCAAAGGGTCGGACAGTTATAATCAGGGCCTGTCCCTGTTGCGTGCCGAAGAGGTCAAGCGCCATCTGGTCGAGGAATGCGGTGTCGATGCGGCGCGGCTGGATGCATCGGGCGTCGGCGAGGCCTTTCCGTTTGATGCCGCTGATCCGGATGCAGATAGCAACCGCCGGGTCGAATTTCAGGTCGCCAGCTAAACCCTTGTTGCGCATCAAGGATGTGACCGGATGACTGAATCCAAACCGGGCGATATTTTTAAGCCAGGCGAGCTTTTGAACAATACCTACCGCATCGAGACGGTTCTCGGGCGGGGTGGCACGTCCGAGGTTTACAAGGCCCGCAACGAAATCTCGGGCCGGTTTGTGGCGATCAAGGCGCTGAAATCCGAATTTTCCGGCGATGAGGGTTATTTGACCCTGATGCGCCGCGAAGAGGAAATCCGCGAAATCCGGCATGATGCGATTGTGCGTTATTCCGAAAACCACCGTACCCCGGATGGCCATATCTACCTGGTCATGGATTATGTTCAGGGCCCCGATCTGAATGCCCTGCTCAAGGCAGGGGGCCTGCCTGCATCCGATCTGCTGGCCGTGGCCACCCGCGTGGCCCAGGGCCTGAGCGTGGCGCATGGCCGCAATATCGTTCACCGCGATCTGTCGCCCGATAACATCATCCTGCGTGGCGGCAAGCCGTCCGAGGCGGTGATTATCGACTTTGGTATTGCCAAAGACACCAATCCCGGCGCCGAAACTATTGTCGGCAATGAATTTGCCGGCAAATACGCTTATGCCGCCCCGGAACAGCTGTCGGGCAATACAGATGCCCGGTCCGACATCTATTCGCTGGGCGCGCTGTTGCTGGCCACGTTTCGGGGGGCCAAGCCTGACATCGGCAATAACCCGATGGAAGTGCTGAAACGCAAGGGCGAGCCGCTGAATACCGACGGCCTGCCAGAGCCGCTGAAATCGGTCATTGATAAAATGACCCGGCCACTGGCCGCCGAACGCTATCAATCTGCCGATGCATTGCTGGCCGCGTTGGGTGGCCAAGCCGCTGACGAACGCACTGTGATCGTACCGCGCCACGTGTCGCAGGACAAACCCAAGGTCGCCCCAAAGGTTGAGGTGCGCAAACCGAAATCCGGCCGCGGCGGCCTGTGGGTTGCGCTGGGTGTGCTGGCCGTTCTGGGTGGCGGTGCGGGCAGTTATCTTGGTGGCTATTTCGACAGTTTCCTGACCCCCGGTCTGCCAGTTGCCGACCCATATTCCCTGATCGTGGAACGCACCGAGGCTGGCGTGGTCCGGGCCGTGGGCTATATGCCGTCGGCTGAGGCAGCCGAAAAAATGACTGTGGCTTTGGCGGCGATGGGGGGCACGGCTGAACTGACCCTTGCCACTGGCGAGATCGCGGCCAGTTGGGCTGACGATGTCCTGAGCGTCGTGCAGAACCTGAAAGACACCGAAGTCTGGCGATTGGCGGTGAATGGCAATGAGGCGCGGGTGACGGGTGTAACCCTAAGTCTGTCAGATTTAGAAGCGGTCAATGCCGCCTTTGCAGATGGCCTGCCCGGCGGGCTTAATGGAACAGCCGAAATTCTGCTGGGGCCATTGATCCTGTCCACCCTGATGCTGGACCCGCTGTTGAAGGAATTCGGCGATTGCGGCCCGCTGGCGCTGCTGGACCCGCCTGTATTGGGCTATGGGACCGGGACAACCATCACGGTGACCGGACGGCTGGCCGAACCTGCAACCGCCGTGGGCATCACCGATGCGATCAAGGCGATGGCGGGCGACCGCGAAGTTGTGCTGGACATTGACATGCTGAACCCAACTTTGTGCCTGATCGAGGCCAATTTGCCCAATGCCGCAGCGGGCGGGGCGATTGTGACCTATGGCTTTGCCGACCGCGACGAAACCAATCCATCGGGCCGGTATTTTGTCGGTGAAAGCCCGGTGATTGACGTGGTCCTGCCTGCCGAGATGACAGACGGATTTGTGTCGGTGTCGGTTTTGGATGTGTCCGGCAATGTATTTCACTTGCTGCCAAACGTGAACCGACAGGAAAATGATGTGGTTGCGTTAAGGGCTGGCACCACAGGCCCGCTGACCTTGCGGGTGGTCTATCCCAAGACCAGTACGGACGGGTCAGAGCTGGGGTTTACGGTTGATGCCAGTTCGCTGGGGAAAACCAAGGTGATCATCATCCACAGCACGGCCCCGCTGTTTACCGAGTTTCGTCCGACCACTGAATCAGCTGGCGGCTATGCCCAGGCGTTGCGGCAAATGGCCGAGGCGGGAACCGTATCAGTCCTGTCGCTGGACAGCAGTATTCTGACTACGGTCGAGCCTTAAGGTTAAAGCACATCGACCACGATCACTGACACATTATCCGCGCCACCCCGGTCCAGCGCCAGTTGGATCAGATTATCCGACACAATCTCGATCGGGACGCCGTGCAACTGCTGTCCGATTTCGGCGACACCGGCGTATTTGTTCAACCCATCTGAGCACAACAGATAGCGATCACCCGACAGCGCATCGCCCCGGATCTTGTCCAGTTCCAGCACGTCGCCGACCCCGACCGCGCGGGTAATGGCATTGGATTGCGGATGATTGCCCGCCTCGTCCCAAGTCATTTGCCCTGACACCACAAGGGCCGCGACAATCGAATGGTCAGTTGTCAGTAACTCGATATGCCCATCCCGCAGCCGGTACAGCCTGCTGTCGCCCGCCCATAATGCGCCGAAATGCCCATTGGCCAGAAACAGCACAACCACGGTGGCCCCGATGACGCTGCCCCGATGTTCAGCCTCGGCCACAATGGTTTCATGGGCCGATTGCAGCGCTTGGCGAACCTGCTGCATCTTGTCTTGTGCGGCCAGGCCGGGCGGCAACAGGGCGATGCAATCGACCACCATCCGGCTGGCATAATCGCCCCCCTCGTGCCCGCCCATGCCGTCCGAGACGACCCAGATATGTTGGTCAGGCAGGACCAGAATGCTGTCTTCGTTGACTTTGCGAACGCGCCCGACATGGGTTTTGGCATTGAACCTGATCGCGCTGCTTGCCGTGGTCATCAGCCTTGTCCTATCCCGATCTCTGCAAATATATCGTCTTTCAAAATATCGTCGTGACTGGTTTCGGCGGGCTGACCGTCACTGCCAGTCCACATTGCCGCATCCATATCAAAAAGGGCCGCCGCAGCCGCACCTGTGGGCAGTCCAGACCACAACGCAATGCGGGTCATGCCGTCAACCGTGGTGGCCCAAACCCCGGACCGGGCCAGATCAGCGGGACCAAGCGCCAGCGCCAGATCGGCAAATGCGGTCTGCGGCGTGCTGCCGGTCAGGACAATGCCAGTGCCGCTGGTCAACATGACGGGCAAAGTGGCGGGTGCGGCGGCGGGTGCGGTCGGCATGATCGCGTCCAGCCCCGCTGACAGCCTGTCGCGAGTCATATCATCGCCCAAGGCCGCTAGCGCCAATGCTTCCAGCGCGTCAAATGTAGCCGCATTCCGGGCCATCTCGTGCAGTGCAGCATCCGGCCCGCAGGGCCCGACCAAGGTCAGCGGAAACTGCCGTCCGACCCGGTCTACCGATGGCATCAGCACACCCATGACCCCCTGCGCCCCTGCGGTGCCGGGCGGCAGCACAAAGCGCCATACCGGTGCCGTCATGTAACAATCGTCATACGCCTCGCCGACCACTTGCCGCGCACTGACCAATATCCCTTGCACCCACGCATCCCAGACCGCGACAAAATCCTGTCCGACACGGATCCGGAAAAAATCACCCAAGGCCGGCATTTTGCCAAAGGCCCCGAACTGCGTATCTGGCGTGCCAGTGTCTGTCACAGTGACGAAGGACAGCTGAAATCTGACAAGGCAGCCAGCGCAAACGGGTTGATCACTGACCCTGATTGCAGGTCGAACATCACGATACGCCCGCCGATATTGAAGATCAGGCGCTGCCGGTCGGACACATTGGTGGGCCGGATCTGGGCCGCATCCAGCAGCCGGAACCAGCCCCATGGCCCTTCTTTGGTCCAGATATTCTCGGTCCCGTCTACTGCCGGGCCAATCGCCACCCGGGCCAGCCCCAGTTCGCCCGGCCAGTTGATCGCAGTCGGCAGGGGTTGGCCGCTGTTCTGGAAATAATCCAACTGCTGGCCGTCGATAATCAGTGTTGCACTTTGCGCATTGGGGTCCAGCGAATAGGGCGTGATCTGGAAAGTGATCCCGGGGCCGGGACCCGGCGCAAAGAACGCCTCTTTGATCTCGGCCGCGGCCTGAAACTGCGCCAGAACGGCGGCAGAGATGCCCAGATCGGCAGTATTGACCGGTTTCCAGACCCAAGGCCGGGCGCGGGTGTCGATCAGGTCGATCAGATTTTCAGTATAGAATGTGTCGATCAGCCCGCCGGGGCCAAACAGTTTCTGGAAATCGGCCATGCCCACATCGGCAGGTGCTGACCGGTCAAACGGGTAGCGCGCCTCGATCGCCTGAGTGCAGAATGGCAGCACATTGGCCTGCCAGGCAGCATTGATCCCGGCCCGCGTGCCATCAGCGGTAATGCCCGCACCGCCTGTGACAATCTGGGTGGACCAGCGGGCCAACGGCCCTTCGATCCGGCTGGCGGATTCCTGAAACCGCAGCAGGGCTGCCCCACCCGTCGCTGCGTTCGAGTCTGACCCGCCGAACGACATCCGGTTCAGTTCCTGATAAACTTCGGTCAGGGAAATCATCAGCAGGTCCAGTTGCGATGGTTGTTCTTCGACCCGCTGGACAAGGGTGTGCAGCCAGCCGAACCTTTCTTCGACATACGAACCCGGCTCAGGCGGCGGCGGCCCGCCCGATGCCTCGGCATTGCGGCGCAGCGCCTCAAGCAGCATGCGCTGGCGAATGGTGACGCTGTCCAACTGGTCATCCAGCAGTTGTTCGCCCACATCGGTGCCCAATTGCCCGCCGTCCACCACAGCGTCGGTCCGGGTCAGCGCGGTTTGATGATCGACCGCCATCAGGATATTGACGATGGGCGATGTCGGGCCAGACAGGATATTGGTCACTTCAACGGCATGGCTCAGGCTTTCCAGTGGGATGATGTCGATATCACCCAGGATGCCGTCATAGCGGTTGATGAAATCGGTGTAATACAGGTCCAGCACATCGCGGGTCAGGGCGGCCAGCGCATCCTCGGTCTGCGCCGCCTCGCCCCGTGGGCCCAGCACCCAGCTATCACGCTGGATGCGTTCGGCCACGCCAATAGCCTCTTCCTTGAAGACACTGTTAAAGCCGTCGTAGGTGAAAATTCCTTCGATCCCATCGGCCAGCTGTTTGCCGGATGACCGGACCAGCGCGCGCGCGACCGCAGGCCCGCCAACTTCGGTCAGGCGCCATTCGGGCAGGGCTTGGGCAGCACCACTGTTGATGATCCCGGCATAGACCCGTTCGGCCAATGGCAGTTCCGCCAATATGCCCTGCACCTGATCGACCAGCGCGCCATTCAGTTCGACGGTCTGCATCGGCTGGTTCAGCAATGCGCGCAGATGAAAGGCCAGATCGTCGCGCAACTGTTTGCGGTCATCACCGGGATAGGACACCTCCCAGTCGATCTGCATCCAATCCATGATCAGATCGCTGTCCATCGGCCCCATCAGGCCCATCATCAGATAAACCTTCAAACCCTCATACAGCAGGTCGCCGTTGTTGATATTGCCCTGTATCTGTTCTTCAACCCGCAATATGACGCGGGGCAGCAGGTGCTGGTTCAGGGCCGCACGGTAGGTTTGCCCGGCCTGATTGGCCAGAATATCACCCTGATACAGGCCCCATGTCATCGCTGTGGCCGGATCGCCCGGGTCGGGGCGGGTTTCATCGACCAGCACCGGGATCGGGTTGATCGGCAGGTCGCGCAGGGTGTTCAGCGCGTCAACGATGCTGGGTAAATCGGTGTCGCCAATCGGATTGCCGGGGATTTGCGCGGCAAGCGCCTGATATTGCGCGATGCCGGTATCAACATCAGCCATCAGTTGCTGGTTGGCAAAATAGCTGCGGGTCCACAGACCTGCAGCTGTCCCGGCAAACAGAATGGTGGCGGCAATGGCACCGCGTTTGGTCCAGCGATAGCGCCGTTCAACCTTGTCATCTGCCGACACAAGGCCCGCCTCGGGAAAGATCACCTCGTTAAACAACCGCGTCAGGAAAAAGCTGCGCCCGGTCCCGCGCCCCGACCCGATGGCCTGCCGCCCAATGCCAAAGGTCCGCGCCATGCCCATCATCAGGCGGTCAATCGGCGTGCCTTCCTGTGTGCCGCTGGTGAAATAGACGCCGCGCAACTGATGACGCGCCTCGAACCGGTTGTCCTGAAACGCCTCGGCCAGAAACGCGCGCGCCACGGCCCGCATTGACGCGACCTGCGATGGAAACCCGGCAATCAGGCTGCGGCGCTGATGGTCGGTCTCGTGCTGCATCCGTTCCAGCAGATTGGCATTCAATTGGCCCAGCAGGGATGCAAATTCATCGTCAAACAGCGCAATGGGCGAGGCTTCCTTTTTGGTATCGTCCAGCGGCAGGGTAAAGCCCCAGACCTGCTCGCGGTCATCCTTGCCCAGGCTGTCGAAATATTCGCTGAACCCGGCAATCATGTCAGCCTTGGTGAACAACACATAAACCGGGAACCGCACCCCCAGTTTTTCGCGCAATTCATGCAACCGGCGGCGCACGGCGCGGGCGTGGCCTTTTTGGGTCGTCTCATCCTGCATCGACAGATCCGACAGGCTGATCGCAATCATCGCGCCATTGATCGGCTGGCGTTTGCGGTGTTTTTTCAGCAGACCCAGAAAGCCCAGCCAGCCGGCATTATCGCTGTCCTGATCGCTTTCCTGCGTCGTGTAGCGGCCTGCCGTATCAATCAGCACCGCATCATCGGTGAACCACCAGTCGCAATTGCGGGTGCCGCCAACGCCGCCGATAGCGGTTTTGCCAAATTCGTCGGCCAACGGAAACTGCAGGCCGGAATTGACGATAGCGGTGGTTTTGCCCGCACCCGGCGGGCCGATCATCACATACCACGGCAATTCATACAGCGACCTGCGCCCGGTTTTGGATTTGCGCAGCTTGGTCATCGCCTCGCGCAGTTTGTCGCGCATTTCGGCCATTTCGGCCTTGACTGCCTCGCTTTCGGCCCCGGTTTCGGGGATTGCCTGCACGATGTCGCGTTCCAGTTTCTTGGTGCGGCCCCGCCGGACCAGAAACCGGATCAACAGCCAGGTGACCACGATCAGCCATAGAATAATAATCGCCAATATCCGCGCGGCAGGCAGGTCAAACGGACGGAAGGTGCCAAAGCCCAGATAGGGTGAATAATACCAGATGCAGACAGACAGGATCAGGGCAATCAGCGGTACGATCAGATAGGTAGAAAACAGCACGCTCAGGATTTTGAAAATAACCTTGCGGATCATTGCGTTTCCCCCCGGACCAGCAGAATTTCGATGCGGCGGTTCTGCGCCCGGCCTTCGCTGGTCTCGTTATCGCCAATCGGGTCACGTTCACCGCGGCCTTCGGACATCAGGCGCGACGGATCGCCGATCAGCCCGGCGATCATGATCTTGACCACTTCGGCCCGCGCCCGGCTAAGGTCGGTATTATCGGCAAAGCGGCCGGGGGTCAGGGGCACGGAATCTGAATAGCCGGCCACGATCAGCGATCCTGCCTCGTCTTTCAGCGATTCAGCAACGCGGGTGATCGGGGCTACAAATTCATCGCTCAGCGCATCGGACGCCGAGGCGAACATGCCCTGACCAGACAGCCGGATGATCAGCGTATTCCCCTCTTCGGACACAGTGACCACACCATCGGCGATTTCATCTGACAGGAATTCGGTGAACTTCTCCAGCTGTGCCACTTCGGCAGGGGCGGGCGGGGGTGGCGGGGGCGGCGGCGCGCGGGGGCGCAAGACCGGGGCCACGCCGGTATCCAGCACAGATAGCTGACCCATCACGGTGTCAGTGGTCCGGCCCAGGGCCCATGTCAGTCCGGCAAAGGTGCTGGCCATCAGAAAGGCCGTGACCCCCAGCGCGATCCAGACCGGACGCCAGGCCGACAGCGCCTTGTAGGGCCGCAACACGCCTTTCCAGCGCGGCGACAGATCGCGCTCGACCTCTCCCCTTTGGCCCCGGATAATCCGCGACAGGGTATTGCGGATTTGCAGGTGTTTATCCGGCCCACCCTGTTCAACCCGCAAGCGCCCCTCGAACCCCAGTGACAGGCACATATAGACAAACTCCAGCAGGTCGATATTGTTGGTGGGGTCCTCCTCTAGCCTTGCCAGCAGGTCGAAAAACCGGTCGCCGCCAACGGTTTCGCGGTGGAACGTGCCAACCATGGATTGCTGCGCCCACGTGGATTGGCCGCCCCACGGGGTATTCAGCACCACATCATCCAGTGTGGCGCACAGGGCATAGCGGGCGACCTTGACCTTTTGCGCATCAATCCCGGCTTTTAGCGCTGCGTTTTCAAAACTGCGCACCTCGGCCACGACGTTTTCGCGCAGTTTATCGGGGTCCATATGCTGGGCGCGGTTCCTGATCCGGCTGATCAGCGACAGCAGCGGCGTGGCAAGGGCGGTCAGTTGGTTCATGCCGGTCAGGGCAATCGCGGTTGCATCGTTCGGCGGGCGCGGCGGGGCAGCGGCATTACCGCCGGGCACGCCGTAAGCGGCGGCCTGTTCGGCGGCAGCGGCGGTATTGCCAAACGGCGTCGGGGTGGTTGACCGTTGCGGGGCGGCGGCGGGCCGTTTGCCACCCGGATTGGGGCGGATCACCGTCCGCTCAGAATCGTCAGGCTCTTCAAACGGGTCTTTTCCAGCCATCTTATCCTCACTTGTCCCCTAGGACGCATTGCCCGTCAGGTGTTCCGTATCGCCCAAAGTTCCATCGCAAGCCCCGGGTAATCGCCCGAGATATGCACAGCCACACCGCCCGATGTGGTCATCTTGCCCCAATACGGGCTGTCTGCATCCAGTTGGAAATACACCACGCCCGCATGATACGGGATCTGCCGGGGGGCCACTGGCAAGGGGCGCAGGCCAATGCCCGGCAGGGCGGAATTGACCAGCTGCCTGATTTCCTCGACCGGGCCAATCTTGGCTTGCCCCGCGAAATGGCGGCGCACGGATTCGTCGGGGATATCTGCCGTGACGGCCAGCACAAAGCCACAGGTCGACAGCAGTTTACGGTCGGCGATGACCCCGACCGAAATGCCGTATTTGCGCGGCTCCAGCGGGATCGCTACGGCTGTTTGTTCCAGCACGGTGGACAGATATTGCCGCAAGGTCCGGATCACCGGCGCAAAACTCCGGGCCAGTTCATCATGCTGATAGGCCGGAAATTCAGGCGCGCGTTTGTCGGTGGCCATGAAGGACGATAATTCGCCCGCCAGTTTAATGCATTCGGCATAGGCGACGGTCGGATGCAGGTTTTCGATTGTGCCCAGATGCCGGATTAGCGGCAGGGCGCGGTTGATCACCATCAGCAGCAGGAAATCCGACAGTTCGGCAACTGCACGGGTCGATCCGGATTCCGACAACCGGCCCGACAACGCGGTCATGCGGTGCGCCAGCAGCCCCTCAAGTTCGCGGATAAACGCAGACAGCGGCCCGGCGGCGCGGATATCCAGACAGGACGGCATGAAACCGCCATCCAGGATGATCTCTTTATCCGGGCGCACCTCGATTATCCGGGCCACTGGAATCGTCAGCTTGTCGGCCAGATCATCCACTGCCAGTGCAAATTGCAGGCGCATCTTGCCCACACCCAGCGTCACCGGTTTGCGGTCCTGCGACATGGTATCGGTGATTTCCAATTCAGCCGGACGCAAGCGAGTGGCGGATTGTTCGGTGCCGGTCAGGTCGACCTCGCTGGCGCCCTGACGGCGTTGCGGGACCGACAGATAGACCACGCAATCCTTGATTGACGCGGGTACTTCCAGCGCGGGGGGATGCGCGTCGTTCTGCGGCACCCGGAACACCACACCATCATGGGTCAGGCCTGCGGCGGATTTGATTGCAAACTGCCCCACTTTCAACGCGGCCTCGTCAATTTCCAGCGTGGTGAAACCCCAGCCATAGGACGTCAGCCGCCGGGCCAGCCCGGTCACCAGCGCCTCGGTATAGCGGTCGGATTGTTGGAAATGATGCGGTTGAAGGAAAAGCCCCTCGGTCCACAATACTTTGCTATCCCAAGACACTATGCCAATTCCTTATTCATATCTGGTCCTTCTTGATCTGGGCCAGTTGCTGTTTATACGCCGCCGCAAATTCCCGGCTAAAGACTTCATGAAAGTCATTCTGCGCCTGATCCGCTATTTCGGCATACATCTTTTCATAGGTTTCCCAATATTGGGCCTTTTTACCCTTGAGCAGACCCCAACTGCCCTGCGCCTCGATCTTGCTGGCCAGCAATTCGGGGTCGAGTTTGGCCAGAACGCCCTTTAGTGCCGCCTCCATCCCGGTGACCATCGCCACTTCATGCGCTTTGATATCATCCAGCGCCTGTGCCGTGGCCTGATCTGCGGGCAGATAGCCTTTGGCAGTAGGTTTCACCATGGCTTCAATGGCTTGCTCGGGCGAGACCGAGAATTTCAGGGGGTTGTTGCCGCCCTTGTTGATCATCGTCTGGTCAATCCGGAACTCGGATTTTATGCTGGTGCGGGTCATCAGAATTTCGCGCAGGCCGATGATCATGGCCCTTAGCGTGCCGCCAAGACGCTCCATCGTGGCGGGAAGTTCGGCATCTGAAATCTGCACGTCTTGCCCACCCAAGGCCGCAATGAACGCGCGGGCCGGGTTCGCGTTCAGCGGGGCGAGGATCAGGGGCGGTGGCGGCGGAACGGTCACAGATTGTGCTGCGGGCAGGTCTGGTTGCTCGGGTATGACCGGTGTCTCTTGCGGGACCGGCGGCGGCGCAGCAAAGGGGTTATCAGAGCGGGCAATTTCGGCGGGTGGGGCAGGTGGTGGGGGCGCCGCCACCAAAGCTGGAGCGGGAGCCAGCAGATCATCCTCGAAATCCGGAATTTGTGCGCCTGCCGGGGGGGGCGGGGCAAAAGGGGCTATACCTGCGGGGTCCGCCGCATAGGGATCAATCTTGGGCGGTTTGGTTTCAAACGGACTAGCGCCAAAGCCGGTTGGGGCAGGTCTGACCGGGGCCAGCAGATTGTCCTCCCAATCATCGGGGATGACCGATCTGTTGGCACCGGGCGCGCGGAATGCGTCTGATCCCATGGACCCGTGATCGCGGATCGCGGCCCCCTGGGGGGCTTCGGGTGGGCGGCCAAGGATCGGGTGGTCGTCATCGCCCAAAGGCGGCAGCAGCCCGTCAAAATCAACCTCTTGCCCGGCTTTCAACTGCTTATGGCCGCGCAACCCTTTGGGATCACTCAGCAAACTGTCCAGAAAATCACCACCGGGCCCGGTATCGTCCAGCAGTTTCATCGGGTCCGGCGCGCGGGATGCGCGGCCATAAGATGCACCCTCTTCGCCCAAAGGTGGGGGCAGGTGGCTGTCGTCATAATGGTCCTGCCGCCGCCCGCGCGGCGCATCCAGCACCGGATCAGGTGCAAGGGTTACGACCAGCTCATAGGTGCCGAGGGTCAGCACATCGCCGTCGTTGAGCTGTTTTGGAGCCTTACCGATCGGCGTTTTGGCATAGTTCAGGAATGTCCCGTTTGTGGACATATCGATGGCCATGATCTTGCCGTTCTGATCTTCGATCACGCAATGGGTTTTGGAAATCAGACGGTCCGGGTCGGGCAGCACCATGTCGTTTTCCTGGCCCCGGCCAATCGTCATCGACGCGCCGCGCATGGTGATAGGTGCGCCGCCGCGGGGCACGGTTCCGGTCGATTGAAAGCGCAATGTGACGTTCATAACGCTGTATTATCCGCCGATCATGACCATAGGGCAACCCAGCACGATGGTCCCGCCATGCGCACAACTGTCACCCATCCGGGCCGCTGGTTTGCCGCCTACCAGCACGGTCATCGATCCTTTGACAATCACATCGGGGGGCCCGACGCAGATGGCTTTGTCGGTAGCAACGGCTTGCGGCAGCATCGCGGTCAGCACAGTGACACCGACGGCAATAACGGGGCCACCGACATGCGGGACCGGACCCGTGAACATCGGGCACACATGCATATCGGTCATGCGGGATGCGGGGGGCATGTCAGGTTACCTTCTCGGGCTGGGCGTCTTTTACGGTTTCAACTTCATCTTCGTCTTCGTCCGGTTCTTCCTCCTCCTCCGGCTCTTCCTCTTCTTCTAGATCGTCCTCATCCTCATCTTCTTCGTCATCCTCTTCCTCCTCATCATCCTCGTCTTCATCTTCGACCACGACAGTCATCGGCGGGGCGGCAAAATTGCCCGATCCGCCGCGCGCGATGTCGAGGGCACGTTCCACCAGCACCTCGCCCATTGCGTCCATCTGCACGTCATCGCGGCACCATGCGATGACGGCAATGGCAAAGACCGACATTTCGGCCGCACCGGCGGGGGCCGGAAATTGCGCCAGATCGGCGGGGCCGAGGGTGCCGTCAAACCAGACCACGGCACTGGCGCAATGCACCGTGTCATCGCCGACCTCGGCGATATTGATGGCATCTGCGGCGGCCTGCCGGTTGTCAGTATTGGGGTTGAACACCCACGCCTCTGACGCAGCAAGCGGTGGCGGCAGGCGGGTCGGATCGGGGATTACATCCCGCGCGGCAAGGCAAGACCACCAGACCCGTTCGCGCGGCGGCAGGCAACAGGCCAACAGCATCAGCATGTCGGCATAGGCTTTGAGCCCTTCGAGTTCGGTCAGGACGGTTTCGATCGACGCACTTGCGGGGGCTTCCAACTGGGTCTCCAACTTGCAGTTGGCCTGCGCCAACAGACGCGCTGCCGGCTGATTTGGCAGTTTACTCAGCGATTTGAAACGTTCACTCATCGCACCGCCCCCTTAGTTGATCTTGGTGATGGAACCCTTGAGGGTCAATATCCCCGAAGCCTCCACCTTGGCGATGGCGCCTTTAACTTCGGTCATGGCCTTCCCTTCGATGGCCACCTTTGTCCCGTTTATCTTGATCTGCGTGCTCTTGATCTCGATCGCACTGGATGTGATCTTGATCGACGATTCCCCCACGTTCAGTTTGATCTCGGTCATCGCCTTGATCCGGACCTTGCCGCCCTTGGCCGTAACATAAAAGTTGTCGGCCTTGGTACTGTCATTGCCCTTGATCTTTGACGTGCGATAACCGGTCGCGTTTTCCAGCAGATTTGCCTTGGTCGTGCGGGTCATGTCGCCGGTAACGGTGGTTTTCTGCTTGCCCTTGATCGTGCTGGTCTGGTTGGCGTTGATCTTGACCACTTCGTTGCCAGCTTTGACGACGGTGGACAGATTGCCGGATTTGACCAAAAGAGTCATATTGCCGGTGACGGTGGTGCCATGTTTGGCCTTGAATGTGCCCTTGTGGTCCTTGGTCACCGTTTCGGTCTGCTTGCCCTTGATCGTGTGGGTCTGGTCGCCTTTGACCGTCAAGGTCTGTTTCTTGTTGATCGTATGGGTTTGATTGCCCTTAACCAACAGGGTCTGGTTTCCACCGATGGTTTCTTTCTGATTGGTTTTGATGTCGATATTCTGGTCGCCGGTTTCGACGGTCAGATTATCATCGCCTTCCTTGATGATCTCGGTCTTGGTATTCTGGATGGTCTGTTTCAAATCGCCCGGATCGGCCTTTTCAAGACCGATGGTGATTGTGGCATTATTTTTGATGATCTGGATATAGTCCTTCTCGGACTGCATCCGCACATATTCGTCGCCCTTTTTATCCTCCATGATGATTTCGTGAAAGCCGCCGCCGCCCTTGGTGGATTCGGTGCGGATGCCCGACTGGGTCATGTTGCCGGGCAGGCCGTAGGGTGGCGAATTCTGGCCGTTATAGGCCATGCCAGTGCAGATCGGGTAATCCGGGTTGCCGAATTCGAACTGAATGAACACCTCTTGCCCGATGCGCGGGGTGGCGAACATGCCATAGCCTTTGCCCGCCCATGGCACCGCCACACGGACCCAACAACTGGTTTCCAGCTTGTCGCGTTCGCGGTCCCACGGGAACATCACCTTGATGCGGCCGTATTCATCAGTATAAATTTCATCCCCAGCCGGGCCGGTCACGATTGCCGGATAAATCGCATCCATCCGGGGCCATTCGGTTTCCAGCTTGGGCCGGTAAGGCACAGTATCGCGCGCCACTTCAAATTCGGTATGACACAGGACCATATCGCTGGGATATTTGATTGGGTTGACTGCCTGCATGTCCTGCATCGGGTCGTCATCTGTGCGTTCCTCTTGCAAATAGACCGTGGAATCGCAGACCAGATATTTGCCTGCCTCATCCTCTGCCTCCGAATGCTCCATATCAAACAAGGCACCCGAGCGGATCGTTGGCGCATTGCCTGACCCTTTTACCCGCTCTGCATCATGGGCGGTGGCCTCCATGATCCGGCGGGCTGCGGCCTCGCCATCGGCGGCGGTTTTGTATTTGCCACCGGGCTGATACATTTCGTAGTTCTTGTGGGCGTGGTCGCCTTTGGGAATGGCCACGCTGACCTTGAGGTCGGCATTGGGTTTGGTCATGTCATATTCGAACAAGGACACTTTGCCCGGCACCACAGACTTTTTCGGGATCCATTCAAAGACAGTATCCGGGTCACGTCGGCCCTTTTCCAAGCGCGGCTTGAACAAGGCCCCGCCGGTCGAGGTATGCGAGCCGACAGAATCGGCCAGCACCAGCTTTTCGGTAGCCCCCTCATGGTCGAAATAATAATAGATGCCCTCTTCCTCCATCAGACGGCTGACAAAGGCAAAGTTGGATTCGCCATATTGCACGCAATATTCGCGGGGCTTGTAACTGGCCGATAGCCGGTCGGTCAGATCGGTAAAGCCCAGTTTGCTGAACACCTTCTTGATAATGTCGGGGGTTGTTTCCTTCTGAAACACCCTATTCTCGGCCCCTCGGGTCAAAAACCACAGCCAGGGTCGCAGTTCCACGGCATATCGGTCAAACCCAAGGGCATGGCCCAGTGATTCCACCTCGACTACAACGCCGACAAAGTTGATCGAGACAGCGCCCACGTCATAGGCTTCGATCTTCATTCTTGTGCCCAGAATGTCTGATGATTTGAACGTGGTGTTGGTCACAAAGAATTCGACCCGGGCCTCGCTGATCTTGCTAAGCCCCTCGGTGATTTTTGCGCCCCAGAATATCAGGTCGCCTTCGGCAAAGCTGCCGGTCATCTTGAATGTCTTGCTGGTGAGTTGTCTGCCTGCGCCGGCCATGATCACCTGTTCCTCGCTGCAAAAAATAAACCGTAAAGGCCGGAACAGCGGAGCGGGTGAGCCGATCCGCAAAACGTCGTCCCGAAATGTGTCGCCATCATCTGGCCCCAAAATAGAAGCCACCCGAACCCGGGCAATGACGTAGTACTACTGTGGCATGCATTGATCGGTCTTACCACTACAGACATCCCCTAAAGCCCCGCCAGCAAAGCGGCCAGTTCGGGGTCCATCTCGTCATCATCGCTGGCGGAATCTGCACTTGTCTCATCGTCAGAGGTGTCGTCGAAGCTGGCCAACAGCGCGGCCAGATCATCATCGACGGGGTCTTCGTCGCTGGGGCTGTCATCGCTGGCTGTGACGTCATCAACGGTCGCTGTCGGCACCGGATCAGGCTTTGACACCGGCAGCGGAATGCCCGCCCACGGGCCAAGGATTGTATCCCCGGCAAGCGATTGAAACGACCCCAGCCTGATCTCGTCGCGGCCTTTGACCGACATCACCGGCATCAATCCGCGTCCAATTGCGGCCTGGGTCTTGGTCTGGGTCAGGTTGCGTTCAGTGCAGGGCAACGCTACCTGATCGCCATACTGATCCTTGACATAGTGAAACGGAATTTCGCCCAAGGTCATCACGGACCCAAGCCCCAAAGCCATGCCATTCTTTCGGTACGATTGGGCCATCAGAATGGCCACCAGCGCCACCGGATTGGCCCAAAGCATCCCGCCCAGCCCTTCGTGCGGGGTGAATTCCTCGAACTCAAATTCGTAAATTGGCTCGGATTTGGCACCATACGGGCGGCGCAGCAAAAACCGCGGGGATACAAGGCCGATATGTCCGGCCTCGGGCATGGCGCGCAAAGTATCCCAGGCGGCGGCCACCAACGGATGCCGGTCATCTTTTGGCACATCCAGAAAACCGGGGGTGATCGCGGCAAAGAACGGCGCATTCACATGGGCGGCAACTTTGGCAATACGGCCCATAAGTTCGGCATGCGGCGGGGTTTCCTCGAACGTATACAGCCCGCAGATCGCACTGAACGGGCCGCGCCCATCGGGGGTTCCTTCGGTCAGAAGTTCGTAAAAACCGGATTCCGCCAGATCGTCTTGCGCCGACAAATCAGCGGCGAGTTCTTCGGCGCTGATGTCATATAAAACGATGTCCAGTTTGGCGTCCGTTTCAACCGACCGGGTGATCAAGTCCAGCATCCGCCACTGCGCCTCGACCGACTGGAATTCGGGGTGGTGCAGGACAAGGCGCATCGCACCTGCCAGTGCCTCGTCTACGGCGTCTTGCATCGCCACATTGTCGGCATCGGGGACTGACACGATATAAGGGCCGACAATCCGGGCAATCAGGTCATCGGACGAGGACGCCTCGGTTTTGACTTTGGCCTTGCCACCAATCAGCTTGGCGAAATCAGACAGTTTGCGGTCGGCAGGCACTGAATTTCCCGCTGATTTGCGGGCAGGCGGCGTTACCTTGCGACCATTTTCAGCGCCCCATTCACGTAGTTCTGTAACCGTCCCCTTGGCAGTAGCACCGCTGGACAAACGGCGTTTCAGGGATACCAGCCCTTCAAACATCTCAACCTTTTCGAATAGTTCGTCAGGATGCAGGTCGTCGATGCTGTTCAACTCCACCTCAATCCCTGCACCTTTTTTGCCAATCGGCAGGATCAGGGTCGTGGCGAAACCAGCGATGACTTTGTCAATCGTATCGACATCCAGCTTAATCGGGCGGCGGCTGGCCAGATCAGCGCCAATTTCGACCTCACCCTTGGCCGACCGGCCCGAAAAGTCGCCCATCAAGGCGATGCGAAACCTGGTGGGTTTGGCAGTTTCTTGTCGGGGCGTGTCAAGCGTGCCGAAGGAAAACTCTAGATTTGCCATTAAACTTGCCTTTCGTCCGAATTACATGGCCTAACTTTTCATAAGGCCTTTCGATTTGTATCCTTGAGCCGTCCGCTAAGACTGGAGGCACATATTTTCAGGTCAATGCACCCACAAGATCGTAAATGCCCTTGGCAAATTCGAAAATTTCTTTGGTGGATTCACCGATTGTCATTTTGTCCAGTTCTTTCAGCTTTTGCCAAGTCGTTTTATCATCAACTGTCAGGCCATTGCCCTTCATCAGTTCCTGCATGGAATCAAGGTATTTTTCGCGCTCGTCCAGCTTTTTACCAAGTTCAGTAACACCGCGTTTCAGGCCCATCACCTGAGACCCGATCTTGACTCCTTCTTTCAGGTTGGTCGCAGCCTTCATCGCTTTGGCCAGCTTGTCGGCCTCTGACGACAGATTATCGACTTTCTTGCGAGTTTTGGTCGTGTGATCGCGGTACGCTGTGCGGGCCTTTTCGACGTCGGCCAAATGCGACTTGACACCCTTAATGATGAAATCCGAGACCTCGGTCATCACCCCTTTCATGTCCCGGCCCTTTAGAATTTCTTCACCACCAGCTTTGACTTTACCAAGAATGACTTTGATCGAGTCAATCGCATGTGACGGATCAAGGCCCGAGGTATCAACCAACTGGCGTTTTGCGGCCTGCAGGATTGTAGAGCCGCGCAAATCGATGAATTTATTAATCGCAGAATCAAGATCCTTGCGCAGTTTCTCTTCGTTCTTCAACTGCTGATTCAACTCGGTGCCCATCGCATAGACCACCTTGGCCAGTGAAAAATAGGCGGTCACATCTGCGCCCATGCTGGCCACCAAAGTGGCGACGTTGGTCGCTACCGTGATTGCCGCAACGGTAACTTTGATCGCCAGCCGGATTTGCGATTCTTTGAGGTTTTTGTCGGCCTGAATTTCCTTTTTCAGCCGGTCCTCGGCGGCTTTGAGTGCGGCACCTTCGGCCGTCTTCAAGGCGTTCTCGATCGATTTATTGACGCCTTGGATCAGCTTTTCAGCTTCTGCGACGACAGTTTTATCTTGCGAGGCCATCATCTTGGCAATTTTCGCGTCCAAAATCTTGGCTTCGGAAGCGATGACGTTTTCATAATTATCAAGCGCACCACGCGCTGCATCTTCCAGCCGTTTCATGGCCGCCGAAGGTACGTCTGACGCGCTTATTATACCTGTGGTGGTAACGTCGATCTGGATATCGACGCGATATGCCGGAATAACGATATAGGTTGTCGCTGGCTTCTTACGGACAAGATCGACAACGTAAAACTTGTGTGTCGTAACTTTTTTCTTAGCCATACGATGCCCTTTCCAGGGTAAGAATTCAGATTATTGGAATACTAATCAAAACTATAAACGAAATCATTATCCTTCATATCAATCGCCACGCGCCGTACCTCTTCACCGCGCATCATCCGGCGCAGGAATTCGCCCGAGATATCTGGCAACATGGTATTGGTCACAATCGCATCAATCATCCGGCCGCCACTTTCCAATTCCTGGCAGCGGCTGACAATCGTATCAACCACGGCGTCGGTATATTCGAACGGCACGCCATGCGAAGCCGCCACCCGCTTCTTGATCCGGTTCAATTGCAACCGGGTAATTTCCGCAATCATTTTGGGCGATAATGGGAAATACGGGATTGTCACCAACCGGCCCAGCAAGGCAGGTGGGAATATCTTAAGCAGCGGCTCGCGCAAAGCCTTGGCCAGTGCTTCGGGGTCGGGCATCAGATCAGGATCAGCGCACATATCCATGATCATTTCCGAACCGGCATTGGATGTTAGCAAGATCAGCGTATTGCGGAAATCGATACTGCGCCCTTCGCCATCTTCCATCCTGCCCTTGTCGAATACCTGAAAGAAAATCTCATGCACATCCGGATGCGCCTTTTCAACCTCATCCAGCAAGACGACCGAATAGGGTTTGCGCCGCACGGCTTCGGTCAATACGCCGCCTTCGCCATAACCGATATAGCCGGGGGGGGCGCCTTTCAGCGATGAAACCGTATGCGCCTCCTGATACTCGCTCATATTGATCGTAATGACGTTTTGTTCGCCGCCATATAAAACCTCGGCCAACGCCAATGCCGTTTCGGTTTTGCCAACACCGGAAGTGCCCGCCAGCATGAACACTCCGATGGGTTTTATCGGATTGTCCAATCCCGCCCGGCTGGTCTGAATCCGCTTGGCGATCATCTGCATGGCGTGGTCCTGCCCGATCACCCGTTTGGCCAGATGTCCGGCCAGATCGATCACCGTCTGCAATTCATCCTTGAGCATCCGGCCCACCGGAATGCCGGTCCAGTCGCCCACAACGGACCCCACGGCCTGCGCATCGACGATGGGCAGAATCAGCGGCGTTTCACCCTGCAAGGCGGTCAACTCAGCGTTCTTCGCCTTTAGCTCGACCATCAAGGCCGCGCGTTGTTCATCGGTCAGCGGGCTGGCTCCGGGCACTTCAGGTGCTTCGGACGCGGCCACCGCGACAGGCGCTGCATCCACTGGCGCACCGCCCTCGCGCAGCTTGGCCCGCAGGTCGAGAATCTGCTCGACAACGGCTTTTTCGGCCTCCCACCGCCCGGTCAGTTCGGCCAGCCGGACCTCTTCGGTGGCTTTCATCGTCACGACCGCCGCGCGCCGTTCCGCGACCTCATAGCCTGCGGTTTCATCGCGCCCGATGATCTCAGTTTCGGTGTTCAGCGCTTCGATCCGGCGGCGGCTGTCGTCAACCTCGGCAGGGACGGCGTGCTGGGATACGGCGACGCGGGCGCAGGCGGTGTCGAGCACGGACACCGATTTGTCCGGCAATTGCCGCGCTGGGATATAGCGTGCAGACAAGTTCACCGCCGCCTCGATTGCCTCGTCAAGCACCTGCACCTTATGATGTTTTTCCAACATCGACGCGATGCCGCGCATCATCATGATCGCCTTGGTCGGGCTGGGTTCATCGACCACAACGGTCTGAAACCGCCGGGTCAGGGCCGGGTCTTTTTCGATGTGTTTCTTGTATTCGGCCCATGTCGTCGCGCCAATGGTGCGCAATGTTCCCCGCGCCAAAGCCGGTTTCAGCAGGTTGGCGGCATCGCCCGTGCCCGCCGCACCGCCCGCACCGACCAGCGTATGCGTCTCGTCAATGAACATGATGATCGGCGTGGTGCTGGCCTGCACTTCCTCGATCACCGATTTCAAGCGGTTCTCGAACTCGCCTTTCATCGACGCGCCAGCCTGCAACAGCCCCACGTCCAGCGCCAAAATCTTGGCCTCGCGCAGCGCCGGCGGCACGTCGCCCCGCGCGATCCGCAGGGCGAACCCTTCGACCACGGCGGTCTTGCCCACCCCCGCCTCGCCCGTCAGAATCGGGTTGTTCTGGCGGCGGCGCATCAGCACGTCCACGACTTGGCGGATTTCCTCGTCACGCCCGACGATGGGGTCAATCTTGCCGTCGCGGGCCTGCTGGGTCAGGTCGGTGGTGAACTTTTTCAGAGCTTCATCCTTGGCCGCACCGGGGGCCATCGCGCCTGACGCCTCGCCCGGAACAGCGCCGCCACCAACGTGGGACCCATCCTGTGCGCCTTGCCCTTCCTCTGGCGATCCGTTGACTGCATCGTTGAAATTCTCGGCCAGATCGTCGGGTTTGACCTTTTTGAACTCAGGCGAAATGGCGAACAGGATATTGCGCAGGGTCGGGGTTTTCAGCATCCCCAAGATCAGGAAACCAGTGCGGACCTGTGAGGCGTTGAACAACAGCGACCCCCAAACCCAGCCGCGTTCAGTTGCATCCTCCAGATGTTCGGACAGGTCGCTGATCGATGACGCGCCACGCGGCAGGGCGTCCAGGGCGCGCTGCATGTCGGCCACCAATTTGCCGGGGTCAATCTTGTAATGTTCGGCGATGCGGTGAATGTCGCTGTTCTGGACTTGCAGGATCTGGTGCAGCCAGTGGACCAGTTCGACATACGGATTGCCACGTAATTTGCAGAATACAGTGGCCCCTTCGACGGCTTGGTAGCCTAGGCGGTTCAATTTGCCGAACAGGGCAACGCGGCTGATCTCGCTCATTTTCTGGTCTCCAAATTGGCAGGGCGTTGCCTGCGCAAGACATAAGGGGGGGATAAATACAAATCGTCGGCATCCGTGCCCGCATCGCGGCGCTTGCCGATCCAGGATGTATGGCCAAGGGCAGAACTGGCCCCAAGGGCGGCGCGGGGCACTTCGGCGGCTTTCAGGATAACGTTCACATCCCAATCCAGTGCATCGCCCGCATAGTTGCGCACGATAGCCTCGAGCCGTTCAAGCGAGCCTTGACCGGGCAGCAGCCGCTTGTAATCCGTCAGACCGACAGGTCCGATCAGCAGCCGGAATTTCGATGACCGCGACCAGACGCGGCCACCAATGCTGGTGGACCGGCCCAGCCGGGCAGGCGAACCCAATTGCCAGCGGTCATCCGGTTCCAGATTCAGCCATGTGCCCACGAACTGCTGCAAATGCACCGGGGCCTCAAAAAATGCGGATAACATCGACACAAGCCCCTCGGCGGTTTTGGTGCCGGATGCGAGTTGCCCGGCAAAATACCGTTTGGCCATGTCCGGCATTGCGTCGCGCTGGCGCAAAGCCGTGCCATGATGGCCACTGACCGAAGCCACTTTGCGTTCAAACGGATCATCGTCCGGGCGGTCAAACGACGGGGCAGGTTGGCCCGCCGCCCAACCCCGGTAAAACAAGCTCATCAACCGATGCGTCAACATATCCGCAAAGGCGATCAGCGTGGTGTCCCGGTGGTTGCGCCGCCGGTCGCGGGCATATTCGGTCATATGCAGCGGTAATGGCCCCTGCGGACCAAACAGGCCAAAGGCGCGGTTGGTCAACTTCGCAGGCTTGCCGTCAGCGGCGGCCTCAAAATTGGCAATGGTCGAGGTGGGAAAGGCCAGTTCGGCCTCTTGCCCCAGCCGGACCAGATCTTGCGATGACCGGCGCGACATGCCCAGCCGGGGTTTATCAGCGTGATGCGCCTCGATGATACGCAAGGCGTGGAACAGATGATGCGTCTGGGGGGACTGGCTGAGCCGCGCAAAATGCGTCAGATCATCCGTCCGAGCCCGCTTTCCGGTCTCCATCGGGTAATCTCTCCGCGTTGTTGAGTGGTCAAAACAGTTTCAGTAAACGAATTCAGCGTGACGTATTTGCGAAAGAACCTTTCCAGAACCGAGGCCAGCACATAGGCCCCGGCCCCTTCGAAAAAGCTTTCGTCGAAATCCAGTTTAATCTCGAGCCCGCGCACGGCGGTGGACAGCACCTCATCGGTCATCCGCCGCACGATGGGCCGGGTGGTGACGGTGCGGACCCCTTCCAACTGCTTGGCCACGACCCGGTCATTGACCGGCGCATACAGCCCGATCAATTCACGCAAAGCCGCCCCGCCGCTGCCCGCATCCGAGATTGACAAATAGTTCAGGCTCAGGTGGCTGATCAGTCGCCAGGCGGTATCACCCTGCGCAATGGTCGGGCGCGGTCGGCTGGGCGGGACCAGCGTGGAAATTCCCAACACCGGGCCACCATCGGGCAAATGGAACGCGTCTTTGCCCGCAGTGGACAATAACAGCGGCAGGTCGCGGTTGCTACACAGGCCCGACACGGCCAATTGGCTGAGGCTGGCCGAATAGGGCGCCTGATTGCCATCGACCAAAGACAGATACACCTCGGACCCCAGATAGGACGTGCGCACCCCGCGCAGCCGTTCCTTTTCGTTGCGCTGCCGCATTCGGCGGTGGACCGTGTAATAGGTCGGGTGGGTTTCGCCTGCAGCAGTGATGTCGGTGGCCGAATAAAACGGACGAAACGCAATGTCGGTTTCGCCGGTGGTGCCGATACCACTGACCGAACTGATCGAATACACCTCGAAATCCAGCAGGGCGGTGCGGTTTGGGGCAACGTAATGTTCGGTGTCGGTTGTGGTCACATGGACCCGGTCAAAGGTCCGTTCAAACAGATTGATCGCAGGCACCGCATGCAGCACGAAATTTTCGCGCCGGACCGAAGCGCCCGCATCGGGCATTGGTTCGGTCAGCAGGATATAAATATCAACCTCTGGCCCGGTTGCACGGCGCAGGGCGGGGTTCAGGCCGGATAGTTCGGCAAAATGAAACCTTTGCGGCATGGCGAAATATTCTTGCAACAGGCGGTAGCCGTCAAAGCTGCGCCTTGGCGTCGGTAGCAAAGCCTCGTCCTGTTCAAAGCCCTTGGGTTGCGATTTGCCGTCGGGCAACATCATTGACCATTGATCCCGCCGGTCGGTGGACCGGCCCACCAGGGCAGCTACGCGGGTCGACAAGGTCTCGTGCAGAACCCAGGGATCGGCGCCTTGACCGGTCAGATGCAACATCAGCTTGTCCAGTTTCAGGCTGCTGATCTTTTCGCCATCCTTGCGGCGCAGTCGCATCCTGATCCCGGCCCGGGCGGGCGTATCGCGGCTGACCCCGGCGGCGACCAGCCCCCCCCGGCTGTCGATATATTCCACCTCGGCCACTTCGACGGGCCACAGCATCAGGTCAGACGCCGTGCGGTAAATGCAGGCCGTCTGTTCGCCTTCAATCTGGCGTGACCGCAGGCGGGTATGGCGTTTCAGCAAAAATCCTTCCTTGACGCCCGAATTACCCAGATCGGGTTCAAACCCGATGATTGTCATCGACGGGGTAGGGGCCAGAAAATGCGGGTAGACGACTTGCAACAGGTTCGCGGTAAAGGCGGGGAACTGCATTTCCAGTTCCAGTTGGACCCGTGCCGACAGGAATGCTGTCCCTTCCAGCAGACGCTCGACATAGGGATCCAGCACCTCGACCCCCTCCATCCCCAGCCTTGCGGCGATTTTGGGGAATGCGGTGGCAAATTCCGCCCCCATATCGCGCAAAAAGGCGAGTTCGTTTTCGTAATGTGCCAGCAGCCGGGTATCCATGGTCTACCCCGCCCGTTCCAGCGTGATCTGGCCGGTGGTCACATCGACCGTGCTGCGCAGATACAGCTCGATCGGGATCGGTTCTGCCCACATATCGGCGCGGATATCAAACGACACGATGGTTTCGCGCTGCACATCCTGGGTCCGGATTTCCACATTGGCCGACCCCTGGCGAATGCGTGGCTCGAATATTTCGATGGATTGCAGAATGGATTTGCGGATCGCCTGCGCCCGGTCCAGCGTCGAAAAATCGCCCGCCACATCGCGCACGCCAAAATTCAGCACAGACCGCGCCGCATGTGGATAGCGGTCCGCGTCAATCCAGCTTTCGGCATTATTGGTGTTCAGCAGGAAGGAAAGATCGCGCTGCACAATCTCGCGCAAGCGGCGAATGTCGATCACTCGCATGTCGCGTGCTTCCTGCAGTTCGCCGGGCGCATCATCGGTCAGCCGGTCCAGCAGCGATGGTTGCAGACGCTCGGACAGGGTCTTGTCTGCCATGGCGCATTAACCCGCTTCTGCCAGATCGAACTGGATCAGCCGTGCATCCATCAGGGCGATATCCGCCTGATCGGTGGACAACACGCGCTGCCCGGTGCCGACAAAGGTGTCGGCCCCGGCATCAGCCCAACTTGTGGCGCGGGCGAGCCGTTCTGCCGCCGTGCCATTAAGGCCGGTGCCCGGATAGCGGGTCGGGATAAAGGCCACCACTTCGCCGTCATTGGCCAGCTTCATCTTGGCGGGCAACCAGACGGCATCGCGCAGATCGGTGGGCGCATCGATGATGACGGACCGGATCGAGGTGAAGGGCAGCCAGAAATAGCGGCCATTGACCACAGCCTCTAACACCGGGCCAAAGCGCATGTCGGCATCGGCCATCCAGTCGAATTTCACGCCATCAACCGCGCCACTGGTGGCAGGGGCGGCGTCAAAGGCGCGGGCGCGCAGATCGGCGGCCTCGGTCACATGGCCGGTGGCCAGCAGTTTTTGTGCCTCCATCAGCCAAGCCAGCCATTCGGACGGCTCGCCAAAGGCGAGCGGAGCTTTTTCGCCGGCAAAAACCTTGTCGCGGTAAACCTCGCAGATAATCGCCTCGCGGTAGGCTTGGGTCATTGACAGACTGCCGGGGTCCAATTCGCCGCAGACTTTCAGCTGACGAATGGCGCGGTTCCAGTCGCCAAGAACACACAGCAGTTGAAACAGGAATATGCGCAGCTTGGCATCGGCGGGCTTGGCCCGGACAAGCGCCTGCAATGCCTCAAGGGCAGCGACCGGATCGCCGGATTTCAGATGGTCTTCGGGCGTCATGCGGGCGCACTCCATGCCAGACAGAAGGCCCCTGCAGCCCGCAACGGAGCCACAGGGGAAAGGGCATGTTTACGCAACTTTGCCTTTTTCAAGGTCCCATTTAAAGTCGTCAACCTTGGTCAGTTTCGCAGTCTTGGGATCGGTTTCCTTGAACTCAATCTCCATCTTGCGATAGGCCAGCGTCCACGTTTCGGTCGGCACACCGTCGGCAGAACAGCTTACAGAATAGCTGTCAATCTGTACATCAGCCAGTTTCCACAACAGATAAGCCTCGAGTCCCGATGCCGCATCTTCGCCGGACCGGCAGCAATGGATCAGAATTTCGGGGCGGATCGTGCCGTTGGCGACCGATAGTTTCAGCTTGTTGGACGCCTTGCCCAGTTCGGATGTGACCGAAACCTTGCCAAATGTCGCATTGGCATGGCCTCGCTGCGTGCCGCCCATGTCGTTGATGTCAACGGCGCGCGCCACTTCCCAATCAACGCTTTGCACGACAATCCACTTGGGGTGCTTGTCTTCGGTCGCGTCGCCATCAATGTCCTTGACGAACACAAACATATTTGCAGCCATTTACGTAATCCTTTCAAAGTTGATGCCTCAGCGGCATGTTCTGGGTTTCCCCAGTAGAATGAGTGGTCAAAGGGCGGCTATGCGCCCTTTTCAGTCGGAAGTTTTGAAACCAGCCGGAGCGAGACCGAAAGCCCTTCAAGCTGGTAATGTGGGCGTAGAAAGAATTTCGATGTGTAATAACCGGGGTTGCCCTCGACTTCTTCCACAACGACTTCGGCGGCAGCGAGTGGTTTGCGCGCCTTTTCACCTTCGGAAGAGATGGCCGCATTGTAATCAACGTAATTGTTGATCCAGTCCTGCAGCCATGCCTGCATGTCGGTCCGGCTCTTGTAAGAACCGACTTTGTCGCGGACCATGCATTTGAGGTAATGCGCAAAGCGGCAGGTCGCAAACAGATAGGGCAAACGCGCCGCCAGATTGGCGTTGCTGGTCGCGTCCGGGTCGTCATATTCCGCAGGTTTATGCAGCGATTGTGCGCCAATAAATGCGGCGACATCGGTGTTTTTGCGGTGGATCAGCGGCATCATGCCATTCTTGGCAAGTTCCGCCTCGCGCCGGTCCGAAATGGCAATTTCGGTCGGGCACTTCTGGTCGATCCCGCCGTCATCGGTCGGGAACGTATGGGACGGCAGGTTTTGGACGGACCCGCCGGATTCGACGCCGCGGATACGGCTGCACCAGCCGTATTCCTTGAACGAACGGTTGATATTGACAGCCATGCCGTAAGCGGCATTGACCCAGCCATATTTCGAATGGTCCGACCCGTCGGTGGTTTCCTCAAAGGCAAACGCCTCGACCGGATCGGTTTTCGCGCCATAGGGCAGGCGGCCCAGAAACCGGGGCATCGCCAGTCCGACATATTTGCTGTCTTCGCTTTCGCGCAGACTGGCCCAAGCCGCATATTCGGGGGTCTGAAAAATTTTCGTCAGATCGCGCGGGTTGGCCAGTTCCGACCAACTGTCCATCTGGAACAGCGTCGGCGCAGCGCCGGTGATCAGGGGCGCATGGGCGGCGGCCGAGATTTTGGCCATTTCGCCCAGCAGTTCCACATCGGGTGGGGAATGGTCAAAGAAATAGTCGGCAACAAGGCTGCCATAGGGCTGGCCGCCCAGTTGCCCGAACTCTTCCTCGTAGATTTTCTTGAAAATCGGCGACTGATCCCAGGCGGTGCCTTTGAACTTGCGCAGGGTCTTGGACATCTCTTTCTTCGAGATGTTCATGAACCGGATTTTCAGCATTTCGTCAGTTTCAGTGTTGTTCACCAGATAATGCAGCCCGCGCCACGCGCTCTCCATTTGCTGGAAATCGGGATGGTGCAGAATCTCATTGATCTGCTCGGTCAGCTTTTTATCAATCTCGGCAATGATACCTTGGATTGACCGCAAAGCATCGTCCGAAATCAGCGCGGTATTGGCCAGCGCCTGTTCGGCCAAGGTGCGGACGGCGGATTCAACGGCCGTTTTGGCCTGATCCGATTTAGGCCGGAATTCTTTGTTCAGCAGCGCTGAAAAGTCGGATTCCGTCGTTTCCGTTGCGGCAGCAGCGCCTGCGGTTTGAGAGGATGCATCGCTCATCTGTTATTCCTCCGGTGCAGCGTCAGGGGCGGGGGCGGCGGCCAGTGATTTCAGCAAGGCCGGGTCCTGCATGACTTTGGCAATCAGTTCCTCGGCCCCGGTTTTGCCGTCCATATAGGTCATCAGGTTGGACAGCTGGGTGCGGGCATCCAGCAGGGCGCGCAAAGGTTCGACCTTTTTCGCAATCGCGGCAGGGCTGAAATCATCCATCGATTCAAAGGTGATATCGACGGCCATGTTGCCTTTGCCAGTCAATGTATTGGGCACTTGGAACGCCGCGCGGGGTTTCATCGACTTCATCCGGTCGTCGAAATTATCGACGTCGATCTCAAGGAACTTACGGTCAGCGACCGGGGGCAATGGCACGTCGGATTTGCCTGACAGGTCGGACATCACACCCATCACAAAGGGCAGTTGCACCTTTTTCTCGGCCCCGTACAATTCCACATCATATTCGATCTGAACCCGGGGTGCCCGGTTCCGGGCGATAAATTTTTGTGAACTAGCCATTAAATGCTCCTTGATCTGCTGTCGTTATGACGGGCGAATGCGAAGTGATAGGTGAATGCGAAAATGCGTGGGGTCGATCAGTCGTCAATCCCCCCAATCAACAAGACATTTTCAAGGCCTTTTGGGGCCATATCTTTGACGATAGACATAAAATCGGCCCCTACCATCCGCTTGGCCCGCTCCAGCACAAGCGGGATCGGGCTGGACGGTTCGGTGCGGCGATAGTAGCCGATAATCGCGTCCAATGCAGCCGTAACATCGCGCTGGGTTTCAATCGCACCCGGCGCACCGCCGCCCGCGCGGCGCACCGGCGCTGCTGCGGGCATATCATCAATCGCATCCTCGGGGGCTGGCTCGGCCTCGGACCCGGCGGGGGCGGTCACATATTCCGACATGTGCCGGACGATTTGCTGCAGCATTTTGGTCAGCTCGTCCAGGTCAGGGCCAAAGCCCGGCGTTTCGGTCCGAAACTTGGCATCAATCGATTTGACCCCGGCCACAATCGCCTTGGCCGCGGCCAGCTGGGTGGTCAGAAAATCGGCATCCGTATCCTCGAATGCGGCGCGGACAGTGGCCCGGTCAGGCCCGGATTCGCCATCGGCCAAGGCCACTTCACCGGTCGCCACCTGAATATCGCGCAGCGACATGCGGCCGAATGTCCGACTTTTGGTCAGGGGCGCGCGGCGCAGCCAACGCAGCATTGTTGCGGCACCGGCCAACCCATGGATCGCATTGATCCGCATGGTCGGATCATTGTCATCATCGGCATCCAGCTGCGGATGGCAGCTGTCCCAATGCTGATCCAGACAGCCCTGCATATAGCCGATCGCCTCGGAAAAACCTGCCAGCCCTTGGGTGTTCAGCAGCGCCCCCGCCAGAATCGTGCCCGCCCGCAGGTCATGGCTACGCTCGATGATCGCCATGGCCTTGGCCTGCACATCGGCAAAATCCGGGTCTTCGGCGGCCAGTATCTCTTGGCCCGCCTGACGTTCCTGTCCGGGCTGGGCTGCAATCTCCATCTGGATAAACTCAGAGTCGTATTCAAGGTTTTCGCCACTGGGGCTTTCACCTTGCTTGACACCAAGAAGAGCGTCCAAATTCATTGTTTGCCCTCCCGTGGCAAGAAAAGCTTAATCACCAGAAACAAAACACAAAAGTCAAAGCACAGTCAGGCCGCAAGTAAAATACATTGGCAGCCGACGGCCCCGCGACGATGCGCAGATAACAGTCCAATCCATGCCCTTTTGTCAATGACCAGTTGTATCCAAAGTGAAATCTTACGCCCGTCAGGTTGCCAACGAATTGCCAACAGACGGGCCACAGATGGGCGACAGACAGATTGACAGACGGCCCAAGGGGTCGTTGTGTAGCGCGCAAGGTTGTTTTTATCGGCCCTATCGTTTGACGCCCCGTTGGAAGGATACCAGATGAGACTGCTTTTACGCAGCGTCGTGATTTTGACTGTGCTGCTGGTTGCACAAACCGCCGCCGCTCAGGCAACCGCGCCCGCAGGCCCGTTGACAGTTGAGATTAACAAATTTGAACCCAATGACAGCGGCGGCTGCCGGGCGTTTTTTCTGTTTCGCAATGAAACCGGCCTTACTTTTGAAGAGTTCGAGATGTCCCTCGCCATCTTTAACAGCGCTGGCGTCATCGACCGGCTGCTGTCCATCGATGCGGCCCCGTTACCCGCTGCCCGGACCACCCTGAAACTGTTCGAAATCCCTGCTATCGCCTGTACCGACATCTCAGAAATCCTGTTGCACGACATCCCGTCCTGCAAGCCGCAGAACGCCGACCAGATGAACTGCTACGATGTACTTGAACTGAACAGCCGCACCGCTGCGGCGCTGGTCAAGTAACGAGGGGGGGCGGGGAACCATGGGCAATTCGATATGGGAGATGATGACCGCTGGCGGGCCGATCATGTTCATCCTTGCGGGCCTGTCAGTGCTGTCTTTGACGGTGATCGTGGCCAAGGTCCTGCAACTATGGGCCGTTGTGAGCGGCGGATCGCGGCGCGAGGCCGCCATCGCCAAATGGGCGGCAGGCGAACGCGACGCCGCCAAGACCGAGATCAGCACAGGCCGTGCGCCTGCTGACAAGATCATGGCCTATGCCATGGCCGCGATTGATGCAGGTGCCAAGGGCACAGCGCTGGAACAGGAACTGACCCGGCATGGCAATGAAGAAGTGACCCGCCTGTCAGGGTCAATCCGGCTGCTGGAACTGATCGCCATGGCCAGCCCACTGTTGGGTCTGCTGGGTACCGTTCTGGGGATGATCCAGTCGTTTCAGGACCTGGCACAGGCCGAAGGGGCGGCCAACGCATCGGTTCTGGCGGGCGGTATATGGCTGGCCCTGCTGACCACCGCTGCCGGATTGATGGTCGCTATCCCCGCCGCCGTGGCCGCCGGATTGTTTGCTGCCCGCGTCGACCGGGCCGCGCAAAAGATCGAAAGTGCTGTGGGCCAGATCCTGTTCATCGAAAATGGCGGCGTGGCCCCGGGGAGCCTTTGACCGATCATGCCCGCCCTCAGGATCAGACGCGTGCCTCATACGACAACCGGCATATCGATTGTCCCGATGATCGATATCATGATCATCCTGTTGTTCTTTTTCATGGTCACATCGACCTATCTTGATCTCGATATGATCCCGGCGATCCAGCAGACGGACGATCCTGTGGCCGAGGCGCCGCTGACCGAAGCCGCAACTGCAGGCACCACGATACTGGTCCGGATTTCGTCAGACGGCACCGCTGCGATTGGCGGCGATGCGCTGGACCCTGTGGCGCTGGCCGCTTTGGTCCGTGCCAGGCTGGCCGATGCGCCATTGACACCGGTGGTCATTCTGCCCTCGGGCGGGGCCACTATGCAGGCGCTGATTTCGGTCATGGACACGCTGACAACGGCGGGGGCTGTCCGGCTGCGGGTGATCCGGCTGGAGGCCCGGCCATGAATCAGATGGCATCCCAACCATGCGCCTGAACCGCCCGGCCCGCCGCCAACAGGGCGAAACCGTCGTCGCCCTGATCGACGTGGTGTTCTTTCTGCTGGTGTTCTTCATGCTGATCGGGCGGCTGGATGCCAGCGCACCCTTTGCGGTGGTCCCGCCAGTTGGGATCACGGGAACAGACCTGCCCGCCGGTGGGATAACCTTGTCGGTCAGTCCGACAGGGGCGCTGGCGCTGGACGGCATTGCGATTGACCTGAACGCATTGGGGGCCGCGATGATTGACCGATTGGCCGAAACTCCGGACCTTCTGATCCGGGTCAATGCCGATGCCTCAACCGAACTACGCCATGTCCTGCCGCTGGTCGCAGAACTGGAACAACTGGGGGCAACGGACGTGGCGCTGATTGTCACGCCGTCGTCGCCATGAGGCGGATTGTCCTCTGGATCGGCGCGCTGGTCGCCTCGGTTGGCCTGCATCTGGGCATCGGGCTGGCCCTGCCGGTCATTTTGGCCCCCGAGCCGATTGACACCCAAGCCCGCCCGAAATCGCAGGTGCAGATCGAAACACAGGATGTCGCCCGGTCTGATGCGACGTCGGTTGCGCCGGACAGCCCCGCTGCGGCCAGTCAGGCCACAACAGGGGCTGAACTGGCGCAAGGGGCGATTGCGCAAAGCCGGGCTGAACCTGTCACCCCGCCAGCCGAACAGGTGGCGGCCAACATCGACCCTGCGCCGCAGGTCGCAGCCGTGCCCCCGCCGACCATCGAAATTGCGGTTACACCTGCACCTGTGACGCAGATTGCTGCCACTGAAGCCCCCGCCGTAGATATCAGCGCGACCATCGCGCCACGCACAGCGATTGTGGCCAGCCCAAGCGCTGCCCCGACATTGGTCGCCAGCGCAGCGCCATCACAATCCCTCAGCGACACGACTGCCGCGCAGTCCAGCACCATCGCCCCGATCCCACCCCCCGCCGAGCGGTTCACCGCAGCCCTTGCGTTTTCCGGTGACGCCGGGGCGCAGATCGACGCGGCCTCGCTTGCCACGATCCAGTCCTTCATGCGCCCCGGCGATGTGCAGGCCCAAACCGACGAGGTGCGCGACACGATGCAGACATTGCTCGAAAGTGTCCCCTGTTCGCGGCTACAGGCCGCGTTCAACCCCGTTACCGGCAGCATCGAACTGCGTGGGCATGTGCCCGAAGAAGGATTGCGCGGCCCGATCCTTGCCGCATTACAGGCGCAGGTCGGCACCGGGATCAGGGTTGCCGATGCGATGCTGATCCTGCCCCGCCCGCAATGCGGCGCTTTGGCGGGGATTGGCGCCGTGGGTCTGCCGCAATCGACCGATCAACTGACTAACCCGCTGTTGGTGGGGGCCGATGCGCATGCGCGGGCCTATGATTACGCCCAAGGCGATCAAATGATCCTTGATCTGGCCGCCCCGGATTATGACGCCTACATCTATGTCGATTTCTTTGACGCCAATGGCGATGTGATCCATCTGGTGCCCAATGACACGGTGCCGCTGACCCTGCGGGATGCCAAATCGGCAATGCGGATCGGCGCGGGCGATGCGGGCGAGCCGTTTCTGAACATCACTATCGGGCCACCTTATGGGCAAGAGATTGCTGCGGCATTTGCCGCCTCAAGCCCGTTGTATGACGGGATCAGGCCGATATCAGAACCGGCCGAGGCCTATCTGGCTTGGATGGCCGGACAAGTGGCCACAGCACGGGCGGCCGATCCGGATTTCAAAGGGGAATGGGTTTATTTCTTTGTCAGCACGGCGGAAAACTAGGGGGGGGGGGGGACACAGACATGGCGATCAATCGCAGACTGCTGATTGGCGGCGGGGCAGTGGCCGCCGTGGCCGGAGGGGTGTGGGCGTATAAGCGACTGACTTATGACAGCCGGTATGTGTCGATCGACATCCGGTTTGGCGGCGTCAACCGTGAAATCGGGATAAGCAGCGCAACGCTGCCGGTTCACGGTGTTTTTGACATCGGTCTGGGATATTTCGACATTGCCATAGCGGCGCGGGCAAATGGGCTGATGGTCGAGATCAAGCGCTCGACCCATGCGTTGTCATGGCCCGGCGATCTGGTGTTTTACACGCTGGATACCAAGGTCCTTGTGCCGATCACCGGCCAAGAAGAATCGGCCGCGATCTATGACACCACCAAACCCGCCGCTGACGGCGGTGAAGGGGCGTTGTTTGTCGGCAATCTGTATCTGACTGCCGATTTCCAAGAGTTTATGTGACGGGCCTTTCGCCCTACAGGCACCCACCCTGCGCCCAGGCCCGCAAGGTCAGCTTGAACGCATTGCCCAGCGGATGCTCCAGATCAAGCGACCGCTGGGCGTTTTGCCCCAGATAGGTATTGGCCTGAGTACACAGCGCCTCTTGAGTCCATTGGTGGCAGGTGCTGCATTGCTTGCCCAACCAGACTTCTTCCGGCAGCCCTTCGAATGGCGGAAACAGCGGTGTCGTGGCAATCAGTTGTTCGATGCTTTGGCCAATGATGGCGTCTGTTCCGGCGGTCAGCGGGGCGCTGAAGGTCACAACCTGTGCGGCCAGTTCAGCCTCGAGTGCCGCTGTCACCGGATCTATCGCGGGTTCGGCGGGGGCGGCTGCAGCGGCTGCGGTCAGGGCAGCGATTTCAGCACTGGCCACTTCCAGAAACACGCTGGCAGGAAATTGTAGTGCAAAGGCTTCGTAGCCAGCCAAAGTGCCCAGCTTTGTCGCGGCCTCAAACGCGGCGGTTTCGGCGGGATCGATGGCCGTGGGTTCGACGCCGCCGCCTGTGGTTTCCAGCGCCATGACCTGGTCCAGCAGTGCCCGCGCCTCGGCTTCGAATCCGCTGTCGGGATAGGCGCGTAAGAACAACATCAGTTGCACAGGGTCATTGGTGACGCGTACCGATGCCCAAAGTTGGGCCTCGGCCAGCGCCTCGGGCGACAGGACTGCTTCGGGGCGGAAGGTGAAATCATTGGTCAGTGACGAGGTATCCCACGGGGTTTGCAGGCCACGGGTTTCGTCCAGCACACGCACCCGGACCTCTTTGAACACTTGTTCGATCGGTTGTCCGGGGACAAGCATTTGTTCGGCAAGCGCACTGGTGAACGGGCTATTGTCGCCCAAGCCGTCCATCGCAACTGCCCCCGGCGCAGTGGCCAGCGCCAGAAATGTGCCTGTTGGCGCATTCATTTCGGCCAGACCATTGTCCGACAGGTCCAAAATCTCGACAAACGGGTTGTTCCGGCAGGCATCCAGAATAAATATATTGGTTCGGTTGCGGGCCGAAGCCATCTGGCGCAGTACCGAATCCGCCTCAAGGCTGACAAGGCTCAGATCGGCGGCATTGTTCAGGGCCGTGTCGACTGGCAGCAGATAATTGCGTCCAAAACTTTGCACCCCATGCCCGGCATAGTAAAACAGCCCCGTCGCCTCGGGCCCCGCCTCGCGCAGGGCCGCGCCAAAGGCTGACACCGCTGCGCGCATCGCGTTCATGTCGCCGTCCGGCACAAACGTCACCTCAAAGCCGACATCAGCCAACGTTTGCGCAATCAGTGCAGCGTCATTGATCGGATTGGTCAGGGTCGAGACCGAGGTATAATTGCTGTTGCCAACGACCAAAGCCACGCGCGGTTCCGCCAGCGCAAGCGTCACCGGCGATAGCCACAAGGCCAATATGATCCAGATGGAACGCAACGTGGGACACTCCTTGGATGCGGGCAGGATTGTGTTGCCACGCGCCTTATGATTGGGCCAGTTCTACCCTGATCACAATGCCATAGGGCATTATGAAGGCAGTCGAAGGGCGGAAATACGTGTGTTGTTGCATTCTGTCATCGAAAGATGATTATCAGCGTATTGAATGCGAACACGTCGTCGTAAAAAGGAATCTGCAATGTTGTATTGTCCTTCTGATGTGCTGCGTCTTTTGCGCGGTGCCGGTCTGGGTTTAGGTCTGGGTTTGGCGGTTTTCGGTGCCGGTACGGCATACGCGCAGGATCCGCTCAGCGAAGGCTGGCTGTTACAATCCGAAGGTTCGGCCCTTCGGTTTCAATCGGTCAAGAACAACGCTGTGGTCGAAGGCAGTTCGTTCGCCACATTTACAGGCGCAATTGATGCAGCTGGCGTGGCTGTGGTGCGGATCGCCACGGATTCGGTGGATACCAAGATCGACCTGCGCAATGTGCGGATGCGGTTCCTTTTTCTGGAAACCTTTACTTTCCCCGAGGCGGTTGTGACCGTCGCGCTCGACCCCGCGATACTGGCTGATCTTGCCACACAGCGGCGCATGACCATGGCGCTGCCCTATACGCTTGAGCTGCATGGCGTCACGCAAGACCGGGTGTCGGATGTGACCGTTACGCTGATCACTGATGACATGGTTGCCATTTCATCCGCCGGACCGATCCCAGTGGCCGCGGCCGATTTCAACCTTACAGAAGGTGTCACAAAACTGCAGGAAGCGGCCGGCGTGTCGATCTTGCCGTTCGGGTCGGTGACTTTTGACTTTGTGTTCGTGCGCAATGGGACAGATGGGTTGGGCAATGGCACGGCCCCCGTCGTCGATATCGCCTCTGTGCAGGAAACCGTTGTCACCGATGCCTCTGCCGCCCTTGAAGCCGAAGGTGATTTTGATGCCGAGGCTTGTCTGGGACGCTTCGAGATTCTCAGCCGGGCTGGAAATATCAATTTCCGGTCGGCCAGTGCCGTACTGGATGCCAGCAGCAATGCGTTGCTGGATAATTTGTTCGACATCGTGACCCGCTGCCCCGGCATGGCCCTGCAGGTCGGGGGCCATACGGATTCTGATGGGACCGATGCGATCAACATGGTCCTGTCGGAACGCCGGGCCGGGTCGGTGATCAGTTATTTGACCGCCAAAGGCATTGCCGCAGACCGGCTGGTTGCGCAGGGCTATGGCGAAGCAGTGCCGCTATGGCCAAACGATACCGCTGACAACATGCGTCGCAACCGGCGGATCGAATTTACAGTGATAAGCCAGTAAATCATCTGTGCTGCGCTTTGGCGCATAGTTGGTGCTGGGACAAGAAATCTGTTACTCTGATCAGGTTTATAGCCGACAGGAGGCGTTGGTCATGTCACGTTGGGTTTTGCGGGTCGGGTGTGTCCTGACCTTTTTCAGTCTGGTCCCGGTGGCGGCTTTGGCCGAACGGGTGGCGTTGGTCATCGGCATGGGCAGTTACACGACCATTGGCGCATTGGATAACACGCTGAACGATGCACGCGGTATCGCCGAAACTCTGGAAGGGATCGACTTTAACGTTACCCTGTCCCTCGACGCCACGCAGGCCGAATTGCTGGACACAATGGCGACTTTTGCATTCCGGGCCGAAACGGCGGATCTGGCGCTGATTTATTATGCCGGGCATGGGGTCGAAGTGCAGGGCGAGAATTACCTTATTCCGATAGATGCCAATGTGACCTCAAATCAGGATGTGGTCCGTCAGGCCGTGTCTGCAGATCAGTTCCTGGCGACTGTCGATGCGGCACGGGTGATGCGGATTGTGATCCTTGATGCCTGCCGCAACAATCCGTTCGGCGATCTGGTTGATACGGCCGCCGTGGCCGAAGAAGCCGCCGTGGCCGATGGTACCACGCGGGGGGCCGGGGTCGCGGGGCTTGCTCCGGTAAACCCGGACCGGGGCACTTTGGTGGCCTTTGCCGCCCGCGACGGGCAGGTCGCACTGGACGGCACAACTGACAACAGCCCCTATGCAATATCCCTGATGAACCGCCTGAAACAGCCCGGCGTTGAGATCGGGATGATGTTTCGTCAGGTCCGGGACGACGTGCTGGCCGATACCCAAAACCTGCAGGAACCTTATGTCTATAATTCGCTGAACGGCACGCCGTTTTATGTGGCTGGTCCGGTCGATGGCCAGCCCGATGTGTCAACGGTTACCGACCGGCAGGCCGCGTGGTCGGACCTGAGCATCGACCAAGAGGCGCAATTGGTGGCACAGGCTGAAATTGGCGATACGCGGTCGTTGTTGGGTCTGGCCTATGTCCGGCTGAACCCGGCTGATACCCGCTATAACCTGTCCGAAGCGGTGTCCTATATGCAACGTGCCGCCGATGCCGGAATGCCGGATGCACAGTTTGAACTGGCAAAACTATACGAGCAAGGCTTGGGGGTTGACCCCGATCCAGTGCGTGCGCTGGAACTGTATCAGGCCGCTGCGGCGCAGGATTTTTCCGATGCGATCAACGATCTGGGTTTTCTGCACTACAACGGCGGTCTTGGATTGACTGCTGATCCGGCCAAAGGACTGGAGTTTTTTGGCCGGGCCGCCGATCTGCGCCACCCCGAGGCGCTGTTCAATTACGCGACCCTGATCGACGCGGGCCAAATTCCCGGCAAAGGCGCCGCCGAGGCCGGGGATTACCTGTACCGGGCCTTGCGGTCCGGCAGTCAGGCGGTATTTGACCAATTGTTAGCCGCACCCGAGGCGTTCAGCGTCGAGGCGCGGATAGCCTTGCAAGCGCAGCTGCAATCGCACGATTTTTATGCCGGTGGGTTGGATGGAGACTTTGGTTTGGCGACGCAGGGCGCTATTCGGGTCGCTTATGGGTTGTCAGAGTAACACTGTTGGGCGTTAAGCGGTGCTGAGCGAAAGCAGGGGTTGTTTGTTTGCTTTTTCAGTCGTCTTTTGTTAGTTATATTTCAACAATCGGAGGGTCTCATTTGAAACTCAGTTCAGGCAATTGTCGATCGGCAGCATCCTTCCTTGGTGGTGCAGCTTTTATCTTGTCGGCCAGCACCATTATGGCAGTGGCGCAGGACACGGGAAACCGTTTGGTCACGCTGCAGGGTATCAAATCCGCAACTGTCGCACCTAACGGGTTGGCGTTTGGCGCGCTTGGTTTATCCAATCGGCGCGAGTCGGAAGGCGCGTTTTTCGACAGTGCAGACGGGTCGCTGATCCTTGGGTTCGGTTTGGGCAATGCGTCCGAAACGGTTGGATTTCAATTCACCGCGAATATCACCTCTCTGACCGATAATTTTGGGGATTCCGGTAGCTTTTCGGTGAAAGCATCGCGCCAGATCAACGGGCTGAACACCGCGACTTTTGTCGGATTGTCACTGGACAGTCTTGGAGCTTGGGGTGACGGAGTTTTGGGTGATGAAACTGCCACGTTAATGCTGACTGTATTTCCAACGGCCAGTATCGGTGGCCAAACCTATCCGCTGATGATCACGGCGGGCTATGGAACGAATGTCGTTGATCGCCGCAGCGAACCGGGCGCCTATGTCGGTGCGGGGATTGGTCTGACCAAGAATTTTGGGGCGAGTTTGGCCTGGACAGGCGAATCTGTCACGCTTGGAACGTCCTTTAGATTCGATGCATTACAGAATTTCAGCTTTGCGGCGTCGATTGATGATGCGTTTGACCAGGTTGATGGGCAGCGTCTTACCGTTTCGGCAACTTACTATTTTGACGACATTTTCGGGGGATAGCACTTTGCAAAATCTACTACGGACAACGGCCCTTTTGGGCGTTTTGGCGGGACTGACACTGTCTCCGGCCCTCAGCCTCGCGGGGGAAACTGTCGTCGGCGGTGACCCGGTATTTGTACCCGACGAAGAAGGCCCCGTATTCGTGCCCGATATCGAAGGCATTGCCGGCGTGTCCGAAGAAGGCACGGATGGTGATGGTGATCCGGGTGGTGAAATTGCAGATTATGATCCGGCTGAGCCGACCAATGAAGTCTTGTTTGATTTCAACGAAGCTATCGCATTTTGCGGCGCTATCGGGTCGGATGAATATGTCATTGACTGCCTGAGCGAACGACTGGCTGTGATTGCCGCTGCTTTGCCCGAAACCGGTGAATTCGCAGAAATGCGTGCCACGATTGCGCAGGCGTCACAGGACCTTGGCGCGCTGGCCGCACAAAACCCGTCGGATACTTTACCCACTGGCATTGCCCGGTCTACCGGCAGTGTGGCGATCACCACAACTCGGCCGTTGCGTCCGGTCGATACCGCGACGCTGTCTGCCAGTCTTCAAGCCGCAGAAGCAATTGTCGCCGAGGCGCAAGTCGTGTTGTTGCGCTCGTCTTCCAACTCGCAAAACCGTTCGCTGGATTATCAGCAGGTCGCAGCCGTTGTGGGCACCAGCCGGGCGCTGCTACGGTCCGCCTGATCGAAATATTGGTCTGATTGGCCAACCGGTTACGGTTGGCCAACCGAATTGATTTGTGCGTCTTGGTTTGATTGTTACCCAACTATTCTGCCTAGCACGATTGGACCCATTCGATGACCCGCTGGCTAAAGCATTTGATTCTGGCGCTGCTTTTCCTTGTAAACTGGTCCTTTGCATCCCCCGCCCAAACCACGGATGAAGCCGTTCCCGCCGAGACAGGGCTGGTCGAAGGTGCGGTCGTGATGACGACCGAGCAGAGCAAAGTTCAGGTCGGCCTGTACATCCTGCGTCTGTCCAATGTTTCGCCGCGTGACGGGTCGTTTGATGTGGATATGTGGATGTGGTTTCGCTGGCTGGGCACTGAAGTCCGGCCAGAGCGGTCGTTCGAACTGGCCAACGGGGTTATCACGGCCCGCACGGAATCCGAAGTGTTTGATGATCAGGGCATGAACTACACCACGGTCCGGGTGCAGGGCACAATCTTTCACGAGTTTGACGTGCGCCGGTTTCCGCTGGATGACCATTTGATTTCCATCGAGATCGAGGATTCCAGCATGGAGGACCGGCTGCTGACCTATGAGGTTGACCAAGGCACAGCCCTCGACCCCGGTGTGATGGTGGCAGGCTGGCAGGTCGGGCTGCAACCGGCGACAGTCGCGACCCATATCTACGACACCAACTATGGCTTTCGGACCAGCGGGGCCGAGGGCGCAGTCTATTCCCGGTTTTCTGTGCCGATCACGCTGGAGCGGACCAGTTATGGCCCGCTGTTCAAGGCGTTCTGGATTTCGTTGCTGGCTGTAGTCCTTGGGTTGCTGGCGTTCCTGATCAAATCCGACGATCTGGATGCGCGCTTTGGTATGGGCGTCGGGTCAATTTTTGCGGCCTCGGCCAATGCCTTTGTCATCGCCGATACCTTGCCGCAGACGACGGCGGTAACCTTGGCCGAACAGATCAACCTGATCGCTGTCGGAATCATTTTCACCACAGTTTTTGTCAGCATCTGGTCGCTGCGCCTGCGCTATGCGGACCGCGATGACGACAGTCTGCGGCTGGACCGCAATGCGATGATTTTTCTGGGGGTGCTGTATCTGGCGCTGAATGTGTTGGTGATGAGCGTGGATCTGTCGGGCTGGCTGTAGGTGGGCCGTAGCCCTTACTGATTGTGGGAATCACTGTTTGCTGCCATGAACGGTATCAGATTTTAGAAACGATTGATTTCCGAGGTAACAGATGGACCGCTCTTCCAGAAAACTGGCTGTGGCTATCGCCGTGTCTTTCCTGACTTTGCTGGGCGGATGTATCGTCCCGATCCCGATTGAGGTTCCAAAGCCCGCCCCTGTGGTTGCAGCGCCGATAGTTCCGGTCCCGGTGGTGCGTCAGCAAATCATTCCACCGGTTATTGCGCCGCCAGTTGTTCCCATCAACACTTGTAATATTTTTGGTACGGGCTGTCCGGTCTCCGGTGGTGGTGGTGGTGGCGACGATGGTGGCGGTGTCTGGGACTAAGATGATGTCACACAAGCCCGCCCTTATCGCTACGTTCATATGCAGCCTTTGGCCCCTGACCGCCTTGGCCCAAGAAAACCAGGACCTGCAAATGCTGCGCCGCCCGTCCGAGGCATTCGGGCTCGAGGCGTTGCAGCTGGACCTGTCGCAGCCCGCCACGCGGCGCTATGCGCTGGTCATCGGCAATGGCGATTATGCCAATGCCGAGGACCTGCCCAATGCCGTGGCAGATGCCAACCTGGTGGCCGGTATGCTGCGCCAAAGCGGCTATATCGTGCAGGCCCATACCGATCTGGACAAGCGCGGCTTTGAATCCGCCCTGCGGCAATTGCTGGTCGAGGCCGGCAAAGGCGCTGAGGTGGTGATTTATTACGCCGGGCATGGGGTGCAAATCGGGTCATCAAACCAGTTGATCCCGGTCGATGCCGATATCAGCACCGTTTATGACGTGCCGTTTGAAACCGTGTCGCTGTCCAGTATTCTGGCGATTGCAGGTGCGCGTGCCCGGTCGCTGGTGGTGATTGTGGACAGTTGCCGGAACAACCCGTTCCCCGGTCAGGGCGGGATCATTGGGCTGGACGCGGTGCCGCAGGAAATGCGCACCGGCTTTGCCGCCCAAGACACGCCGATCAATTCACTGATCGTGTTTTCAACCTCGCCCGGTGCGGTCGCCTTTGACGGCGAGGGGCCAAACAGCCCGTTTACCCAGGCCCTGTTCGAGATTGCCACTGCATCGCCCAAGGTGCCGCTTGATCAGGTAATGCGCGATGTGCGCCGCGCGGTTTATGAGCGGACCTACGGCCTGCAAGTACCGTGGGAAAGTTCGTCGCTGGTCGAAACCGTGACGCTGGGCCTGTCAGGCAATCAGGACATGCTGCTGTTGGCTGATGCCAATCCTGTGGCCGAAGGGGCCAACCGCGGTGCGCCGATTGCGATTTCCTTGCCGCTGTCCGAAACCGTGATGATTGGTCAGGCGCTGCAACCCTTGGTTGGCGCGATGCCAGAGGGCATACAATTGACCAATGCGCCGGTCAGTGGAAGGTTGGAAATGCAGGTCGGGGTGCAGACCCGCGGGCTGACGCTATTGCCAGTCGAAGCCGCAGAACTGGCCGGGCTGATCTATTCCAGCGGACAGACCGAAAGCTCGGCGCTGGACCTCGCCGATGGGTGGATCACCGATAGTTTCGACATTCTGACCGAGGGCAATCTGCAAACCGTGCAATTGACGCTGGAAATTGACCCCTGCGACCTGCAGGCAGGCGACTATCTGGACCCCGAAGGTGTGGGGGTTGCCCGCTATCCCAATGAAATCGCGATTGTTCCGGCGTTTGAGGCCTGTCAGGCCGCCGTAGCCGCAAACCCTGACAATGGCCGGTTCCACTATCAACTGGGCCGGGTGCAGGTGGCGATGCGCGATCTGGACGGGGCCGGGGCCAGCTTTTTGCGCGCTATCGAACTGGACCACACCCGCGCCTTTGTCGCTCTTGGCATTCTGGACATGCGTCGGCAACAGGAAACCCAAGGCAGCAGCCGGGTTGCCGCCTCGTCCGAGGCGCTGGCGCTGATGGCTCAAGGCGTGGACCGGGGCGATCCGTATGCGTTCCATTCGCTTGGGCTGCAACTGCTGGAATATGGCACCGATGACGCGCAGAAACGGCAGGGGTTTGAATTACTGACCCGGGCGATGGAAATGGGCCATACGTTTTCAATGAACTCGCTGGGCCGGTATTTTCTGGTCGAAGACAGCGATCATTTCGAACCCTTGCGCGGGGTGCGTTATCTGGAAGAAAGCGCTGCACGGGGCGATATCTACGGCTTTGCAAATATGGGATTTGTGGCCCAGAACGGGGCCGGCGACATTCCGGCTGATCCGGCCAAAGCCATGGAATGGTTTCGGCTGGCGGCGGATCAGGGGCATCCCACCGCACCAACCAGCATTGGGCGGCTGTTTTTCAGGGGCTATGACGGGCAGTCAGCTGACTTTGTGCAGGCGGTCCAATGGTATGATCTGGGCCTGACGCGCGGCGATGGCTGGGGCGGGGCCAATGGTGCCGCTGTCATCGTCAATGAGCGGCCCAACGGCTATGATCTGGCCGATGCGGCCATTCGTGCGGCCAAAAGTGCGACACTTGGCAATGTCAGTGCAGCTGAGGCAGCAAACGAGGTTTTGGCCAGTTTGTCCGCAGATACTCTGACCGAGGCCGCAGACCGGCTGGTGGCCGAAATCAGGGCCGAAGACCCGGGTGCGCAAGCTGCGGCCAAGGCCGAAGCTTTGGCCCAACTTGACGCGTTGCTGGCGCAATCCAGCGATAGCGACTTGTCCCGTCTGACCAATATCGCAGAAATCTTTTGGTCTTCGCGGGCGCTGCGCGTTGATCTGTTCTAAGAACACCGCGCATTGATTTACGGGTGTTGCGGGCCCTAACCCGCGACACCCAACAGGGATTTGACCAAAGCTGCGGTATCCTTGGCAGTAATCCCGAACTTTTCGTACAATACCTCAGACGGGGCTGACGCGCCAAATCCGGTCATGCCGACAAAGCCTGCTTTGGCCTCGCGCCCGCCATGGCCCAGCAACAGCCCGTCCCAGCCCTGGCGCACCCCCGCCTCGATGGCGACACGAACCGGCCCGGCGGGCAGGACCTTTTTACGCAGCGCCTCGGGTTGGTCCGCGAACAGCTCCATACACGGGACCGAAACCACGCGGGTCCCGATCCCTGCAGCCTGCAACAGGTCGCGCGCGGCCAGTGCAATTTCGACTTCTGATCCGGTGGCCAACAGGATCGCCTGCCGCTTACCTGTGGCCTCGGCCAGCACATAGGCCCCCTGCGCGGTCAGGTTTTTCGGCGTATGCATGGTGCGCACCGTCGGCAGGTTCTGGCGCGACAGGGCCATGACCGATGGGGTGGTTTTGCTGGTAAACGCTAATTCCCATGCCTCTGCCGCCTCGACCGTATCGGCGGGCCGAAAGACGTGCATGTTGGGCGTGGCGCGCAGCATGGCCAGATGTTCGACCGGCTGATGCGTCGGCCCGTCTTCACCCAAGCCGATGGAATCGTGGGTCATGACATAGACCACGGGAATACCCATCAGCGCGGACAGGCGCATGGCCCCGCGGGCGTAATCGGTGAAACACATGAATGTGCCGCTATAGGGCCGGATGCCGCCATGCAGGACCATGCCGTTCAGGGCCGCAGCCATGCCATGTTCGCGGATCCCGAAATGGATATAGCGGCCCTTGCGATTGGCGGGCGAAAACACCCCCAGATCGGCAGTTTTAGTGTTGTTTGAGCCGGTGAGGTCGGCCGACCCGCCGACGGTTTCCTGCATCAGCGGGTTGATCACTTCCAGGGCCAATTCGGACGCTTTGCGGGTGGCAACTTTGGGCTGCTTGATGCTGATTTCGGCCTTTAATGCCTTGATTGCGGCACTTAGTTTTTTCGGCACATCCAAAGCGAAGGCGCGGTTAAACTCGTCCTGCTTGCCCTTGCGTTGTTTGGCAAAGGCGGCTTCCCATGCAGCCCGGGTGGCAGCCCCGCGTTTGCCCATCGCTTCCCACCGGGCCTTGACGGCGGCCGGAATTTCAAAAGCGCCGCCAGCCCAGCCATAGGCAGCTTTGGTATCGGCGATCAGTTTGGCATCGGTCAGCGCGCCGTGGCCTTTGGAGGTATCCTGTGCCGATGATCCGAGTGCTATATGAGTCTTGCAGGCAATCATGCTGGGGCGCGGATCGGCCTTGGCGGCCGTGATGGCGGCATCAATCGCCACCGGGTCATGCCCGTCGATGGATTGGACATGCCAGCCTGATGCGGCAAAACGCACATTCTGATCGGTGATGTCGGCAAGATCAACTTTGCCGTCGATGGTGATGTTATTGTTGTCAAACAGCACAATCAGCTGGCCCAGTTGCTGCATCCCGGCCAGGCCGATGGCCTCTTGCGACACGCCTTCCATCAGACAGCCGTCGCCTGCGATGACATAGGTGTGGTGGTTCATCACGGATGCACCATAACGGGCGCGCAAAATCTCTTCGGCAATCGCAAAACCGACCGCATTGGCCAGCCCTTGGCCCAAGGGGCCGGTGGTAGTTTCGATGCCGGTGGCATGGCCATATTCCGGATGGCCCGCCGTTTTAGCGCCCCATTGGCGAAAATTCTTGATCTCGGTCAGGGTCATATCGGCATAGCCGGTCAGGTATAGCAGGGAATACAACAGCATCGACCCATGCCCGGCAGACAGGATGAACCGGTCGCGGTCGGGCCAATGCGGGGCGGCCGGATCAAAGCGCAGGTGATTGGCAAACAGCACCGTGGCCACGTCAGCCATGCCCATCGGCATACCGGAATGCCCCGAATTTGCGGCAGCGACGGCATCCAGGGTCAGGGTGCGGATAGCGGCGGCATTCATCCAATGGTCGGGGTGCGCGCGGCGCAGGGCGTCGATTTCCAAGGGGCATGATCCTTTGCAAGGCGGGATTGGCTAATGTATGTCTCTTATCAGTCCCGCCCCCAAGATCAAGCACGGCGTCTAACCCCCTCATTTCCAAGGCATCTGCGCATTTGCGGGGGGCGGACTGTTAGCTTAGGCTTGGAATTAAGTGACGCGATTCGCGGAAGTTTTTGGTGCGATGAACTGACGGTGTTGGTTGATCTGAATGTAAGCGTCGTGGCAGGACCGGGAAAACCGGCCAAAGGGCGGATCGGCGGTCAAAACGGGTCGGCGTTGCGGAAATAGCCCCGAGGCAGGGCCGGATTGGGACCAGATTGGGATGAGCAGATGAGTGATATCAGTATCTTAGAGGGGCGGATTACCGCGGCGCTGGACCGTATCCGTCGCGGCGTAGAATGGATGGACGAACTTGCCGCTGCGGTTCCGGACGGGCCGTCGGGTGTGCCTGCGCAAGAGGCCGGGGCGTTGCGTGCCAAACTAGACGAAGAACGCACGGTCAACGCGCAGTTGGAAGAGCGGGTTCGCGCCCTGAAAGACCGGCAGGACGGCCGTGTCGCCAGTCTTGAGGCCGAAGTAGCGGAGAACCGCGCGCGGCTGACCGGTATTGACGATGACATGCAGCGCTTGCGGCAAGCCAATGCCGAACTGCGCGACATTAGCGGCCAATTGCGCGAGGCATTGGCGCAAGGGGTCGTAGAACCGCAATTGATCAACCGCGCGATGCTGGCCGAACTGGAAGCGCTGCGTGCCACCCGCGCCGCCGATCTGGCCGATGTGAATGCCGTGATTGCCGAACTTCGCCCAATGATCGCAGGGGTGCGCTGATGCCACATGTTGAAATCACCATTGGTGGCCGGAGTTTCGAAGTGGCCTGTCAGGATGGCGAAGAGCCATTCCTGCGCGCGGCGGCCCAGACGCTGGATACCGAGGCCAGCTCGCTGTCCGCCCATATTGGCCGAATGCCCGAGGCCCGGATGCTGCTGATGGCCGGGCTGATGCTGGCAGACAAGACCGCAGGTCTTGAGGACCGGGTGCGCGACGCGGATACAAGGATTGCAGACCTGACATCAGCCTTGGCCCAGATCGAAGCCAAGGGTCCGCCTGCGGCCACCCGCGTTGAAGTGCCCGTGGTGCCGTCACATGTGACCGATACACTGGCGGAAATTGCCGCGCGGGCCGAGGCATTGGCAGCAATGGTCGAGGAACGGCTGGCCTGACCCTTGTGGGTCACATGACCCGAATGATCTCCAGCGCGAAGTCGATGAATTTTTCCATTTCATCGGCGCGCCGCATGCCGTGGCCCAAACGCACACGAAACCCTTCGGCACCGATCAGGATGACGGGCTGCCCGTCAGTACCGCGCCGCTGAGGCTGCCATGATGTCGTGGTTTTGGCGATTTCTGGCAGGTCAAACCTAAACAACGGATCAACTGTCGCCCGGACGGTCAGGCCGGACGGGGCAACGAAACTTTGCAATTGGGCGACGATTCCGTCTGGAATGAATTGACTGACCCGTTTGACCAGGTCCGGTTCGGACAGGTCTTGCGACCCCCGATCACCTTCATCCTGCGTGGCAAGTGTTAACACCAGGCTGCCGTCCGGCCACTGTGGATATGCCGCATAAAACTCGGTTGCCAGAATTCTGGCCTGTCCGTTTTGATCGCCTGCATCCAACCGGGTTTCCGCATGCCAGCCAGTGCCCGACCGGGACGTCAGTCGCAATATCGCAGGTTTACCGAGTTTTTGTTCCGTTACCGTTAGGGCCCATCCCCGGCGGGCTGCGAGGGACTGGAATGCCTCTCGTTGCGCGATCTGTTGCTGTTTAAGCCACAAAAATACCAAAGCGCCCGACAGGACGCTGATCACAAATACATAGACAAGCACTAATCCGGCAGACACGGGTGGCAGCCCTTACCTAGCAAACTTTCGGGCTAAACCCCGGCCTCACACGCCGAAAAACGGACCTGACACATTTTGGCAGGTCTGCAAGTTGAAGAAGCACGAGCATCGGGCGCGCGATGGCTCTGGCTGAGCAGTGAACTGTCACGCTCACGCAAGCACAATAAACGCCCAAGCTGCAAAGGTTTGATCGCATAAAAATCGAGTGGCAGCCGGACGGGCCGCCAAGTGTTGCATTCGCGCCAGAATGTTCAGGCGTTGGCCTGCCGGATTTTGTCGGCTGCATCTTTATCATAAGCGACACCTTTGGCGTCGAACAATGCGTCCAGTTCGCCAGACAACGTCATTTCAGTGACGATATCGCAGCCGCCGACAAATTCGCCTTTGACATATAATTGCGGGATGGTCGGCCAGTCAGAAAAGTCCTTGATCCCTTGCCGGATGTCGGCGTCAGCCAGCACATTCACATCAGCAAACTCGACACCCATATAGTTCAGCACCCCGGCCACTTTGGATGAGAATCCGCATTGCGGCATGCTTTTGGTCCCTTTCATGAACAGAACCACATCGTTGGCGGTGACGGTTGCTTTGATATTATCGGCTGCGGTCATGATATTGTCCTTTGTCGGATTAATCGGGGGATTTGGTGGTCAGCGCCAGCGCGTGCAATTGCCCGGCTGGCCCATCCATCTTGCCCTTGAGGCTGGCATAGACCGCGCGCTGTTGCTGCACCCGGTTCATCCCCTTGAAACTGGCGTCGATCACTTCGGCGGCCCAGTGATTGCCGTCGCCCGCAAGGTCGGTGATGGTGATGCGGGCGGCAGGAAAGGCCGCGCGGATCAGGTCTTCGATATCCTGGGCATGCATGGCCATTTTTGGACTTCCTTTGGTTGGTCTGAATTTAAGGCGAAGATGACGGGCTTGCAAGTCAGGCGTTGGCAATGGCAGCGGGCCGGGGCCTCCGGCGGAGGTATTTACGCAACTTCCGAAAATGCAAAGTCAGTCGATGGCCGCGGCAAAGGCGGTCCGGTACAGGGTCGAGAGGCTTTTCAACGGGGCTGTATTGCTGCCAAACTGCACAGTATCGCCGCCGAAATGCCCGAACCGGGTGAGGGGAATATTGGCGGCGGTGGCGGCCTGTTCCAGTGCCTTTGCTTGGGTTGGGGAGCATGCGATCAAATAGCGGGCCTGATCCTCGCCAAACAGCAGCGGGATGTCGGAAGTGGTCAGGGTGACACCAATGTTGGCGGATTCGGCGAGTTCGAAAGCGGCAAGGGCCAGGCCGCCGTCGGACAGGTCAGTACAGGTGGGAATGTTGGCGCGATTTTGCAGAATGAAAGTGCCATGTGCCAGTTCATCAGCCAGATGCACGGGCGGCGCGTCGCCCTGTTCGATCCCAAAGGCTTCGGCCAGCAGGGCGGATTGGCCAAGGTGGCCGATGGTCCGCCCGATCAGAATGGCGATGTCTCCGGGCTGGGCTGTTCCCTTGATAATATCGCCGGGTTGGGCGATCAGCCCGACGCCACCAATGGTGGGGGTGGGCAGGATGCCGGAGCCATCGGTTTCGTTGTAGAGCGACACATTGCCCGAGACGATGGGGAATGACAGTGCGGTGCAGGCTTCGCCGATGCCTTGGATCGCACCGACCAGTTGGCCCATAATCTCGGGCTTTTCGGGATTGCCGAAGTTCAGGTTGTCGGTGGCCGCAAGGGGGGTTGCGCCCACGGCGATCAGGTTGCGATACGCCTCGGCCACCGCCTGTTTGCCGCCTTCGAACGGGTTGGCTTTGACGTAGCGAGGGGTCACATCGGATGTGAAGGCCACGGATTTAGGTGTGCCGTGGATCCGAATGATGCCGGAGCCCATGCCGGGGGTGCGGGCAGTGTCGCCCATCACCTGTTGGTCGTATTGTTCGTAGACCCATGATTTATGGGCATAGTTTGGCGAACCGATCAGGGATTTGAGGGCATCAATCGGGTCGATATCGGGAATGTCTGTATACGGGGCGGCGGCTGGTGTCGCCACCCAAGGCTGGTCATATTCGGGGGCGTTGCCAGACAGCGCCTTGAGCGGCAGGTCGGCTTTGACCTCGCCATGCAGAACGATCACAAAGCGGTCTTCGGCGATTGTTTCGCCGACAATAGCGAAATCGAGGTCCCATTTGTCGAAAATCGCACGGGCCACGGCCTCTTTCTCGGGCTTGAGGACCATCAGCATGCGTTCCTGCGATTCCGACAGCATCATCTCGTAAGCGGTCATATTGGGTTCGCGGGTGGGCACCTGATCAAGGTCAAGCCGGATCCCCAGATCGCCCTTGTCGCCCATTTCCACCGCCGAACAGGTCAGGCCCGCAGCCCCCATGTCCTGAATCGAAATCACGGCACCCGAGGCCATCAGCTCTAGACAAGCCTCCATCAGGCGTTTTTCGGTGAACGGGTCTCCGACTTGGACGGTGGGGCGTTTATCTTCGATCGTATCGTCAAACTCAGCGCTGGCCATTGTCGCCCCGCCGACCCCGTCACGGCCGGTTTTGGCACCAAGGTAAACCACGGGCATGCCGACGCCTGATGCGGTGGAGTAGAAGATTTTATCTGCATCGGCGAGGCCTGCAGCGAATGCGTTCACGAGGCAATTGCCGTTATATGAGCGATGGAACCGAACCTCGCCGCCTACCGTGGGCACGCCAAAGCAGTTGCCGTAGCCGCCAACACCCTGCACCACGCCTGCCACCAGCTGGCGGGTTTTGGGATGGGAGGGCAGACCGAAACTGAGGGCATTCATCGCAGCAATCGGCCGTGCACCCATGGTGAACACATCGCGCAGGATGCCGCCCATGCCAGTCGCGGCCCCTTGATAGGGCTCGATATAGCTGGGGTGATTGTGGGATTCCATCTTGAAAATCAGCGCTTGCCCGTCACCGATATCGACCACACCCGCATTTTCACCGGGGCCACAGATCACTTGCGGGCCGGTGGTGGGCAGGGTGCGCAGCCATTTCTTGGAGGATTTGTAAGAGCAATGCTCGTTCCACATCGCCGAAAAGATGCCGAGTTCAGTGAAGGATGGGTCCCGCCCGATAATGTCGAGGATGCGTTGGTATTCGTCTGGTTTCAACCCATGGGACGCTACGAGTGCTGGGGTGATCATCGGTTCTGACATGGCGGCCTCGGTCCGGGTGCAATCGCCTCGCGTCTTAGGTGAAGTGCGGCGCAAGGAAAAGGGTGAAGGCGCGGGTTTACCAGAGCCGGACGACAGGGTGGAAGTTTCTTTTTGGATGACCGGATTCTGCGAAAACGAAATAAATATAACAATTATAATGGGTTGAGTGTAAACATGCCACATAAGGCAAGGATTAACCAAAGTTTTTTTCCAATTTACTGACGGGCCATGTCGAAATTCGTAAACCTGCGGCGTCCTTGGGTTATCGAAACACTGAAATGAAAAAGGAATGACCATGACGTTTGTAGTGACACCGATGTATGCCCTGCCGCTGGCGGTGATTTTTCTGATCCTGTGGTTCCGTATCAGCGGAGTTCGGGCGGCCGCCAAAATCTCGTTCGGTGACGGGGGAAACGTAGAATTGCTGCGGCGGGTGCGCCAACACGGCAACTTTGTTGAATGGACGACTTTCGTGCTGATCCTGATGGTCCTGGCCGAAGGCATGGGTGCCCCCGCACTTTACCTGCATATTTCGGGCGCGCTGCTGCTGATTGGGCGGATCGCCCACCCATTCGGCCTTGGGGCGATCGACAATGCTGCACATCCGCTGCGCTATGTCGGCAACGGGACCAACATTCTGGCGACCTTGAATATCATGGTCTGCCTCGGCGTCAATATTCTGGGCCTCTAGGCCCAGAACCTTTCTCGTGCCGTAGCCTGGCGCGATGCAATCCCAAGCTGAAACCCAAGGACAAAGGACTATCCAAAATGAAATACATGATCCTGCTGTATGGCCACCCGTCTGTTGAACCCCAATATGGCACCCCGGCGTTTGACGCGATGATGGCGGGCTTTGGGGCCGCAAGTGCAAAACTGGCCGCCGATGGCGTGCTGGAGTCGGGCGAAGGCCTGCAAGGCGTTGAAACCGCCACCACCCTGCGCCTGCGTGGCGGCAAATTTGAAACAATGGACGGCCCGTTTGCCGAAACCAAGGAACATCTGGGCGGCTATTACGTCATTGATGTGCCAGACCTTGAC
>JANOQM010000081.1:0-4088 GCA_031422295.1 Rhodobacterales bacterium | reverse complement strand
GTGCAGGACGTGTACCGCTTGCAAGGCGTGAAGATCAACGACAAGCACATCGAGGTGATCGTGCGGCAAATGCTCCAGAAATGGGAAATTGCCGACTCGGGTGATACCACGCTGCTCAAGGGCGAGAACGTCGACAAGGCCGAGTTTGACGAGGCCAATGACAAGGCGATTGCCCGTGGCGGTCGTCCTGCCACTGGCGAGCCGATCCTGCTGGGCATCACCAAGGCGTCGTTGCAGACTCGTTCGTTCATCTCGGCCGCATCGTTCCAGGAAACCACGCGGGTCCTGACCGAGGCGTCGGTACAGGGCAAGCGCGACAAACTGGTGGGGCTCAAGGAGAACGTCATCGTCGGCCGGTTGATTCCGGCGGGCACCGGCGGGGCCACAAGGCTGATGCGTGCAATTGCGACCGAACGCGATGCCAAGGTGATCGACGCGCGGCGGGACGATGCCGAAGCTGCGGCAATGCTGGCCGCCCCGATCCGGTCGGATGTGATCGGTGGCGACGAGTTTGACACGATGCTGGTCGATACGCCGGAAAGCCGGGATTGATGTAGGGTGGGTGTAACCCACATTACTTAGGAAAATGGGCCCCCGGTGACGGGGGCCCATTTTTTTTACAGGACTGCGCGTTGTGGCCTGTCAACCAGTCCTAGTGATGCTGGTCGAACAGGATTGTATTGCCATCCGGGTCAGTAATCATAAAGCTGGCGGGCCCACCGCTGGCCTCATCCGCCGTGGACAGAAGCGCCACGCCTTTGGCCCTAAGCTGCTGTTGGATTATCCGCACGTCGGTAAACGTTGGCAGCGGCTGTGCGGCGGCATCCCAACCGGGATTGAACGTCAGGATGTTTTTGTCAAACATGCCTTGAAACAGACCGATAACACAGATCCCATTGTTCAGGACCAACCAGCCTTGTTCAGCCACCCCGGCCAGATCTGAAAACCCCAAATGTTCATAAAATGCCCGCGAGGCGGCCAAATCCTTGACAGTTAGACTGACTGAAAATGCTCCCAATTGCATATATATTCCCCTAATTTTCAAGGTCGTAGGTGAAAGCAGCGATTAGTTCGCAGTGACCAGATCATATGAGCTTCTACGCAATTAGTCGTGATCTGCCGCCCCAGTCTGCGCCGCCGCAAGATGAAATTTGTAACGCGGATCAATCCGGTGATCTGCCCCTTTTTTGGCACATAACCGCACCACGTAATCCGCACAGCACAGATGGTGCAATCGATGGACGCCGGGCAGGGCCATCGCGGCCTTGTGCAGGGGGGCGAACCGGGCCGTATATGCCAGGGCCGCGCTGTCCTGAATACCATTGCGGTTGCGGGCCTTGTAGAACCGGTCGGTATAGCGGTCGACCTTGGCCGACGCGCTGATCGTGCCGCGTTTCAGGTCGAAACTTTCATCGGACCGGATGATGTAGTGGTTCAATTGCGCATTGAACGTCGTGATATCGTCCAGATCAGCAAACCGGATCGGGTGGTCGTGGGTCAGAAAACGCTGGATGATTTGGCCTTCGGCGTTGACGAAATTGTTGGCCCCTTCGCCCCAGACCCCGTCAAAGTCGTAGGGGCTGTGGTCAGAATAGCGTTTGTAGCGCAGTGGCGTCTTGAACAGGGATTTGAAGCTGGTATTGACAGCATGCCGGGCCGTTCCGCGCCGCAGGAATTGGCGGTGGACCAGCCCGTCCGCATAGGTGGTATGGCCCCCAGTGCCAAAACATTGCCAGTGAAACACGACGCCCAGAAAATCCCGGCCAATCACGTCAAACAAGCTGCCGATTGACCCGTCGCCCCGGTGGATCACCAGAAATTCGTCCACATCGCAGATCATCAACCAGTCGGTTGCCGCCACCTCGGGTCGTTTGCGCATGTCGCGGTGGGCGGATCCTTTGGGGGACATATTGCCGGGGGTATGGCTGAAATGGGTCAGCCAGCCTGCATCGGCCAACCGGTCCAGCAAAGCGACGGAGTGGTCAGTGCAGTCATTGGTGGCGACCATGACCTGAAACCCGAGCATCCGGTACCAGGTGACCCATTCAACAATGAAGGCCCCTTCATTGCGCATCGCCGCAAAAACCAGAAACTTTTCATCCACTGCAGTCATGCCGGGCTTTCAATCATATCGACCCCTCTGGCGTCTATACTGATCGACTGTTACCGGGGCGTTATGGCCGAACATTCCGATAATCTGCGTGGTGCTGCAATGATGGCGGGTTCTATGGCCTGTTTTACCATCAATGACGCCTTCCTGAAAACTCTGTCCGAGGAAATGCCGCTGTTTCAGGTGCTGTTATTGCGCGGCTCTGTCACTTCGGTGTTCATGATCGGGCTGGCGTTCTGGATGGGACTGCACCGGGTGCGGGTATCGCCGCGCGACTGGGGACGGATCGTGGTGCGTACTATGGCCGAGGCGGGGGCAGCGTGGTTTTTCATTACCGCCTTGTTCCATGTCGATTTCGCCAATGTGGCCGCGATCATGCAATCGCTGCCGCTGACTATCACGCTCGCGGGCGCGTTGTTTCTGCGCGACAACGTGGGCTGGCGGCGCTGGGCGGCTATTCTGGTGGGCTTTGCCGGCGTGATGCTGATCGTCAAGCCGGGTGGCGACGGCTTTACTGTCTATTCAATCTACGTGCTGGCCTCGGTCGCCTGCGTGACGTTGCGCGACCTGATGGCCCGGCAGGTCTCAACGCAGGTGCCGTCGCTGTTGATTGCGGTGGTGGCCGCGGTGGGTGTGACGCTGTTTGCCGGGGTTGGGGCGCTGTTTGTAGATTTCAGGCCGCTGACCGCTGGGGCTGGCCTGTCAGTATTGGGGTCCGCGCTGTTCGTGATCGGCGGTTATATTCTGTCGGTCCAGTCGATGCGCAACGGCGAGATCAGCTTTGTCGCCCCGTTCCGCTATACCAGCCTGCTGGTCGCCTTGGTCATCGGGGCGGTCGTGTTCCACACCTTCCCCGATGTCTGGACCTTGGTCGGCGCGGCCGTTGTTGTGGCCACTGGATTGTTCACGCTGTACCGCGAACGCGTGGCACGACTGGCGCGGAATATCGGTCCCGGTCTAGCCTGATGTCGCGCTGTTGACACCCCACCCGACTCCCCCTATACGGCCCGCAATCAGGCGTGGTGGGTGACCGCAGCACCTGGTTCTCAGAGCTGACGTGGTCATGATCCGGGATACTGTTTCCCCGATCCTCTGGAGCCCCACCGCACCGATCCTCCGGTAAGGGATCGACTGCGGGTTTTTTGTGCTTTGCAGACGTGCAAAGTGCGTGAATGTAACCGGTCGCCCCTGAAAAGGCTGCGATCACCAAGTAGGAAACGGCCCTAATGCCCACGATCCAACAGCTGATCCGCAAACCGCGCCAGCCCAGAATTGTCAAATCCAAGTCGATGCACCTGGAATCCTGCCCGCAAAAGCGCGGCGTTTGTACCCGCGTTTATACCACAACGCCGAAAAAGCCGAACTCGGCCATGCGGAAAGTCGCCAAAGTGCGCCTGACCAATGGCTTTGAAGTGATCAGCTATATCCCCGGTGAAGGCCACAACCTGCAAGAGCACTCGGTCGTGCTTATCCGCGGCGGCCGGATCAAGGATTTGCCCGGCGTCCGCTACCACATCTTGCGGGGTGTGCTGGATACCCAAGGCATCAAGAACCGTCGTCAGCGCCGGTCGAAGTATGGAGCCAAGCGTCCGAAGTAAGATTTTGTGGCGGGGCCAGTCCCCGCCATTTGCCGTATGTCGTAGGGCGGGGTTCACCCCGCCGATGCTCAAAAAGTCGAGGAACCCGCCATGTCACGCCGCCACGCCGCCGAGAAACGTGAGATTCTGCCGGACGCCAAATATGGTGACCGCGTTCTCACCAAATTCATGAACAACCTGATGGTTGATGGCAAGAAATCGACCGCCGAGCGGATCGTTTATTCTGCCTTTGAACGGGTTGAAACCAAGCTGAAAAAGTCCCCGGTGGAAGTATTCCACGAGGGTCTGGACAATATCAAGCCGTCGATCGAAGTGCGTTCGCGCCGGGTTGGTGGTGCGACCTATCAGGTTCCGGTCGAGGTTCGCCCCGAGCGGCGCGA
>JANOQM010000080.1:0-3064 GCA_031422295.1 Rhodobacterales bacterium | reverse complement strand
ATGAAACCGGTCACGCAACCGTCCGTTCTGCAAGGTGTTGGCAATGGCGGTAATCGTCATGCCCTGATGATGCGCCATAAAGCTGCGCACGATGGCATGGTCGTCGTTGCCTTGCAGCCGCGCCGGGGTGAAATCGACCGCTTCATAGAACCCATAGCGTCCCTCGGCCCCCAGTGCGGCCAGCCGCGCATAGTTTTGTGCTGCCGCCACCGGATCAATCATCGCGGCCAATCCTGTAGCATACGGTGCAATCACCCGGTTCTCGCTCAGTCCCCGTTTCAGACCAAGCCCCGGCACACCAAAGTTGGAGTACTGATAGGTCATCTCCAGATCGCGGGCGTTATACGATGATTCCGATATTCCCCACGGCATCCCAAGCGCCGCGCCATAGCTTTCTTGCCGTGCCACGACCAAGCGGTTCGTCTGTTCCAGCACAGACCCGGCTGGTGCCCGCATGACCAGTGACGGCATCAGATATTCGAACATACTGCCCGACCATGATATCAGCGCAGACCCCGCGCCAATCGGCGTCGCCGCCCGTCCCAGCCGAAACCAGTGGCGCGTATCCACATCGCCCTTTGCGATGGCAAAAAGGCTGGCGAGCCGCGCCTCGGATGCCAAAAGATCATAGCAGTTGGTGTCAAGCCGGTTGGTCACCAGTGAAAATCCGATAGACAACAACTTTTTGTCCGGCTCCAACAAAAAGCCAAACTCCATTTCGATGGCAAAGGTCCGCGCCATCGCTTCAACCTCGGCCAGCAAAGCAGGGTCTGCCGGCTGCGCCTGATCGGCAAGCTGGTCCGCCAGACATCGATGGATCGCAGTGGTCCAGAAAACGATGCTTGCCTCCGCCTCGCCTGACCGTTGCGATATCTCCATCGCCTTCGCCGCATTGGGCAACAACGCCTGCAAACCCGTTTTCGGGTCTGCTGCCGCTTGCGCCAGATCATCCAATACGTCCGTCAGACCGGTTATCGCCGGGGCGTTTTCCAACGACTGCAAAGCCAGATGAATGGTGTCGCGGACGGCTTGCCTGCGCACCGCGCCATCCACTCCGACGCTTGCCCATTCACGGCAGGCTTGTGCTACCGCAATCAAATGCCCCGCCAGATTGCCACTGTCGACGGATGAGACATAGGCAGGCTCTAACACCCGCAAATCACGCGTATCATGCCAGTTGTACAGGTGGCCCCGATAGCGCGGCATCCGTTGCATCGTCAGCAGTGTGTCCTTCATCCGCAGCAACGCCGCCGTCTGGCCGATCCATCCCATGTCGCGGGCAACAACGGTTGACAGCAGGTAAAGCCCGATGTTGGTTGGCGAGGTTCTGGTGGCAATCGCAGGCTTTGGAATTTCCTGAAAGTTATCAGGTGGCAGATGGTTTTCTTCCGCGGTCACGAAGGTTTCAAAGTACCGCCATGTGCGCCGGGCAATCAGCCGAAGCGCATCGGCTTGGGCAGTGGTCACGGGTGCAGCGGCGCGCGCGCTTTGCGGCAGACTGACGAGCCGCGCAATTCCGGGTGCCGCAAACCAAGCCAGCGCAAACGGTACAAGCACCGGCAGCACCGCAGGATTGGCCACCCAAGCCACAAGGCACGCAGCCAGCCCCAGCACAACGCCCGGTGCCATGCGCGCATATTGGCCCAACACCGATAACTGCCCGCCCCCACCAGACCGCGCAGCCGTTACCCATTCCAACAAATTCCGCCGCGATATCACCAACCGCCAAGCCGTGCGCAGAACCGCATCCAGCATGGTGGCCGCCGTATCCGCCAGCAACACCAGCGACAGCGCGATCTGACTGATGGCAATCAGCGCGTCAGTCCCTAAAGCCGCAAAGTGGCCGCGCAGTGTCACGCCAGATCGCTCTGGCACAATGCCAAACGGCAGCGGCAGCAGTCGCGGCAGTGCCAGCATCACCACCACTACAATCGTCCAAACAACCGCCACTGCAGGTGCCATAAGCCACCCCGCGAAAAGCGAGGCCACTGCCAGCGGCGCCAACAGCGACCGCCGCAAGTTGTCGATCATCTTCCAACGCCCGACAGTAGGAATACCGCCCCCGTCGCGCCGCCTTGCGCCAAAGATCCACGGCAGCAATTGCCAATCGCCACGCGCCCAGCGGTGATGCCGCCGTGTATCCACGTCGTACCGGCTGGGGAAATCTTCGACCACCTCGATATCAGATGCCAGCGCCGCCCGGGCAAACACGCCTTCAAACAGGTCATGGCTCAGCATGGTATTTTCAGACACCCGCCCCGCCAAAGCCGCCTCAAACGCGTCAACGTCGTAAATGCCCTTACCCGTAAACGACCCTTCGTCAAACAAATCCTGATAGACATCCGACACCGCCGCCGCATAAGGCTCGATCCCGCCCTGACTTGAGAATATCCGCTGATAAATCGACCCGTCTTGCCCCACGGGAAGCGACGCCGTAACGCGCGGCTGCAAGATGCCGTAGCCGCCCGTCACCCGCTGGGCCACGCTATCAAACCGCGGTTGGTTCAGCGGATGCGCCATCTTGCCGATCATCTGCCGCACTGTGCCGCGCAGCAGCCGCGTATCGGCGTCCAGCGTGATGACATAACGGATGTCCTGTGGCATAGCACCGCTGATCACATCAAAACTGGTGTCCGTTGCCCCGCGCAGCAACCGGTTCAGTTCCGCGAGCTTGCCGCGCTTGCGTTCCCACCCCATCCACACGCCTTCGGTGGGGTTCCACAATCGACGACGATGCAGGAAAAAGAACCGATCGGCTTCTTCCGACGGATAACGCGCGTTCAACCGTGCAATCGCCGCCATCGCGGAACTCACCAACGCCGCATCGTCCTCGCTCGCCTCGACATCCGCATCCATCGCATCCGACAGAAGTGCATAATGCACAGCGCCACCCGTGCTGGACAGATGATGCACCTCCAACCGCTCGATCTGCGTCATCAACTCGGCTGTGTCATGCAACAGCACCGGAACCGCCACCAGGGCCCGCAACTGCGGCGGTATCCCCTTTGCCAGATCAAGCCCGGGCAACGGCGTTGGCGGAACCGACCGCGTGACAATGGTGTTC
>JANOQM010000079.1:0-49748 GCA_031422295.1 Rhodobacterales bacterium | reverse complement strand
CGCGGTGTTCCATCGCAAGCCGCACCGCTCGTTCGCGGAACTCAGGTGAATACGGCTTCGCGGTCTTCTTCTTTTGTGCATGTTCCATAATGGGCAATTCTCCGAGAGTTTTGCCCTCCGGTAAACCCGGGGCGGTTCATTATCCTCTGCCTCCGCCTTGTCAGTCAAAACAAAATGCGCCTCGATCAGATAGGTGGGTTTGACCAGCACCGTGGACGCCCGCTGCTGGCGCACCTTCTGGTCATCAACCAAAATCCCCAAGCCCTCCAGGTCGCCCCGGTTCATCGCTCGTTTGATGCTGCCCGCCGGGGCCTTGTGCCCCACTTCGTTCCTGCGGATTGACTGGTGACGGATCGGTGTCAGCACATGGATGCGGTCAATCACCCAGCGGATCGACGGTTTCCAATGGATCGCCTCAAGGATACCCCGCGCGGCAGAGGGGGTGATGACATCATAGGTCAGGCGTTCGACTTTCAATTCGGGCCGGGTAAAAAGAGCATAGTCGCCCCAGACTTTAAGTCGAATTCCGTATGACATAATGCCTCCACCTACCAGCACCACCTTGGGTGCTTACGTCGGTCAGGCAAGCATTATCTGACTAAAATTAAATTATCCCTGCTTCTATCCCCAGATATTCCGCATCTTCCCAATGCAGGCCGGTTTCCTCGTGATAAAGGCTCATAGCCTCCAGCACAAAGAACTGATCGCCCCGCACTTTCGGCTGGGCGAAATAGCCCTTGCCGCAGGCCTGCATCCGGTCGCGGGCTTTGGGTGGAACGGTCACGAGGTGGGTTTGCAGGGCGCGGGCAATCTGGCCGGATTTGATCCATGGTTTTTCAAGGTCTGAAATAGCCGCGCTACTCTCCGCATCCCATGGAATAATCACCGGCACCATGCCGCTTTCGATCATCCGAAACTTTTCGGCCACGGTGCGGAAGTTGAAATTGGTGTGATTGCCGATGATCTTGAAACTTCCCACAATTCCTTCGCGGTCCAAGTCAGCATCCAGCCGCCAATACACCTCGCCAAAGTAACTCTGAATCGCTTCCGGCGATTGCAAGTCGTCAAACTTTTCCCGCATCCGGGCCATATCGCCAATCAGCCCCTTGATTTCAGGCGGCGGGGCATAGCCATCGGGAGTAAAGACTGTCACCCGCCCCAATTCTGGCGACATCTCGCCATTGCGGTGCACCCGTCCGGCAACCTGCACAATTTGATCCAAACCCGCCTCGGCCCGCCATGCGCAAGGAAATGAAATATCCACCCCCGCCTCGATCAAACTGGTCGAGATCACGCGGCATGGCAGCCCATCGGCAAGCCTTTGGCGAATTATTGCCAGCAAACGCCGCCGGTGCGCTGCATATTGGCGTGTTGACAAATGATAAAGTCCGTCCAACCCTTTAGCATCGTTCCACAAATCCAGCGCATGAACCCGACTGTTGACCACAACCAGACCCTGCTGCACACCACTTAACGCGGCCACCAAAGCCAAGTTATCCATGACACCAGCATGGCCAATTTGCACCCGTCGCAACCGCCTGGCCAGCGCTGCCGGGTCAGGTGCCAGTTCGCGCCCGGCCAGCGCCAGCCCACCCTTCAAAACAGCCTCGTCCACCGCAGGTTGCGTCGCCGTGCACAGCACGATCGAGCAGTGAAACAGCCGCGCCATGCTATCCAGCATGCGCAGGCAGGGGAGAAGCAACGGGCGCGGTATGGTCTGCGCCTCGTCCAGAATGATAACAGACCCTGCGATGTTGTGCAGCTTGCGGGCACGACCGGGGCGGGCGGCAAACAGGCTTTCGAAGAGTTGCACATTGGTGGTCACGACCACCGGGGCCGCCCAATCCTCCATCGCCAGCTGCACCTTGTCACGGCTTTTGCGGTCCTTATCGTTTCTCGCATCATCTTCGATGGCCGAGTGGTGCTCGAGAACGTTCATGTCGCCAAGAATGCCCCGAAAAATCGCGGCGGTCTGATCGATGATCGAGGTGAAAGGGATGGCATAGATAATTCGTGAATGCCCGTGCAACTGCGCATGATCCAGCGCAAACCCCAATGAAGCCAGCGTCTTGCCACCCCCGGTCGGCACAGTCAGGGTGAACAGACCCGGCGACATCCCTGCCCTGCCCCGCACATGCGCCAAAACCTCGTGTCGCAATGTGTTGACGGCTATGGCAGTGTTGGGCAGTTTTGCCATATGGTCGTTAAAGGCTGCTATAAACTGCGGCAAAGCCATTTGCAGTGCGGTCCAGTCGCGGTCCTTCGTCGTTCCTTCGAGTTCGCCATAAAACGCTTCGGTATCGCGGAAATCGGCGTCGACAAGGCTGGAGAACAGCATACGCGTGGCGACCGAGATATCAAATGGGCCTGTCAATTTACTGCTACGCCCTTGCAACAGGGCCATAAGCTCGCCAGATAAATCTGGTTGCGGCACTTGGATTTGTTGTCTCCAGATCGGATCAAGTTGGTCATTGTAGTTTTCGACACGCCGCTGAAAGCTGGCCCCGTCGGATGTATCATAGTCTGGCAAACCGGCGTGGTGGCCCAAGATCGCATAGGCAACCATCTCGACTGGAATGCGATCTTTTGGTTGCGCCTGATCCAACAGAACCACAGCTCCGGCGGACGAATGATCGACCCGATTGACCTCGCCAGACAATTTGCGCTGAAACGCTCGATCATACTTTCCAAGATCGTGAAACAGGCCCGCAAGATGGGTCAACTGGGATAGCCCGAAAGGAAAGGCTCTCTCTGACGCAGCTTTGGCGACCTGCGTCAGATGCTCGGGAAGCGTTTGCCAGTCGAGAGAGTCTGAAGAACTCGCTGAATGAGCGAAGAAAATAGTCACCCTAGCTTCCTTGCCTTTGGGAACAGCAACCGACGTCAACGACGTTGGGAATGAAAATTGATCCTATCAACGATCAGATATCTTCTCAAGTGTGCCACGTGCTTTTCACTCTCATCAACAACTCTAGCTATTAAAATCACATAGAAATTAGAACTTTCGAATTCACAAAAATTTTCATCTATTCCGTCCTAGAATAATGGGATCAGAAGATTGAAGTTATGTCAACTCGTTGAATCATTCTGATACTGAAATGGGCGCGGATGACGCGCCATATCTTCAACTGCATTGCAATATATAAAGCAAAACCCTCGCAATAATTACTTTATATTGCCTGTGGCGTGACTTCCTATTTGGACAAACTATCTCACCAACAAAAATAAACATACGCGACAAACTCTCGAAGCTGAAATATCGCCCCAAAATAAGTCGCAAGACAATTCACATCATCATTCTGCCCAGCGAAAGAATTTCAGACTTCATGCTCCATGTGCGAATTGACGCCGCCCATACGCTAATTTATCGAGTTGGTCCTTATCAAATTCAGCTGGACGGTGCGATCAGAGGAGCAAATCGTTACCAGCTCGCAAATGCTGAGTCGTGGGCTGCAGGACGATCTAAATGAATTAATACGGTGTGGTGGCAATGTTTCTTAGCTTTTATGAAGTTTGCATTTCTACTATTGCCTGTATACCAAGCAAAATGCTGTGGCTCAGGATGGTCTTACTCTGCCCTTTGAAATAGTTCGAAGCATACCTAGGCTCAGGACCCATTAAATCGCTTGTGTGCGGGCCAACTCACTGATTCACTTGCGGCACCAAGGAGGTGCTGCCATGGAGACGGATGAACACAGGGCATCGCGCTAGAAGCCCCAACGCGAGTCACCTGGGGCCGTCTTGGTTTTGACTCACAATGGGGTGGCAGGCAGGACTGACCTTGCCGTCAGCGACGCTCCAGCTGAGTCCCAGACGTAGAGGCACCCTTTCAGGAGCATGAAGAGCGACCAACAACCGTAGCGCAGGAGTGCAGAGGGCAATATTGACTGGTATGACCCGTCGCCACTCGGTGCAAATCCCTTCGATCCACGCTATGTTCATGCCATGCGTACCGCACGTAGTCACTGATCGGTGATCAGCGAAATACTGGTCGCGCTCGAAGTGGACACGTGGTCGAACGTCTGGCGCTTGCACAGAGATTCCAAACCAGTCGTTTCTGTGTTCGACTGCGTCGTGGGCCTTTCATAAACACTTTGCCCCAAACTGGTCACGCAAACTGGCAGGTGACGCATTGCCGAGCAAGGGGCGCAGTGCTGCCGGCTTGTCGCCTAACGGGGCACAGCTTCGCTACCTCGTCACGAATCCCTCCACCTTGCTGTCAGGACGGCTCCGGTTGAGTCTGACCAATGCTTTATCGCCCGATGTCACAATGAGAGGAGTTGGCCTTACCCAAGATCATCGGAGGCGAAACCCGACAAAAAGATCGCCGGTTCAATGAAGCCACGCCAAGTGCCAGCTTCGCGGCGCCTCTCTTGATCATCGCCAGCATGTTTGGGTTTACGAAGCCGGCCTCGGACGCGATCTCGATCTGGCTTTTGCTAGGGCGCAACTCGAGCACCCGCTTTTCCACGAACTTTGCTAGCCGCGTGTCGATATGGGGTTTCTTGATGGTCGTTGTATGGTCGCTTTCGACTGAAAATCTTACAACATCAACGTGTTGCTTGATACAGTTATAGCGAGCGCGTTGTTGGGAATGTCGCATCAGCGTCCAGCCGCACGTGAGACTTCTGGGCCAGCATCAATAGTGGTCCGATTTAGCTGCCTGATGACGCCCAAAATGCAGAGGGTCCGGTCACTCACGCAGTCACGGCCTTAAGTAGCCGCCTGTTGCCGAAAAGGCACATGAATCTCGCGCAGTCCAAACTCGCCCCGCTATAAGGCAATTATCGAACTCAGGATCGGAACGACCAATGGCGAAATCAGTCCTCGAACGATTGCAGTCCGCCTATTTGACGGTTGCAGCTTTGGTGACCCACGATCCTGTCTATGTTCCAATTTTTGAGCGGCTTGAAGTCGAACTAGCCGCAATTGAGATCAGCGGCGATGTTGTTCGCCGTGCGAAAGCGATCACAGCCCGTCAGAGGGCGATGGCCTGAAGGAGGTCGTGGGTATGTTCCAGTGATCCCCCCTTGCCGTAGCGCTCGCGATCCAAGCTGTGCCCCAAGAGATCCCGTCTGATACGCTCGTCGAAACTAGCTTCCAGCATTCTGTCTTCAAAGGCGTGGCGCAGCGAATACACAGAGTGGCGGGGCGACTCCTTCAGCTCGTTCTCGGACAGAAACTTGTTGATCGTGTCGGACAGGCCCGGGTTGTCGCGGTATCGCGGAAAGCCGTTGCTGCATTCGCGCAGTGCGGCAAGACTGATCCCGGTCAAAGGGATAATCCGCTTGGCGTTGGCCGATTTCAACTGCCGAACATCTGCCTCGATGGAAATGTGCGGCACTTTGTGATCGAGCCGGATGTGCGCCGGCAAGAGTGCCGCCCCTTCACTGGGTCGATATCCGGTATTGATCATGCCCAGCAGGATGCAGCGAGCCTCGGTATTGAGGCCCCTCAATGCGCCTAGCGCAAGTAGCTTGTCCCTAATCCAAATGTCGCTAAATGGGGGCCTAACCTGCTGCCCAACCTCTTTCAGCGACAGCCCTGAAAGTGGCAGGATTAGTCCGAGGCGCTTCATGTTGTTCACAGTTTTCAAAATGCTGCCAATGTGAATCAGGTCCTTGTTGGCGCTATTCGCGGTCAAGCCTTTTTCGGCGATCCTTTCGACCCACCATTGCCTGAAATCGAGCATGTCATCTGTGGAGATATGCGACAACGGCTTGTCCCCGATCTGGGCAACCAAATTCTTGACTGATTTGATCAACGGGTTTTTCCAGCGCCGAAGCTGGTCATCGCTTTTGCCGATTGTCCGATCTGCAGCCAGGGTCCAGTAAAGCTCCAGTGCACGGCTGATCGTAATCTCAGGTTCCGCGGCACCGCCGAGAAAGGCTCCAGCCTCTCGAAAGTCGGGGCCTTTCGGCGATTGTTTGACGGCTTCGATCCGCTCCAGCAAATCGCTGCGCGGCAGTTTGGCAACCGACGCTGCATCCAGATAACGAAAGCCGCGCACTGCAGCGAGGTCCCGTGCCGCCTGAAAGCGGGCCTCAGCGTCGGTGGTATCGCCGGCTAGCTTGGCCTCCCAGCCTTCGACCATTAACTCCCAGGCGGTGGTCGCCTTGAGCGCGGCCACTGTTTGCGAGTCCGTGTGGAGGCTGACCCAGACAAACTGGCGCGACTCCACGGCCCCGTAACGCTTCGGGACGCGCCTGTAGAGATAGAGTTGATTGCCCCGCAAGGTGATCTTCATCTGATGAGCTCGATGTGTTGGGTATCAGCATTTGCGCTAAGCGGTCGATCGATCCGCTCAGCTCCCGGCATTCAGGCACCATGTAGCGAAGAATATAAAGCATTATGTATAGCAAAATTCAATGAAGGAGCGCCCTAGGCCCGAAGTCAGCGAGTTAAAATTCTGATTTACAGATAAACATCAACGACATGTGTGATGAATGAAGGACATGCAAGTGGCGGAGGCGGTGGGATTCGAACCCACGGTGGAGTTCCCCCCACGCTCAGTTAGCAACCGAGTGCTTTCGGCCTCTCAGCCACGCCTCCGACTGCGGTCGTTTACCGGGACCGGTCCGGCGCGACAAGGGGGAAAACCGGACGGTTGGACGAATTAGCCCTAAAGTGCGGCGTGGTGTATTGCGACGCGACGGGCAACCGGGGCGGGCTTGCGCGGCCGATGTCAAAGGCGCGGCGTGGCGCTGGCGTTGATCGCAAGGTGCGGAAAATAGCACCACCTGCAAATGTCCAAAAATCGACAAGACCAAGGCTGGCGGCAAAACCACCTGTATTTCACGTAATTCTCACGATTACGCCCACAGATTTCACATCCGAAAGCCCAGAAACAGGATTAAAGGTAAAGTGTGGTAACCTTGAACTTCATTAACAGCGGGTTGGAAAACCCAGTTGGCCCGAACAAATTGATTTTGGAAAAGGAATAGTAAAATGCAAGTTTTCTTGGTTGAACGTGATCTGAGCGGAACGTCTTTGGCAGATCTTCACGCCATGAAAGCCGCGGCAATCCTGCAAACTGAAAAGATGTTCAACGCAGGTGACCGGGTACGGTTGATCCGCTCGACCTTTGTCCCCGAAGATGGGCGATGCATGTGCCTGTTTGAGGCCAAAAGTGTTGATATCGTGCTTCAATTGAACCGCGATGCCCGCTTGCCGTTCGACAGGATCGTGCCGGCGATGGATATTTTTCCATAGTGCAGGCCGTGCCGCGTTAACGACAGATCACAGGTGGCCAGAAAGTCTAATGCTTTCTGCCGCGAGGCCAGATAATCAGCCACTTCCGCACCATGATATTTGCGTAAAAATTTACCCGATCAGCAATCCATTTGATCGCCACAGTTAATCAGGAGATATTGCTATGAACCACTCCTTTGCCAAAACCGGATATATGCCGAAGACAACACCAGAAATGATGCATGACACCTTTCGGCTGACCGCGCGGAAAATGCAGGTCGCACATGAAAATCATCTGGGATATCCATATAACCTCTCGTTTTCACCTGGGGTGCCCGACAACCTGTGGGGCTATCTGATCAATAATCTGGGCGATCCTTATGCCGGGTCGCATTACGGTGCCGAGGTTTGTGATCTGGAGCGCGCGGCGATCCGGTGGCTGATGGATCTGTGGGGGTGTCACGATCCGGACGCGTTCTGGGGCGCTATTGGGGCCAGCGGCACCGAAGGTAATCTATGGGGCATCTATCTGGGGCGCGAAGCCTTGCCAGATGCCGTTCTACTGCACAGCGCCGATGCGCATTATTCAATCCCAAAGGCCGCGCGCATTCAACGGGTCCCCGCGATCGAAGTGCGTAGCTGCGACAATGGCGCGATCGACCTGAACCATTTGGCCGAAGTTATTGCCGAGTTGCGCGGGCAGCCAGTTATTCTGGCGCTGACCTGCGGCACCACGATGAAGGGGGCACATGATGATATAACCGGCGCTGTCGCGGCGCTGGATGCAGCGGGCTACGGTCGTGACCAACGTTACATTCATGTTGATGGGGCGCTGAACGCGATGGTTGTGCCGTTTTTGCCAACCGCCCCGGCATCAATCCAGCCCAGCTTTGAACAGGCCATCGATAGCATATCAACCTCAGGTCACAAGATGATCGGCACACCGATGCCCTGCGGCGCAATCATCTGCCGCAAAGAGCATAGCGACCGGATTGCGCGGGCCGTGGCTTACCTGCGCTCAAACGACACCACATTGATGGGTTCACGCAGCGGACATGCGGTGCTGGCAATATGGGCCCGGCTGATGGGGCATGGCTATGGCGGTTTTGCGCATGACGCATTGCGGTGCACGCTGCGCGCACAGGGTCTGACTGCCAGACTCCGCGCTGCCGGGGTCGAGGTGCTGTGCAATCCGCATGGCGTGACAGTGGTTTTCCCAGAACCCGACCTGACCTTGGTCAAAACCTATCAGTTGGCCTGCTACAAAGGTCAGGCGCATGCCATCGTCATGCCAAATGTCACCGATGCGCTGCTTGACCGGTTTGTGGTCGACTATCGCGATTGGCTGGCCACACCCGCAGCTGGGATCGAGGCGCGGCTGGCGGGTTAGATCTGACCTCAGCCTCGTGACGCAGGTCCAAGCGGGCAAGGAAACCAGAACATGGCTTTCATGCCTTTTGGGCCTGCTAATTTACGTGTTGAACAGGAAATGCAGGACATCGCCATCTTTGACTTCGTATGTCTTGCCTTCGACCCGGAACTTACCTGCCTCTTTCGCACCCGTCTCGCCTTTGCCTGTGACATAGTCGTCATAGGCAATGGTCTCGGACCGGATGAACCCACGTTCAAAATCGCCATGGATCACACCTGCGGCTTGCGGCGCCAATGTGCCCTTGGGGATGGTCCAGGCGCGGGCCTCTTTCGGGCCAACGGTGAAATAAGTTTGCAAGCCAAGCAGCAGGTATCCGGCGCGGATCAGGCGGTCCAACCCGGCCTCTTCCAGCCCCATTTCGCCCAGGAACATCTGGGCCTCATCTGCATCCAGCTGGCTGATCTCTTCCTCGATCCGGGCGGAAATCACGACATGTGAATTGCCCTCGGCCTTGGCCATCGCGGCGACTTTGGCGGAAAAATCATTGCCCTGCCCGGCGGCGGCTTCTTCGACATTGCAGACATACAGCACTGGCTTGGCGGTGAGTAGTTGCAGCATTTTCCACTGCTTTTGGTCTTCGTCTGCCACTTTAACAGTGCGGGCGGGACGCCCAGCCTCCAACGCGACCTGAGCGGCCTCTAGCAGGCGAACCTGATCCACCGCTTCTTTATCACCGCCCCGTACTTTGCGGCCAAGGTTCTGCAACCGGCGTTCGACCGATTCCAGATCGGCCAGCATCAGTTCAGTTTCAATCGTGGCGGCGTCTCCGACCGGGTCAACCCGGCCTTCGACATGAACGATATCTCCATCCTCGAAACAACGCAGCACATGGGCAATGGCGTCGCATTCACGGATATTGGCCAGAAACTGATTGCCCAACCCCTCACCCTTACTGGCGCCTTTGACCAGTCCGGCAATATCAACAAAGGTCATCCGGGTCGGGATAATCTGCTTGGATCCTGCAATCGACGCCAGCAGGTCCAGCCGCGCATCAGGCACAGCCACATCGCCAACATTGGGTTCAATGGTGCAGAACGGAAAGTTGGCGGCCTGCGCCGCCGCAGTCCGGGTCAATGCATTGAACAAGGTGGATTTGCCGACATTGGGCAGCCCCACAATTCCCATTTTGAAACCCATGATATCCCTCTTGTCCGGTGTTGCGACGGCTTCTAGGCCGCCGGATGCGATGGCGCAAGGACAGGCTTGGCCCCTAACAGATTACTTCGACCCGGCCCATCGGATGAAGCGCCATTGATTTCCGCCGCCCACCCGTGCAAATCCAGATGGGGATTTGCAGGGAACCGGACATGACCAGAATCGACGATACATTTGCCCGGCTGCGGGCACAGCGGCGCAAGGCCTTTGTGGCCTATGTCATGGCGGGCGATCCGGATTATGACACGTCGCTGCAGATCGTGCTGGGTCTGCCCGGCGCAGGTGTTGATATTATCGAACTGGGTATGCCTTTTACTGATCCGATGGCCGATGGGACCACGATCCAGCTGGCCGGGCAACGCGCTCTGAATGGCGGGCAGACGCTGGCCAAGACGCTGCAGATTGTGCGTGAATTGCGCCGCGTTGATCAACTGACACCGATTGTGATGATGGGCTATTACAATCCGATCTTTTCACGCGGGGTGACAGCGTTTCTGGCCGATGCCAAAGACGCCGGGGTGGATGGGCTGATCGTGGTTGATCTGCCACCCGAAGAAGACAGCGAATTGTGTATTCCGGCACAGGCCGCCGGGTTGAATTTCATCCGGCTGGCCACGCCCACAACGGATGACGCCCGCCTGCCCAAAGTGCTGACAAATACGTCCGGCTTTGTTTATTACGTCTCGATCACCGGCATCACCGGTGCTGCTGCGGCGCAGGCCACCAATGTCGGCCCCGAGGTTGCCCGGATCAAGGCCGCCACTGATTTGCCTGTTATTGTCGGGTTCGGTATTAACACGCCCGATGCCGCCGAGGCCATAGCCGCCGTCGCGGATGGGGCCGTGGTGGGATCGGCGATTGTCGCGCAGATCGGTGCGGGTAAACCGGTAGCCGATGTGCTGGCATTTGTCGCAGGTCTGGCCACAGGGGCGCACCGGGCGTAAATTACGGGCGCAAAGCATTGCCCTTGGAACCCTGAATTGGTAAGCTAACCTCACCAGTTCAGCGTCAATGAGGTTCGAAATGCCCGTCATCACCTGCATCGACGACTTGCGTGTCATCTATAAACGCCGCGCGCCAAAGATGTTTTACGACTATTGCCAGTCCGGCAGCTGGACCGAACAGACCTTTCGCGACAATACCGATGATTTCGCAAAAATCCGCCTGCGTCAGCGGGTTGCGGTGGATATGTCAAACCGGACAACTGCCAGCACCATGGTCGGCCAACCAGTATCGATGCCGGTCGGTCTGTCACCCATCGGGTCCGCAGGCATGCAATCGGCCGATGGCGAGATCAAGGCGGCAAGGGCCGCCGAAAAATTCGGCGTGCCCTATACCTTGTCCACCATGTCAATCTGTTCGATCGAAGACGTGGCCGCCAACACGAAGGCCCCGTTTTGGTTTCAGCTATATGTCATGCAAGACGAGGAATTTACCGATAACATCATCGCCCGGGCCAAAAAGGCTGGATGTTCTGCGTTGGTCCTGACGCTGGATTTGCAACTGTTGGGGCAGCGACACAAAGACCTGAAAAACGGCCTGTCCACCCCCCCGAAACTAACCCCCAAGACCCTTCTAAACCTGTCCACCAAATGGGCTTGGGGGCTGGGAATGCTCGGCACAAGCCGCCGGACGTTCCGCAATATCGTGGGCCATGCTGAATCTGTCGGCGATATCAGCTCTCTGAGCCAATGGGCAAACGAGCGGTTTGATCCCAAACTGAACTGGGGCAAGGTTGCAAAACTGAAAGAAAAATGGGGAGGGACCTTTATTCTCAAAGGGATTTTGGACCCCGAAGATGCGAAAATGGCGGTCAAGGTCGGGGCGGATGCGATCATCGTATCAAACCATGGCGGGCGGCAGCTGGATGGCGCGCTGTCATCCATCCGGTCCCTGCCCGGCATAGTGGCGGCCGTTGGTGACCAGATTGAAATCATCATGGACGGCGGCATCCGTTCGGGGCAGGACGTTTTGAAAGCGCTGGCTTTGGGGGCAAAAAGCACGATGATCGGGCGGGCCTATATCTATGGCCTTGGTGCGATGGGCGAAAAGGGCGTGACCACAGCGCTTGAGGTCATTCACAAGGAACTGGATTTCACGATGGCCCTGTGCGGGCGGCGCGACGTGACCACGCTGAACCGGGATATCCTGCTGATCCCCAAGGATTTTGAAGGCGACTGGCAGTAGCACCCTTGCGAGAACCGCTGCTTTTGTCATAGTCGGCTGAAAACCGGGGAAACTATGGTTAAATCAGTGACAAGTAGCACGCTGAACGATGCAGAGTTGTTTGACCTGCGTTGGCGACGCGGGGTGCGTGACCTGACTGGGCCATTGTCGCGGCTGTATGGCAAAACCCATAACCTGCCCGACCTGCTGAACCGATTGCAAAGCGTGCTGTCGGACCACTGGCAGGCCCGGTCCGCCCCGCTGCGCAGGCTTGATCTGGAGCGCGACCTGAACCCCAACTGGTTCCTGTCGCAGAACATGGTCGCCTATGTGTTCTACATCGATAAATTCGCTGGAAGGTTGGCGGATGTACCAAAACACATCAATTACCTCAAAGACTTAGGGGTAACTTATGTGCATCTGATGCCTTGTCTGAAACCGCGACCGGGGCAAAGTGACGGTGGCTATGCCGTGATGGATTACCGGGCAATCAACCCGGACCTTGGGTCGATGGACGATCTGGTTTCCGTGACAACCGAATTGCGTAAATCTAGTATTTCAACTTGCATAGACATGGTCCTGAATCATACCGCGAAGGAACATGAATGGGCAGAAAGGGCCAAAGTCGGCGATCCGTTTTACCGCGCATTTTACCGGATGTTCGACACGGATACGATTCCTCTGCAATATGAAAAGACCATGGTCGAGGTGTTTCCCGATCAGGCACCGGGCAACTTCACCTGGTATCCCGATATCGGCAAATGGGTCTGGACCACGTTCAACGAATACCAATGGGATCTGAACTGGGACAACCCAGAAGTGTTTCTGGCCATTGTTGATACGATCCTGCATCTGGCCAACAAGGGCGTTGATATTTTCCGCCTCGATGCGGTGGCCTTCATGTGGAAGAAAATGGGGACAGGCTGCCAGAATCTGCCCGAAGTGCATGATATCCTGCAAGCTTTGGTTCAGGCGACACGCATCGCTGCCCCCGGGATCATTCACAAGGCCGAAGCGATTGTCGGGCCGGCCGATCTGGTGCCCTATCTGGGTACCGGGTCGCATACCGGCAAAGTGGCGCATCTGGCCTATCATAACAATCTGATGGTGCAGTTTTGGTCTTCGCTGGCATCCGGCGATACACGGCTAATGACGCATGTGCTGAAAACCCACTTTCCCCAAGGGTTTACCCGGGCCTGCTTTGCCACGTATATCCGCTGCCACGACGATATCGGCTGGGCCATTACTGAAGAGGACACAGCCCATGTCCCGCCGATGTCAGGGCCCGGACATCGCAATTTTCTGGCCGATTTTTATAATGGCAGCTTTCCGAACAGTTTTGCCCAAGGGGCTGATTTCCAGTCCAATGCAGAAACTGGCGACCGGCGGACAAATGGGTCTTTTGCATCACTGGCCGGGTTGGAACGAGCCACCGATCAAAACTCTACCGATCTGGCCGTAGAACGGATTCTGCTGGGTCATGCGCTGATTGCCTCTTTCGGTGGTATCCCCTTGATTTATATGGGGGATGAGATCGGCCTGACCAACGATCACAGCTATCTGGACGACCCCGAGCGCGCAGTTGACGGGCGCTGGATGCACCGACCAGCGATGGATTGGAGCGCCGTCGCAGAACTGAAAAACGGCACCACACCGGCGGCCCGCATTCATGCTGGGACCAAGGCGATACTGGCTTGCCGCAAATCCGCCCCGCAGCTGGCGTCAGACGTGCCGACCCGGATTATCGACATCGGCCACCCCGGCCTGTTCATTTTCGAACGTATGGCCGACGATGGGGCGGTATTTTGCCTGTTCAACTTTACCAAATCCAATCAGCATGTCACACCTTGGGCGATCAAGCTGGATCCGGGCAAATCCTACACTGACATATTGTCGGGCCAGCCGCTGAAGCTGACCGAAGGGATGATCACAGTGCCGCCATATGGCCGGCTTTGGTTGCGGTCAGCCTATACAGTATAGGAAATTGCCGCGTAATATTTCTTGGCATAACCGGCGATCAGATTGGCTTTGTCCAGCCCGTTGACGATGCGGCGGGCATTGATCCAATCATCAGTGGTGGCGTTAAAATAGTCGCCCAATTTCTTGCCCGTAAATGTTCCTAACATCATGCCCCTGAAAATGATCTCGGTGGCGATGTTCAGTTGCAACGCCAGATCAGGGTTGCCAATAAGGTCCTGACCCAATCGGTTTTTCCAATCCTGATAGTTGCTGCGCCCGGTCAATTGCACAAACCCGCGGCCATGAAAGGCAACGCCGTCACCAGGCGTCAGATTGCCCAGTCGGCGGGCGACCTGCGGCCGGTCACCATTGATATCATACATCCGGAAAAAATACGCATTGCCGCCAAATTCGTGAATGGGCTGCATCCGCATATCAACCTCGTGATGTGCGGTACCCAGAATATACGCCAGCCAGCGGTCATCATTTGCAGCAAATGATCCTTCCCAAAGATCCAGAAAACCCGTCATTCCAGTAACTTGCGACTGCTTCAGACTGCCGCCGAACAAAGTGACGCGGACTGTGTCGAAAAAAAACTGTCGATTGATTACAGACATAATGATCCCTCCGGATTGTAGCTTTTTTCAGCTGTCACTGCGGTGGCACAGGATAGGGAGCAGGTAAGCATGGGCAATCGCGGTGCCCCGGCCCGTCGCCAGATCAATGCTGATCAGGGCCGTATCTGCGCCCGTGGTTTGACCATCGGCAGTTTCGCGTTGCAGATTGCTGCTGGAGACCGACAAGAATCCGTTGGCGATGATCGTTGTAGGATTAGAATCGCTCGCGCAGTACGAGTAGGCGCACACATCAAATGACCCATCCGACCCGATGGCCATCGACATTGGCGTGAATGCCTGTGACACGGCGCATTCGCCATAACCACACGCGACTTCTATAGGATTTTGACATTGCCACCCAGCCTGCGCACAGGATGCAATAACCATAGCTACCGAAGTGGCTGAAAATAAATGCATAATTGAACCTCAGCTTTGAAATTAATAGTTGAAATAACGACTCCAATATTCGTATTTTTAGCACAATAGCGGCCAATCGCAAAGCGCTTAAGTTGCAGGCTGTTCAGCGCGATAGTCCGACAGTGTTCCAACCCAGGCCAGTCGCACCCCCGGCCCCGATTTCACCCCTTTCCAACCGCAGGATTCCCGCCTATACGCGCGGCTTCATCGGGCCGTACACCCTTGGAGGACGGCCCCTCTACTCAAAGGAAAAACTATGGCTGGTGAGATCCCTGATCTTCACGCCGTGGTACGGACGGGGACAGGCAAGGGGGCCGCCCGTCAAGCTCGCCTTCGTGGCGACGTACCAGGCATTGTTTATGGCGGCGGCGCTGACCCGCAGCCTATCAACATCCCCTATAATGCATTGATGAAAAAGCTCAAAGCCGGGCGGTTTCTGTCGACGCTGTTCAACCTCAAGGTTGATGGCCAAGAAGATGTGCGCGTCATTTGCCGGGGCGTTCAGCGCCATGTGGTCAAAGACCTGCCGACCCATGTGGACCTGCTGCGCCTGCGCCGCACCACAAGGATCAACCTGTTCATCCATGTGAACTTTGACAATCCCGATCTGGCCCCCGGCATCAAGCGCGGCGGTGTGCTGACCGTGGTGCGCAACGAAGTCGAGCTGAACTGCTTGGCAGGCGACATTCCGGACCACATCACCGTGGACCTGACCGGCAAAGAAGTGGGCGACGTGATCCACATCGAGGACGTTGTCCTGCCCGAGGGCACGACCGCGACCATCGACCGGAACTTTGTGATCGCCAACATCTCGGCCCCGTCGGGCCTGCGGTCCGCGGATAACGAAGAAACCGCCTGATCCCTTTGGATTTACGACCAGACGGGGCCCCATTGCGGGCCCCGTTTGCGTTTGGGAACTGCGCGCATGAAGGTGCGAAGACGGTTTTAAATGACTCCATGTATGAAATACTTTACATATAGTTTGTTTTATCATACATAAAGTCAACAAAACCCGACTCACCCGAAAGGACCGCGCCATGTCTTGGCTCGAACGCAGCACCCTTGCCCAAGCGCTTCGCGCTGCCGTGATCTATGCGGTATTTCTGGCCTACATGCAGGGTATGACTGCTGACGGGCGGTTGACCGGCGATGCGGGCCTGTCCCATCTGGGGCTGGCGATCCTGATCCTGATCGGGGCCACCATCATCATCGGTATCATCTTGCAAATTCTGGCGATGATCCTTGCCGCGATCTATGGCGAGGAAGCAATGGCCGACCTGACGGATGAACGCGACAAGGCGATTGAACGCCGCGCAATCGAGGTGGGGTTTACCGTGGTCGGCTGTGGTTTCCTCGCCATGGCGTTGGCGCTGTGGCAAGGCTGGGGCGCAATCTGGGCGATCAACCTGTTGCTGGGTGGATTTGTGGCGTCTGACATTCTGGTCAATCTGCTCAAGTTCCGCAGCTACTGGCGCGGGGCTTAAGTTATGCCCAAAGGCGTAATTACAAACAATATCCGCCGCTTGCGGTTTGATGCAGGCGAGATGACGCAAAAAGACCTTGCCGAAAAGGTTGGCGTTACTCGGCAAACCATCGTGGCCATCGAGGCCGCGAAATACTCGCCCTCGCTTGAGCTGGCGTTCCAGATTGCGGCTGCTTTTGGCGTGCCGCTGGCCGAAGTCTTTAGTTGGGAACAAACCTAACTCTGATCATACTCCTGTTATTAAAGGAAAACTCCATGTCCCATTCGACATCTCGCTACTGGCCCACGCCAGCGGCCCTGATCCTGCTTAGCCTCATCCCCATTGTCGCAGGCGTATTACGCGTCACCGAAATCGCATCGGGCCCCGCGCCAACGGCCGAGAATGCCCGGTATCTTGCTGCTCCGCTAGCGATTTACCTGCATGCGGGCGGGGGCGCCGTATATCTGCTGTTGGGGGCGTTCCAGTTTTACCCGCCGCTGCGACAGCGCTGGCCGCGTTGGCACCGGGTTATCGGACGGGTTCTTGTCGCCGCGGGCACCCTTGCCGCCGTCGCGGGGCTTTGGATGACGCAAACGTTTCCGGCCGATCCGGGCAATCCCGACATGCTCTATGGCTTTCGGGTCACCTTTGGGCTGGGCTGGATCCTTTGCCTGATCTTGGGCCTACTTGCCGCAGTGCGCCGCGATATCCCGACCCACCGGGCCTGGATGATGCGCGGCTATGCCATCGGGCTGGGGGCAGGGACAACCGTGCTGACCTTTGGATTTTGGATTCTGATCGGCGGGACTGACACGCCCGCGGTCAATGCCCTTGCCATCTTTGCTGCATGGGTTCTCAATCTGGCGGTAGCCGAGGCACTGATCCAGCGCCAGACTCGCAAACGCCCGCTGCAATTGACAAGGGAAATGATATGAAAGCCGCCGTCTATACTCACTACGGCCCGCCCGAGGTTGTTCATATTGCCAAAGTGCCAACGCCGTCACCGACTGAAAACGAAGTGCTGGTCCGCATCCACGCCACCACCGTCAACTCAGCCGACTGGCGGCTGCGGTCGGCCAAGGTTCCACGGGGCTTTGGTTTGATCATCCGGCTGGTCTTCGGGATAACCGGGCCGCGCCAACCCATTTTGGGCACCGAGCTTTCTGGAGTGGTCGAGGCTACCGGAGCAAAGGTCACCCGGTTCCGATCCGGCGATGCCGTCTTTGCCTTTCCGGGCGCTAAGATGCGCTGCCATGCCGAATATCGAACCATGATTGAGACGGGCAATATTCTAATCAAACCCGACAATCTGTCCTTTGAACAGGCCGCCGCTTTGTCATTCGGTGGCACCACCGCACTGTTTTTCCTGCGCGATCAGGCAAAGGTCAAAACGGGCGAGCGGGTACTGATCGTGGGGGCCTCTGGCACGGTCGGCAGTGCGGCGGTGCAGATTGCTAAACAGCTGGGGGCGGATGTCACCGGGGTCTGTTCCACCGCCAATCTTGACCTTGTTCGCGGATTGGGGGCGGATGCAGTGATCGACTACACCGCGCAGGATTTCACGTCATCCGGCGCGACCTATGATGTCATCATGGATTGCATCGGGGCCACAACCTATGCGGCGACCAAATCCGCGCTGGCCCGGAACGGACGGTATCTGCCCATTGCGGGCGGGCTTCCGGAATTGCTCGGCTCACTTTGGCCGCGCAAAAACGGGCACAAGGTCATGGCAGGAACCGGGCCGGAACGGCTGTCTGACCTCATGCTTCTGGCCGATTGGGCCCGCGCCGGGACCTATACCCCACTGATCGACTGCACCTACCCGCTGGACCGGATCGTGGCCGCCCATGCCCGCGTCGATACCGGGCGCAAGCGGGGCAGCGTTGTTGTGACCATGCCCGTCACTGATCTGGCGCCCCAGCAAAACGCCGTCTAAAAGGGCGCCATGAAACTTTGGGTAGGTCTTGGCAATCCGGGCGGGCAATACGCCCACAACCGGCATAACATCGGCTTTATGGCCGTTGATCGGATTGCCGTGGACCATGGGTTTGGGCCGTGGCGGTCCAAATTTCAGGGGCAAATGAGCGAAGGGGCGGTGGCCGGCGAAAAGGTCCTGCTGCTGAAACCCGGCACCTTCATGAACCTGTCGGGCCAATCGGTGGCCGAGGCGGCGCGGTTTCACAAAATCGATCTGTCCGACATTACGGTTTTTCATGACGAGATCGACCTTGCCCCTGCCCGGATCAAAGTCAAACTGGGCGGCGGCCACGCGGGCCATAACGGGCTGCGGTCGATCAGCGGGCATCTGGGCGACAGCTATGGCCGGGTTCGGCTTGGCGTCGGGCATCCAGGGCACAAGGATGCAGTGCCGGGTTATGTGCTGAAGGATTTTGCCAAGGCTGATGGCAATTGGCTGGATGACCTGATGCGCGGGATCAGCGACGGGGTGCCGGCACTTGCCATCGGTGACGGGGCAAAGTTCCTGAATGCCGTGGCCCTGCGGCTGACCCCACCCCGGTCTTCCACCACCAAAATCGCCCCGGTGCCCATTCCGGCGGTAAAACCCACCCCGGCTGAACCCACAGCCGACACGCGTACCTTGCTGCAAAAACTGACTGCCAAATTCCGCTAGGTAAGACTTGCCTGACTGACCGCCGCACTGTTCATCTGGTGACGGGACAAGGGGGCGATCATGCGTAATGCGTTGAAATGGCTGGGTCGGATCGTGTTGGCGCTGTTGCTTGCGGCTGCCGTGACCGGTGTCTGGAAACGGGCAGAAATTGCCCGGCTATATGGGGTTGTCACATTGTTTGACCCGCCCAATATCGTCCAGAATTTCAGCCATATGAATGACCTGTTTTTCAATGCGCCCATGTCGCGCGGCGACGGCCCGGTCAGCCCCCTGACCCAGGGGCCGGCCTATGACCTGCCCGCTGACGTGCAGGATTGGATTGCCGCGCGGTCGGTGACGGGCCTCGTGATCCTGAAAAACGGGCAGATGGTGCATGAAAGCTATTACCTCGGCACTGGCCCTGATGACCTGCGGATCAGCTGGTCTTTGTCAAAAAGCTTTCTGTCTGCCCTGACTGGCATCCTGTTGGCCGACGGCACTATCGAGAATATCGATGCGCCCGTGACGCAATATGCGCCCGAACTGATTGGTTCGGCCTATGATGGGGCGACGTTGCGCAACGTGCTGCAAATGTCCTCGGGCGTGGAATTCGACGAAGATTACCTTGATTTCTGGTCCGATATCAATCGGATGGGTCGGGTGCTGGCGCTGGGGGGCACGTTGAATACCTTTGCGTCCGGACTTGACCAGCAATTCGCCGCCCCGGGTGCTGCGTGGCATTACAACTCGTTTGACACGCATGTGCTGGGCATGGTCATCGCTGGTGCCGCCGGGCGACCAGTGCGCGATCTGATGGCCGAGAAAATCATGATCCCGCTTGGGCTGGAGGCCGCCCCTTATTACCTGACAGACGGGGCCGGGGTTGATTTCGTGATGGGTGGTCTGAACCTGCGCACCCGGGACTATGCCCGCTTTGGGCAAATGATCGCGCAAGGCGGCCAATGGCAGGGGCAGCAGATAGTGCCTGCTGACTGGATTGATACGGCCACGCAGCGCAGCGCCAAAACGACGCCCGACCAATATGGCTATGGCTATCAATGGTGGATTCCGCCCGGATTTGATCCTGCTGAATTTACCGGGATCGGAATTTACGGACAATACATCTACATCAACCGGCTGCTGAATGTCGTGATCGCAGTGAACTCGGCTGATCCCGGATTTGAAGAACCGGGTGTTGAGCGCGGAAATTTCGACATGATACAACGCATCGCGCGCAGCTTGTGACCCATCTGGCGGCTCTTGGCAGGACGGAAGAAACAGCTAAGTTACCAACCGGACACCGTGCCAAAGACAAAAAGGTCAGAGCGATGGAAAAAGATGCCTCTCTTAATGTGCTGGGCGCGGCATTGGCTGTCTGCTCGGTCAATCCGGTCACTGGGTATTTTCGCAATGGCGCTTGTGATACCTGCGCCCAGGATAATGGCAGCCACACGGTCTGCGCGGTGCTGACCGCCGAATTTCTGGCCTATTCAAAATATGTCGGCAATGACCTGTCCACGCCGCGCCCCGAATTTGGCTTTGCGGGGCTGAAACCGGGGCAAAGCTGGTGCCTGTGTGCAAGCAGGTTCATGCAGGCGCATGAGGAAGGCTGCGCGCCGCAGATAAATCTGGCCGCCACACATCAGCGCGCCCTGGATATCGTGCCGCTGGACGTTTTGCAGATTTACGCCGTGGCCTGAATTCTATTCGGCGGCCTTCATTTGTGTCCCGACTGGATCAACGACCCAACGCTGTGTCAAAGGTTCGCCCATCAAATCATCGATGAACAAGCTGAGCAGTTGCGGCCTGCCGCTGACCCCTGCTTTGCGGTAGATCGCATTTGTCTGGGCTTTGACCGTGCCTTCGGACGTATTGCGCAATGTGGCAATTTCTTGTGTTGACAGACCCTTGATCGAAAACAGCGCTACGTCCCGTTCCGCCGGTGTCAGACCCCATGTGTCAAAATGTTCCGTCAAAATGTCCATGAATGCACTTGATGCGCGGCGTAGCCGGGCGCGGGCGGTACCCAGTTCACGCAATGACCGGCGCAGTGCCAACGCACCAAACACCAGACCCAAGACAAGCCCGACGGCAGCGCCAATTTCAAGCACCTCACGCGATGTCCAGCTCAGCGGGGCGGGATAGATGCCAAAGACAGACATTGCGATATCGGACACAAAGAACAGCGCACATAGCGCCTGCACCATGAAAAGCGCGATCAGCGCAACCGTCCACTTCAAGGTTTGGCCCCGCCCGACGTCTGCACGGTTCTTACGGTTTTAGATCGCAAAGCTTACTCCTGCACTGGTTCGGTCAGCAGCCGTGCCGGTACGCCCGTGCCCATTTCCTGCAGGGCCGACATCGCCGACGCATCCAGATCGGACACGGTACGCGTTGTCGATGGCGCGGAATTGTTGTCGGGCGTCCGACCGTCGGCTGATTGAACCGCCAACAGAATTTGCGAATAGTCGCGCAAAATTTCGCCCGTGTTCGGATTGATCACGATTTCGCGGCGCACAAATTCCGATTCCGCAATGATCCGGATACGACCCAGCAGGGTCCAGTGGACCAGTTGCACCTCGAACCCTTGTTCACGCAACGACGCAGTGACCAGGTCCTGGCCGGGGGTCGCAAGGGCGGCCCCGGTGGACCAGATCAGAAATACCAAGCCTACAAAGCCGAGACGCATGTAGATTTCCTTTCCGCAGTGGCAGTGCGGTATTGCAAACCATCATCGGCCCAGCGCCGTTGGCTTGCAAGGGGGGCTGCGTCCCCCAACAGACTAGGGGCTGTTGGGGGACGCAGCTGGGCGTGCCTTACGGCATGCGATCACCGACGAAAGGACGCTGCCAATCGCACAGCAGCGGGACATACAGGGCGGCATCAAAGCAGATGTTGGTGTCGTTACGCACCACGTCGCCGGTCGACAAGGCATCATCCGTGCCGGTCGTCAGGCTGCGCTGCACTTCGGGGCCACCGACCTCGAACTCGTATTCACAGCCGTCACAGGTGCTTTGCGGATATTCGCCGGTCGGCGTCACCTCGCCCTCCAATGGCAGTCCGTCGCCAATTCCGTCGCCAGTATCAACCGGCACGCCGTCATCCAACGGGACACCATCGCCGATCCCATCGTTCAGCCAGATGATTTCTTCGCCATCTTCGTTATAGATCGGCTCCGGAGCGATCCATTCGGGATCAATCACTTCGGCCGGATCGACCAGCAACGCGCCGTCATCAATGACCACGTCCTGGGCGTGGGCCATACCGGCCATCAGCGCAAAACAGGCAATGGTCAGTCCCGCCCGAAGTGCCGGAGCGCCCGCTGCGTTATTCTTAAACATTCATTAACTCCTTGATTTGTCTGCCTCTTGCTCGCCGGGGTCGGGAACATCTGCCCCGCATTGACCTGCGCGCTCGCAACACCCCGTCGATTCGCCTGCATCCGACCATTGTTCAAAAGTTTGGGCAGCTGTCGCTAAACCGGGCGAATAGGCGGATAAACTATGGTTTATGCGGAAATCATCGGCGGATACTTTGGGCTGAACAGCAAAACGGGCGGCCCCTAGGCCACCCGCATCCGGTCAATCATGTCGATTCGGACTAAGCCTCGTCTGAATCGTCCTCTGGCTGGTCTTCGTCTTCTTCGTTCTCGCTCTCGACTTCATCTTCATCTTCGTCTTCGTCATCCTCGTCAGCGGCGTCGTCATCATCACCTTCCGATGCGTCGTCTTCACCACCAGTTTCGCCGTCATCGTCGTCCTCGGTCGCCTCATCACTATCTTCGTCAGTCATGTCGTCGTCATCTTCGGACCCGTCTTCGTCCTCGACTTCTTCGTCTTCATCGATCTCGTCTTCATCGATCTCGTCATCATCGGTCTCCAGATCATCATCATCTTCACCGACCTCGATAAAATCGCCATCCTCGGTATCAATGCTGACCCCGGGGGCCATGTCGTCATCGGCGTCAACTGTGCTGGTTTCCTGTTTCAGAACAGCCCCAGTCGCCAGATCGTAGATCAACTCGATCTTGGTCGTGCCCCGGATCGCCTCGACCTTGACCTGCGTGATGCCTTCGCTGATTTCAAACCGGTCAAAACCTTGGCTTTGCAAACCGGCAACGATCTGATCGGTTATTGGCGAGGCCCACGCAACGCCGGCTGACAAGCCTACAATGGCTGTCGTCGTCAAAAGAAACTTTTTCATTCATGTGCCCTTTCACTGGCCAATTTAAAGCGAACGCTGAAAAAGTATCCTTGGACAAAGGCAAAATCGGGGCCTTTTGAAGGAACACAAAGTCAGCGCCATGCCTTAAGGTTGCATAGCCAGTGGGCTGAACATAACGGACCTAAGTCTGACAGAACCGCCAGCCTGCCGCGGTAAAGGTCTGATAGCGGTCTAGATTTTCATATCAAAGCCAAGGTGTTTGGCCACGGTAAAGATGTCTTTGTCACCGCGCCCGCACATGTTCATGATGATCAGGTGGTCTTTGGGCAGGTCCGGCGCGATTTTCATCACATGGGCCAGTGCGTGGGACGGCTCCAAAGCCGGAATGATCCCTTCCAGCTGACAGCATAGCTGGAATGCCTCCAACGCCTCAGCATCGGTGATCGAGACGTATTTGGCCCGGCCCACGTCATGCAGCCAGGAATGTTCGGGGCCGATGCCGGGGTAATCAAGGCCAGCGCTGATTGAAAACCCTTCCAGAATCTGCCCGTCATCATCCTGCAGCAGATAGGTCCGGTTGCCATGTAGCACGCCGGGCCTGCCGCCGGTCAGGGATGCGCAATGCTGCATCCGGTCGTCCACGCCCTTACCGCCAGCCTCGACCCCGATGATATTGACGGTCTTGTCGTCCAGAAACGGAAAGAACAGGCCCATCGCATTCGACCCACCTCCAATGGCCGCAATCAGCGTGTCGGGCAAACGGCCTTCGGCCAGCTGCATCTGCTCTTTGGCCTCTTTGCCGATGATCGACTGGAAATCGCGTACCATCGCCGGGTATGGATGCGGACCAGCCACGGTGCCGATGCAATAAAATGTGTCGCGCACATTTGTCACCCAATCGCGCAAGGCGTCGTTCATCGCATCCTTGAGGGTGCCGCGCCCGCTGGTCACCGGGATCACCTCGGCCCCCAGCAAACGCATCCGGAACACGTTCGGTGCCTGCCGTTCGACGTCATGCGCGCCCATATAAACCACGCATTTCAGCCCGAATTTGGCGCAGACCGTGGCCGTGGCCACGCCATGCTGCCCGGCCCCGGTTTCGGCAATGATCCGTTCCTTGCCCATCCGGCGGGCCAGAATGATCTGGCCCAGGACATTATTGATCTTATGCGCGCCGGTATGGTTCAGCTCGTCACGTTTCATGTAAACCTTGGCCCCGCCCAGATGCTGGGTCAGCCGGTCGGCATAATACAGTGGGCTGGGGCGGCCAACATAATGGGTCCAGAGATCCTGCATTTCGGCCCAGAATGTCGGATCGGTCTTGGCCTTTTCATATTCAGCCTCAAGCCGCAGGATCAGCGGCATCAGCGTTTCCGACACGAAACGCCCGCCAAACTGACCAAAGCGGCCCTGTTCGTCAGGGCCAGTCATAAAGCTGTTGATCAGGTCGTCGGGCATCTCGTCCTCCAGTGTTTCATTCAAAATCTACTGCCAGCCCGCGCCAAGGTAAAGTAGCGCGGATGTCACGGCCCTGTCGCAGTCGTAATTCACGCTGGAGTTGCGGATTTTCGTGTTAGGCTGTCTGCATTTCCCTAAAGCGATTTGAAAGGCACCACAATGGCCACCCAAACCGTCAGTTTCACCAGCTTTAACCTGTATAATCTGAACGAACCCGGCAAGAAGGTTTACACCGACAAGGATGGCTGGACCCAAGCCGAATACGACAGAAAAATCAGCTGGACGGGCCGAATGCTGCGCGAAATGCAGGCTGATGTGTTCGGGTTTCAAGAAGTCTGGCATACCCAAAGCGTCGCAAACGCCCTGACGGCGGCCGGGTTGGATGGAACGTATAGTTTATTGACACCACCGGGACATGCCGGGCAGAAAATCGTTTGTGGTGCGGCGGTGGAAACCAGCTTGCTTGTGGGGGAACCCGTCTGGATCACCAATTTTCCCGCCGATTTCATCCTGAAAAGCCAAGGGGGGGATCCACAAACTGAACAGATTTCGGTCAGTATCAACAGCTTTTCCCGGCCCGTTTTGCATTTCAAGATCAGGCCGCGCGCCAATGGACCCACTATTTCCGTTTACATCTGCCATTTCAAATCCAAGGGCCCGACGAAGATATTCGCGGAAAACTGGTATGACAAGACGATCCATGCGCCGCATAGTGAGGCGCTGGGCGGGGCCCTTTCGACGATCCGCCGCACAGCCGAAGCAGCGGCGCTGCGGATGATCCTGACGCAAGAGATGCGGGCCACCGACACGCCGGTGGTGGTGATTGGTGATTGCAATGACGGCCAACATTCCAACACGCTGAACATCATGACTGGCCAGCCGCGTTTCCTGACCGCATTGGCCGAAGGCGGCGGCGATACCGATCTATATACGGCGCAGACCCTGCAACAATACCGCAGCCAGACCGATGTCTATTACACCCATATCTACAACGACACCCGCGAGTCGCTGGACCATATTCTGGTCAGTCAGGAGTTTTATGACAACAGCCGCAAACGTATATGGGCGTTCGACGGGCTGACTATCAGCAATGACCATCTGAACGACGATGCGCACAAGGAAAACGGCACCGGTGACCACGGCATTGTCCGGGCCCGGTTCAAATACATGCCGGCGAAAAAGATACTGGCCTAGGCCCGTGTGGCGGCAATGAACCGGCTGATTAGCCCGGCATCCTTGACCCCCGGTGCGGTTTCCACGCCCGAGGATACATCTACCTGCCGCGCCCCGGTCAGCCGGATCGCCTGCGTCACATTATCGGGCGTCAGGCCACCGGCAAGCATCCATGGGCAAGTCCAACGGTGGCCCGCAATCAGCCGCCAGTCAAAGGCCAGACCGTTGCCGCCCGGCAACTGCGCGTCTTTGGACGGTTTGGCATCCACCAGAATCTGGTCTGCAACTTTGGCATAGATGGTTAATTCCGTCAGATCAGACGCATCCGCCACCCCCACAGCCTTCATCACCGGCAAGCCATAGCGGGCCTTGACCAGCTGCACCCTTTCGGCGGTTTCATGGCCATGCAGTTGCAGCATATCGATTGGCACAGCGGCCAGCAGCGCATCCAGCGCCGCATCATCCGCATTTACTACCAACGCCACCTTGGCCACGCCCATCGGCACACCAACCGCCAAAGCTGCGGCTTGCGTCAGGGTCAGATGGCGCGGCGATTTGGGAAAGAACACAAAACCAACGTAGGTCGCCCCGGCCAATACCGCAGCATCGACCCCGGCTGCATCACGCAGGCCGCATATTTTTACCCGAACATCAGTCACTTAGCGACGCGACCCGCTGGTTTCCAGCAGGGCCAGCACGTCATCTTTGCCGTCGCTATCGCTGTCACGCATCTTGTCCATCTCGCGGCGCAATTGCACCACTTCGCGGCCCTTGAGGCGGGCCTCGGACCGGAACCTGTGTTCGCGCAGCCATTCCCAGAAAAACCCGATCAGCAGGCCCGCGGCGACGCCCAGAAAGATCACCACGAACAGCGGCAGATCAATGTCAGGGGATATGCCCAGCAGATTACCCAAAGCCTCGGGCATCGCCCGCACGGTGACAAGACCACGGTTCGCCAGACCAACGATGATCAGGCAAACGCCGATAACGGCCCAAAAGGCTGTTCGAAAGGCTTTCATCTGGTATCTTTACCTAGCGTTAAGTCGGTCGCGCAGCAATTTGCCGGTTTTAAAGAACGGCACATGCTTTTCATCTACATCAACGGCTTCACCGGTACGCGGGTTCCGTCCAGTGCGGCCATCCCGCTTTTTCACCGAAAACGCGCCAAAGCCGCGCAACTCGACCCGGTCACCTTCGGCCATCGCCCGTGTGATCTCGTCAAAGATTGTGTTCACAATCTTTTCAACATCGCGCTGATACAAATGCGGATTGTCGTCTGAGATTTTCTGGATCAGTTCAGAGCGGATCATCGGTTTGGGCCCCCCAAGGACAGTCACTGAATTGCACGGTTTAAGCCGTCCGTCAGCGCTAACTATAGGGGCAACTTGCCGCGCAAGAAAGTGCGCGGTTGCGACGTAAGGGTGTGAAATCGGCTTAACTTTGCCTTCCGTGCCCGGAATCCGACGGTATACATCAAACCGTATTGTTTGATCCTGTTTTGGGGCGGGTCGCAGGCCGCAAATTCGGCCCCCCCGATTCGCGCGATTCGAGGTCCGCGCCGGGGCCGCACGCCACCAAAAATGCATAACCCCGCCACCTTTGCAGATGGCGGGGCCAATTTTCTCACAACGACAAAGGCTTACTTGTCGCCCTTCAGCGCCGCACCCAGGATGTCGCCCAAGGATGCACCTGAATCCGAAGACCCGTATTGCTCCACGGCTTCTTTCTCTTCGGCAATCTCACGCGCCTTGATCGACAGACCCAGCTTGCGGGTCTTCGGCTCAATATTGGTGACGCGCACGTCAACCTTGTCGCCCACCCCAAACCGCTCGGGGCGCTGTTCGGCCCGGTCGCGGCTCAGGTCAGAGCGGCGGATAAAGGACTTCATGCCCTCGTATTCCACTTCGATCCCGCCGTCTTCGATCTTGGTCACGGCAACCGTAATCACCGACCCACGCTTGACGCCGCCAACGGCTTCGGCGAACGGGTCAGAGTCCATGGCTTTGATCGAGAGCGAAATCCGCTCTTTTTCGACATCCACTTCGGTGACTTTGGCCTTGACCGAGTCGCCCTTGCGGAAGTCACCAATGACATCCTCGCCCTTGCCGTCCCATGTCAGGTCGGACAAATGGACCATGCCGTCGATATCGCCGGGCAAGCCGACGAACAGGCCGAACTCGGTGATATTCTAGACTTCACCCTCGACCTCGGACCCCTCGGGATGGGTTTCGGCGAACACTTCCCACGGATTGCGCTGGGTCTGCTTGAGGCCCAGAGACACGCGCCGCTTGGATGAGTCGATTTCCAGCACCATGACTTCGACTTCTTGGCTGGTCGACACGATCTTGCCCGGATGGACGTTCTTCTTGGTCCAGGACATTTCGGACACGTGCACCAGACCTTCGACGCCCGGCTCCAGCTCAACAAAGGCGCCGTAGTCGGTGATGTTGGTGACGCGGCCCATGTGGATGGATTCGAGCGGGAATTTCCCCTCGACCGCATCCCAGGGATCGGACTGCAACTGCTTCATGCCAAGCGAAATCCGGTGGGTTTCCTTGTTGATCTTGATCACCTGCACCTTCAGGGTCTCGCCGATCGACAGAATCTCAGACGGGTGGTTGACGCGGCGCCAGGCCATGTCGGTGACGTGCAGCAGGCCGTCAACGCCGCCCAGATCAACAAACGCCCCATATTCGGTGATGTTCTTGACCACGCCGTCCACGGTCTGACCTTCGGTCAGGTTGCCGATAACTTCAGCCCGCTGTTCGGCACGGGATTCCTCAAGGATCGCACGACGCGAGACAACAATGTTACCCCGGCGACGGTCCATTTTCAGAATCTGGAACGGCTGCTTCAGCCCCATCAACGGGCCGGCATCACGCACCGGGCGCACATCAACCTGAGAGCCGGGCAGGAACGCCACCGCGCCGCCCAGATCGACGGTAAAGCCGCCTTTGACCCGGCCAAAGATCGCGCCATCGACGCGCAGTTCGTCGGCATAGGCTTTTTCAAGCCGATCCCACGCCTCTTCCCGGCGGGCCATTTCACGGGAAATGACCGCTTCGCCGCGCGAGTTTTCAACCTGCCGCAGGAACACTTCCACAGTATCGCCGACAGCGATATTGGGGTTCTCTCCGGGGTTGGCGAATTCTTTCAGGTCGATGCGGCCTTCCATCTTGTAGCCGACATCGATGATGGCCTGGCCCGCTTCAATCGCGATAACCTTACCTTTGACGACACTTCCTTCAGCAGGAGTGTCCATTTCGAAGCTTTCGTTCAGGAGGGCTTCGAAATCCTCCATCGTGTTTTTAGCGCACATGCGTAGTTGGTTTCCTTTTCGGTCGTCTATGTCTGGCCTTGCGGTTGTCTCCGCCGGTCTATCAAAACGGTTTGGGCGCAAAACAAAGAGGGTCGGTAGTAACCCGACCCTGCATCCCTCTCACGCCCACGGGTGTACCCCCGCTTTGACTAAGTTCCCCCTAGTCGATCTGCCGGGTCAAGGCAAGGCCGGATCATTCTTGCTGAGGTCCGGCCAGCCACCGAACCGTGCCCCAGATCAGTTTAAAGCCAACAGTCTGGACCATACCACATCGTCCGACATGATTTGAATCGCACCAAGCCCGGCGAAAGTGATCATGACCAATGCCGACATTCTGTTGACCCAACGACCAGTCACTCTGGCCCGGTCAACATCGCGGATATGTCCCAACCGGGCGGCTGCAATCGTCGCAATGCTTTTTGGCAAGGCGGTTCCCAGCAGCACGGTTAGAAAGATCAACGCACCCTCGTGCAATTGCACGCCCGTGGGCGGTATGATTTGTGGCAGGATGCCAAACATATAAATCAGGTTGAAAGGGCTGGAAAAACCGACAAGCAAACCGCCCAAGTAATCGCGCCCAATGTTGGCACCCGTCGGGCTGTGACCGGCGGGACGCTCGGTGCTTGCCGCCACCATCTGCCAAGACAGATAAACCAGCAGGCCCACGCCAACCGCGCGGATGCCAAGGTAGCCTGCGTCAGGCAGCCGGACCGCAAAGGCCAACATCAACCATGCCAAAATCATATAGGCTGTGATCGCCGTAAGAACCCCTGCGATTACCGCAAACCCGGCATTCAACCCGGCGACGGTGGCCCGCGCCACCACCAAAAGCATGCACGGCCCCGGCGCGAGGCTATTGAGCAGGCTGGAAACAAGCAGTGCTGCAAATGTAAATTGGGTCATCCGGATACCCTCACGCTGTCCTGACTGTGTCAGGTCCTGACTACCAAGGCTGCCGTGAGTGAACTGTGATAGTGTCCTGCCAAATCCGCACCGTTGCGTGAGAAAGCAGTGAATTCGTCTGGCTGCCGGTAATCGGCCCTCTCCCCGCGCTATCAATCGAAATCAGTTGTCAAACTGGCGAATGTGCCGATACCGTTTCACGTGGTCCATAAAAATGGAGTGTCCAAGTGTCTGAAAAATCCAAAGTCTGGCTGGGTTGGGTCCTGTCGGCGCTGTTCATCCTGTTCATGCTGGGGGCCTCAGTCTATCCCAAACTATCGGGCATGGCGATTGCGCCCGACACGATGACCGCGCTGGGATGGGCCGATAGCCCGATCCTGCTAATCGGGATGATCGAACTGGTCTGCACGCTGCTGTATGCACTGCCCTTGACCAGCGTGCTGGGTGCGATCCTGATGATGGGCCTGCTTGGCGGGGCGATGGTTACTCAAATCCGCGCCGACAGCCCGTTGTTCAGCCATCAGTTGTTCAGCATCTATCTGGGGCTGGTGATGTGGGGCGGGCTGTGGCTGCGCGATCCCAAATTGCGGGCGCTATTCCCGTTCCGGCGGCTGTAGGGGCTTACGGCGTCAAATCACAATTGAATTGCAGCAAGGACTACGCCGCGCCAGACTGGCGGTCATTAGTGGGGCTTGCCCCGAACTTATTTTAGGAGCTTTTCAGCATGCAATCCACCATTTTAACCGTCTTGATTGGTCTTGCGGTCCTTGCCGTCCTGTTCCTGATCCTGTCGATCCTGTTCCGCCGGGTGGTCAGCACCAATGTCGTTCACATTGTCCAGCGCGGGCGCACCACCATGCCTTATGGCACCGGGCTAAGTGCGGGTAACGTCTACTACGCCTGGCCCAGTTGGATCCCCCGGTTCGGGATCAATGTGATCCAGCTGCCGGTCAGCAACTTTGACCTGACTCTTGAGGATTACGAAGCCTATGACATGGACCGGGTGCCCTTTATGGTGCATGTCACGTCGTTCTTTCGCATCGCCGATACCGCGCTGGCCGCCCAGCGGGTGGATAGTATTGCGGCGCTCAAGGAACAACTGATGCAGATCGTCCAGGGTGCGGTCCGCAAGGTGCTGGCCAGTGACAAGGTCGATGCGATCATGCTGGAACGCTCAAAATTCGGGGCGGCTTTTACGGCAGAAGTGGTTGAACAGCTGAAACAATGGGGCATTGAGCCGGTGAAATCGATGGAGCTGATGGACATCCGCGATGCCACCGGCAGCAAGGTCATCTCGAACATCATGGCCAAAAAGACCTCGCATATCGAAATGGAAAGCCGCCGCGAGGTCGCCGAAAACAAACGCGCGGCTGAAACCGCCGAGATCGAGGCGCAGCGCGAGGTCGATATGCGCAAGCAAGAGGCCGAGAGGGCGGTGGGCGAGAAGATCGCCGAAAAGGACAAGGCAGTCGGCATCGCCAATGAACAGGCCCGACAGGAAGTGCTGACGCAGGAAAAGGAAACCCGCGAGCGCCACATGGCCGTGACCCGCGTAGACGAAGTCCGCCGGGCCGAGATTGAGCGCGATAAACAGGTTGTGGCTGCCGAACAGGACAAACAAACCACCGTCCTGATCGCCGAGGGTCTGATGACCGCCCAACAGCGCGAAGCCGAAGGGATCAAAGCCATCGGCGAGGCCCGCGCTGCCGCTGAAAAAGCCATGCAGCTGGCCCCAGTCGAAGCGCAGATCGTTCTGGCCAAAGAGATTGGCGAGAATGTCGGCTATCAGCAGTATCTGATGACGATCGAAGGGATCAAAGGCTATGTCATCGTCGGCGGCGAACAGGCCAAGGCGCTGCAGGCGGCCGAGGTCAAGGTGATCGCCAATACCGGCCATCCGGGCGACGGGATGACGCAGGTCATGGATCTGTTCACCTCCAAGGGTGGCACGCATCTGGCGGCGTCGGTCGAGGCGTTTGCGCAAAGTCCGATGGGCAAGGCGATCTTTGACAAAGTGATTACGCCAAGTAACGGCCCGGCTACTGTCGCTACGCCCAGTTTCGCCATGCCCGCATATACACAACCGGCCCAAGTCAATGCTGATCCACTGCCTTCAAAACCGGAAGCTCAGGCTGCAGCTTTGAAAAGCTAGTCGTTGGGCGGAGCAGCCAATAACTTCAGGATGAAATTATTGGCTGCTCGCGCCACGCGCCACCTGCACCGCCGCAATAGCCGCCTGTACTGCCGCAGCAATATCCATCGCGGATGTATCCAGCAGCACGGCATCCCCGGCCATCCGCAGCGGTGACACCGCACGCTCACTATCCCGCTTGTCGCGTTCTTGCTGGCCCGCCAGCACATCGGCCTCTTTCAGGCCCCGGTCTTTTTCCGATAGTTCCAGCCAGCGGCGATGCGCGCGCACCACATCGGATGCGGTGATGAACAGCTTCACCTCAGCCTCGGGGCAGATCACCGTGCCAATATCGCGGCCATCCAATACGGTCCCACCCTCTTGACGGGCGAATGTGTGCTGAAACTCGATCAGCGCGGCGCGGACCAGCGGCATGGCAGCAATCTTTGACGCCGCCTGCCCGACTTTGGCAGTGCGCAGATCGGCCCGGGTAAAGTCGCGCGGAGTCAATGCGGCGGCAGCGGCAACCGGGTCCAACCCGTCCATCGCTTTGCGGGCCGCAGCGCGATACAGCAGCCCGGTGTCCAGATAGGCAAAGCCGAAATGCGCGGCCACTGCCCTGGCAATCGTGCCTTTGCCTGCGGCTGCAGGTCCATCAATCGCTACGGTAAAGGCCACTCAATTCTCCACATCTTCTGCACATCGGCCTGCCAGCATGGGGCCAACCAGAGAGGTCCCCCATGCGCATTACCCTGCTTCACCCGCCCCATACCGCAATCGGCAGCCGGGTGCCAAAGGAAAACCTGCCACCATTCGGGCTTTTGTGCATCGGCGGACCACTGATTGACGCGGGGCATGCTGTCACCCTGATCAACGCCGATCTGGGGCCGATGCGCCTGTCGCAGATCATAACCGAAGTTGTCGCCGCACGGCCCGAAGCCGTGCTGATCGGCCATTCCGGCTCGACCTCGGCGCATCCGACAGTCGTGACCGTGGCGCGGCTGATCAAAGCCGTCCTGCCAAACGCCACCCTGATCTATGGTGGCGTTTACCCCAGCTATCACTGGGCCGATATCCTGACTGCCTGTCCGCAGATCGATATCATCGTGCGGGGCGAAGGCGAAATAACCACAACTGCGGCTATCGCAGCGCTGGAAACTGGCCAATCACTGACCTGCATACCCGGCCTCGCCTTTCGGCAAAACGGCACGCCCTTTGCCACACCCCCTGCCCCGATGATCCGCGATCTGGATGCGCAGCGGATCGGCTGGGAGCTGATGGATTTCGCGCGTCACGGCTATTGGGGCGGGCATCGGGCTGTCATCCTGCAATTCTCGCGCGGCTGCCCCCATCTTTGCACCTATTGCGGGCAGCGCGGGTTCTGGACCCAATGGCGGCACCGCGACCCGGTGAAATTCGCCGCTGAAATCGCATGGCTTTACCGCACCCATGGGGTCACGCTGATCAATCTGGCCGATGAAAACCCGACCTCCTCGCCCAAGGCGTGGCTGGCGTTCCTGCACGCGATGATTGCCGAAAACGTGCCGGTGACGATCATCGGATCAACCCGCGCCGACGATATCGTACGGGATGCGGACATCCTGCCGCTGTATAAAAGGGCGGGTTGCCTGCGCTTTCTGCTGGGGCTGGAGGGGACGGATGAGGCAACGTTAAGCACCCTGAAAAAAGGCGGCACCCGGCCCAAGGACCAAAAGGCGATCCAACTGCTACGGCAAAACGGCATGATCGGCCTATGCACCTTTGCCGTGGGGTTCGAGGAGGAAACCGACCGCGACTATGCCCGGCTGCTGCGGCATCTTTTGCGCTATGACCCCGATCAGGTCATGTCGATCTATGCCACGCCGCACCGCTGGACGCCGTTCTTTGGCACCGTAAAACACCGGCGGGTGATCGAACCGGACCTGCGCAAATGGGATTACAAACATCAGGTGATGGAAACACGGAACGTGCCGTCTTGGCGGGTGTTCCTGTGGGTGAAACTGATCGAAATGACCCTGCAACTTCGACCCCGGGCGCTCTGGCGCTGCTATCTGCACCCCGACCCGGCGATCCGGCACGCCATGCAATGGTACACGCGCATGGGGCGGCGGGTCGTGCTGCGCGAAGTCTGGGAGTTCTTGACCCATTGGCGCAAACCGGGGCCAACGGTAGCCGATTACCTCGGGGCCGAACAATTGCCCGAGAACGCGCTGAGTAACGCCAGACGGATTGCCGCCGAATAGAATTATTCTTTGATCCCAGCCCTGAACCGCTTAGCGCCGTTTGATCCTGCGCCAACCAGCCAGCAACAACAGCAGCAGCAGTGCCACAAAAACCACTGTGGAACTTGCGCTTTTCATCACAGTCCACCTGCTTGCACTCCGCACCATTTCATCGGTCAGCGCATCCGCACCCGCGCGCAACATCGCAGCGACGCCGCGATTTTCCAGATAGTCAAACGCCGCCATCAGTATCGCGCCCGCTGACAAAACCGACGCCAGCCATCCTTTGGCCAGTTTGCGAAACGCCAAAACCAGAACAATCGCCAAAAGTCCCGGAAAGGCGAGGTCCAGCCAAAGCTGCACATTCAGATAGAAATTGGCACCCTCTGCGCCCAAAGCGGCCACAACCCCACGGGCCTCGGGCAGTGAATAGCCCAGTGGGCGCAGGTCAAAAACCATCAGCCCCCCTGCCAACTGCTGCAAATGCGGCAACGACCACAAAACCATCGTCAGATAAACCGCCATGGTCACGGCAAAGATCGCCCAGAACAGCACTGTCGCCCGGCTCATCTGTTATCCCGCGTGATCGTTGCGCCCAATGCGGCCATCAGCGGCTCGAACACCGGAAACGACGTAGCAATCGGGCTGGCATCATCGACGGTCATCGGTTTGTTCGTGGCCAGACCCATGATGATGAACGACATGGCAATGCGGTGGTCCAGCACACTGGCCACGGTCACACCGCCCGGCACATCGCCATGACCGCGGCCTGTGACAATCCACCAATCCTCGCCCTCATCAACGGTGACCCCGGCGGCGCGCAGCCCCTTGGCCATCGCATCAATCCGGTCGCTTTCCTTGACGCGCAACTCTTTGACGCCGCGCATCACAGTCTGGCCAGCGGCAAAAGCGGCCACGACTGACAGCACTGGATATTCGTCGATCATGCTGGCAGCGCGTTCGGGGGGGACCTCTATGCCCGTCATATCAGGCGAGAACCTGGCGCGCAGATCGGCCACAGGCTCGCCTCCTTCTTCGCGCAAATTCTCATAAGTCAGGTCTGCGCCCATCTCGCGCAGGGTGGTGAACAGACCAGCGCGGGTCGGGTTCAGACCGATATTGGGGACCAGCACATCCGACCCCTCGACAATCAGCGCCGCACAGACCGGAAAGGCAGCGGATGACGGATCGCGTGGAACCACGATTTGCTGCGGCTTCAACTCCGGCTGTCCGGTCAGGGTGATAACCTTGCCCTCGGGCGTGATCTCGACCGACACTTTGGCGCCAAACCCCGCCAGCATCCGCTCGGTATGGTCGCGGGTCGCTTCGTTCTCGATGACCACGGTCTGGCCGGGGGCATTCAGTCCGGCAAACAGCACGGCCGATTTCACCTGCGCCGACGGAACCGGCACAACATAGCGGACCGGGACAGGGTCAGCCGCCCCGACAATGGTCATCGGCAATCGGCCGCCCTGACGGCCATAAGCCCGCGCCCCGAACAACGCCAGCGGATCGGTGACGCGGCCCATAGGGCGGCCATTCAGCGACGCATCGCCGGTAAAGGTGGCGGTGATCGGACTGGTCGCCATCGTGCCCATGATCAGACGCACACCCGTGCCGGAATTGCCGCAATCAATCACGCCCTTGGGTTCAGCAAAGCCGCCGACACCCACACCAAACACGGACCAGCGGCCTGCGCCATGATCCACAACCTCGGCTCCAAAAGCGCGCATCGCGCGGGCGGTATCCAGCACATCCTCGCCCAGCAGCAGCCCTTCGATCCGGGTTTCGCCCACCGCCAGAGCGCCAAGGATCAACGACCGGTGCGAAATCGACTTGTCTCCCGGGACATGCGCCACGCCCGTCAGCGGCAATCCCTTGCGGGATGTCATCGGAATTGAAGGGCCATGACCGGACATATCAACCTCACATTTGGCGTTCGCAAGGCTCTTAACCGAGCCGGTCAAAAGGGTCCACACGCTTGATTTTCGGAGTTGCCCAAATACCTCCGCCGGAGGCTGCTGCCTTACCGCCGATGAAACGTCATGTAATGCGGGACCCGGCCTTCACGTAGGGCTTTCACTTCGTACCGGGTCGAAATCCAGTCCGGCCATGCGCGATGAATATCCGTATCGACGCGTGCAAACCCGGCCTTGGGAACTTCGTCCAATGTCTGGCGGACATAGTCCGCAATATCCGTGGCCACCCGAAACTCGGCACCCTTGGCCATCACTTGCGCCAGCCCCAGCAAATGATCCTGCGTCACAAAACGGCGGCGGTGGTGGCGGTTTTTTGGCCATGGGTCGGGATAATTCAGGAATGCCTTCTGGATCGACCCTGCAGGCAGCACATCAAACAAATGCCGGACATCATCGGGATAAACGGCCAGATTGGTCACGCCCGCAGTGCGGATGCGCCCCAGCAGCATCGCGACGCCATTGATGAACGGCTCGCAGCCGATAATCGCCATGTCCGGATGGGTGGCGGCCATATGGACCATATGCTCACCACCGCCAAAACCAATCTCAAGCCAGACCGGGCGGCTGCCAAAACGGGCGGTCAGGTCCAGCGGCAGGCGGTCCGGGTTCTCCTCCCACGAGGTTGGACCGGGGGACAATGGCCCCAGATCCTCATCCAGATAGGTAAATTGCGAGGCGCGGATCGTCTTGCCCCGGATCCGGCCATAAAAGTTGCGCCAAGGCGTGCCGTTGGGGTGGGTCTTGGGCGGATGGGGTGTCATCGGGTCGGCGTTTAATGCGTTGGAATGCGGCACGCAAGCCCGGCTACCAGCCGAACTGGATCAGCACACCCGCCTTGCCGTCCCCGACCTGTGCGACTGCACCTTTGCCGGACTGAAATATGGCATAGGCCCCCGCAGTGCCCGGTTGCTCCAACGTCGCAAAATGGTCACGCCCACGCTGTTGGATCAGGGCAAAACTGCCGGGGTCGCCTTGGGTGATGCCAGCGGAATTGTTGTGCCCGGTCTGGTCGATCATGGCCCCGTCCCTAGTCTGGCGATTGATCGCATATAGCGCCAGACCAAGGCGCAACAGATCAGCCTCTTGGGTGTTGCGCGGGGTCAAAGATAGCGAAATCACATTCTCCGCAATTGCCGGACCGGCTGTTCCGGCCAGAACGGCCAGAACGGCCGCGCGTAATAGGGGGCGAAGCATGGCAGCATTCTCCTTTTATCCTATGGGTTTGTGGTCAGGACAGCGTGATCGGGCAGTCCAGGGTGCCCTGTGCATATTCAACCGTCAAAGTGGCCGCGAAACCGGCCATAGACCCAGATATGTTTGCGGACCCCAAAGTTACGGTTTCGCCAGCGCGGGCCTGAAAATCACCCGATTGGTCGATCAGGTTTTGCCCGGTTCGCCCGGTTTGGGCAATAGTGAGGGCATAACGGCCAGACACCGGCCGGGCGGCCCGCAGCTGCCCTGTCATCTGCAACTGGCCGCCGCGTTCGGTCACGGCCAAGGAACAGGTCAGGGCAGGCATTTCGGCACTGCTGCGCCCATTTGGCAGGCCGGATGTCCCGGCGATGCCGCAGGCGGCCAGGGCCAGAACGAATATGCCAAGTGGCAATATTGTAAGCGGAAGCATCTTATAACTCCTTGTCCAAAAGGGAATAATGGGGCCAGTCGGACTGGCCCCATAGGCGGATCAGTCCTGCACGATCACGGCAATATTGCCGCTGCCGTTTTGCCGGGCAATTGCCCGGTTACCCGTTCCGGTCTGGATCACACCCAGCGCATTACAGGCCCCGTTCTGGGCTGCATCGACAGAATTATTACGGCCAAACTGCGCAATCCCGGTCACATTGCAGCGCCCGGCCTGCGTTGAGACGATGTTGTTGTTATACCCGGTCTGGCCCAAAACCGTCCGGTTGCGCGACCCGTCCTGGGTGGAAATCGCAGTATTGGCCCAGCCGTCCTGCGTGACGGACAACCGGTTTAAATAGCCCTGCTGCGCGGCACCCAGGCCGTTATCAACGCCGTATTGTTGCAGATTGACCCGGTTGCCGTCGGCCTGAACCGGGGCGGCGCAAACGATCAAAAGCGCGAGTGTGGCGCTGGTCAGAATTCGGTTAAATGTCATGTCTTATGCTCCGGTATTGGGCGATTGGTGACCGCCGGGATGAACCACCCGACCCGTCGGACGCTTTGGCCTTGGCAGCTTGGGCGCGGGGTCGATGGGCCGATCTGGCCATTGGTCAGGTCAGGAACCAATATCGCGCGGCGGCTAGGGGATGGCGCGGCGCAGCTATGCAATAGCGCCGGGGTGTTTCGTCTTGGGTGCACGGCGGGAGTCATGTTAAGACTGCCCCATAACCATTTGAACCAAAGGAGTTTGCCGATGCGCGCGCTGGTTTTTGGGCTGTTAGCCGGGTTGTTGGCAATGCCCGGGCTGGCAGATTGCGTGGCGGTGGATTTCAGCGCGCTACCCCTGCCCAGCGGCGGCGACCCAATGGAAACCGCGCTTGAGACGGCCTATCCGGGGTCCGATCTGGACCGGGTTGCGGGCCTATTTCGGACAGCCGAGGGGCGTGTGATTCCCTTTGTTCCGGCCCGTACGATCAGCCCCGCCGAGCGGCTGAATGCAGCCACAATTGGGGATATGTTCACTTATGTCTACCCGCTGGATTTTGACCTGACCCGCCGCTTAACCCCGTGGACCGACCCCGGCCGCATTCGCAACGACGCGCTGTTTCGGGCGTTATATGGCGACACAGAAGCCGCCGCACGGGCCAGCCTTGTGACTGTGGCCTACTCCGGTCCAAACCTGCAAACCAGTTTTGCGATGACTACAAAGCACTGCGTTGCGACACAACTATCTGTCGCCCTGAGGATGATCCAAGGGATGGCGCCGAATTTTGATCCGTATTCTGAAAATGCCGGCGGCAGTTTCAACTGGCGGGTCATCGCAGGTACGGACCGGCTGTCCAGCCACAGCTTTGGCGCAGCTTTTGATATCAGTACCGAATTGGGTGGCTACTGGCGCTGGACCGGCGCAGCCGAGGGGCAAGTAACTGATTATGATAATAAAATCCCAGAAAATTTAGTGCGGGTGTTTGAACAATATGGCTTTATCTGGGGCGGGAAATGGAACCATTTTGACGGGATGCACTTCGAATACCGGCCCGAAATGATCCTGTTTTCGCGCCTGGCGAATTAAGAAAACTGCTCTTGCTGCAACCGCTCGTCCAGGCCATGCCCGGTATCAAACAAAAGCCGGTGCTGCACCTTTGGCTCGCTTCTGATCTCGACACTGAGCACATCGCGCACGGACCGGGAATCGGCATCGGCCATCACCGGGCGCTTGTCGGCCTCGATCACATCAAACCGGACCACAGCGTTCTTGGGCAGCAAGGCGCCGCGCCAGCGCCGGGGGCGAAAGGCGGCCATGGCCGTCAGGGCCAACACATCGGTGCCGATGGGCAGGATCGGGCCATGCGCGGAATAGTTGTAAGCTGTTGATCCGGCAGGGGTTGCGACCAAGGCGCCATCGCAGACCAGTTCATTCATCCGCAATGTACCATCGACCGTAATGCGCAGTTTCGCCGCCTGTGGCCCGGCGCGCAGCAGGCTCACCTCGTTGATTGCCAACGCTTTATGAATATCCCCGCCAACCGTTGTCGCGGTCATCGCCAAGGGGTTGATCACGGTTTCCTCGGCCTGTTGCAGCCGCTCAGGCAGGTCGTCGGCAGCATAGGCATTCATCAAAAAACCAACTGTGCCGCGGTTCATGCCGTAAACCGGAATGCCCGTCATTTCAGTGGCATGCAACGTGTGCAGCATGAACCCGTCGCCACCCAAGGCCACAACCACCTCGGCCTGACCCAGCGGAAGATTGCCATAGCGGGCGGCCAGAACGACCAGCCCTTCCTGGGCAACAGGGGCCTCGCTTGCGGTAAAGTGAATGCGGCTGCGGGTCATCACGGTCCTCTTGCTGCGGGTAACATGCGGCCTAAATCACTGTGAAAGCAAGCGGTCGCGGGCAAGGCCAAGCGCGTCGTTTTGGCCCTTTTGACGCGGGGTCGCTTGCGGTATGAAGTTGCATCCCTTCCCCGTACAAGGATTTTAGCCGATGAATGCTCCCACCCGCGACGATGGATTTTTCACCGAAGGTCTTGTGACCCGCGATCCTGCGCTGTTTGCAGCCATGACATCCGAGCTGGGGCGTCAACGGCACGAGATCGAATTGATCGCGTCCGAAAACATCGTCTCGGCCGCCGTGATGGAGGCGCAGGGCGGTGTGATGACCAATAAATACGCCGAGGGATATCCCGGTAAGCGCTATTACGGCGGCTGCCAATTCGTTGATGTGGCAGAGAATTTGGCGATTGAGCGGGCCTGTGTGCTGTTTGGATGTGGCTTTGCCAATGTGCAGCCAAATTCAGGATCGCAGGCCAATCAAGGCGTGTTTCAGGCGCTGTTGACCCCGGGTGACACGATCCTTGGGATGTCTTTGGATGCCGGTGGTCACCTTACCCATGGGGCCAAGCCGAACCAATCCGGGAAATGGTTTAACGCTAAACAATATGGGGTCCGCCAGCAGGATTCCTTGTTGGATTATGACGAGGTCCAGCGTCTGGCGACCGAACATCAGCCCAAGATGATCATTGCTGGCGGATCGGCCATTCCGCGGATCATCGACTTTCCCCGGATGCGGGCGATTGCTGACAGCGTGGGTGCTATCTTATTGGTAGATATGGCACATTTTGCCGGGCTGGTCGCCGCTGGTCTGTATCCTTCGCCCTTTCCGCATGCGCATGTGGCGACCACAACGACCCATAAAACCCTGCGCGGTCCGCGCGGCGGGATGATCCTGACCAATGACGAAGCCATTGCAAAGAAAGTCAATTCCGCGATTTTTCCGGGCATTCAGGGTGGACCACTGATGCATGTGATCGCCGCCAAAGCCGTGGCCTTTGGCGAGGCGTTGCGCCCCGAGTTCAAATCCTATCAGCGCCACGTCATCAAGAACGCGCGGGCCTTGGCCGATGAACTGATGAAGGGGGGCATCGATATTGTCACCGGCGGCACCGACAGCCACCTGATGCTGGTCGATCTGCGCCCCAAAGGGGTCAAGGGCAATGCGACTGAAAAGGCATTGGGCCGCGCTTATATTACCTGCAATAAGAATGGGATACCGTTCGATCCCGAGAAACCGACGGTGACCAGTGGCGTCCGTTTGGGCACCCCTGCCGGCACCACGCGCGGCTTTACGGAAGTGGAGTTTCGCCAGATTGGCCGCTGGATCGTGCAGGTTGTCGATGGGCTGGCCGCAAGCGGCGAGGACGGCAATGACGCGGTCGAGGCGCAGGTCCGGACCGAGGTTGTTGCGCTGTGTGAGCGGTTCCCGATTTATCCGGGGATGTAGCAGAGGTGGGTTAAAACCCACCTTACTTTCAGCAGGTTAGCTTGAAGAGTGGGTTAAAACCCACCTTACACAAAACCGCGCCAGACCAAGATTGCGATGACCAATCCCGCGATGAGAAGGCCGTTGAATGCGATGATGCCCGCGACGTTCAGAAGGCGACCTTTGCGCCGATCTTTGGGATCGATAGAATTCAAGTATCCGGCGACGGTTCGATGCGCCTGACCGACCCGGTCCTGATTGATCATCCGCGCCAATTTTGGATTTTGAATCAGCATGTTAGCCTGCGCCAAAAACAGCGCCTCGCCCCGTACTTTGCGCGGGAGAAGCCGACCGGCACGTGCGATTTGCTGGTCCAAACTCCGCCCCTTGATCCGCAGCTGAGATTCCAGCAGGGATCGAATTTCAGCGATCTGAGGCTCTAGGTCTTGGGGTGTCATCGGCGGTGGATGCCATGGATGGGGGTTTTCGGCAAGGGAGGCTGGTCTTTTGGGCCTGTCAAGAGGTAGAGTTGCGCCATGTTGAACACGATTGTCCATGACGGCCCGACGGATCGGCCCAAGCTGTTGATTGCGCACGGATTATTTGGGTCGGCGCGGAACTGGGGGGTGATTGCCAAACGCCTGTCTGAGGCGCGCCCAGTAGTCGCTGTGGATATGCGCAATCATGGCGCAAGTGATTGGAATCGCTCGCAAACTTATCCGGATATGGCTGATGATCTGGCCGGGATGATTCAGGGCCAATGCGATGTTCTGGGCCATTCCATGGGTGGCAAGGCGGCGATGATTCTGGCGCTGACCCGGCCCGATCTGGTGCGCCGTCTGATCGTGGCCGACATCGCCCCGGTCGCCTATGGCCACAGTCAGCTGGACAAGATCGCGGCGATGCGCCGGGTTGATTTGACAGCGGTGACGACCAGGGCCGAGGCCGCCGGGATGATGGGGCTGGATGATCCGGTCCTCGCCGCGTTTTTCCTGCAAAGCTTTGATCTGGCAGGGAAACGCTGGCGCCTTAATCTGGATGCGCTGGCCGCGAATATGCCCGCGATCATGGGGTTTCCTACGGTGTCGAGCGTGTTCACCGGGCCAGTCTTGTTCCTGACCGGGGCGCAGTCCGACTATGTGCTGCCCGAACACCGCGCCCAAATCCGCACCCTGTTCCCCCACGCCCGCTTTGCCAAAATCCCCGACGCGGGCCACTGGCTGCACGCTGAAAAACCCCGCGAGTTTGTGGCGGCGGTTGAGTTATTTTTAGATCATGGTTGAGGTCATGATGCTGGCCAAGATCAACAGCGTCGTCGCGGCCAGAAAGGCATGTGGCAGGTAGGTCATGGCAGGCTCCATCATTGCGGTTGTGTCAGTATAACGCCGATGGGTGACGGTTCCGTTGCATCGCCTGTGGAACGTCGGCGGGGTTCCGCGCGTTGGGGTTGTGGATCAACCAAAGGAGTGACCGATGACACGTGTGATGATGGTTTTGGTGATAGTAGCTTTGGCCGGATGCGAGACGGTCAAGGGTGCCGGGCAGGATATCCAGTCCGCTGGGCAGGCGATTACGGCTGAGGGGGCACAGGTGCAGGCGGGGATGTGAGGGTGGGTGAAACCCTCGCAATTAAGCGGGGGATTGGCGGGTGGTGTACCTGATCGAGGATGGCCGTTTGGTGGTGGTAATCGTCGCGGTCGGCGGGCGGGGCGGGGTTTATGGGCTGGTGTAGGGTGTGCTTTCAGTCGCAGACTTGGCGGGAAGTAGCACGGTCAAATTATTGACCTTTGGCTGGTCAGAGAGGGGTAGCAAAATCGAACTATATACTGCATGGAAATATTCAGCTATCTCATCTAACAATATGCTTGTTTCGTCTAACTGCTGCAACGCGACAACTCTAGTCAATCTTGGAGCTTCGCCGTGTGCTATTGAATGACGTAGACGCGACAACTTGTGCTCAATGAATATCTTCTTCAAATGAAGCTTTGGCCAACTGAATCCGAATATAGAAAATACCACTTCTATTCGATTCCAATTAAGATTTGACCTCGTCGTGGCAGCACGAGCATTTGCAACCTCTCCCTTCACCGACTTCTGACACAGGAAGTGAAACGCAATTAAGTGCTCAACGACAGTATCTTCTTCGATCCTTCTATTCAGGAAAGAATCAATATCTCGGGAGAAAAATAGCGCGGAAATTCCGGGATGTGCTCGACTTAAGTCAATGTCCCCTGACTTCAATGTGCCTACGACTACCTTCAGGCAATCATTAAATGCTCCTTCCCAGTGAGCATAACACAGGACCATAGCTCCTCGGCAAAATAATTCAAATCCCATATCAGACTGCCGCGGCAGAAGTGCCTTCATCTCCGCAATTTCTAGCGTTCGCCACTCCATCATCTTGGTTAGGTGAGACCGCATACCAGTTCTATGGCCTAAACCAAGTCAGACCAAATGGAACGGTTCTTTGAAGCCGAACACTACTATTCAATCCCGCAGCTGACATCTTTTCCACCTCTGGCTGATCCCAAAAACTCTCAATCTTTTTCTTTAGAAAAGCATCGGGGTTTTTCACTTTTTCAATCGCATCAATGTTTCGAGAAACCCCAACGGCGATTGCTTCCAGCTGCCGAAGGCTTACCCGATTTGCTGTTCTAGTTTCTCCAAGTCGAGGGAGAAGCGCCACATCCCCGCAGGCACTATTGATGCGCTCAAGAGCTTTGTTAATTTTGATTTTCCAAGGGTATTTTTTTTCATCCGTTAGGACTTTCTTAATCCCATCGTCGATGAATGACTCCAAGTCCTTTTTTGTATCAAAGTCAAAATAAGTATGAACAACTAGACGCATTAAATACTCAATATGCTTCTGCTGCTCCTTCCCAGTGTCAGTTATCTTAAATAGTTCCTGAAAAAGTGAGTCTGAGGCATATGCCTTTAATTTTTTGAATCCAGATTCACTAGCCATCACGCAAAGACTATTTCTGACTTCTTGCGCATTAGCCGTTTCTCCACCTCTGTTTAATCTTTGGAATAAATCAAATTTGGTATCAACGTCGCTAGTAAACCTTAGAATTTCAACTTGTATTCTAGCAGTTCTTATTCGACGTTGTAGAGCCGATTCAATTGGCACTTGCGTCTTTTCTGAAATTCCGACTACTCGCTTAGACCTCTCCCAAACGGCATTGCTCAAATTAGGGAGGTAAATCGTTTCGATAAGGCATGATGGTGGACGTGCACTCTTGTCGGGCTCTCGGAGAATCCCCATAAATTCAAAGATAGTGGAAAGTCTTTGAAGGCCGTCTACTAATTCCCACGTTCCATCTTCATTCTCGAATACAAAAATTGATGGGATAGGAATTGAAAGTAGAATGGACTCAATTAGATTTGATTTCTTATCAATTGTCCATCGGAATGCACGCTGAAACTCGGGGTTAATATTTAAATCACCATCACGATAGTATGTAGACAGCTCTCCGATGCTCATCGTGATTCCATCAGTAGCAACTCTGCGAGAACCGATTTCAACTTCTTCTAACAGTGTCATTTTATTCACCCATCCATCTTCAACGCCGAAATAAACGCCTCCTGCGGAATCTCGACCTTCCCGAACTGCCGCATCTTCTTTTTCCCGGCCTTCTGCTTGTCCAGCAGCTTGCGTTTCCGCGTCGCATCGCCGCCATAGCATTTCGCCGTCACGTCCTTGCGCAGCGCCGACAAAGTCTCCCGCGCGATCACCTTGCCGCCAATCGCCGCCTGGATCTGGATCTTGAACATGTGCCGCGGGATCAGCTCTTTCAGTTTCTCCACCATCGCCCTGCCCCGCATATCGGCCCGGTCGCGGTGGACCATCATCGACAGGGCGTCGACCGGTTCGTCGTTCACGAGGATCGACATCTTGACCAGATTATCCTCCTGATAGGCGGAGAGTTGGTAGTCGAACGATGCATACCCTTTGGTAACACTTTTCAGCCTATCATAGAAATCGAACACCACTTCGTTGAGGGGGAGGTCGTAAACAACCATGGCGCGGGACCCGGCATAGGTCAGGTCAAGCTGCACGCCGCGCCGGTCCTGACAGAGTTTGAGGATATCGCCGAGGTAATCGTCGGGCACCAGGATCGTGGCCTTGATCCGCGGCTCTTCGAGGTGGTCGATGAGTGTGAGGTCGGGCATGTCGGCGGGGTTGTGCAATTCGCGCACCGTGCCGTCTTTCATATAGAGGTGATACACCACCGAGGGGGCGGTGGTGATCAGGTCGATATTATACTCCCGCTCGATCCGGTCGCGGATCACCTCAAGATGCAACAGCCCGAGGAAGCCGCAGCGAAAACCAAACCCCAAGGCCGCCGAGGTTTCCATTTCATAGGAGAAAGACGCATCGTTCAGGGCGAGTTTTTCGATGGAGTCGCGCAGATCCTCGAATTGCGCCGCATCGACCGGGAACAGGCCGCAGAACACGACGGGCTGCGCGGGTTTGAAGCCGGGCAAAGCGACCTCGCAGCCCTTGCGTTCGCTGGTGATCGTATCGCCAACGCGGGTGTCGCGGACCTGTTTGATGCTGGCGGTGAGGACGCCGATTTCGCCCGGCCCCAGTTCGGCAATCGGCACCATTTGCGGTTTCAACACGGCCAGCGTGTCGATGCCATAGACCGCGTCGGTCTGCATCATCCGCACGCGATCCCCTTTACGGACGACCCCGTCGATCACCCGGATCATCACGACGACGCCGAGGTAGCTGTCGTACCACGAGTCGACCAACATCGCCTTGAGCGGCGCGTCGCGGTCGCCTTTAGGGGCGGGGAGGCGGTGGACGATAGCCTCGAGCACATCCGGGATGCCGATGCCGGATTTGGCGGAAATCAGGACGGCGTTGGACGCGTCGAGCCCGATGACGTCTTCGATCTGCTGGCGGATGCGGTCGGGTTCGGCGGCGGGCAGGTCGATCTTGTTCAGGACGGGGACGATTTCATGCCCGGCATCCAGCGCCTGATAGACATTGGCAAGGGTCTGCGCCTCGACCCCTTGCGATGCATCGACCACCAGAAGCGAGCCTTCGACGGCGCGCATTGACCGCGACACCTCGTAGGCAAAGTCGACGTGGCCGGGGGTGTCGATCAGGTTCAACACATAGTGTTCGCCGTTTTTCGCTGTGTAATCAAGGCGGACCGTGTTGGCCTTGATGGTAATCCCCCGCTCCCGCTCGATATCCATCGAATCAAGCATCTGCTCTTTCATATCCCGGTCCTTGACGGTGCCGGTTTCCTGGATCAGCCGGTCGGCAAGGGTGGATTTACCGTGGTCGATATGGGCCACGATCGAGAAATTGCGGATATGGGCGAGGTCGGGCATGGGATGCGGCCTGATGGGGGTTTCAGAGGCCGGTATTGGGGGGAAAAGGGCGGTTTTGCAAGGGGGGATGGGGGTGGACGTGTGAGGAAAGACGGTGCAGATTGTGCCAGTAAAAAAACGGGGTGCAGATTTGGCGAGAAGTGAAACAGTTGATTCATATGGCTTACACCTCGAAGACTTAATCAACGGGGAACTCGGCAGCAGTGCTAGCTTGCAGTTAGCCTGGCGTGCAGCTTTTCGTGGACTTGAAGCGCTGTCCCCGCATTTCAGAAAGGGCTACATAGGTGACGACTGGAAGGCCTCAGAAGTAGCTGAAATTGTAATTCCTGTTTTGCGTGCCTTAGTTGTATCATCTTCTTGGATGGTTCAACCTAATCCAGAGATTGATATTAGGATCAAGGAAACAATTGTCCAACTCAAGAACATAAAGCCAAAACCAAAGCGAATCAACCAGATACGCGTCGTTGAATCGTGTGATTCTTTATTGAATAGCCTTTTGACTCCACCTGACCAACGTGCCGTATTGATTAATCGCGTCATTCGATCAATCGGACGAACACAGTGCTCTGGAACAGACGCTAGCTCTTTGATTGATGATTTTGATCTTTTCGTTTCAACTCACGATGCAAAAGATGGGCTAACTGACACGATATATGAAGGCGAATTACTAGATCCTGAGGATAATGAAACTGTCGAATCGAACAAAAACCGATCTATATTGATATACCCACTGGAATACACCTCTGTAACCGAAGCGTTTTGGAAATCGGGCCAAGATTGGCGTTTTTGGTCCAATTGGTATGAGGCTTTTGTCGAAGGAAAGGTAATTGACTGGAGTTTCTATCGGAGAATTGCCGTTATTCCGGATTCCGGTTGGACGCAAGGCGCAGGCCACCTCTCGAGCAAGATTGAGGACGCTAGGACGGAGCATCTCGCCGAAAAACTCCTGTTGGCCGAAAAAGTCGAGTTCAATCAGAATACCGGGAAATTCTTTTTCTCGCCGCAAGCAATATCGAAACCTGACCTACTTGGCGCTACTCTTTCTCAGGCGCAGGATGCACTTGAGGACGTCCTAATAGATACTAGGAACGGCCTTCAAATGACGTCGCGAGAGGCGCGAGTACTTCACCGGACTTTTGCTCGTTACGGAAATGATCCGCAGCGGATTGAAATGGACTTTACTGCCATTCATGCCGGGCTGGTGCGCCAGATTGCGACGGATGAATTGCCGGCTTCGGAAGAGAATTTGGGACTGATCCGCGCCCTAGAAGAAGGGGCATTGGGAATCAGGGCCACGCACCCGGATGTGGCGCAGAACCGTAAGCTGATTGAAACACAGGCCTTCGCGGAAATGCCCGAGGCAGCGTTGGATTTGATGACAGAGGCAATGCCTGTCCTTGTGGATATCACAGAGGGCCAAGGGCAGGCAGACTGGCAGCAAGATATTCTGGCGATTGTTGATGATACCAAGGGGTTCTCGGCCAACTACCGCACGTTGGGCCCCGCAGATCGGACTCTGGCACTTTCAATGCGGGATGAGAAGGTTCGGGTGTTTGGTCGCGCAGCGCGCATCCTATTGATGATAAAAGCGACCCCATCTCTTATCCATGAGATTGATAAAAGTGCAGTTTACAAGGGCGCAAAAATAATCACGACTGTTTCGGCCCTTGTGATGATTGGCTACGCATTGATCGGGTTTTAAGTGAAAGGTGCGTGAAATCACGCACCCTACCCTGCCCCATCCGCAAAAGTAAGTGTTAGTGTTCAACTGTTCTGATACCCCCTGTTCAGCCAATTTGAGCCGGTAACGGGGCCTCATTTGCGGGTTCAGATGATGTTTGCCAACATCCTGCGATTGGGGTTTTCGGGACTGGGGCGGAACCCGCACTTTATCCTACCGCATTGCCGCTTCGATCTCGTCTTCGTGCCATTCGACTTTTAGCATGTTTTCAACCACTTTCTGACGCTTGTGTCGGAAGTTCGTAGCATTCTGGCGATTTCGGCTGTGCCCATGCCACGGGTTGCAAAGCAGACGGCCAGCCACGGTTTGGCCAGCGGGACGCGGCGTTGCAGGCGGTGGTCGATTGCGCCAAGCGCTTTGGCCCGATCTGCGCCAACAAGCGCTTCGAGCTGGCCCCGGCTTTTCGGGTCTTTGGCGATGTAAAGTTCAGCGCCGCCGAATTGCAACAGGAAGGTGATTGCCATGTCGAACCCAAGGGCCTCGACATAGGGTGCGACTTGCGCCGTGGGTTTAGGGTAAGGCAGGACGGGGAGTTGATGCGTCATTGGCCCGCCCCGTGCCGCTTTTGCCGGTGAAACCAGCGATGCAGACCGGACACCGATGCGCGGCGTTCGGGCGGGAATTGCGCGGCGATATCGGCGGCGATTTCCTTGAAGGTCAGCCGGTCGATCCGGGCACGGATGAAGGCGGTCAATTCGGGGTCAGTGTCGATCCGCGACGGACTGCCAACGCGGTGCGCCGCGCGGTGCGGGTCAATCGGGGGTAAGGTGTCTTGAACAGCCCCTTCAAAGCCCTGTTGAAGACCCTGTTCAAGACACCTTACCCCCGATTGACCCGCACCGCGCGGCGCACCGCGTTGGCAGTCCGTCGCGGATCGACACTGACCCCGAATTGACCGCCTTCATCCGTGCCCGG